>JBBQXS010000013.1:0-103513 GCA_038209365.1 Acidimicrobiia bacterium | reverse complement strand
AGAAGTCGCCCGCCGCGACCGACCGCGTGCCGCCCGGGCCCTGCAGCACAAACGTGGCGTCGAGCGCGAGCAGCGCGGCCGGCAGATCACTGGCCGGGTCGCCGTGCGAGACCGAGCCGCCGATGGTGCCCCGGTGACGCACCTGATTGTCGCCGACCTGTGCCGCGACCGCCCGCAACACGCCGCAATCCTTCGCCAGCAGATCACTCGTCTCCAGATCGCGGTGACGGGTCAGCGCGCCGATCGCCAGATGGTCACCGGCGTCGCGTACATACGAGAGATCGCGTACGCGGCCGACGTCGATGAGCACCGACGGGGTCGCGAGCCGCAACTTCATGAGCGGCAACAACGACATCCCACCCGCGAGGAACTTCGCGTCCTCACCGTGCTCACCGATCAACGAGATCGCTTCGGCCGCGTAGCCGGCGCGGACGTAGTCGAACGCGGCGGGGATCACTTCGCGGCCCGCATGGTCTCCGCCGCGGCGAGGACCGACTTCACGATGTTGTGATAGCCGGTACATCGGCAGAGGTTGCCTTCGAGCCCGAAGCGCACGTCGTGCTCGGACGGGTTCGGGATCTCCTCGAGCAGCGACACGGCCGCCAGCACCATCCCTGCGGTGCAGTACCCGCACTGCAGGCCGTGGTTCTCGTGGAACGCGGTCTGCACGGGATGCCACTGCTCGCCCTGCGCCAGACCTTCGATGGTGGTGATCGCCGCGCCGTCGGCCTGGGCCGCGAGCATCGTGCACGACTTCACCGATTCATCGTCGACCAGGACGGTGCACGCGCCGCAGCTCGATGTGTCGCACCCGATCTTCGTGCCGGTGAGGCCGCACGCTTCGCGGAGGTACTGCACGAGCAGTGTGCGAGCCTCGACATCATGCTCCTGCGCGCCACCATTGACGCTCATTCCGATCCGCATGAATGGGGACACTATCCCCCTTGTCGCCTTCGCTAGTCGGCGGGATACCCGTCTCGCTGACGCTCAGGACTCCGGCCAGTTCGTCCGCTCACGGCATGATGCGCGAGCGGTCACAATTTCTCGAGCACCGGGACGAGTTTGTCGATCGGGACGAAGGTCGCCCCGATCAGCTTGCGGTCGGCGAACGCGACCTTGCCCGCGGGGTCGACCACGAATACCGAGCGCCGCACGCCGATCAGCGGTGCACCGACGCCGTACGCCTCGATCGCCGTCTTGTCGACATCCGCGAGCAGCGGGAACGTGAAGCCCTTCTTCTCGGCCCAACTCTCGTGACTGTCGACGTCCTGGGGAGAGATTCCCAGCAACACCGCGCCCGTTGCCTCGAGATCGGCCAGGTTGTCGCGGTACGAGCACATCTGGCGCGTGCAGCCGGGCGTGTCGTCGCCGGGATAGAACGCGATCACAACCTTGCGCCCTCGGTACTCCGAGAGCGTGTAATCGCGCTTCGCGCCGTTCTCGACGCCCGGCAGTGTGAAGTCCGGTGCGTCCTGTCCGATCTCGATCATCTCTCCCAACCTCCCACCCGTATACGGACCGACGGTCCGTTCGGTTCGCCGACTCTACGGGCGGGCAGGTAGCAAGTGCGACAAAAGGATCATGCCGTCACGGCCTCGAGCACGGCGTCGGGGATGTCGAAGTTGGCGTACACGGCTTCGACGTCGTCGTGATCCTCGAGCACCTCCATCAGGTGCAGCACCGTCTTCGCCTGGCTCTCCTTGTTCAGCTCGACCACGGTCGTCGGGATCATCGTGAGATCGCCCGCCTTCACCTTGTAGCCGGCTTGCTCGATCGCGCTGCGGACGGCGTGGAGATCGGTCGGCGGGGTCGTCACCTGCCAGGTGTTCCCACCGTCCTGCACGTCTTCGGCGCCCGCATCGGCGGCCACGAGAAGCAGCTCGTCCTCGTCGACCTCCCGGTCGACGTCGACGATGCCCTTGCGCTCGAACTGCCACGACACGGCGCCGGGCTCGGCGAATGAACCGCCATTGCGGCTGAAGAGGTTCTTGATCTCGGCCGACGTGCGATTGCGGTTGTCGGTGAGCGCCTGCACGATCACCGCGACCCCACCTGGCGCGTAGCCCTCGTACGTCACCGACTCGTAGTGGACGCCTTCCTCCTCGCCGGTGCCCCTCCGGATCGCCCGCTGGATCGTGTCGACCGGCAGCGAGGCGTCGCGCGCCTTTTGCACCATGGTGCGCAGCGTCGCGTTGGTCGCGACATCACCGCCTCCGGTGCGCGCCGCGACCTCGATCTGACGGATGAGCACTGCGAAGAGCTTCCCGCGCGCCTGGTCGGCCGCGCCCTTCTTGTGCTTGATCGAGTGCCATTTGGAATGACCGGACATCAGCTGACCTCGTTGATGAAGAGTTGATGGAGACGAAGATCGCCCGAGAGCTCGGGATGGAACGACGCGAACCAGAGGTCGTGCGCGCGTCCGAGCACGGGAACACCGTCGAGCTCGGCGAGCACCTCGACGCCGCGGCCGACACGTTCGACGACCGGCGCGCGGATGAAGACCCCGGCGAAGTCGCCGTCGGCGAGCCCACGCACCGTGAGCGGCGTTTCGAACGACTCGCGTTGGCGGCCGTAGCCATTGCGACGCACGGTGACGTCGAGGACCCCGAGCGGCGACTGGTCGGCGCGACCGTCGATCACCTCGGACGCGCACAAGATCAGTCCGGCGCAGGTCGCGAACGCGGGCAGGCCGTCGCGTAGCCGGCGCGTCAACGGTGCGCGCAACCCGGACGAGTCGAGCAGCTTGTCGATCGTGGTCGACTCGCCGCCGGGCAGGAAGATCGCGTCGATACTGTCGAGCTCCTCGGGTCGCTTGACGAGCGCGACGTCGGCGCCGAGTACGGTCAGCGCTTCAGCGTGCTCGCGAAACGCGCCTTGCAGCGCGAGGACCCCGATCTTCACCTGGCGGCCTCCGCGTCACGCGGTCACCAGCCCCGCTCGGCCAGCTTCACGTCGAGCGCGCCGATCTCCTCGCCGCGCATGGCCTCGCCCAAACCGCGAGAGACCTTGGCGACGATGTCGGCGTCCTCGTAGTGCGTGGTCGTCTCGACGATGGCGCGGGCGCGCTTCGACGGATCGCTCGACTTGAAGATGCCGCTGCCGACGAATACCGCCTGCGCACCGAGCTGCATCACCAGCGCGGCATCTGCCGGCGTGGCGATGCCGCCCGCGCAGAAAAGCGGCACCGGAAGCTCGCCGCGCTCGGCGACCTCGTCGACCAGGTCGACGGGTGCCCGAAGCTCCTTCGCCCACGCGTAGCGCTCTTCGGAGCGCGCCACCTTCACGCGCTCGATGTCGCCGAGGATCGAACGCAGATGGCGCACGGCCTCGACGATGTTGCCGGTACCGGCTTCGCCTTTGCTCCGGATCAGGCACGCACCCTCGGCGATACGACGCAGCGCCTCGCCGAGGCTGGTCGCGCCGCACACGAACGGCACCGTGAACCGCCACTTGTCGACGTGGTTCGCCTCGTCGGCCGGTGTCAGGACCTCGGACTCGTCGACGTAGTCGACGCCGAGCGCCTGCAGCACTTGCGCCTCGGCGAAGTGGCCGATCCGGCACTTTGCCATCACCGGCACGGTGACGGCCTTCTGGATGCCTTCGATCATCGACGGATCGCTCATGCGCGCGACGCCGCCGTCACGCCGGATGTCGGAGGGCACGCGCTCGAGCGCCATCACCGCGACCGCGCCCGCGTCCTCGGCGATCTTGGCCTGCTCCGCGTCGACAACATCCATGATCACGCCGCCCCGCAGCATCTCCGCGAGACCGCGCTTGACTCGGGCGGTGCCGGTGGTGCGCTCTTCGGACATGACGTCGAGTCTAGAGCGTGCGGTTCGAAGCCCGGCTACGGAGTTTTCGTGACGGAGTAGCTGGTGTCGGGGAGCTCGACCCACGTCGGTCCGGGGGTCAGCTCGATCACCTTGCCGGCCGCGTCGAGCAGTTGCGCGGGCTGGTTCTTGTCGGGGCGCGACCACGTTCCCAGGATCTGCTTGCCCGCGGTGAATACGACCGCTTTGCCGTGACCGGTCACCACGGCCTCCGCGCCGATGTTGTGGTGACTGGGGTCGCCACCGACGTACGAGACGAACATCACTACGACGTTATTCGGAGCGAGCTGCGCGCCCGACGCGACGAGCTCCGGGCTCCCGAAGATCGACCGCTTCCACGTGCCGCTCGGCGCGTCCCAAGCCCACGTGACCGCGAACTCGCCGAGGAAACCGACCCGGACCGACGCGGCCGACACGCCGCCGACCGCATCGTGCGCGCCGCGATAGGTGAACAGCGCGCGCGGCGGCACCGGGGTACCGCAGCGGCTGTACATGAAATCGAGGTGCGCGTAGAGATTCAACGGCTTGCGGCGCGATCGATCACGGAACATCAGCGGCCCGGCGCGCGTCTCGTCGAGTCGCATCACGGGGGCGGTGTCGATCGACGCGATGGCGTAGGGTGCGCCGCCCGAATAGGCGAAGATGCCACCGAGCGGCCACACGAGACTCTGGTCGGTCTTGCGCACCGAACGGACGGGACCGACCCGATCGGGCGCCTGGGCGTTGAAGACGGCAGCGAGGCGCGTGTAGCCGTCCTCGACGACCTCCTCGTACACGACGTCGGCCTGTTCCACCCCGTACTTCGGATGGCCGGCCTGGGTGTTGTCGATCTTCACCGTTATCGCGCAACGCTTCCGCGCCGCGCCGAGCGGGTCGGGCAATCCGGTCAATGGTGCGACGGGCGGCGGCGCCGGCTTCGCCGTCGTCGGGGGCGTCGCCGCCGTCTTTGCGGCGCCCTTGCCGCCACCACACCCGGCGAGCGCGAGAACAATCGCGAGCGCGACGAGAACCTTGGTCATCAGGGAATGCATCGCTCGCGACCCTAGAGTCACATCTGCTCGAGGGCGTGGATGCGGTCGTCGATCGGCGGATGCGTGTCGAACAGGTGGTTCCACTTGGTGTCGCCGCGGTTCGACTCCTTGTCGAGTGGCTCCTCGATCCACAGATGCGCGGTGGCCTTCGACGCGAAATGGGTCGAGGTGTGGTCGTCCTTCAATTTCCCGAGCGCGGAGATCAGACCGGGTGGGTAACGAGTGAGCTGTACGCCCGAGGCGTCCGCGAGATACTCACGCCGGCGGCTGACTGCCATCTGCATGAGCGCGGCGATGATCGGAGCGAAGATCAGGAGTACGAACCCGAGGATCGCGAACACGATCCCCAACGGGTTGTTGCTCTCGTCGTCGCGACCGCCGCGCCCCCCGGTCCAGAACATGATCCGCAGGAAGAAGTCGGAGAGCAGCGCGATGATCCCGACCATCGTGACGGCGAGCGTCATCACGAGCACGTCGTAATTGCGAATGTGGCTCAGCTCGTGGGCGAGCACGCCTTCGAGCTCGACGCGGTTCATCTTCTCGAGGAGCCCGGTCGTCACCGCGATGGCCGCGTGCTTGGGGTTGCGGCCGGTCGAGAAGGCGTTGGGCGCGGGATCGTCGACGATGTACAACCGCGGCTTCGGCAGCCCGCTCGCGATGCACAGACCCTCGACCAGGTTGTGGTAGCGCGCGTACTCGACAGGATCGGCGGGCCGCGCGTGCGCCACCCTCAGTGCGACCTTGTCGCTGTTGAAGTAGGAAACGAACGACGACACGGTAACGATCACGGCGACGATCACGATGCCGACGACGCCGCCCCGCAGGAAGAAATCGACCGCGAGGCCGACCGCGGACAACAACAACACGAACAAGAAGATGAGCAGGACGGTTTTGCGTTTGTTCGCGGAAATCTGTTCGTACACCAAGAGCCTCGAGACGACGGTGTGGGGAATGCCTCAGTGCGGACGCAGGATCAGAACTGGACCTTGGGCACCTCGGTCGAACCCTCTTCGGCCTCGAAGAACTCGCGGGGCGAGAAGTTGAACATCCCCGCGACGATCATCGTCGGGAACGTCTGGATCTTCGTGTTGTACTTCTGCACGCTGTCGTTGTAGAACTGCCGCGCGTACGCAATCCGGTCCTCGGTCGACGTCAGCTCCTCTTGCAGGTTCAAGAAGTTCTGATTCGCCTTGAGGTCGGGGTAGCTCTCGGAGAGCGCGAACAACTGCCGCAGCGCGCCGCTCAGCACGTTCTCCGCCTGCGCCTGTTGCGCGGGCCCGGCTTGCTGCTGCGCCTGCACTGCGTTCGTGCGGGCCGCGGTGACGGCCTCCAGAGTCTGACGCTCGTGCGCGGCGTAGCCCTTGACGGTCTCGAGCAGGTTGGGGATGAGGTCGTGACGGCGTTGTAACTGAACGCTGATCTGCGACCACGCGGAGTCGACCCGGTTGCGGAGGCGAACCGCGGCGTTGAAGGCGAGGACGAAGAACAAGATCGCCAGAACGATGACGACGAGGATGACGATGATGGCGGCCAACGGGAAACCTCCCAAAGGGGTAGGGCGACATTCTACGGAGCGGTCGACCGCGATTCAGTCACCGACCGACCTCTGCAAGCGCTGCATCCCCCTGCCGATCGCGGCCAGCAGCTGGTCGTGCAGGGCTACCGACGCGCTCGCCACGACGGCGATCCCGTATCCGTCGCCGGAACCGACGGCCGGGTGGCCGGCGATCGATGCGCCGTCGGGACGCGTCACGACGCCACCGGCTTCCTCCACGATCAGCGCGGCGGCCGCGACGTCGTAGGGAAAGTTGGTGCAGACGGCGCCGTCACCGACCCGGCGGAAGGCGGCCTCGAGCGAGGGCCGGACGTCGACGACGTATCGCCCGACGTCGACGTAGGCGTCGAGCTGCCCGGTGACGATCCGAGTCATGTTGAACGTCGCCGAACCGAGGTCGAAGTAGCCGCCGCGCATCCCCGAGCCGTCGATCAGCTCCTCCAGGACGATGGTCATCGGCATCGCGGGCCGTCCGCGCAGGCCCGCGGTCCAGAACAGCGCGCCGAGATCGGCGTTCGCCGACAGGTTCACGGGTTGCTCGGCCTGCACGCCGCCGCCGCGCCGCGCGATGAAGCGGTGTCCCGACTTGATCTCGTGCACGATGCCCAACCGCACCTCACCCAGCGTCGCGTCGGGTGACGGTGGCACGACCGCCACCGAGACGCAGCACGACTCGAGCCCCGCCGCGGCCGGCCGCGTTCCGTCGATGGGGTCGACGACGAGGGTCGCGCGCGGGCTGCCGATCTCGACGTAGCCGCGGTCTTCGGAATAGAACGCGATGTCGCCCGCCTCGACGCAACTTGCCTCGACGACCCGCTCCGCGATCTCGTCGATCGCCATCGTGACGTCACCGCCGGGCGCCACCCCGACCCGCTCCCGCGCGCCGGGGTCGCCGAGCGAGGGCGCGACCGCGGCGCGCACGCGCGCCGCGAGATCGATCGCGAGGCGGTCGATGACGGGATCGAGATCGTTCATACCGGCCGGTTTCCTACCCGGCCGGCACGAGCGCGCGGGCGTACAGCTCGAGGTAGCGCTCGGCGAGGACCCGCATCGAGAACTGCTCGGCCCGCTCGTGCCCGGAAGCGATGAGCTGCGCGCCCAGCGCGTGGCCGTCGAGCAGCCGACGCAGCGCGTCTCGCAGCGCCACGATGTCGCTGGGCGGCACCAGCAGCGCGTCCTGTCCCGCCCGCGCCACGTTCTCATAACCCTCGATCGCGGACGCGACGATCGGTGTGCCGGCGGCCATTGCCTCGAGCAGCACGACCCCGAACGACTCCCCGCGCAACGACGGTGCGCAGAAGGCCGTCGCCCCTCGTAACAATGCGTTGCGCACCGCGTCGGTCACGGTGCCGAACCACTTCACGTCCCCTACGGCGCGGCGTTGCAACTCGTCGGTCTGCGGGCCGACCCCGACAACCTGGAGTTGTGCGTCGCGATCGATACCCGCCCACGCGTCGAGCAGCACCTCGAGGCCCTTGCGCGGCTCGTGGCGGCCGATGAACAACACGCTCGGTCGCGGCGACGGCGACGGCGCGGTCGAGGCGATGCGGTCGATCTCGATCCCGTTCCACAGCACTGTGTAGTCGGCACCCGACCAGTTACCCGCGGCAGTCTCGCGCGCCGATTCCGACACGGCGACCCGGAACGTCAGCCGCATCATCAGCGATCGCAACGCGGGGCGCAACCACTGGTAGGGCACTTCGCCCGCCGCGTGGAACGTTCCGACCATCGGACCGTTGAAGCCGATCAGCGCGCTCACGGTCGGTCCCGGCACGATCGGTTCGTGCAGATGCACCACGTCGGGCTCGAGGCTGCGCAGCGCCTCCGCGGTCCGGCGCGCGGTCGCCCGACCGGGTGAGATCGGCGCGATCGATCCGTTCGACTCCCACTCGACCGACGGCCCGACGCTGACGATCGTGGCATCCGGCGGTGGTCCGTCGCACGGCGCGACGATCCGCACGTCGACGTCGAGCTGGCGCAGTTCGCGGCCGAGGCCGAGCACCTGACCCTGCACACCGCCGGGACGCGACATCGAGTACGGGCAGATCATCGCGACTCTCATCGTCGAGCCGTGACTGATCGGAGGTTGTTCTTCATCGGGCGTCGGGCTTCATCACGCGGAAGGCTTCCCTATTCGCGGTCGCTCGGCCAGTTCGGCTGCAGCAAGTGCCATTGCTCGGGCGCGGCCCGGATCAGGGCCTCGAACTCGTGTGCGAGACACTGCGTGATGCGTGCGATGTCGGCGCGGAGTGATCCTGTGCGCGAGGTCGCGACGGGCGGGTGCACAACGCCGCGGTGACCGCGCCCGGCGCTGAAGTACACGGCGACCGGCAACAGCGCGGCGCCGGTACGCAGGGCCAGGGTCGCCGGTCCGGCCGGAAGGGTCGTCCGCTCGCCGAAGAAGTCGACCTCGACGCCGTCGCCGGTGAGATCGCGGTCGCTCAGCAGGCAGACGATGCGGTTGTCGCGCAAGGACCGCAACACGATCCGGGACACGTCGGGACCGATCGGCACCACTTCGAGGCCGAATGCCTCGCGTTGGCGGACGAACCACGCGAAGAGCTCCGGCGGTTGGAGAGGCTCGACGACTGCGACCATGTGGTGACCCTGCGCCGCCATCCAGGCCGCGGCCCACTCCCATCCGCCGAGATGGGGCAAGGCGAGGATCACGCCGCGGCCGGCCGCGAGGGCGTCGGTCACGTGCTCGAAGCCCGTGATGGTGAAGTTGGGGACCACCGCGCCGTGCCGGACGTCGGCCGGGAGCCGCAGGATCTCGAGCCAGTAACGCCCGTACCACGCGAACACCTCGTCGACCGCCCGGCGTCCGGAACGCCCGGTGACCCGGTGCTGATGGCGCGCCGACATCCGCCGGCCGGCCGCCTGCGGCCAGCTGCCGATCCGCCCCGCCAGCCGACCGAGGCCCGGCACCAGGGGCGCGGGAACCAGCTGGGCAGTACGCGCCGCGCCTCGATACGCGTACGTCGTCAACCGCCCTCGTACTCCCGCCACGAAACGCGCTTACGGGCGAGCGCCGCGCCGTTCGGAGCGGGGACGAGACCGCGGGCGCTGGCCTTCGACACGGCGGGCCATCCACCACGAGCGCAGCGGCGTCGGCGGCCGCTCGACGCCACGGGCACGATTCGGGACCGCTTGCGGCGGGCGCGCCGCGAGGCGGTAGACGTGCACGAACCGCTGTACCGCGGTGAAGCCCGTCAGGGCGAGCATGAGCCACAGCACCGGGACGAGGATCGGGAAGGCCAACGCGATACCGAGCAGCACGAAGCGCTCGGCGCGCTCCATCAAGCCGCCGCGCGCGTCGAGCCCGAGCGACTCCGCCCGGGCTCGTTCGTAGGAGATCAGCATCGAGCACGCCGCGACCGCGAACGCGAGGATCGGGAGATACGACGAGCGCGCCGCGAGATGCCAGGCAACGCCACCGAACAGCAACGCGTCCGACGCGCGGTCTGTGACAGAGTCGAAGAAGGCGCCCCGGGGACTCGCTTGGCCGCTGCCGCGGGCGATCGTGCCGTCGAGCAGATCGCTCACGCCCGCCACGATCAAGGCGGCGAGCGCCCACATGAAGTGGCCCGACGCGATCAGCACCGCGGTCGCGAGCGAGCACGCGAGACCGAAGACTGTCAGCGCGTCGGCGGTGATGCCGATGCGGCGTAGCCGGTCGCCGATGGGGCCGAGGCCCTGCTCGACGCCTTTGCGCCAGCGCCGGTCGAGCATGCGTGCTCCTCAGTGATGCCTGTGCAGGGATGCCGAATGACCTACGTGCTCGCGTTCGCGAGCAGTCTCACCACCGTACCAAACGGCACGCCTGCTCCCGGGTCTGCTCCTGGTGGTCTACGGATCCGCGTTCGTAGAATCGTCCCACAACAGAGCCCGAGCCCGGGGAGTCATCGGTGAAGACGTTTCCGACCGCGAAGATCCGCAACGTCGCACTCGTCGGGCACGGCGGCGCGGGCAAGACCTCGCTGGCCGAGGCCCTCCTCTTCAACGCCGGGGCGATCATGCGCCTGGGCCGGGTCGAGGACGGATCGACCGTCTGCGACTTCGACCCCGAGGAACAGCGCCGCACCATCTCGGTGTCGCTCGCGCTCGCGCCCTTCGAGCTCGAAGACCACAAGGTGAACGTTCTCGATGCACCGGGCTACGCCGACTTCGTGGGCGACGTCGCCGCCGCGATACAGGCCGCCGACCTCGCGCTGTTCGTCGTGTCGGCCGTCGAGGGGATCGAGGTCCAGACCGAGATCGCATGGAAGCTCGCCGAGCAGCGCGGCCTGCCACGCGCGATCTTCGTGAACAAGCTCGACCGCGAACGCGCATCGTTCTCGCGCACGCTCGACCAGCTGAAGGCGAAGTTCGGCGCGGGCGTCGCCCCGCTGCAGTTGCCGATCGGCGAGGAAGCGAGCTTGGCGGGCGTGATCGATCTCCTGAACGACGTCGCCGTCAATTACGCGGGCGGTGCGCCGAAGGGCATCGAGGGCGCGGTGCCCGACGACATGCAGGCCGAGGAGCACGCGGTGCACGACGCGCTCGTCGAGGGCATCGTCGTCGGTGACGACGACCTCATGGAGCGCTACCTCGGCGACGAGCACATCGAAACGTCCGAGCTCGCCCGCGCGCTCGCCGCAGGAGTGGCGTCGGCGACGGTCTTCCCGGTGCTGTGCGGAAGCGCGACGAAGCTCGTGGGCATCGACCGGCTGGCGAAGTTCCTTGTCGAGGAGGCACCGCCACCCGCGCTCGACGGTGGTCAATCCGGCGCTCTTGTCTTCAAGACGATCGTCGACCCTTACGTCGGTCACGTGAATCTGTTCAAGGTGCTGCAGGGCACGGTCAAGCACGACGACGTTCTCACGAACGCGCGCTCGAAGGCCGACGAGCGCATGCACCAGCTCTTCTCCATGCGCGGCAAGGAGCAGGACACCGTCGACGCGGTTTCGGCGGGCGACATCGCGGCCGTTGCCAAGCTCAGTCATACCGCGACCGGCGACGTGCTCAGCGCGAAGGGTTCGGAGATGGTGGTCGTCGATCTGCTCCCCGCGCCCGAGCCTCTGCTCTCGGTCGCGATCCGCGCCAAGAGCAAGGGCGATGAGGACAAGCTCGCCAACGCGTTGCACCGACTCCAAGAAGAAGACCCGGTGCTGCGTATCGAACGCAACGCCGAGACGCATCAGACCGTGCTGCGCGGCATGGGCGAGACGCACCTGTCGATCGCGACCGAGAAGCTCGCCCGCAAGTTTGGTGTCGAAGTCGAGACCGAAGAGGTGCGCGTCGCATACCGCGAGACGATCGCCGGGACGTCGGAGGCCGAGGGCAAGGTGAAGAAGCAGAGCGGCGGTCACGGCCAGTTCGCGGTGGCGTGGCTGCGGGTCGAACCGAAGGACCGCGGCGAGGGGAACGAGTTCGTCGACGCCATCGTCGGCGGCGTGATCCCACGCAACTTCATCCCCGCGGTGGAGAAAGGCGTGCACGACACCGAGGAAACCGGCGGAGCGTTCGGCTTCCCGGTCGTCGATGTGAAGGTCACGTGCTTCGACGGCAAGCACCACCCGGTCGACAGCTCCGAGATGGCATTCAAGACCGCATCGGCGATCGGCTTGCGCGACGCGCTCGGCAAGGCGAACCCGATACTGCTCGAGCCGGTGAGCGAGCTCGTCGTGACGGTTCCCGAGTCGTACCAGGGCGACGTCATGGGTGACCTCAACAGCAAGCGGGGCCGCATCCAGGGTTCGGCGGCGGTCGGCGGCGGTGAGGTCGAGATCGTCGCGCACGTGCCGACATCAGAGGTGCTCCGATACGCGATCGACCTCCGATCGATGACCGGCGGGCGCGGACGGTTCACGCGGGAGCACGCTCATTACGACCCGGTGCCAACCCACCTCACCGACAAGATCGTCGCCGCGGCGAAGGAGGCCAAGGCCTAGCTCACCGCGCCTGCGCTCGCAGCAGATCGCGGATCTCGCGCAGGACCGCGATGTCCTCGCTCGGCGCCTCGGGCTCCTCGGCCCCGGGATGCCGGCGCGCGCGATAGGCGTCGTACGCCTTCACGATCGCGAACAGGGCCGCGCCGGTGACGAAGAGATCGATCACCGCGGTGATGAACGCTCCGTACTGTAGGACGCCCTTGCCGATCTTGAGCGTGTTCGTGAACTCCGGCTTGCCGACGATCGCGCCGATGATCGGCTGAATGATGTCATCAGTGAACGACGTCACGACCTGCTTGATCGCCAAACCGAGGATGAACGCCACGGCCAGCATCAACACATTGCCGGTCATGATGAACTTCACGAACTCCTGCCAGAGCCTCTTCATGTGTCCCCCTCGTTCGGTCGAAACCGGCGGAGCGTAGACAAGACTCAGCGGTATTGCGACCAGTCCTCGGGGTTGCGTTCGGTGTATTCACCGATGACGTGCGCGTCGACTGCGTCGAGCTCGACGAGGCCGCGCGTCGCCGGCGGATCCTCGGCGCTGTAGAGCAAGATGCGCCACGTCGGCCGCGAGCGCAGGCCCCGCCATCCCAGCTGCGCGGATGCGTGCCCGACAGGGAACCCGACCGTACGACTGGCGACGGCGAGCGCCTCCGTCTGATCGATCTCGAGCGGCCAGCCCGCGACGAAGTGATACGCCGCGATCGCGAGCAGCAGGATCGCGCCGAACAGCAGGCCGCGATTGCCGCTGGCCAGCGCCGCCCAGAGCACGCCGAGGCCGAGCACGGCGTACAGCGCCCCGGCAATTCGGCGGCGGCGGATGTCCGGGAAGACGTACGGTCCGACGTATGCAGTGACGTCGAGATCCTCCGGGAGGTCGTCGCGGTCACTCACGCGTCGGACCGTAGCCGCTCCATGCTGCTTTCACCTTGTCGTAACCCGCGCGAAGGCTCTCCGGCAGGACCCGGGTTCCCGCGATCGCGGTCATGAAATTCGTGTCGCCGTTCCAGCGCGGCAGCACGTGCACGTGCAGGTGCCCGGGCACTCCGGCGCCCGCGGCCCGTCCGAGGTTGGCGCCGACGTTGGCGCCGTCCGGCGTGTATGCCGCGTGGATCGCTCGCAGCGCGCGCGCCTGTGCACGTGCGAGCGCGGTGTTCTCGTCGTCGGTGAGGTCGACATAGCTCGCGACGTGACGCACCGGAGCAACCATCAGGTGCCCCGACCCGTACGGGAACAGGTTCATCACCGTGATCGTCTCGTCGGTGCGCTCCAGCACCAGCGCCTCCGCGTCGTCGGTCGCGTGCACGAGGTTGCACATCACGCATCCGCGTGTGTCCAGCAGCCCGTCGGCGTTCGCCACGTACTCTGCACGCCAGTCCGCCCACAAGCGCTCGAGACTCACTTGTGCTCGGCGACCTCGGCGGCGAGCTGCTCGACGAACACGTCGACGCTGACGCCCTTGTCGGGTCGCTCGCTCCCCCGCCTGTTCACACCGACGGTGCCCGCCTCGACGTCGTCGTCTCCGACGACGAGGATGTACGGCACCTTCTCGACCTTCGACCGGCGGATGCGCGCACCGAGTGCGCCGGCCGAGCCGTCGACGATCTCGGCGCGGAACCCCTCGGCTTTCAGCCGGTCGACGATGCGGAACGCGTACGCGTCGTGCCGGTCGCTCACCGGGAGCACGACCGCCTGCACCGGTGCCAGCCACGCCGGGAACGCGCCGGCGTAGTGCTCGACGAGCACTGCGAAGAACCGCTCGATCGAGCCGAACAGCGCCCGGTGGATCATGATCGGCGTGTGCCGCTCGTTGTCGGCGCCGACGTAGTTGATGTCGAAGCGTTTCGGCGTCTGGAAGTCGAGCTGGATCGTCGACATCTGCCAGGTGCGTCCGATCGCGTCGCGCGCCTGCACGCTGATCTTCGGCCCGTAGAACGCGCCGCCGCCTTCGTCGAGCACGAGGTCGAGGTCTTTTCCCGACGCCACTGCGCGCAACGCCTCGGTCGCCTCGTCCCAGTCGTCGTCGGACCCGGCGGCCTTGCCGGGCGGCTTGGTGGAGAGCTCGAGGTAGAAGTCGTCGAGGCCGTAGTCGCGGAGAAGGTCGAGCACGAAGTCGAGCAGCGACGCGAGCTCGCCCGCCATCTGATCCTTGGTTCAGAAGATGTGCGCGTCGTCCTGGGTCATGCCGCGGACACGCGTGAGGCCGTGCACGACACCCGACTTCTCGTACCGGTACACCGAACCGAACTCGAACAAGCGCAACGGCAACTCTCGATATGAACGCGTGCCGTGCCGGTAGATCAGCACGTGGAACGGGCAGTTCATCGGCTTGAGGTAGTAGTTCGTGCCCTCACCGCCCTGCCCGCCCTCTTCGAGGTGCATCGGCGGGAACATGCCGTCCGCGAACCACTCCAGGTGACCCGACGTCTGGAACAGGCCTTCCTTCGAGATGTGCGGCGTGTTCACGAACGAGTACCCCGACGCCTCGTGACGCTGTCGGGAGTACTCCTCCATGATGCGTCGCACGAGTGCGCCCTTCGGGTGGAACACCGCCAGCCCCGACCCGATCTCCTCCGGGAACGAGAACAGATCGAGCTCGACCCCGAGCTTGCGGTGGTCGCGCTTTTCGGCTTCGACGAGGCGAAGCAAGTGCTCTTCGAGCGCCGCATTCGACTCCCACGCGGTGCCGTAGACGCGCTGGAGCATCGGGCCCTTCTCATTGCCGCGCCAGTACGCGCCGGCGACCTTCGTGAGCTTGAAGACGCCGATCCGGCCGGTCGACGGGACGTGCGGGCCGCGGCACAGGTCGACGAAGCTCACCTGCCCATCGTCCATGTTGCGGTACACCGAGACGCGACGTTCTCCGATGGCGACCTCGCCCGCGTCCTCCGCCGACGCATCACCCGTGCGCACCTTCTCGATGATCTCGCGCTTGTACGGCTGATCGGGGAACAGCGCCAGCGCGTCGTCGTAGCTCAACTCCTCGCGTACGAACCGCTCGTCGGCCTTCACGATCTTGCGCATCTCGTCCTCGATGCGCGCGAGGTCGTCGTCGGAGAACGTCGCACCGCCCGGGAGCTCGAAGTCGTAGTAAAAGCCGTCGGCGATTGCTGGACCGATCGCGTACTTGGCGCCGGGAAAGAGGCGCGTCACCGCTTCGGCCAGGACGTGCGCGCTGGAGTGGCGGAGGACTTCGCGGCCGTCGTCCGAGTCGGCGACGACGATCTGGAGCCGCGTATCCCGCACGAGCGGCACCGACAGGTCGACCCATTCGCCGTCGGCCTTGGCGGCGACCGCCGCCTTGGCGAGCCGAGCGCCGATCGCGGCCGCCACGTCGGCGGGCGTCGTCCCCCGTGGATACTCCCGGCTGGAACCGTCGGGAAGCGTGACGCTGATCTGCTCGCTCATCAGGATCTCAGTCGGGGGATCTCGGTCGGCCGGATGGATATCTGGTCGAGGCTACCAATGCGTCAATGCACGAACGCGGAGGTTTCCCCGCTCAGACCACTACCAGCGCGACGACGCACCAGATGATCACGACCGCGAACACGAACCACTCGAGGAGGTGCGTTCGTCGATCCGCTGCGAACATGCTCCCGAACTACCCGCGCCGCGCGTCGCGCCGCCAACGCGCCGACCCGGCATATGGGACGGTGAGAACGAGACGGCGCGAAAAAAGATCCGCGGGACCGCTGTCGTTTGGCTGATGCTGGATATCAGTGCGCGGCGCCGACGCCGATCGGGCGTTCGAGGTCGATACCGAGCAACCGTCCGAGCTCGCACAACACGGCATGCGCGTTGGGGTCGTCGCCGCCGGAGAGGATCGCGCTGGCGAGGTCGTCGAGCGCGTCGAGGGCGCGCGGTGTGTCGAGATCGTTGTCGATCGCGTCGCGCACCCGTTGGGCGAACGGCGCGGGATCGGGACCGCGATCTCGTTCGGCTGCGGCCAGCAATCGACGGAGCATTGCGGTGCCTTCGTCCAGGTCGGTGTCGTACCAGTCGAACCCGTGGCGGTAGTGATGACGGAGCAATGCGAGTCGGATGGCGCGCGAGTCGGCGGCTTTCAACAGGTCGCTGACGAATACGAGGTTGCCGAGCGACTTCGACATCTTCTCGCCCTCGTAGTTCACCATCGCGGAGTGCAGCCAGTGCTTGACGAACGGCTTGCCGGTGATCGACTCGCTCTGCGCGATCTCGCTCTCGTGGTGGGGGAAGATGAGATCAGTGCCGCCGCCGTGCAGGTCGAGCGTGGGACCGTTCTCGTACATCGACATCGCCGAGCACTCGATGTGCCAACCCGGCCGGCCGACCCCGAACGGTGCGCGCCACGCGGGTTCGTCGGCGAGCGACGGCTGCCACAGCACGAAGTCGAGCGGCGCGCGTCGGTGTGGGTCGTCGGGGTTCCCGCCGCGCTCGCGTGCCAGGCGCACCATCTGGTGCTCGGAGTAGTGCGACAGCTGGCCGTAGGAGGGAAACGTCGAGACGTCGAAGTACGCGGTGCCGTGCGTGAGATACGCGTGTCCCGATTCCAGCAACTTCGCGACGAGCTCGATGATCTGGTCGATGGCTTCGGTGGCGCGCGGCTCGGCGATCGGCGGCCGCATCTCCAGCGCGGCCATGTCGTTGTGGAAACGAGCCATTTCGGCATCCGCGAGCTCGAGGTACGGGATGCCGAGCTCGCGGGCCTTGGGCAGTATCGAGTCGTCGACGTCGGTGATGTTGCGCACCATCCGCACGTCGTGGCCGAGCTCCTCGAGCCGTCGGATGAGGACGTCGTAGGTCAGGTAGGTCGCGGCGTGACCGAGATGCGTGGAGTCGTACGGCGTGATGCCGCACACGTACATGCGCACCGTGGGCGGGGGCTCGAACGGCACGACGGCCCGACGGGCAGTCTCGTACAGCCGCATCACCACGAAGTCACACTACTCGGGCCACGTCTTGCCGAAGCTCGACACGTCGACGACGCGACCGGTGAAATCGGTGTCGATCTGCGCAGCAAGCGCCGCGACGGGCGCAACCACCGCGTCGGGAGTGGTCCAGGTCGACCAGTCGAAGTCCTCTCCGAGTTCACGCGTCGACATCTCGGTCTTGACCGCACCGGGCCGAAGCGCGTTGACCGTGATGCCGAACGGGCGCAGTTCCGGCGCGATCGCGCTCGTGAAGCGCTCCATCGCGGCCTTGGCGACCGCGTAGAACAGGAAGCCCGGCGGCATGAACGGCGTGCTCGCGTGGTCGGCGCCGCCCGAGGAGATGTTCACGATGCTCCCGCCGCCGTGCTTGGTCATGTGCGGGACGACGGCGCGGCACAGAAGATAGAGGCTCCGCACGTTGATGCGCATCGACGTGTCCCACTGGTCGACTGTTGATTCGCCGAACGACACGCGTGTGCCGGCCATCGCGTTGTTGACGAGGACGTCGACGCGTCCGAGCTCTCGGACGGTGGTCTCGACGAGATCCTCGATGTCGCGAGGTTCGCCGATGTCGCACCGGATCGCGAGCGCCGTGCCGCCTGCCGCGCGGATCGCGTCGGCCGTCTCGACGATGCTGCCCGGTAACGCGTCGGGTCCGGTGCCCGACGCTCGCGTGCGTGCCGCGCAGACGATGTCGGCGCCGAGCCGGGCCAGACCGAGAGCGAGACCCTTCCCGATACCGCGCGACGCGCCGGTGACGATGATCACCCGGCCGCGCAGGTCCTCCATGCGTCAGACCGTCGTCAGCCGCAAGCTCGCGCGCATCTTGTGGCGGACGTTGATCGTCAGGAGCACCGCCGCGAAGGTCTCCATACCGACCGCGTTGCGCAACGATCCGCCGTCGAGCGGCCGGAGGTTCGGGATGGACCGGGTGATCTCCATCAGCGTCACCTTGGCCTCGTCCTCGTCGCCGAGCACGACGACATCGCTCTCCATCTCACGGTCGAGCGCCGCAAACTCGGCGGCCGGCACGAGGTGGAACGCGGTGCACACACGCGAGCGCCACAACAGCGCCTGGATCTCTGCCGCGACCGACCCGTGCGGCGGCAGCACCGCATTGAACTCGTTGCCGTTCTTCACGAGGTTGTTCGCCATCGACACCACGATCTTGCCGGGGAGCCGCTCGGCGTGCTCCTGCACGGTCGGGATGGCGGACTCCGCATGAACGGCGAGGAGCACCACCGGCGCGTCGCAGGCCCACGCGTTGTCGCACGCGATGAGACGACCCGCCACGCGGTCGCCCCACTCCTTCTCGAGCTCGTCGACAGACGCCCGCGCCTTGTCCACCGCGCGTGACCCGAACAACACCTCGTGCCCGACGCTGGCGAGACGCGCGGCAAGCCCTCTGCCGGCTGGTCCCGTCGCCCCCAAGATCCCGATGCGCATTCGTGGGAGGATACTCATCTATGAAATTCGGTCTCATGTTCGCCAACGCGGGCCCGTTCTCCGAACCCGAGAACGCGGTCGGGCTCGCGAAACTCGCCGAAGAGCTCGACTTCGAATCGGTATGGACGGTCGAGCACGTGGCCGTCCCCTCTGGTTACGAGTCGGCATATCCGTACTCCGCCGACGGACGGATGCCCGGGGGCGAGGACGTACCGATCCCCGATCCATTGATCTGGCTCGCGTACGTCGGCGCCGCGACGACACGTCTGCGCTTGGCGACCGGCATCCTGATCCTGCCGCAGCGCAATCCGGTGATCCTCGCCAAGGAGCTCGCGACGCTCGACCGCCTCACAGGCGGCCGGCTCGATCTCGGCGTGGGCGTCGGTTGGCTCCGAGAAGAATTCGACGCGCTCGGTGTGCCGTTCGAACGTCGCGGCGCACGCACCGATGAGTACATCGACGTGCTGCGTCGCTTGTGGCGGGAGCCCGAGACCGCGTACGACGGCGCGTTCACGCACTTCGCCGCGTTGAAATCGTTCCCGAAGCCGTCGTCCGCAGACGGACCGCCGATCCACATCGGTGGGCACACCAATGCCGCGGCACGCCGCGCCGGCCGCATCGGCGATGGCTTCTTCCCCGGCCGCGCCGGCAACGAGCTCGCCGCACTGCTCGACGAGATGCGCAGCGCCGCGGCCGACGCGGGTCGCAGCCCCGACGCGATCGAGATCACGTCCGGGGGCGCCCTCGATCTCGATGCCGTGAAGAAAGCCGCGGACTTGGGTGTGGCGCGCTACATCGTCCCGCCGCTCGGCTTCGACCTCGGGACCTTGCGCACGAACCTCGGCAAATTCGCCGAGACCGTCATGGCGCACGCGTAGATGACCGATCAGATTGGACGCGTCGCCCGCCACAGGCGGGCTGGTGCTCCAATCAGATTGGACGCGTAGCCCGCCACAGGCGGGCTGAGCGTCCAAACATGTTGGACGGTTATCCGATGCAGTCGGCGCCGAAGAGGATGCGGAGTTCGGCGAAGAGGCCGTTGCGGGCGTCGCAGCGGAACTCGTCACCCAGGCGAAGCACGGTCTCCTTGTCGGGACCGGCCAGGTGCACCAGCACGGGACTGTCGCCCTGGTGCGCGGCGAGGATCGCCTTCAGCTTGGCGACCCGTTCGCCGTCGAGCGCGCCGACCTTCACCCGCACCCGAACGGGCGGTCCGCTGTCCACATGCACCTCGGGCCTGGTCACCTCCATCGCGATGAGCTTCGGCGAGTCCTCGCGCCCGTCGACCCGGCCCTTGACGGTGACGATTGCGTCGGGGCCGAGAAGGTCGCCGTACTGCAACATCGACTTCGGGAACACCATGACCTCGATCGCGGCCGCGAGATCCTCGAGCACGAACGTCGCCATCAGGTCACCGCGCTTGGTGTACTTGCGTTGCAACGCGGTGACGACGCCCGCGACCGTTCGCATCGCGCCGTCGTCGAGGTCTGCCAGCTCGGCGACCGAGCAGTCGACGAGGCGGCGCAGAGCCCGCTCCGCACCCATCAGCGGGTGGTCACTCACGTAGAGCCCGAGCATCTCCTTCTCGGCGCGCAGTCGCTCGTTCTTGTCGAACTCGACGTCGGGGATCGGAAGACGGTCGTCGAACACGAGCGCGTCGGTGGCATCGTCGACACCGGCACTCTCGAAGAGGCTCATCGTGCCCGCGTCACGTTCGCGCCGGCGCCGCAGCGCGGTGTCGACGATCTGCTCGAACACCATCAGCAGGCCTTTACGCGGGTGGCCGAGGGAATCGAAGGCGCCCCCGTTGATCAGCGACTCGATCGTGCGCTTGTTGAGGACGGAAGGCTCGACGCGCCCGCAGAAGTCGTGGAAGTCGGTGTATGGCCCGCCGGCATTGCGCTCTTCGATCAACAATGTCGCGACGCCCTCGCCGACGTTCCGCACCGCGGACAGCCCGAAGCGGATGGAACGAGACTCACACGCGAAGTCGCTCTGCGACGCGTTGACGTCGGGTACGAGCACAGGGATCTCGAGCTGGCGGCATTCGTTCAAGTACACGGCGGCGCGGTCGAGGTTCGTCTTCACGCTCGTCAGCAGCGCCGCGAGGTACTGCACCGGGTAGTTGGCCTTGAGCCACGCGGTCTGGTACGTGATGTAGCCGTAGCCGACGGTGTGCGACTTGTTGAACGAGTAGTCGGCGAACGGCTCGATCTTGTCGAAGTAGCTCTCGGCGAACTCCTTGGAGTGGCCGTTTCGCACGCACCCGTCGACGAACTTCGCGCGTTCCTTCTTGATCAGCGCGCGGATCTTCTTGCCGGTTGCCTTGCGGAGGTTGTCGGCCTCTTCGAGCGTGTAGCCGGCGAGCTTCTGCGCCACGCGCATCAGCTGCTCTTGGTAGATCATCAGCCCGTAGGTGGGTCCGAGGATCTCCTCGAGATCGGGGTGGTCGAAGCTGACCGGCCGGCGCCCGTTCTTGCGCTCGGCGTACTCCGTGTGCCAGTTCTGCGCCATCGGGCCCGGGCGATACAGCGCGAGGACGGCGGAGACGTGCTCGAAGGTCGTGGGTGCCATCGCGCGCAGCAGCGCGCGCATCGGCCCGCCTTCGAGTTGGAAGACACCGATCGTGTCGGCGTGCCGGAGGAGCTCGAAGGTCTTGACGTCGTCGAGCGGCAGGTCGTCGATGTCGGGCCGGACACCCGTCGACGCCTCGATGAGGTTGAGCGCGATCTCCATGGCGTCGAGGTTGCGGAGGCCGAGGAAGTCCATCTTCAGCAGCCCGAGATCCTCGACCCCGTGCATCTCGTACTGCGTGACGATCGGTGCGTCCTCTTTGGCGGTGCCCGGCTCGGGCTTGCGCTGGATCGGCAGGTACTCGGTGAGCGGCTCGCGCGCGATGACCACGGCGGCCGCGTGGATCCCGTCCTGGCGGCGCAAGCCCTCGAGACCACGAGCGACGTCGATGACGCGCCGCGCGTCGGGATCGACCTCGTAGAGCTGGCGGAGCTCGGTCGCCATCTTGTAGCCGTCCCCGTACTTCTCGTTCTTCTCGAGGCACGCGTGCAATGGCGTGTCGCGGCCCATGATCAGCGGTGGCATCAGCTTCGCGATCTTGTCGCCCATGAGGTACGGATAGCCGAGCACGCGAGCCGCATCGCGAACCGCGGCCCGGGCCTTGATCGTCGAGAACGTGATCACCTGCGCGACGTGGTCGTGCCCGTATTTCTGCGCCGCGTAGCGAATCATCTCGCCCCGGTAACGCGAGTCGAAGTCCATGTCGATGTCGGGCATCTGCTTGCGGCCCGGGTTGAGGAACCGCTCGAACAGCAGGTCGTACTTGATCGGATCGATGTCGACGATGCGCAGGCAGTACGCAACACACGACCCGGCGGCGCTCCCCCGGCCGGGCCCGACGCGGATGCCACGGGATTTGGCATACCGCACGAGATCCCAGACGACGAGGAAGTACGCAGGGAAGCCCATCGACGTGATGACGCCGAGCTCGTACTCGATGCGCTCGAGCACATGCTGCGGGGGCGAACCGTCGTAACGCTCCTTCGCGCCGTGGATCGTGAGCTCGCGCAGATAAGAGTTCTCGTCGTAGCCCTCGGGCACCGGGAACGCCGGCAACACCGCCTGGTTGAACTCGAGCTCGACCTCCGCTCGTTCGGCGATCAGCAATGTGTTGTCACACGCCTCGGGTGCTTCGCGGAACACGTGGCGCATCTCGGCCGCGCTCTTGATGTAGAAGTCGTTCCCGTCGAACTTGAGGCGGTTGGGCTCGCTCTGCAGCGCTCCGGTCTGCACGCAGAGCAGCGCGTCGTGCGCCTCTGCATCTTCCTTGTGCGTGTAGTGGCTGTCGTTCGTCGCGAGCAGCGGCGCCGACAACTTGCGCGCGATGTCGAGCAGGGGGCGCAGCACCGTGGCGTCGTCGTCCTGGCCGTGATCCTGCAGCTCGACGAAGAAGTGCTCGCGGCCGAAGATGTCCTGGAAACGCCCCGCGGCTTCGAGCGCGGCCTCCGCTTCGCCCTTCAGGATCAGCTGCGAGACCAGCCCGCCGAGGCAGCCGGTCGTCGCGGTGACGCCGGCGTGATGCCGCTCGAGCAGCTCCCAGTCGCTGCGCGGCTTGTAGTAGTAGCCGTCGAGGTAGGCGCTGCTCGCGATCTTGATGAGATTGCGGTAACCCTCGTTGGTCTCGGCGAGCATCGTGAGATGGAAGATCTCGTGCTCGCTGCGCTTCGGGCGGTCGAAGCGCGACGTGTTCGTGAAGTAGCCCTCCATGCCGAGGACGGGCTTGACGCCGGCCTTGTGCGCGGCCTCGTACATGGGCAGCGCGCCGTACATGTTGCCGTGGTCCGTGATCCCCACTGCGGGCTGGCCGTCGGCCGCCGCCGCCGCGACGACCTCCCCGATCCGCGACGCACCGTCGAGCATCGAGTACTCGGTGTGCAGATGCAGATGTACGAACGAATCGCCCACGCTCACTCCGCCTACGTCCCCGGGCCCTGTGGATGAACCTGTGGGTGAACCTGTGGAGAATCACACGCCTGTGATTCGAGGATATGCCGCGGAGGAGGTCGCGGCAAGCGACCAGCTCGGGGGCTCAGTCCCCCGTGCGGCCGTCGATCTGCTCGCGCATCAGGTCGAGGTGCCCTGCGTGCCGCGCGGTTTCCTCGATCATGTGCACCAGGATCCAGCGCAGCTTGACGCGGCCGCGGAGCGGGGTGTCGAGCGCGCTCAGGTCTTCGAGGGTCGCGGCTCCGGCGACGACGTTCCGGGAGTGCGCGCACGCTTCGGCATACTCGTCGACGACCGACGCTACGGTGTCGCCGTCGTGCAACCGGAACTCACCGTGATCGTCGAGATCCTGACGTACCGGGTTGCCGAGGAACGTCTCGTCGAACCACCCGTGCTCGACGGCGGCCAGGTGCGCGACGACGCTCAGCGGACTGAGTCCCGTGGGCGTCATGACGCGCGTCGCGTCGTCGAGCGTGAGGTCTTCGACCTTGCGCGCGACGACGGCACGGTGCCAGTCGAGGAAGCCGTTGAGCATGGCGCGCTCATCGGCGCGAGCGCCGAGATCGCTCACCGCGAGCCGCCGCGCGCCGCGAGCATCGGCACGAGCATCTCGTCGGCAGTTAGCGACCCGTGGCCGGAGCGCAGCTGCGGCTCGTTCGGGAGCGCGGGGTCGACGAAGGCCACGTCGTCTCGTGCCGCGAGCACCACGTCACCGATACGACTGGGGACGGTTCCGGTCGCACCCTCGCCGAGCAGTTGCTGGTCGAGCAGCTCGGCGCGTGACCAGACCCACGCCCGCTCGCCGACCGCTTCGCGCGCGACGGCGAGCAGCTCGCGCGCCGCGCCCTTGTGCGCGTAGCAGTACCGAAAGCGGCCGTCGCCGGCCATTGCCGCGCAGCGCGACGCCACCTCGGGCAGCGTCAACCATGCATCTCGTGCGAGATGGACTTGCCCGTGATCCGAGGTGACGAGCAACGCCGTATGGGAGGGAAGTGCCTCGCGAAGGTCGGCGACGATCCGGTCGGCGTCCGCGAGCTCCCGGCGGTACACACGATCGTGCAGACCGAACTCGTGCGCCACGGTGTCGACGCCGGGGTAGTACGCGTAGACCAGTCGCTCGCCTTCTTCGACGCAGCGCACGGTGTGTTCGATCAGCGTGGCGTTCGTGTGCCAGCCGACGAACCGCGACCCGCGCAAGTGGGCTTGGGTGAAGCCACTGTTGCGGAACTCGGCGCGCGTGACGACCGGAACGGACCGCCCGAGGAACGCGGTATGTCGCTGCACGTCGAACGGATCGGGCGGGCGGCCACCGGCGTCCACCGACCAACGCAGCACGTTCAGCACGTGCTGCCCGACGAGCATCCGGTAACCCACGATGCCGTGCTGGGCGGGCGCGAGGCCGGTGGCGATCGACGTGAGCGCGGTCGCGGTGGTCGCAGGCAGGACCGTGGTGATCGGTCCTCCCTCCATGGCCGCGAGCGTCGGCATGCGCGCTCGGTGCTCCTCGATGGCGCGCCACCCGAGACCGTCGAGGACCAAGAGCACGACCTGGTCTGCATCTTGTACGACGGCGGGGAGCCAGGATGCGTCGCGGGCACCGAGCAGTGCGGGGACCAGGCCCGCCACGGACGCACCGTCGAGCGCCGGGACGACCGCACCCGCGAGACCGGAAGTCATCCGCGCAAGCGTAGGTCTTGGGCCGGGAAGCGCCACGGAGCCACGCGCAGGCGGGCAGGCAGGAAGGGGAGAAACGCGTCGTCGGACGTCACTCGATCCGATCGTGCGCGACGATGGACACATGAAGGTCTCGACGCGCGGCGACTACGCGGCTCGTGCGCTGCTGTCCCTGGCGCTGCACGGGAGCAACCGGCCGACATCGGTGAAGGAGATCGCCGAGCGGACACACCTGCCGCAGCCGTATCTCGAGCAGATCCTGCTCTCCGTGAAGGGCGCCGGCCTCGTGCATTCCAAGCGTGGTGTCGGTGGCGGCTACGTGCTGGCCCGCGCGCCCGAGGAGATCACGCTGGCCCAGATCGTTGCTGCCGTCGAAGGTCCGCAGTTGCCGATGCAAGAGCACCCGGACCATTGCGAAGGGCACTGCGTGCTGCAAGAGGTCTGGGTCGGCGTCGACGAAGAGACGCGCCATGTCCTCGACCGGGTGACGCTTCGAGACCTCGTCGAACGCACACGCGTCGGGCACCCCGAAGCAGTGCCGCCCGGCGTGCGCTGATCGTCAGCCCGGCGCGTCGCGCGCGCCCAGGCGATCGAGCACCGTCTGCAGCTCGATGGGGAGTGCCTCGTCGAATCGCAGCTGCTCGGCGGTCACCGGGTGCGTGAACGCAAGGACGGCCGCGTGGAGGAACGGGCGGTCCAATGGGAGCTGGTCCCGCGCGCCGCCGTAGGTCCCGTCGCCCGCAACCGGGTGTCCGATCGCTGCGAGATGCACGCGAATCTGATGTGTGCGCCCGGTCTCGAGCCTGCACGCGAGCAGGGAGCAGACGGGATCGTCGTACACGGCACGTACCTCGTACTCCGTGCGCGCGGGTTTGCCGGCCTCGCGCACGGCCATGCGGGTGCGCCGTGACTCCGACCTTCCGATCGGCGCGTCGATGAGCCCACGCGGCGACGCGAGCCGGCCCCACACGAGCGCGAGATACCTGCGCTCGATCTCGTGCGCGGCGAGCGCGGTCACCAGCGCGTCGTACGCCCGGGCAGACCGGGCCGCGACGAGCAGCCCGCTGGTATCGCGGTCGAGCCGGTGCACGATGCCCGGCCGCATCGGATCACCGACGGCCGCGATGTCGGGGAACCGGGCGAGCAACCCGTTGACCAGCGTGCCGCGCGCGTGGCCTGCACCCGGATGCACGACGAGGTCGGCCGGCTTGTGGACGACCACCACATCGTCGTCGGCGTAGCGCACGTCGAGCTCGACGGCCGGATCGGCAACGGGTGGCGCGTCGGCCTCCGGCTCCGCGAGCAACTCGATGACCGCGCCCTCGTGCAGCCGGTGACTCTTCGCGATTGCGCGCCCGTCGACGAGCACGCTTCCGTCGTCGAGCAGCGTCTGGACCGCGGCTCGCGGCCAGCCCGTGAGCAGCGCCACCGCCCGGTCGAGGCGCTCACCCTCGAGCGCGGCCGGCACGACGAAGGACTCGGTCACGGGTCGCGGGCGAACATCGTCCGTACGACGAGCACGATCGCGCCGACGGTCACACAGGAGTCGGCGACGTTGAACAGCGGCCACCATCCGACCGCGATGAAGTCGACCACGTATCCGCGGAGGAAGCCCGGTGACCGCGCCAATCGATCCGTGAGGTTGCCCAGCGCGCCCCCGAGTACGAGCACGAGCCCGATGATCATCCAGCGGTCGGACGCATGGCGTACCGCGCGCGCGATCAGCGTCGTGATCACGATCGCGAGGATGGCGAGGACGGGTGTGTATCCCTGGAAGCGACTGAACGCGCTCCCGGAGTTGCGCGCGAGCTCGAGCTTCACCGTGTCGCCGAACACCCGTGTGGGACCGTCGGCCAGTGCCGCCACCGCCCACGCCTTGGTCAGCTGGTCGACCGCGACGAGCGTGCCGATCGCGACGACGACCCATACGGGACGCGCGCGTACCTGCGATTTGGTCGCGCTAGCGCCGCCGTTCGCCACGGGCCTTGCACTTCACGCACTGCTCAGCCCACGGGATGACCTCGAGACGCGCGACCGGGATCCGGTCACCGCACGTCACGCACAGTCCGTAGGTGCCCTTGGGCATCCGTTGCAGCGCGCGCTCGATGTCGTCGACGGTTTGGCGCGCACTCGCCGACAAGGCGAGGTCGCGCTCGCGCTCGACGCTGACGGTGTCGCCTTCGCCCGATTCCTCGTCGAACTGGGTGTCGCCCTGCTCGCGCTCGCTGGCGAGCTGCTCGGCCTCGGCTTGCAGCTCTTCGGCCTGCCGGAGGTGCCGATCGCGCTCCTCGACGAGTCGCTCCTTCAGCTTCGCCAACGTGCTCGGCGCGAGCGGCGGCGGCAGCTTCTTCGGCGGCGGCGGCTTCGGCGGCGGCGCCGGCTTGACGGCCTTGGCGGGCTTGGCGGTGACCTTGGCGGCCTGGGCGGGCTTCGGCGCCACCGGCTTCGGAGGGGACTTCTTGGCGGTCGCCTTCTTCGGGGGCACGGCCTTCTTCGCCACCGAGACCTTGGCCGGCGCCGCCTTCTTCGGCGTCGCTGCCGGCGCGGCCTTTTTCTTGGCCCCGTTCGGCCTCTTGGCCGCGTTCGGCCTGGCCGCGGGCTTCTTCACGGGCACGGACTTCGCCCGGGAGGCGGCTTTCGGCGACGCGGCCTTCTTCTTCGCCCCGACGGCCTTCTTCGCGGGTGTCGCGTGCTTGGAGGTCGATTTCGCGACCTTCTTGGCCGGCGCCACCTTCTTGGTGGGCGGCTTCCCCTTGGCCTTCTTGGTACTGGCCATGCTTCTCTCCGGCCCGGTGCCGCCGGGCTCGATCTGCGGACGCTGCCCGGTCGGCGAGATCGCCGCCCCGGGGGCGCTTCCGGGCACGGTGCCCGGAAGGCGCCGGAGTGTAGCCCCAGGCCTGAGGGGCTTCGGTCATGCCGGCCGGCTCGCGGCCTCACCAGCTTGCCGACGCGCGCGACCGCGTCGACCGCGGTCCGACCCGCGATCGGCAAGCGCGACCAGGATTACAGATAGACCCAGACGGTCGTGCCGAGCGGCAGCGTGTTCGTGGCCCACAACCAGTTCATCGCGGTGTTCGACACGCGCACGCACCCGTGTGACGCGGGATACGGCGGCACGCTCGTATAGCCGTGGATCGCGTGGCCCTGCCACGTGAAGTACTTGGGCCGCCAGAGCGTGCCGAGCGGGCCGTGGTCAGGTCCGTCGACTTGGCGGATGAGCGTGAAGACGCCCTCGGGCGTGTGCGCATCGCCGCTGTTGCTGCCCTCGACGTACGGATGGTCCGAACCGGAGGAGATGTTGAACGTCCAAGTCGCGATGCCGTTGGTGGTGACCATCATCACCTGACGGGTCTTGTCGATCTCGACGACGTAGCCGCTCGCAGACCTCGGACGCGGGCGTTGCGCGTTCACGAACGCGGCTTGCGTCGGGCCGTCGACCGTTCCCGTTCGAGGGAGCCCCTGCCACTTCTGGAACGCGTACACGGCCTGCTGGGTGAGGTCGTCGTAGACGGCATTCACTCCGGGGAGCCAGTAACCGAGCGAGAGGAGCCGGCTCTGGAGATTGCTCACGGCCGGACCGGATGCGCCCGGCCCGACCTGCTCGACCACAGGGATGTCGTCCACCGCGAGCATGCGATAGCCGTTGCCGTGCGGCATGCCGACGAGCTGGCCGATGTGGCGACCCGGTGGCACGAGGCCGTACGCGCTGCCTTCGAACTGCGCCGAGCCGAACGAGAACACCCCACCGTCGGATCCGGCGAGCCAGTACCCGTTGCCGCTGCCCTCGCGTGCCATGCCGATGACCGGCGCGTACAGCGGCCGCCCGCCCATCGACCCCTTGAAGCGGGCGGCGCCGAACGTGAACACACCGCCGTCGGACGCCACGAGCCAGTACCCGCGACCGCCGCGTGTCGAGGCCATGCCGACGACCGGCGCGAACAGCTGCATCCCGCCCGTCGAGCCGTGGAATCGAGCGGAGCCGAACGTGAACACGCCGCCGTCGGCCGCGTACAGCCAGTAGCCACCGCTCCCGGGACCTCGGATGATCGACCTCACCGGCGCGGTCAACGGGATGCCGCCCATGCTGCCGTGGAAGTGCGCGTCACCGAAGGAGAACACACCGCCGTCCGCGGCCACGAGCCAGTAGCCGTGGCCGGTCGACGTCCCGGTCATGCCGACGATGGGGGCGTTCAGTGGCCGGCCGCCGAGACTGCCGTGGAACTCCGCGTCACCGAAGGAGAACACGCCGCCGTCATCGGCGACGAGCCAGTAGCCGTTGCCGCTGGCCGTGCTGGCCATCGCGACGACCGGACGCACGAGCGGTATGCCCTGGGTGGAGCCGCGGAAGCTCGCCGCGCCGAACGCGTACACGGTGTCGTCGTGTGACGCGGCAGCTGCGGCCGTCGTGGTGGAGGCCGCGACGCCGACGCAGGTGGCTGCCGCGACGAGAAGCGTGGAGAGGGCCGCGCGCGCCCGCGCCTGACGTCGGAGCATCTGGCCGACACTAGTCGCAATGGGCCACGTCTCTTCCGGGGCCACCGGTATCGTGGCCGTCCAATGCCCGCGCCGATGTTCCGTCCGGTGGACTCCTCGTTCGACCTCGTCGCGCTCGAGCACGAGGTCCTCGCCCGCTGGCGTGAGCACGACGTCTTCGGCGAGTCATTGCGCCGGCGGCACGGGGCACCGGAGTGGGTCTTCTACGAGGGGCCGCCGACGGCCAACGGCAGACCCGCCATCCACCACGTGTGGGCTCGCCTCTTCAAGGACATCTACCCGCGCTTCCACACGATGCGCGGCAAGCACGTCGGGCGCAAGGGCGGCTGGGATTGTCACGGGCTGCCGGTCGAGGTCGAGGTCGAGAAGGAGCTCGGCTTCTCGGGCAAGCACGAGATCGAGGACTACGGCATCGAGCGATTCAACGCGCAGTGCCGAGCGTCCGTGCAGCGCTACGTCGAGGACTGGCAGTCGCTCACGTCGCGCATCGGGATGTGGCTCGACACCGCCGGTGCGTACTGGACCATGTCCGACGAGTACATCGAGACCGTCTGGTGGTTGTTCCGCCAGATGTGGGACGCGAACGCGATCTACGAAGGCTTCAAGGTGGTGCCGTACTGCGGCCGCTGCGGCACCGCGCTCTCGTCGCACGAGCTCGGCCAGCCCGGCGCGTATCGCGACATCACCGAGCCGTCGATCTACGTGCGGTTCCCGTTGGTCGGGCGCGACGTCGATGTGCTGGTGTGGACGACGACGCCGTGGACACTGCCGTCGAACACGGGCGCTGCAGTCGGCCCCCGCATCGAGTACGTGCGCGTGAAGGCACCCGACGGCGGGCGCGACCTCGTGATGGCGCGCGACCGCGTCGACGCCGTGCTGGGCGACGCTTCCGTGATCGCGCCCGTCCCGGTCTCCGAATTGGTCGGCGCCCGGTACGAGCCGCCGTTCTCGCTCGTTGCGGTCGAGGGCGAACGAGCGTTCACGGTCGTCGCCGACGACTTCGTCACCATCGAGGACGGGTCGGGCGTCGTGCACCTCGCGCCGGCATTCGGTGAGGTCGACCGGGAGATCGGTGAGCGCGAGGGGCTGCCGTTCGTCAACCCGGTGAACGACGCGGCCCGGTTCGTCGACGAGGTCGGGCCTCCGTACGCGCGCAAATTCGTGAAGGACGCCGACCCGGCACTGATCGACGCACTGATCACGACCGGCAGGCTCGTGAAGGCCGTCGACTACACACACTCCTATCCGCACTGCTGGCGCTGCGACACACCGCTGATCTACTGGGCCAAGCCCACCTGGTTCGCGGCGACGTCTGCGCACAAGCAAGAACTCCTCCGCGAGAACGAGACGATCAACTGGTACCCGGACCACATCAAGCACGGCCGCTTCGGCGACTGGCTCGAGAACAACGTCGACTGGGCGCTTTCCCGTGATCGCTACTGGGGCACACCGATCCCCGTGTGGCGGTGTCACGACTGCGGGCACGACACATGTGTCGGATCGGTCTCCGAGCTCTCCGAGCTCTCGGATCGCGATCTCACGGGCATGGACCTGCACCGGCCGTTCGTCGACGACGTCGCGATCAGCTGCCCGGCCTGCGGATCCGGCATCGCGTACCGCGTGGAGCCGGTGCTCGACGCGTGGTTCGACTCGGGCTCGATGCCGGCCGCGCAATTCCACTATCCGTTCGAGAACGAGTCCCTGTTCCCGTCGCGGTTCCCCGCCGACTTCATCTGCGAGGCGATCGACCAGACGCGCGGGTGGTTCTACTCCTTGCTCGCGGTCAACACGCTCGTGTTCGGCAAAACGCCGTACCGCAACGTCGTATGCCTGGCGCTGCTCGTCGACAAGCACGGCGCCAAGATGTCGAAGTCGCGCGGCAACGACATCGATCCCGTGCCCGTGCTCGCCTCGCGGGGCGCCGACGCGCTGCGCTGGTACATGTTCTCGTCGGGTTCGCCCTGGACACCGAAGCGGGTCTCGCTCGAGGGCATCGACGAGTCGACTCGGCAGTTCCTGCTGACGCTGTGGAACACGTACTCCTTCTTCGTCACGTATGCGAACATCGACGGCTGGCGCCCGGATCATGATGCGGCGAGCGGAGCGCACGGGACCGAGCGCGACCAGGATCACGTGCTCGATCGCTGGATCACCTCCCGGCTCCACCGCACCGTGCGCACGGTGACGGACTCGCTGGAGGACTTCGACGCGCTGGGGGGCGCCCAGGCGCTCGCCGGCCTCGTCGACGACCTCTCCAATTGGTATGTGCGGCGCTCGCGGCCACGGTTTTGGAAGTCGTCCGACCCCGACGCCCACACGACCCTGCACCATGTCCTCAGCGTGGTCTCCCAGATGCTTGCGCCGTTCTGCCCGTTCGTCGCCGACGAGATGTACCGCAACCTTGCCGGAAGCGACGATTCCGTGCACCTGACCGACTGGCCGGCGTACGACGAGCACGCGATCGACGATGCGCTCGAAGCGGAGATCACGCTGGCGCGCACGCTGGTGTCGCTGGGACGCGCCGCGCGCGCCGACGCGCGGCTGGGCGTGCGCCAACCGTTGCCGCGCGCCATCGCGCTGATGACCGCCGGTGAGCAGCTACGTGATGAGGTCGTGCGCGAGATCGCCGACGAGCTGAACGTGAAACGCTTCGAAGTCGTGGCGTCGCTCGAAGGCCTGCTGTCGTATCGCGTCGTGCCGAACTTCAGCAGGCTGGGACCGCGACTCGGCAAGAGCATGCCGCGCGTGAAGGAGCTCCTCGAGCACGTCGATGGATCGGTCGTGCGCCGCGCGTTCGACGAGGACGGGAGCTACACACTCGACGTCGACGGCGCGCCGGTCACGCTCGCGCCCGACGACGTCGAGATACGCGCCGAGCAACACCAGGATCTGACGCTCGCGCAGGACGGCCCCCACGCGGTCGCGCTCGACCTCACGCTGGACGACGCCCTGCGCGCCGAGGGATTGGCACGGGAGCTGATCCGCGCCCTCAACGATCTGCGCAAGACCAGCGGATTCGCGCTCGCCGACCGGATCACCGTGAAGCTCCGGGCGCCCGCACGGATCGCGGCCACTGCCGACGCGCACCGTGCCTGGATCATGGCCGAGGTGTTGGCGACCGACTTCGGGATCGACGAGGGCGAGGTGCCGGCGGGCACGAGCAACGCCGTCGTCGACGGGGAAGCCGTGCACGCCGAGCTCCAACGCGCCTGACCGGCGACGATCCCCCTCAGCGGCGGCGGCGGAAGACGTCGCGGAAGGTGCCCCGATCGGCGTCCTGGTCGAAGAAGCGCTGATCGCCGGTGGGGTCGTCGTCATCGCGCGGCCCGAGCGGCGCTTCGTCGTGCACCGCGTCGCGCAGCGTCGCGAAGAACGCGTCGTCGTCGAGGACGTCCGCGTCGCGACCGTCGTTGCCGAGCAACTCGGCCGGACCGGGCGCGCCGCCCTGTTGCGGCGGCTTCGGCATCTGCCTCGCGGACGATTGCTCGGGCGGGGCCGGCATGCCTGCATTCGGTGGGGCCGAGCTGGATGGGCCCGCGTTGGGCGCCGGGGACGCCGCGTTCTTCGACTGTTCGAACAGCGTGCGCACATCGACCTCGTGCGTGCCCATGTTGGCGCCCCCGCGCGCGGGTGGGGTCTCGCCCGCGGTCACGTTCTTGTCGGGCATTGCCGAAGGTGCGGCGGGCGCGGGCGCGGGCGGTACTGCGCGCGACGCCGGTGCGGGCGCTTGCGCTTGCGCCGACGCCTCCTTCGGCGCGGACGGGGCTGACGGTGCGCCCTGCGGGGCGTGCGGTTGCCCGCCGCTCGGTACCGCGACGTCCGATGCCTCCGGACGCGTTCCCGGCGCGGTCGTCGGGCGCGAGCGCAGCGCAGAGAGATCGGCTTCCAGGGCGCGCGCCATGCGCTCGCGATACTCGGTCTCGAACCGCGTGAGCGCCTCGACATCGGCGAGCAACGACTCGCGGCGTCCCGCGAGGTCGAGGATCTCCTCTTCGAGCCGCCGGCGCTCGGCCTCACCCTTGCGCCGGGCGTCCGACTCGCTTTCCGCGACCAGACGGCGCGACTGGATGTCGGCATCATCGAGCAGCTGCCGGGCTTTGGCAGTCGCCTCGGCGACCGCCTCGTCGGCGGCCCGTTGGGCCAGCAAGAGGGTCCGGTGCAACACGTCTTCGGTCTCGCGGGTCCGGCCCGCCTCGCTCTGGGCCGACGCGAGTCGTTCGGTCAGCTGCTGGAGCCGGTCGGTGGTGGCCTCGATGGTGCCCGCCGCCCGCTCGAGGAGGTCGTTCACCTCGTCGCGGTTGTAGCCGCGGAGCGATTCCCGGATCTCTACGTCACGAAGCTCACGGGGGCTGATTTCCATCACACCACTGTAGACCCGCCCACTCCCGGTGTTGGGTACCCGACGCGATTCAGCTGCAGACCGCCGCGCGCAGGATTCCGAGCGCCACGAACAACACGAGGAACGACAGGTCGAACATTCCCGCGGCCGGAATGATGCGCCGCAACGGCGCCAACACCGGCTCCGTCAAATCGAGCAACACGCCGTACACCGATGCCCAAGGCGTGCCGGGGCGGATCGGGAACCACGACATGATGGCGCGGGCGAACAACACGACCATGTAGGCCGTGACGATTGCGCAGAGGATCGTCACGAGCGCGACGCGCGATACAGGCCGCGAGCCTGCAGGCGCTCCTTCTCCTCTTCGGAGACTTCCACGTTGGACGGCGTCAGGAGGAAGACTTGGTCGGCGGCCTTCGACATCGTGCCGTTGAGTGCGTATGCGAGTCCGCTCGAGAAGTCGATCAGGCGCCGCTGCAGGTCGCGATCGACGCCTTGCAGGTTGAGGATGACCGGCTGCCCGGCCTTGAGGCGATCGCCGACCTCCTGTGCGTCGTTGAAGCCCTTCGGCTCCATGACGTGCACGCGCGTGGCGGGCATCGGGATCGGCTTCACCGTGGGCGGGCGCGCCACGGCCGGCGCGCCGGCGGGACTCGCATCGTCGCGTTCGCGACGGCTGCGTATCACCGTCAGCGGACTGGACTCGGGCGGCGCGGGCGCAGCGACCGTCGCTGTCCCGCGTGAAGGCTGGCGCGCGGGTGCGGCAACCGGTTCGCCGTACTCGTCGACGTAGTACTCGTCGTCGCCGTAATACTCTTCGTCATCGACGAGGCCCAGCCAGACCATCGTCTTGTGGAAGACCGACATGCCGGAGTCCCTTCTGATGTGTCCCAGTCACCTTGGTCTCGGTCGCAGCGATTTGGGTCGCAGGGAGTGGTGCGTCGGAGGGTCGAACTCCTGCGAGAGATTATCGTCGCGCGTCCGAATCGGCCGGACGCGGACCGAAGATGGCACTCCCGACTCGCACCATCGTGGCCCCGGCCCGGATCGCGCGCTCGTAGTCGCCGCTCATGCCCATTGAGCAGGTCGCGAGGCCGAGCTCATCCGAGAGGCGGCGGAGTGTTGCAAAAATTGGGGTGGGATCGGCCCCGTCAGGCGGCACGGTCATGAGGCCCTCGACGTCCAGCCCGTGCGCCGCCCGGCATCGAGCGACGAGCCCGGCGGTATCGGCCGGCGCGCAGCCCCCCTTCTGCTCCTCGCCTGCCACGTTCACCTGCACGAGAACCCGCGCGCCCGGCGCGCGCCGCGCGATCTCGGTCGCGAGCTCGTCGCGGTCGACCGACTGCCAGAGCGCGACATAGGGCGCGACGGTGCGCACCTTGTTGCGTTGCAGCCGACCGATGAAGTGCCAGCACGGCGCACCTGTACCGTCGGCACCCAGCGCGCGCGCTTTCGCAACGAGGTCCTGCGCGCGGTTCTCACCGACATCGGTCACGCCCGCCGTGAGTACCTCGCGAATCGCGTCGACGGCAACCGATTTCGTCACGACGACCAGCGTGACATCCCGCGGCTCACGGCCGGCATCTTGGGCCGCTGCGTCGATACGCGCCCGAACCGCGACAAGCGACTCGCCGACGGTCATGGCAAGACCGCAACCGTCACCTGACGCCCGGTGGCACCGTCACGCCGGTGCGAGAAATATGCCGCTGAGTCCGCGGTACACACGCCACAATCCTCGAACTGGGTGACTCCCGCACGCGCGAGCGTGACACCGACCCCGGTCGGAATGTCGAGCGCGGGCCGTCCATCGACCGTGCGACCCTTCACCTCGTCTCCAAGGCGCGCCGCCAACCCGTCGAGGTCGCGCGCACCGAACTCGTAGTGCGCGGGTCGAATGCACGGCCCGAGGAACGCGCGCACCTCGCCGTCGCCGTGCGCGCGTAGGCGAGCGACGGCGGCCTCGATCACACCGGCAGCAAGGCCTCGATGTCCCGCGTGCACGACACCGATCGCGTCGTCATTCGCGAGGACGACCGGCGCGCAGTCCGCGGTGACGATCGCGAGCGGCAGGCCGCGCGTGGCGGTGACCGCGGCGTCGGCTTCGGGCAGCTCCTTCGTGGCGGTCGGCCCGGCCGCCTCGTGGACACCGGCGCCGTGCACCTGGCGGAGCCAGACCCAGTCCCTCGGCGTTGGCAGGCCGGCTGCGACCGCGACCTCGGCACGATGACGCGCCACCGCATCAGGGTCGTCGCCGACATGGTCTCCGACGTTTCCCTGCGCGCGGCCGGTGCACCAGACCGCAGCCGGCCCGACCCTGCGCGTCAGGATCACCGCAGGAATTCAGGAACGTCGAAGTCGTCGTCGCCGAGGTCGAGCGCGTCGTCGCCGGCGAGCGAGTCCTCGTCGTCGAGACCGAGCGAGGCGCTGCGCTGGGTGCGGGACTCACCTTCGAAGCGGTCGAAGCCCGCGGCGATCACGGTGATGCGCACCTCGTCTCCGAGGGCATCGTCGATCACCGCGCCGAAGATCACGTTGGCATCGGCATGCCCGGCTTCGCCGATGATCTGGGCGGCCTCGTGCAACTCGAACAAGCCGAGATCCGACGGGCCGCTGACGTTGAGCAGGATCCCCCGCGCGCCTTCGATGCTCGCCTCGAGCAACGGGCTCGAGATCGCCGCACGCGCCGCCGCGACGGCGCGGCCGTCGCCGGATGCATAGCCCACCCCCATGAGCGCCGAGCCGGCGTTGCTGAGGATCATCTTCACGTCCGCGAAGTCGGTGTTGATGAGGCCGGGTGTCGTGATGAGGTCGGTGATGCCCTGGACGCCCTGCAGCAGGACCTCGTCCGCCATCTTGAACGCGTTCAACATCGACGTGCGCTCGTCGCTCACCTGGAGCAGGCGCTCGTTCGGGATGATGATGATCGTGTCGACCTTCTCCTTCAGCTTCTGGATACCGGTGTCGGCCTGCACCGAGCGCCGGCGTCCTTCGAAGCTGAACGGCCGCGTCACGACACCGACGGTCAGCGCGCCGATCTGCTTGGCGATCTCGGCGACGAGCGGCGCACCACCGGTACCGGTGCCACCACCCTTGCCGGCGGTGATGAACACCATGTCGGCGCCCTTCAGCACCTCCTCGATCTCTTGACGGTGCTCCTCGGCCGCTTGGCGGCCGATCTCGGGATCGGAGCCGGCGCCGAGACCGCGCGTCAGCTGGCGGCCGATGTCGAGCTTGACGTCCGCGTCGGAGAGCAGCAGCGACTGCGCGTCGGTGTTGATCGCGATGAACTCGACGCCCTTCAACCCGGCGTCGATCATCCGGTTGACGGCGTTACAGCCGCCGCCCCCGACGCCGACGACCTTGATGACTGCCAAGTAGTGCTGCGGAGCGCCGAGCATTTGCGCGACCTTTCCCTTTTGACTTCGCCGCGAGACACGAGCGCCTACGCACACGTCGTGACCGTCTCCGCCGGCTCCTGGCCGGCCAAAATCCTCAAACCGTGAAGCTCAACTTCAGGTTGATGATTATGTCAACCTGTGCTGGGCGTCGAGACCTTACCGAACCGCGCGGCGAGGTTGCAATCAGTCGTGCAGCGTGGACATGTCCGGCGTGGAGACGTCGAGATACGAGAACGGCGACGCGCCGCGCACGGCGAGCACCGCGAGCGCGGCCGCGGCCTTGGCGCCCAGATCGTTCGCGGTCCCGAGCCGGATCGCACCGTGTCCGACGAGGCGCAACGCGATACCGCTCCCGGCGACGTCGACCGACGCGACCCGTTGCGCGAGCTTGCGCGGCAGTTGCAGGACGATGCGCGCGGCTTCCGGCGGAGAGAGCAGCTCCCCGACGGTTGGTGCGCGACGCACGCCGATGATCTCTGTCGCACCTGCCGGTGGCGCCGGCACGCGCGCGATCGCGCGGCCGTTCTCGGCGACCAGCACAACCGCGCGGCCGTCGCGCACGTACGCAACCGGCGCGTATTCCTTGATCGTGATGCGCACGGTCCCCGGGTACTCACGACGGACCGTCGCGTGCTCGACCCACGGCAGCCCTTCGACGCGACGCGCCGCGGCACCAGCATCCACGAACAGCAGCGCGTCGTGCCGGTGGACGCGCGACGATGCACGCACCTCCCCGGGCGTGAGGTGATGCGCACCGACGACCTGCACGCGGTCGACGTCGAGGAACGGTGAGTTGACGGTGAGGAAGGCGACCCCCAGCGTCACGATCACGCTGCCGACGACGAGCAGCGCACGGAGCCGGCGGCGCCCGACGGCGCGCTTCACTTCGATGCGCCGTTCGCGTATGCGCGGGTCCATGGGCGCCGGCGCCGGTGATGTGGGTGTAGGTGTAGGCGTGGTCGTGGTCATCGACCGACCTCCTCGTCGCTGTGGGCGAAGCCGACGAGCCGCAGCTCGGGCTCCAACCGGACGCCGGTTTCCGTCTCCACCCGTTCCTGCACTGCGCGGACCAGCGCGTATACGTCGTCGGCGCGCGCGCCGGGATCGGCGACGAAGAAGTTCGCGTGCTTCTCCGACACGACCGCGCCGCCGATCCGCAACCCTTTGAGGCCCGAGGCCTCGATGAGCCTTCCCGCGGCATCGCCCGCGGGGTTCGTGAACACGGATCCCGCGTTCTGGCCGCCGGGCTGGTGCTCCCGGCGCCAGCGCACGATCTCGTCGATCCGCTGCCCGCACGCATCCGGCGCGTCCGGCCGGCCGGTGAACGATGCCGCGACCACGACCGCTCGCGGTCCCAGCGCCGAGTGGCGATAGCCCAGTCCGAGCTCTTCGCGCGTCAGCGCACGGGCGAAGCCTTCGTTCAGATCGACGACATGGGCGGCGCGGAGAACGTCGTTGGTCTCCGCGCCGTGGCCGCCCGCATTCATGCGCACCGCGCCGCCGACGCTGCCCGGGATGCCGACGAAGAACTCGAGCGCCCCGATGCCGGACTTCGCCGCTTGGCGGGCAAGGACCGGGAGCGCGACCGCGGCACCTGCGTCGACGCGCGCCGCTTTCGGGTCCATCGAAAGCTGCTCGAGCTCGCCGCCGAGGAGGAGTCCGACGCCCTCGAATCCCGCGTCGCCGACGAGCAGGTTCGACCCGCGCCCGATGACGAGCACCTCGACGTCGGGATGAGCCGCGAGCGCGCGTGCGAGGACGGCGAAGTCGGACTCCCGCTCGATGTGGACGAGGAGACGGATCGGCCCACCGCATCGATACGTGGTGTGCGGTGCCGACGGAGCGTCGCGCACGACTTGACCGCGGAGCTCGGCATCGAGTCGCGCCGCGATCGCATCGAGCGCGCTCACGGGCGATCCTCGCGGGTCGCGTCCGCCGGCGCACCGGGGTCGGCGCGGCCGAGCCACACGTCCGGCATCGTCGTGAGATCGCCCGCCCCCAACGTCAGCACCACGTCGCCACGGCGCGCCATGCGAACCGGCACGCCGTCGAGATCCGCGCGGCGCGGGAGGTAGGTCACCGGTAATGAGGGGTGCTTGTCGAGGACGGCATGGAGCACCACGCGGCCAGAGATGCCGGGAATCGGCATCTCGCCCGCGGGATACACGTCGGTCAGCACGACTGCGTCGGCGGCCGTGAAGGCGTCGGCGAAGTCGCGCCCGATCGACGCCGTACGCGTGTAGCGATGCGGCTGGAACACCGTGATGACGCGCTGCCACGGCCCATCGCGCGCGGTCGCGATCGCGGCGGCGACCTCGCTGGGGAGATGGGCATAGTCGTCGATGAACGTGACCCCCGCGCGTTCGCCGCGGTACTGGAAGCGCCGCGCGACCCCACCGAACCCTGCGAGCGCTTGCGCGACCGCTTCGATGTCGGCGCCCAGCTCCAGCGCGATCGCCGCCGCGCCGGCGGCATTGGTCGTCGCCTTCACGCCGATCGGGACGGCGAGCTCACCGCGCCGCTCGCCGTCCACCTCGAGCGTGAAGCGGCAGCCGTACGGACCGGAGACCTCGTCGACGATCCGGTAGTCGGCACCGGGCGACGCACCGTAGGTCCGCACGCCGGGACGCGCCCGCGCCAGCCTCGCGGCAACCGCGTCGTCCGCGCAGCAGACGACCGGGCCGCGCGCGTTGTCGATGAACCGCTCGAACGCGCCGACGAGCGTCCGGAAGTCGCCGTAGTAGTCGAGATGGTCGGGTTCGATGTTCGTCACGAGCGCCGCTTCCGGCTGCAGCCGCAGGAACGTGCCGTCGCTCTCGTCGGCCTCTACGACGAGCCACTCACCGCTCCCGAACGCGGCGTTGGTGCCGACCTCGTTCACCTCGCCGCCGATGACGAAGCTCGGTGCCCAGCCCGCGCCGCGCAGGATCAGTGCAAGCATCGACGCGCTCGTCGTCTTGCCGTGCGAACCGGCCACCGCAACGGTACGGCGCGTCGCTGCGATCGCCGCCAGCGCGTGCGACCGATGGAGGACCAACATCCCGAGGTCCTCGGCGGCGCGGAGCTCGATGTTCGTGCGCGGGACCGCGGTCGAGTAGACGACGGCATCGGCGCCGGCCGGCACGTGCTCGGCGCGGTTGCCGAGATGCACGTCGATACCCGCGGCGGACAGGCGGTCGAGCACGGCACTGTGCTTGATGTCGGAGCCGCTGACGTCGTGTCCCATACGCGCCAGCAGCAGCGCGATCGCGCTCATCCCCGCACCGCCCACACCGACAATGTGCACGCGCCGGGGCCGCGTGAGGTCGAGCGCCGGCACCGTGGGGTGCGCATCCGCGTCACGCGACACGAGCGTGCTCCTCGACGACGTCGGCGACGCGGGCCGCGGCGTCGCGCCGGCCGAGCGCGCGCGCGGCCTCGCCCATCTCGATCAGGCGCCGCGGTTCGGCCAGCAATCCCGAGACCACCGCGTCCAGGCGCCGGGCGTCGCATTCCGCGTCCGGCACGATGACGGCGGCGCCCGCGCGCTCGAGCGTCCGTGCGTTGCGCGTCTGATGGTCGCTCGGTGCGCCCGGCAACGGCACCAGCACCGCGGGCACCCCCGCGGCGGTGAGCTCGGCGATAGTGCCGGCACCTGCGCGGCACACCGCGAGCGTGGTCCGGGCGAGCAGCCTGTCCATGTGCTCGTCGTACGCGACGAGCTCGTATTGCAACTTGTCGTCGGGACGGCGCCGGGCGTCCAACGTCGCGCGACACTCGTCGATGTTGCGCGGCCCGCACACGTGGTGGACCCCCAGGTCGTGACGCCCTCGCCAGCGGTCGTAGCAGCCGAGCGCCGCCCGGTTGATCGTTCGCGCTCCCTGTGCCCCGCCGTATACCGCGACACACGCGGGGTCGTGTGCGGGATCTCTCGAGATCGCGGCGATGCCAGCGCGTACTGGATTCCCGGTCAGCGTCGCGTCACGCAACGGCGTACCCGGAAGGGAGACCGCGGCCCGCGCGCCCAACCGGACACCGATGCGGTTCGCGAGACCGGGCGCGGCGTCCTGCTCGTGGACGACGACCGGGACGCGCAGGAACCGGGCGGCCACGACGCAGGGAAGCGACGCGTAACCGCCGAAGCCGACGACGACCCGCGGGCGGAAGCGGTGCACGATCGCGATCGCGCGGACGACCGCGGTCAGCGTTGCCCACAGCGCGCCCAGGTTCGAGATCGTCAGCCGTCGCTGCAGTCCGCGTCCGGGCAAGAGGTCGACGTCGAACCCCGCGGCCGCGACGGCCTCCCCGGCCATGCCCCGACGAGCGACGACGAACCGGACGTCATGGCCGCGCGAGCGCAGCTCCTGGGCGACCGCGATCGCGGGATAGGTGTGGCCGCCGGTACCGCCTCCCGCGAGCAGCGCGAAGACACGGCCTCCGTGTGCCCCCGAGCTCACGACGGTTGCGCCGGGACGTGTACGGGCGCCTGCCGGGCGATGTTCGCGAGTATGCCGGCGCCGAACATCGTGATCACGAGCGATGAGCCGCCGACGGACAAGAACGGCAGCGGGACACCGGACACCGGCAGCACGCCGACGACCGCGCCGACGTTGATGACCGCCTCACCGGTGATCCATGCAGTGACGCCGGCGGCGACGAGCATCCCGAACCGGTCCGGCGTACGGCGCGCGACGTGGAACCCGACGAGTCCGAAGCCTGCGAACAGACCGAGCACGAGCAACGATCCGACGAACCCGAGCTCCTCGCCGACGATCGCGAAGATGAAGTCGGTGTGCGCGTTCGGGAGGAACAGCCACTTGGCGCGTCCCGCGCCGAGGCCGACGCCGTTCAGGCCGCCGCTCCCCAACGCGATCAGCGACTGGCGGATCTGATACGTCGTACGGGACGGGTCCTGGGACGGGTGGAGGAACGCGAGCATTCGTGAGCGCCGGTACGGCTCGGCGTAGGCGAGCAGCATCGAGCCGGCGAGCCCGTACGCGGAGAGCTTCAGCAGGTCCCGGCTGGGCACGCCCGCGACGATGAGGAGCGCCAGCGCGATGATCGCGAGCACGAGGGTCGAGGTGAGGTCGGGTTCGAGCATCACGAGCACCGCGAACAGCAGGACGAGCAGCACGACCGGCCGCCACGCGCGCGACTCATGCACGCGGTCGGCCCGCGCGGTCAGGATCAGGGCGGCGCACAAGACCAGGCTGAGCTTCGCGAGCTCACTGGGTTGCACGCCGTACGACCCGATCCCCAGCCAGCGGCGCGAGCCGCTGACCCGGTCGCCCATGGCGAGGACGGCCAGCAGGAGTGCGACGGTGACGCCGAGCGATCCCGGCGCGAACCGCTTCCAGCGCCGGTAGTCGACGCGAGCCGCGACCACGAACGCGACCAATCCGATCGTGGCCCACACCACCTGCCGCTGGAAGAAGTACCACGCCGATCCGTAGTCGGAGAGCGCCCGAACCGAAGAGGCCGAGAGGATCATCACCAGACCGACGATGTTCAGCACGCCGACCGTCGCGCACACCACGAGGTAGGCCGGCGTCCGTGGCAGGGCCTTGTGCTGCGCGACGAGACGCATCCCGAGCCGGGTGAGCGGATTGCGCCGGGCGAACCGGGCGAGCGGCAGGCGCGGTGAGATCGCGGTCATCCGGTGGTTGCCTCCTGTGCGAGCTGCGCGCGGACATTGGCGGCGAAGTCGTCACCACGCTGCGCGTAGCCGGTGTACGCGTCGAACGACGCGCATGCCGGCGACAACAGGACAACGTCGCCGCGCTGCGCAAGCCCGCGAGCGGCGGCGACTGCGTCGTGCATCGACGTCACGGTCACGACGGGGATACGAGTGGCAGCGTTGAACGCGTCCGCGATCTGCGGTCCGGCTTCGCCGAACGCGACGACTCCTCGCAAGCGGGAAGACTGCGAGACCAGCACGGACAGATCGAGACCCTTGTTCCGACCACCCGCGAGGAGCACGACGTGGTCGAACGAGCTGACCGCGCGCAACGTCGCGTCCGGGTTCGTCGCCTTCGAATCGTCGTACCAATGCACCCCATTAGCTTCGCCGACGAGCGCGACGCGGTGGGCCATGGTCGCGTACGAGGCCAGTGCATCGCGTACACCGGCCGGCGTGGCACCGACGTCGAGCGCGGCTGCGGCGGATGCGAGCGCGTTTGTGCGATCGTGCGACAGCGACCGTCGCATGTCACCCAGGGACGCGATCTCGCGACCGTCCGCGGCAATGAGGCGGTCGCCGGAGATGTGATACATCCCGAGCGCCTCGGTATGAAGAGACACCCCGACACGTCGCGCCGGCGCCCGCGCCGCCACGTCACGAGCGCGTTCGTCGTCCGCGTCGTAGACGAGCAGGTCGTCTCCGCGCTGATGCGCGGCGACGCGAGCCTTGGACGCGACGTACAGATCGAAGGAGCTGTGCCAATCGAGGTGATCGGGGGTGATCGCGAGCAGCACCGCGACTCGTGGCGCGAACGTGTCCGCGAACTCGAGTTGGAAGGACGACACCTCGGCGACGATCACGTCGACGTCGTCCTCGATCGCATCGATCAACGGCCGGCCGATGTTGCCGGCCGCGACCGAGCGCAGTCCGGAGCGGTTCAACATCATCGCGGTCATTGACGTCACCGTGGTCTTGCCGTTCGTACCTGTGACCGCGACGATCGGAACCGACGCGCGGTCGGCTGCGAGATCGATCTCGCTCCGAACCGGCACGCCGGCGCTTCTCGCGGCCACGATCGCGGGGTGTGCTGCACGCACCAGGGGGCTCGGCACGACCAGATCGACCTGCGCGGCGATCGCGCGCGTCGTGCCGGCGCCCGGCGCCTCGACGAGCTCGGCACCGACCGCTCGGAGTGCGTCGACGCGCTCGCGATAGCGATCGGTCGCCGCCGGGGCGTCCTCGATCACGATCACGTCCCACCCCTCCGCGCCGAGACGACGCGTGACGGATACTCCGGTCTCGGCCAGCCCGATCACGAGTGCTCTCACCGCGCTGCGCTCACGGTCACTCCAACCCGAACCGGAGGAAGTCGGCGTAGAAGATGCCGATGCCCAACGCGACGCAGATTCCGGCGAACAGCCAGAACCGCACGATCACCGTGAACTCCGACCAGCCCCCCACCTCGAAATGGTGATGGATGGGCGCCATGCGGAGGACGCGCCGCCGGAAGCCGCGGTACGACACGACCTGCGCGATCACCGAGAGCGTCTCGACGAGCGGGAGACCGGCGAGGATGGGCAGCAACAGATGGGTCCGCGTCATCAGCGCGAGCCCGGCCATCCCACCACCGATCGCGAGCGACCCGGTGTCGCCCATGAAGACGCGCGCGGGCGCCGCGTTCCACCACAGGAACCCGGCGCACGCCCCGAACATCGCCGCCGCGACGATCGCCTGATCGAGCGCCTGCGCCGCTGACACGTTGTAGATGTCGGGGTGGCGGAACTCTGTGAAGGCGATGATCATGAACGCGGCGAACGTGAAGGCCGATGATCCGCTCGCCAGACCGTCGAGGCCGTCGGTGAGGTTGATCGCGTTCGCCGTCGCATAGATCACGAGCACGGCCCAGATGAAGAGCCCCACCGTGCCGAGATCGACGTCCAGCGGGCGCGTGAAAGAGAGGTGCGTGTCGGTGTGCACGAAATTCACGGCGAGCCACGCGAACGCCGACCCGACCGCCACGATCCCGAGCGTCTTGCCGCGCTTGCGGAGTCCGAGGTTCCGGCGGGCGCGCACGCCGAGGTAGTCGTCCACCCATCCGACCACCCCGAGCCCCACGATGAGCGCGAGCAAGGACCACCCCGACCGCGCGAACGCGACCGTTTCGCGGCGGACGTGCGCGAAGAGATATCCGAGCACGGTGGCAACGACGATCGCGAGGCCACCCATCGTCGGCGTCCCGGCCTTCGCCGTGTGCGGATGTTCGATCGGGCCGTCGTCGCGTATCTGCTGGCCGATGGCATTAGCGCGCAGCCACCGGATCAGCAGCGGCGTCCCGAAGATCGTCACCGCGAAGGAGAGGCCGGCCGCCATCAGCATCGCGATCACGCCGTACCGCTCCCGTCCGCGTCGCTCCGGCGGCGTGCGAGCAGCCCCTCGGCGACGACCTCGAGGCCGACCGCGCGGCTCGCCTTGCACAAGACCGCGTCGCCGCGATTCACGAGCGCGTCCACGCATTCGAGAGCCGCCGGCGCGTCTTCGACGATCTCGACGCATGCACCCCGCGTGCGCGCCGTTTCGGCGATCAGCGCGCCACCGGCTCCGACGCCGATGATGACGTCCAGTCCGAGACCGGCGGCGCGGACGCCGACGGCACGGTGGGCCTCGCCGTGATGCCGACCGAGCTCACGCATGTCGCCCAGCACCGCGACCCGGCGACCGGGAAGCGGCAAGTGCGCGAGGGCAACCAGCGCGGCTTCCATCGAGGTGGGGTTCGCGTTGTACGCGTCGTTGAGGATGGTGATCGCGTCGTCGGTCTCGAGCAGCTCCATGCGCCACTTCCCGGTCGAAGCACCGGCGAGCGCGACGGCGATGTCGTCGAATGGCATGCCGAAGACCTTGTGGGCGACCGTGGCGGCCATCGCGGCGTTCATCACGTGATGGCCGCCGTGCAAGGGCACGCGGAGCCGGGCGCCCTGCAGCCGGAACGAGGGGCGCAGCTGACCGTCGAGCTCGACGTCACTGATCCGGTAGTCGGTGTCCGTCCCAACTCCGACGGTCACGACGCTCGCGCCGGCTCCGGCCGAGAGGTGCGCAGTCCACGGGTCGTCGCCGTTCAACACCGCGACCCCGTCCGCCGGCAGCGCGCCCAGCAGCTCGGCGCGCAGCATGTTCGCGACCCCTTCGAATCCGCCGAGGTGCTCGGCGTGCGCGAGGCCGACGTTCGTGACCGCCGCAACCTGCGGGCGGGCGATGTCGCACAACAGCGCCAGATCACCCGGGAAGCGCTCCCCCATCTCCGTGACCACGACGCGGGCGGACGTCGGTGCGTTGCACAACGTCAACGGGAGCCCGAACTCGTTGTTGTGGGACTCGGCATTGGCGTGACATCCGAGCGGCGCCAGCGCCGCTGCCAGAAGATCCTTGGTCGACGTCTTTCCGGTCGATCCGGCCACCGCGACGATGCGCACATCCGCCCGGTCGGCACGCACCGACCGGGCGATGTCCTGCAGTGCACGCAGCGTGTCGGCCACGTGCACGAGCGCGTGACCCGGCGGCACCGGCCGTGACGGTCTCAGGGGGCGGTCGACGAGTGCAACGCGTGCTCCGGCGTCGAACGCGGAATACACGAAGTCATGGCCGTCGCGGGAGGCGCGCAGCGCGACGAAGCACGCACCGGCGTCGAGCGCGCGCGAATCGAACGCCCAGGAGTCGGCGCGGGCACCGGCGTCACCATCGACCCGGCCACCACACCGGAGCGCGATGTCGGCGGCGGTCATCACCATCGCCGTCACACGCGGGCCTCCAGCTCTTCCTTCGCGACAACACGGTCGTCGAACGGCACCGTCGTGCCGCTGGTGGTCTGACCCGACTCGTGACCCTTCCCCGCGATGACCACGACATCCCCCGGACGCGCGTCGCGAAGCGCGCGCCGGATTGCCTGCCGCCGGTCGAGCTCGACGACGGGAGCGTCGCTCGTGCGCATGCCGGTGAGCACGTCGCGGACGATCGCTTCGGGTTCCTCGGACCGGGGATTGTCGGAGGTGAGATACGCGACGTCGCTCGACTCCACCGCCACCGAGCCCATGATGGGGCGCTTCGTACGATCGCGATCACCGCCGCACCCGAACACGACGAGCAGGCGGCCGCCGGGCTGCACGAACGGACGCGTCGCGCCCAACACCGATGCGAGCGCGTCGGGAGTGTGCGCGTAGTCGACGAACACGAGGAAGGGCTGGCCGGTCTCCACCGGTTCCAGGCGTCCCGGCACCACGGGCGGATCGGCGAGCGCGGCGAGAATGGCGTCGACGTCGAATCCCGCGGCGCGCGCAGTCGCGTAGGCGGCGAGCGCGTTCGCGACGTTGAAGTTGCCGACGAGCGGCGTGTGCACGCGGTGCCGGTGCGGGCCGTCCACGATCGTGAACGCCGACGAGTGGGCGTCGAGCGCGATGTCGCTGACCCGGATGTCCGCTTCGCCGTCGAGGGCGAACGTCGACACCTCGAGGCCACCTGTTCGAGCATGCTGCGCGACCCGCCGACCATGCTCGTCGTCGATGCCCACTGCGGCACGGGCGGCGAACGCGGGAGTGAACAACCGCTCCTTGGCCGCAAGGTACGCGTCGAGCGTGCCGTGATAGTCGAGATGGTCGTGCGAAAGGTTCGTGAAGCACACAACGGCGAAGCGCGTTCCGTCGACGCGGTGCTGGTCGAGCGAGTGTGACGACACTTCCATCGCGACCGTGTCGACGCCTGTATCCCGCATGCGCGCGAGCAGAGGCTGCAGCTCGGTCGCCTCGGGCGTCGTGTGGGGTACGGGAAGCGAGACCCCGTCGATGCGTGCGCCGGTCGTACCGATGATGCCCGAGCGCTCGCCCGCGGCCGCGGCGACGCGCTCGAGCAGGTACGTCGTGGTGGTCTTCCCGTTCGTCCCGGTCACTCCGAGAACGCGCATCGCGCGAGAAGGTTCACCATGGAAGCGTGCGCAGATCGGCCCCAGCACGCCACGAACCGACCGGACGCGCGCTTGGGGCACGTCGACGTCCAGCCAGCGCTCGACGAGGCACGCGATCGCACCCGCGGCCACGGCGGCGGCCGCGTGGTCGTGCCCATCGGTGTGCGCTCCGGGAATACCGCAGAAGAGCGCGCCCGGAACGACGTGTCGGCTGTCGTGCACGACGGCACGCACGACGGCGCCGTCGTCACCTCGAACCTCGACGCTCGGGTCGACGGAGTCGTCGAAGAGCTGGAGGCGGTCGAGGAGGTCGTGCAAGCGCACGCGCCACCCCTAATTCCTTCGGGACGTGTTGGCCGGAAGGCTAGCGGTCGCGCCGCTCGCATTCGACGTCGACCCCTTCGCGGCGGCGGCTCGTTGGTGCGCGAGTACGTTCGCGAGATCGGCGCCGTGTGGCACGCTGCACGACTGGTTCTTCGCGACTGCTTGCGCCTTGTGGAACTGCTCGCCGGCGGGATCGGTCGGCGCGACGCCGTACTGCAACAGGGCGAACTGCATGATCTCGGACCAGGCCGGCGCCGCCGACGTGCCGCCGAATTGGTACTGGGGCGCGGGCTGGTCGAGCACGACCATCGCTGCGAATCTCGGATGGTCCGACGGCGCGTACCCGATGAACGACGCCATCGTCGCGCTCTGCGAGTACGCCCCGTTCAGCTGCTTCTTGGACGTCCCGGTCTTGCCTGCCACCGGATAGCCGGGAATCGCCGCGCACGCTCCTGTGCCATCTGAGACGACGCCTTCCATCATCTTTGTCATCGTCCGCGCCGTCGCGCTCGACACCACGCGCCGGCCGGCGGGCACCGCGGCCGGATGCCGGTCGCCCTTGGCGTCGATCGTCGCGCCGAGAAGGTGCGCGGGCCGCGTGACGCCGTCGTTCGCGATCGTCGTGAATGCACCGAGCATCTGCATCCCGGTCACCGACACGCCGTAGCCAATGGCCGTCGCGTACTTGCCGCAGCAGTAGTACTGCGACGGAGGCAGCATCAGGCCGTCGGGCTGCCCGGGCCAGTCGATGGAGGTGCGGGTGCCGAGCCCGAATGCCCGCACGGCATCGGCCATCTGCTGATTGTGCATCAGCTGCGCGATCTCGATCGTGCCGACGTTCGACGACTGCCGCATGATGTCGGCGGTCGTCATTTGCTGCTTGGGGTGCCACTCGGCGTCGTAGTACGGCTTGACGGCCGGATCGACCTTGATCGAGTAGGGCACCGTGAAGGTTGAGTCCTGCGTGATCTTGCCGTGCTCGATCGCCCACGCGAGCGTGATCAGCTTCGTGGTGGAACCCGGCGCGAACAGCTCGGTGACCGGTGCGTTGCGCTCCCCCGGCGTCGCGACACCCGCCGGTCCGGTCGGCGTCGTTCCGTGCACCGTGGCCATGGCGAGCACGTCTCCGGTGGTCACGTCGACCACCGCGGCCATGCCACCTTTGGCTTGTGTCGCTTGCACCTGGTCGAGCAACGCGTACTCGGCTTCCCACTGGAGGGTCTGATCGATCGTGAGCATCACGTCGGTGCCGCGCCGGGCGACGACATGCGTCCGCTGCGTGTTGGGGATGTCACGGCCGTCCGGGTCCTGCTCGACGACGAGCTCACCGGGCTTGCCGGCGAGGATCGAGTCGTACAGGTATTCGATGCCGTCGAGGCCGCCGCCGTCGGCGCCTACCTGGCCGATCAGCGCGCCCGCGAGGGGGCTCGCGGGATAGCTCCGCTTGGACTCGGGCACGAATCCGATGCCGGGGAGGTTCAGCCGTTTCACCGCGGCCGCGACGTCATCGTCCACGGTGTGGGCGAGGTACGCGAACCGGCTGGGCTTCGCGGAGAGTTGCTTCAGGAGGTACTGCGCGTCGACGTGCACCACGGGCGCGAGCTTCACGGCCGTCGCGGCCGGATCCACCACGAGCGTCGGATCCGCATAGACCGTCGAGCGCCGGACCGACAACGCGAGGTCGCGACCCTCGCGGTCGAACACGCTTCCCCGTTCCGCGTTGATCGGGATCTTGTGCAGCGACTGCAGCACGGCCTGTCGCGTGTAGTAGTCCCCGCTCATCAGCTGGAGATGCACGACGCGGACCGCAAGCACACCGAACACGGCGATCACGATGACGCTGCACGACGCCAGGCGACGCCGGGGCCGAGGACGGGCGACTCTCCGCGGCGTCAAGGGCTCACGGATTCTGGTCAAGGGCCTGCTTCGCGTTCTCATAGCTCGTCGGCGCCAGCGGCGCCGGTGTCGCGCTCGGCGTCGTTCCTTGCGACGCGGCCTTCGGTGCCCAGATGAACTCCTGGCGGGGCGCGTCGACCATGCCGAGGCCACGCGCCGCGGAGATGATCGCGGCCGGCGACGACCGGCGCGCGACGTCCTCGCGCAGGCGTTCGTAGCGAAGCTGCTCGTTGGTGCGCTGCTTCGTGAGCCGATCCAAGGTGAACGCAGACTGGGCGCCAACCACACGGAACCCGACCAGTGTGAACAATGACGCCACCGTCAAGAACGCGATGCCGACCATCAACAGCCGGGCACGAAGTCGCCGCCTTCGAGCGTCGGGCGCGACGCGCAGGTGATCGCGCGCCGGGACGGTGTCGGGCGGTTGCAGCCGCCGGGAGGGAAACGCACCGGCTGCCGCGCCCATGTGGGTGCTCACGCGACCGCGTCGGGGAACTCGGGCCCGTCCGGGACGTCGAGCCGTTCGACCGCGCGCAGACGGGCGCTCTCGGCACGCGGATTCGCGGCCACCACGTCTGCGCGCGGGCGCAACGGTCTCCGAGTGAGCACCCGCATGAGCGCGTGCCGTTTCGCCGGGGGAACAGGAAGCTTGGGGGGCTCGTAGGCGTCGCGGTCTTCGCCCGCCCAGCGGGCGAAGGTCGTCTTGACGATGCGATCTTCGAGCGAGTGGTACGCGAGCACGAGCACCCGGCCGCCGGGCCCGACGACGTGCACCGACTCCTGGAGCCCCTCGGCGAGGTTGGGCAGCTCCCGGTTGACCTCCATCCGGATGGCCTGGAACGTGCGCCGGGCCGGGTGGGGACCGCGCCGTCGTGTCGCGGCGGGGATCGCCCCGCGCACGACGTCGGCCAGCTCTCGCGTGCTGTGCAGCGGCCGGGCGGCGACGATCGCGTGCGCGACCCTGCGCGCGAACCGCTCCTCGCCGTACTGGGAGATCACCGTGGCGAGCTGCGCCTCGTCGTAGCCGTTCACGACGTCGGCCGCGGTGAGCGACTGCTTCGCGTCCATTCGCATGTCGAGCGGCGCGTCGAAGCGGTAGGAGAAGCCTCGCTCGGGACGGTCGAGCTGCGGGCTGCTCACCCCGAGGTCCATGAGGATGCCCATCACCTGTTCTCCCTCGCCGTGACGTTCGACCAGCTCGCCCAGCCGCTCGAAGCCGCCGTGCACCACCTGTGCCCGCGACCCGAAGGACGCCAGCCGAGAACGAGCAGCGGCAACGGCGTCGGCGTCTCGGTCGAGGCCCAGCACTCGCACGTCGGGTCTCGCGTCGAGCAGCAGGGCCGCGTGGCCTGCGCCACCGACCGTGCCGTCGACGATCAACCCGGCGGGCACGGGCAAGAGGAGCTCCACCACCTCCCGTGCCATCACCGGGAGATGCGAGAACTCCGCTTCCACGTTGTCTCCTCGCCGAATTCGCCGGAACCGTGTCGCCACCGATCCCGTCTTCAGCCCCCCGGTCGACAGGCACCGCCCGGGATGTCTCCCCGGGTCGGCTACGGCTGAAAGCGGGCGGAGTAGGGGCCAACAACCGCGCCGGCCGGGGGGCTGAAGACGAGTCCGGAGCATGCGGCTTCGTCTCTATGTCAATGTTTGAACGTCATGTCCGTACGAAATGGCACGACCAACCAGGATCAGAGGCCGTCGATCCCTTCGCCGGCGGCCATCGACGCGATGCCTTCGGCGTCTCGTTCGCGGAATCGCTGCGCGTCCCAGATCTCGATGTGGTCGAACGCGCCCGTGACGACGACCTCCCGGTCGAGGGCTGCGTACTCGCGCAGGTGCGGCGGGATCGCAACGCGACCCTGGCCGTCCGGCACGGCGGGGCCGGCTCCCGAGAAGAACGAGCGGGCGGCTTGGCGTTCGCGAGGACCGCGTTTGCGCGCCTCGCTCACTTCGGAGGCGCGACGCTGGAACTCAGCGGGCGGATATACGTCCAGGCAGCCGTCGAGCCCCCTCGCCATCACCGCACCTCCCTCGAGCTGGTCACGAAAGCGGGCCGGCAGGATGACCCGACCCTTCGCGTCGAGGGAGTGCTGGTACTCCCCCAGGAACATCTGCGCCACCTCTGTCTCGTGTCTTGCGGGGCCCGCCCCGATGTCGCTCCGGGGCCCTCCCCTTTCCACCACTGGGCACCACCCTATGACACAATCCTCCACGGCGTCAACGTTTCCCCCTGCAGTTCCCCCTGCAGTTCGCCGCACTGCAGTCGGCACGCATGACGCCCGCGTGCTCGTCCGCCGTCGACCGGGAGGCTCACCATGTCGATCTGGTTCGGATGGAGCCGATCTCAGGCGGACCCGCGCGTGACCGATGATGGAGGCGTGGAGGACGCCTCGCCCGGCCCTCCTGACGCAACCCGCCAGCCCGCGTCGTCGACCGCGGGTCCGCTCGACGCGCTCCGCGACGCCGCGAACCGCGCGGGCACCACGACACCGCCACCCGAAGCCGCGGCCCTCGAGATATGGGAGTTCCACCGCCGCGTCGTCGAATGTGAACGGAAGGCGAACCGGTTCCTTGCGACCGCAGGCGCGCGTCGTGAGCACAACGACGCACTCCTCGCCGAAGCCGACGCGCTGCACAAGCTCGGTTATCAGAGCTTCGAGGTGTTCGCGGCAACGCACCGCGCCGTTCCACGCGACGCGCCGCCCACCGCGTCCGGCGCGCGCGATACCGTCGACCGCATCCGCGTGTTGCTCGGCGAGCTCGGCGTCGAGCCCGGCGACGACCCGCTCAACAGCGCAAAGAAGTTTCTGTCGCGTGTGGAAGGCGACGACCTCACACCTACGATGCACCGTGCCGCGTCATCGATGCACGACGCGGCACCCACACCATCGTCGGTTGAAGAAGCGCCACCGTTTCCCGAACGCGTGGACGCGGTACAGGACGCAGCCCAGTTCGAGGAGAAGCCACCGGTCGACGTGGTCGACGAGCCCGAAGCCCAAGCGCCCACGCCGGATGACACAACCGACGCGGATGACGAACTCACCGGCGAGCGAGCGGACGCGCGCGCCGAACGCTGGCACGCCGAGCTCGAGCAGGTACGTGCGGAGCTGGCCACGATCAAAGAAGCTCGCGAGACCGCCGAGCGCGAGGCCGAGCGGGCGCGCGAGCAGCTGGACGCCGCTCGGGCCGACCTGGCGCGTGCCCGGGAGGCCGCGCAGGGTTCGGCTTCCGAGGTCGACCGGCGCGCGGCGGAGCGCGACGACGCCATTGCCCGGCGGGGAGAGCTCGAGGTGGCGCTCGGGCATGCCCGCGACGAGATCGAGGCGTTGCGCGCGAGCGTCGAGCTCCACGGCGCCGAACGCAACGAAGCGCGTACCGAGCTGGGGCAGTTGCAGCAGCACACCGCCCGCCTCGAGACGCGAGTCCGGGACGCCGACGCCGACCGCGCCGGCATCGAACGCGAACTGGCCCAGGCGCAGGCGCGGATCGCCGAGCACGACCGGGCCCGGACGCAGTTGACCGGGCAGATCGCCGAGCTCGAGCGGTCGCTCGCGCAGCGTGCCGGTGACGCCGAGCGCGGCGAACGCCGGGCATCGGACCTGGCCCGGCGCGTCGCGGACCTCGAGTCGATGCTGGGCGAGCTCGAACACGGCATCGCCGAGCGTGATCGGGCGCTGGCCACCGCCGAGACCCGCGTTGAGGGGTTGGAACGCGCGGTCGCCGACCGGGACGCCGAGCACGACGGACTCGCCGCGCAACTCGACGAAGCCCGCCGGCGCGCGGCCGAGCTGCGGGAGCTGGAAGCGGACCGCGAGAGCGACACCCGCGATCTCGACGCCGTACGTGCCCGGGTGAGCGAGCTCGAGGGCGCGCTCGCCGAGATCGGCCGCGACCGCGACCACGTGCGCGCCGAGCTCGACGATTCCCGTCGCCAGGAAGCGGCCGTGCAGGAGCAGCTTGCGCAAGCGGCTGCCGGCTTCAGCGAGATCACCGGCGCGCGCGAACGTGAGCGCGACGAAGCGGCACGGGCACGCGACGACGCCCGCGCCTCGCTGGCCGACCGCACCGCGGAACGCAACGACGCGCGGGCCATGCTCGGTCGCAGGACGTCCGAGCGCGACGAGGCAATCGCCTCGCTGGGTGACGCGCAACAACGGCTGGCCCGTCTCGAAGCGACGCTCGAGAGCCACGGGGCAGAGCGTGAGGCTGCGCAAGCCATGCTCGACGCCACGCGAGCCGACGTCGCTCGTCTCGAGAGGGCGGTCGGCGAGCGTGCGCAAGAGCGCGACAACGCGCTCGCGCAGCTCGAGCACGCCCGCGCCGAGACCTCGCGTTTGGAACTCGCCGTTGCCGCCCAAATCGCAGAGCGCACGGGAGACCGCGACGACGCACTCGCGCAGCTCGAAGACGCGCAGTCCGAGATCGCGGGACTCGAGGAGGCGCTCGCCACCGAGGTCGCCCGCCATGAAGAAACGCGCGCGCAGCTCGACACTGCACGAGCGGAGATCGTGCGCATCGAGGCCGTGCTCGTCGAGTCGGTTGCGGGCCGCGATCAGGCCGTCAACGACCTGGCCGAGGCCCGCGTCGAGATCACACGTCTCGAAGGCGTGCTGGCCGGCAACGAGAATGACCGGGACGAGCTGCGCGCGGCCGCCACCGAGGCCCGCGCGGACGCCGAGGACCTCGCAGAACGGCTCGAGAACACCCAGGGCACGCTCGACGCGCTCGGCGCGCACGCCGAGGAGCTGGAGACCGAGCTCGACCGGGCACTCGCCGCAATCCCGTCGAAGGACGCCCGGCGCGAGTCCGATGAGCTCCTCACGCAGGCCCAAGCGGAGGCCGAAGCGCTCCGGCATCAGGCGTTGCAGGAAGCGGAGTCGATCCGGCGCGATGCGCTGACCACTGCCGAAGGCATCCGCCAGCTCGCCCAGGAGGATGCCCGGGAGCTCCGCACGCGGGTGCAGGAGTCCGCGCTGGCCGACGCGCAGCGGGTCGATCTGATCGGCAACCTGTTCGAGCGGATCTCCGATCTCGAACAGCGACTCACCAAGCAGCGCAAGCGTCTCGCCCGGACCGCGGACCGGATCGAGAAATCACGCGACGCCGAGCTCGCGGGTCTCGACGCAGCGGAGATCCTCGAGAAGGCGGGGCGGCAGGCCGCGAGGCTGCGGGACGAGGCCGAGCAGTTCGCCGCGGGGCACCGCGCCGAGGCCGAGCACGACGCCGCCGAGCTCCGCCGTGCGGCCGAGCAACATGCCTCGGAGCTACGCGACACCGCCCGTCGCGAGGCCGCCGGCATGCGGGCCGAGGGCGAGCAGCACGCGGCCGACCTTCGCGCCGAAGCCGAGCGTCATGCTGCGGAGATCCGGGATGCGGCGCGGCGCGAGCGCCAGCGGGCACGTGACGAGCTCGCCGTGCTGCTCGCACGGATCGCGCCGAGCGCCGAGGAAGAGAGCGCCGCCGGGGAGTGACGGCGGCGCGCTTCAGGCCGAGACCGCTTCCTCGCTGCCGAGATACTCGTGCCAGGTCGGGTCGATCGGGCCGGCGGAGACGATCAGGGATCGTGTCGCGTGGGGCGCGACCGGGGTGCGGCGCAGCGTCATCCCGCACTCCCCCGGCAGGCGGTCCTCCTTGCGGGCGTTGCACGCGCGGCACGACGCCACCACGTTCTCCCACGTGTGCGGTCCGCAGCGCGACCGCGGCAGCACGTGGTCGAGGTTCTCGGCCGATCCCCCGCAGTACTGGCAGCGGTGCGCGTCACGCGCGAAGACCGCGCGCCGGGACAGCGGCGCGGTAGCTCGGAACGGAACGCGTACGAAGTGCACGAGACGGATCACCGCCGGCACCGGCACAGTGCGTCGCTCGGAGCGGAACTCGGCACCGTTGCGGTGGACGATCTCGGCCTTCTCCTTGAGGACGAGCACGACGGCGCGCCGGGCCGGCACGACACACAACGGCTCAAAGCTGGCATTGAGCAGGAGCGCCCGGGCCACGCGTGATCACCTCCGGTGCGGGCAGTGTACCGGCGCCGTCCGTCAGTGCCGGGCGGCACGGCGCGGCGCCGCGTGTTCACCTGCACGACACCATTCGAGATACGTGATGACGTCAGCGGCGTGCGGCACGGCGTGGGCGCCGTACGCGGTCTCCATGCGGTAGCGCACGTAGGTCGCGTCCGGAAGCGGCAGGAACGGCCGGCGCGACCACCATCGAGGCGCGACCATGCGCTGGAGCTGGCGGCCTGCGGTCCACCAGAGGCGGGGGCGTCGAACAAGATCGCCGACGACGTGGAACCAAAAGGTGGCGCCGTACGTCATGGCTCCGTCGCCGCGAGGAGCGCCCACGGCGGAGCACGGTAGCGTGGCGCCCGAAGAGCCGTTGTCCCGGGGGCGGGCGACGGTTCGACGTGCAAGGGCCGCGCCCCTCCGGAGGTCGATCTCGTGCAAGCGGCGCCTCGCCCGGAGCATTCCTTCAAGGACCTCTTCGACACGCTCGCGGCCCAGCTCGAGCGCGTCCTGCGCGGCAAGCGCCGCGCCGTGCACCTGTCCTTGGTGTGCCTGTTCTCCGAAGGTCATCTTCTGATCGAAGACGTTCCCGGTGTCGGCAAGACGTCACTCGCCAAGGCGATCGCGCGCTCGATCGGCGGCTCCTGGCGGCGGGTGCAGTTCACCCCCGACCTCTTGCCCTCGGACGTGACCGGTGTGTCGGTATGGGACCGCGCGCGCGGCGACTTCGAGTTCCGGCCGGGCGGCGTGTTCGCGAACGTCGTGCTCGCCGACGAGATCAACCGCGCCTCACCGAAGACCCAGTCGGCGCTGCTGGAGTCGATGGAAGAACGGCAGGTCACGGTCGACGCGCAGACGTACATGTTGCCGCGACCGTTCCTGGTCATCGCGACGCAGAACCCGGTCGAGCTCGAAGGCACCTACCCGTTGCCCGAAGCGCAGCTGGACCGCTTCTTGTTGCGCCTGCGCATCGGCTACCCCGACCGTGACGCCGAGATCGCGATCCTCGACTCCCAAGGCGTCGACGCGACCACCGCGGAGGAGCTCGATCCAGTCACCGACGCCGAGACGATCGCGGGGTGGACACGCGAGCTCGGGCGCATTCACGTCTCGCCCGAGCTGCACGGTTACATCGTCGACATCGTCGAGGCGACCCGTCACCACCGGGACCTGATGCTCGGGGTCAGCCCGCGCGGCGCGCTCGCGTTGCAGCGCGCATCGCGTGCGCTCGCGGCGAGCATCGGCCGTGCGTACGTCGTTCCCGACGACCTCAAGGTGCTCGCGGCCTCGGTCCTCGAGCACCGCCTCATCCTGTCGCCCGAGGCGATGATGCGCGGGGTCGATCCGTCCGACGTGCTCGCGTCGATCCTCGACACGATTCCGGTCCCGGCGACCCGCGCCGGGTAGCCGCGCCGGACATGCTCACGCGCCGAGGGTGGTCTTTGATCGGAGCCGCGGCCGGCTTGTACGTCGGTTCGCGGCTGCTCGGGCTCGTCCAGCTCGCCGTGCTCGGCATCGCGGCCGCGCTGCTCGTCGTCGTCGCGTACATCTGGGTCCGCGCGCACCCCCCGACGTTGACCGCCCAACGCGATCTCAAGGAGCGCCTGCAGGTCGGCGTCGACGGACGCGTCGACATCCTCGTCCGCGCCGGCGCACACCGCACCACGACGCTGGCGGTTGCCGACGCCTTCGATCGGGGCCGGCGGGCGGCGCGCATCCTCCTCGCGCCGCTCGGTGCCGGTGAAGAGGCGCGCGCCGCGTATCGGTTCCCCACCGACCGTCGGGGACGCTACGAAGTGGGGCCGCTCCGGGCCTCGCTGACCGATCCGTTCGGGCTCGTCGGCACCACGCGACGCGTGCTCGCCGCCGAGGAAGTGATCGTCTATCCGCGGGTGCACGACATCGTCGCACCACCCGAGATCGGAGGTCTCGACCTCGACCGCGACCATCCCCACGTCCGGAGCCGCGTCGAACCGACAGGTGAGTTCATGACGCTTCGCGAGTACGCGCCCGGCGACGACCTCCGCCACGTGCACTGGCGGTCGACGGCACGGCGCGGGCACCTGATGATGCGCCAGAACGAGACCCGGCGCCGCGCGCCGGTGCTGTTGATGCTCGACGTGCGGCCCGGCGCGCACGACCGTGCCACGTTCGAGCGCGCGGTCGAGGCGTGCGCGTCGATCGCGACGGCGCTGCACCACATGGGCAGGCCGTTCGACGTCGTCTGGAGCACCGGCACACTGATCGGCACGCCGGGACGCCGTCATCTCGCGACCGTCATGGACGAGCTCGCGATCGTGCAACCCCACGGTCCCGAGCGCATGGTCGTCGTCACCACTCGACGTCGCACCAGCGCCCTGATCGCGGTGACGGGCAGCCTGCAGGCGTACGACGCCGGCGCCCTCGGGGTGCTGGTGCGAGACGGCGGCACACTTCTCACCGTCATCACGAACACCACGCGCTCGGCGGTCGTGCCGCGATCGCGGCGCTTCCGCCTCTTCGTCGTCCGCGACGATCCCGACCGTCCCTTCCTCCAATCGTGGAACGAGGCCGTGCTGCGATGGCAGCGCAGCAGTCCCCTTTCGTCGCAGTCAGCCGCGCCGGCCTGACCCTCGCGGCCGCCCTCGGCCTCGCCCGCGTCTTGGCGGGCGGGTCCTGGGTCGGCGCGATGGTCCTCGCCGCCGTCGTTCCGGCGTTGATCTTTGCGTTCGCGCACCATCGTCGCTGGCATCTGCTGACGGCCCCCGCCGTGTCGGTCGCGGTCGGCACATGGTTGGCGGTGATCGTCGATGATCCGTCGGAGACCTTTGCCGGGATCCCGAGCGCGGCCGCGCTTTCGCACTTCGGACACGATCTCGCGAGCGCGCCGCACACGTTGCGCTCGGCAACGGTGCCCGTCGGCCCGGTCGGCGCCGCGCTGTTGCTCTCGTTCGTCGCGGTATTCGTCGCCGCGGCCGCGACAGAGGTCATCGCGCGCCGACTCGATGCGCCGATCGGCGCGCTCGGCCCGAGCATCGCGTTGTACGTCGCGATCGCGGCGCTCGGTTCGGGCCGCTGGGCACCGACCACGGCGTGCTACGCGCTCGTCGTCGTCGCGTACCTCGTGGCACTGCAACACGCCGAGGCGACCGCGCGCCGGACATGGTTCCAAGCGCCGCGCAGTCGCCGGTCGCAAGCCGCGATGGGAGGCGTTGCTGCGGGCGCGATGGTGATCGCGTTCGCGATTGCCCTCGGCCCGACGTTCCCGGGGGCCCGCGGCGCCGCGTGGATCAACTATCGCAATCTGGGCAAGGGATCGGGATCGAGCGTGCTCTCGACGCCGTCACCATTGCTCACGCTCCGCTCGAAGCTCAACCGTGACGCGAACAAGGAGATGTTCGTCGTCGAGACAAGCAACGACAAGTCCTACTACTGGCGGCTCGTCGGCCTCGACGACCTGGGAGCGGACGGCAACTGGGGGTACCAACGCAACCACGGCGACCAGCGCTCGGCCGGCTCGCTCCCACCGCCGAGCACGCCCGAAGGCCCGACGCACGTGACGCAGACGATCCACATGACCGGCGCCGAGGACCCGTATTGGCTGCCCGCGGCGTACCGCCCGTTCCGTATCGATCTCCCCGACAGCGCGATGCTGCCGGCGTCGTTGAGCCTGATCTTGACGAACCGATCGATTCAAGGCCTGACGTACACGGTCGAGTCCGAAGTCCGCACGCCGTCGGACGAGCAGTTGCGCGCGGTGTCGTTCGGGGATCTCGCAGCGAAGTCCGACCAGGCGAGGCTTCCGGGCAACTTCCCGGACGAGATTCGCAAATACGCGAAGGTGCTGACGCAGAACGCAGCGGCGCCGTACGACAAGGCCGTCGCGCTCGAGCAGTTCTTCCAGAGTGACCTTTTCCGGTACGACAAGGAAGTCGACTACGGCAGCTCGCCGCGCGCCCTGCAGGAATTCGTCCTCACGAAGCGTCGCGGCTTCTGTGAGCAGTTCGCGCTCGCGTTCGCGGAGATGGCGCGCGCGGTCGGGCTGCCGGCACGTGTCGCGGTCGGCTACCACACGAGCGCGCTCGATCCCAACGACAACAAGTTCCACGTCATGGGCGACGACGCACACGCGTGGCCCGAGGTCTGGCTTGGCCGTGAGGTCGGCTGGTACGCGTTCGAGCCCACCAAGAACCAGTTCAATCCGACGACGCAGCGCGGCCGGGATGATCGAACCTCGACGACGACGCCGACCGCGACGACGCCGACCTCGACGCCGTCGAGTGCAACGAGCGTTCCCCGAACGGGAAACACCCAGGCACGGTTGCTCCCCGACCGCATTCAAGTGGACCCGCCCGCGTCGAAGTCGACCGGAGGCGGGAAGACCGGCGCGCGCGTGCTTCTCGCGTTCACCGCGGCCGTCGGGGGCGCGTTTCTCGTCATCGCGGGCGGGTTGCTCGCCCTCCTGGTCGCGGCGCTGCGGCGAACACGACGACGGCGTGACGCGGTGGATGCCCGCCGTCGTGTGCTCGGGGCATGGACCGAAGCGCTCGAACGTCTCGCCGCCGCGGGCGTGCAACCGCGTCCCGCCGCGACGTCGATCGAGTTCGCGCTGCGGCACGCGCCCGCGCATGGTGCAGGTGGTGCCGGCCCGCCGTTGATGGACCTCGCGCGGCTGCACACCGCGGCGATGTTCGCCGCCGACCCGCCCTCCGGAGCAGATGCCGACGCCGCGTGGCGACACGTCGACGCGATCGACGCGGCTCTCCGCCGGAACGTGACGCGCAGCGAGCGCTGGGTCACGCGACTACGGCTCCGCCGCCGAGACCGTCCCGACCGTCGCAACCGTGGCGTGGCCGGCGCCGGCGCCTCCGGCTGACTACGGCGCCGGGCGCACGAGACCGTCGACGAACGCGGCCTTCTCGGCCTGGAACGCGCGGATCTCGGTGTCGACGTCGGCCGCGACCCGGTCCACCGCGACGAACAGCGCGAGCTGCCCGTGTCGTAGCGCATCGAGGATCTGCCCGTCGTCCCGGCACGACCACACGTTCCGTCCGTCGGTGATGAGACGCAGACCCGCGAGGTCGCCGTCACCGAGCTCCCGCAGCGCCAGGACCGCCGCGCGCACACGCGCCGAGGGCAGACCGGCATCGAGCAATGACCGCACCACCCGCAACGACACGAGATCACGGAATCCGTAGCGACCGTTGTCGAGCGACGCGATCACCAAATCCGACCGCGACCAATGACGCACCTGCGAGGCGGTGCAACCTGCGAGCCGCGCCGCTTGCGCGACGGTGTACGACACCTTTCAGGAGTCGTCGCGTCGAAAGCGCTCGCGCCACTGGCGACCGCGCTCACCGAACACACCGCGGAGCCCGCCACTCGCGCGCCAACCACCGGTCAGCGTTTCGAGACCGGCGCGGCCGAGCTTGCGCACGTGCCGCTCGATGACCAGCGAGCACGCGAGCATCACTGCAAAACCGATTGCACCGACCCACACGCTCGATGCGAACGTGAACACGAGCAACAGCAAGCCGCCGAGCAGACCGAATGCGGCCCATCGAATCACGCGGGCCGAATGCCGATAGAGCGTCGTGCGCGACACCTGCTCCACGAGACCGGGATCGGTCGCGTTGAGCTGCGCCTCGATCTCCCGGAGGATCTTCTGCTCTTCGTCCGAGAGCGGCATGGAGGACATTCTCGCGCAGCCGCGAGGGGCCAACCAACGCGGCGGTCCGTTTTGCGCTCAGCAGGCCGGTCGCGGCACGCCGCCCGATGCCGCCGATCGGTACGCGGCATCGACGAGGCGATGCGCGGCGAGGGCGTCGGCGCCCCGCGGAGAGCCGGCCGGTGATCGGTCCGCCGCCAGCGCGTCGAGAAACGCCTTCGACGGTTCGGCATACTGCGCCAGCGCCTTGGCATAGACCTCCGGCACGGTGAGCAGCGCAGTCCATTCCGGCGCCGGCGCCTCGACCGTCGTCGTGCCGTCGTCGGTCTGGACGTGGAGCGGTCCGAGGTAGTCGTCGTCGGTCCACAGCAACGCCTTCTCGCAGAACACCTCGAGCCGGCGGCTCGACTCCCGCGAGAGGACCTGATGCCAGACGCTCGTCAGCTGCGCAACGGAGCCGTCCGCGTACGAGAATCTGACGGCGGCCACGTCTTCGATGCCGGGATGCCCGAACCGACATGCGGTGTGCGCACTCACCGTGGCCGGCTCGCCGAGCAGCCAGCGCAGCACATCGATGTCGTGAATCGAGTGCTCGATCAGCGTGCCGCCGCCCGCGCACGCGACGTCGCGGCGCCAGGTCGATCCGTAGAGGCCCTGAATGGGGTAGTACTGGTCGTCTCGCATCGACGCCGCGAGCACCCGTCCGAACTCTCCGGACGCGATGCGCGCCGCGAAGTTGCGAAACACGGGCGCCCATCGCAGCACGAGACCAACTTGGTGCGGGACGCGTTCGAGCGCGCTCGTGACCCGTTCGGCGGACGCGAGATCGGGCGCCAGTGGCTTCTCGCAGAAGATCGGCAGGCCGCGAACCGCCGCGGCCTCGACCGTGGCGAGATGCGCCGCGGTCCACGTGCACACCCACACCACGTCGACGGCATCGAGAAGCGATTCGACGGTCGGCGCCGGCTCTCCGCCGTGGCGGTGCGCGACCTTCGCGGCCCGAGCACCGTCCTCGTCGAAAGTCTGCGTCAGCGCGGCGTCGACGAGCCCGGCGGCGGTGAGCTGCTGGAGCGCCACCGCATGCACCGTGCCGATATGACCGCAACCGACCAAGCCGACCCGGATCATTCGGCCTCCCGTCGGTCAGGCTCGACCAGCGTTGCCGGTCCGACGGCGCGCAGTCCGAAACGTTCCCGGACGACGTCGACGGCCCGCTCGACGGCAGCGCGTCGCTCCGTGCGCTCGTGCTGCATGGTCGAGTCGTCGTCGAGCGCGAGCATCGATTGCCCGCCGGACACGCCCTCGTCGAGACGCGAACAGGACACACCGAGCAGACGGATGCCGCGCGCCGGGTCGAATTCGTCGAGCAGCTCCCGCGCGGTTTCGAGCACCACGGTGCTCACGTCCGTTGCGTCGGTCAGTGTGCGAGCGCGTGTGCGCGTCTCGAAATCCCCGAACCGGATCTTCAGCGTGATCGTCCGTGTCGTCAGGTGCGCGCTGCGCAGACGCGCGCACACGCGGTCGGTGAGCCGCACGAGCTCACGCTCGCACGCGTGCCGAGTGCGGAGATCCTCGTCGAACGTCTCCTCGGCACCGATCGACTTGGCGTCACGCTCGGGGACGACCGCGCGCGGATCCTCATTGCGCGCGAGCGCATGGAGATGTGCCCCGAGCGACGGTCCGAGTGCCCGTTCCAGCACGTCGCCGCCGATCGCGGCGATGTCACCGATCGTTCGCAACGCCATTCGATCGAGCTTTCGGAGGGTCGCGGGACCGACACCCCACAGACGTGTGACCGGGAGCGGCGCGAGGAACGGTCGCTCTTCCCCGGCCGGCACCGCGAGCAAGCCGTCGGGCTTGGCGAGCTCGCTCGCCAGCTTGGCGAGGAACTTCGTCGACGCGACACCGACCGATGCGGTGAGTCCTGTCCCCTCGTGGATGCGCCGGCGCACCAGCGCCGCGATGTCCACCGGTGCGCCCATGAGACGGCGCGCGCCCGAGACGTCGAGGAATGCCTCGTCTACCGAGAGCTGCTCGACGAGCGGCGTGACATCACCGAGGATTGCCATGACCTGCTGACTCTTTTCGACGTAGCGCGACATGCGAGGAGAAAGGAACACGGCATGCGGACACGCGCTTCGGGCACGGGTCATCGGCATCGCCGAGTGCACTCCGTACGGTCGCGCCTCGTAGCTGGCGGTGCTCACCACGCCGCGGTGACCGAGCCCACCGACGACGACCGGCTTGCCCCGAAGCCTCGGATCGTCGAGTTGCTCGACTGCCGCGAAGAACGCGTCGAGGTCGACATGAAGGATCGGCGTGTCCGCGCGCATGTCAGGAGGCACTTCGGGTGTTGCTGCTCCGCACGACGCGCATGTCGTCGCGTGTCGTGCCGTGCACCTCGTAGTCGAACCCGATCCCCGCGCCGGGCGCCCAGCGATTTCGTAGCCATGCGGCAAGTGGTTCGCGCACCCACGGTGCGCACGACGCGAGACGGTCGTGACATTCGTCGTGCGGCACGAACACCGCCTCGACGACGATCCCGTCGGGATCATCGACGGTGACGTCGCCCGTGAACGCCACCGCGAGGTGCACCTCGCAGCGCATGCGCCAACCCATGTCCGGTGCGTAGGCGCTCACCTCGTACAGCGGCCCGCTCCACTCGTGGACGCGCAGCCCCGTCTCCTCTTCGACCTCGCGCGTGAGCCCCGCGAGCAGGTCGGCGTCCTCGTCGTCGATGACGCCGCCGGGGGTGCTCCAGTCCTCGAAACCGCCACGTCGCTGGTTGCGCACGAGCAGCACGCCCTGCGGGGTTTCCAGCAAACCGCCGGCGACCGTCCATTCGCGCACCGTCATCGGCGGACAGTCTCGCGTGCTTCTGGCCGGTTCGCTGCGCTCGGCTCCGCTGACGGCGCCGCGTGTCTGTACATTCGAAGCCGTGGTTCCGGAAACTCCCGAGCATCCCAATCTGCCGCGTCGCGGTGCGCTGGGACTCATGTTTCTCGGTATCGCGCTCTCGGGGATGCTGGGCGGGCTGATCGGCTACGGCCTCGTCGAGACGTCGTGCGCGGATACACCGACTCGCGCCGAGCGCCTCCTCCAAGCGGTCCCCGGCTTCCACGCCGACGTCGCGTCGTGCGCAGGGCCGGCGCTCGGCGCGGCACTCGTCGGGACGGTCGTCGCCGCGGTCGGCGCGGCCATCGTGGCCGCACTCATGATGCGCGCGCAGTCGGAATGGCGCGGGCACGCACCGCAACGCCCGAAGCGGGACACCCCATGAGGCCGCCGCGTGTGTGTGCGAGGCGTCAACCCAACTGGATGCGACGGAACGCTTCCGCGTAGGTGACTCCTGCCGAGCGTCCCGCGGCAACCGCGCTCTCGCGCAGGAATTCACGGAACCAGTCGCCCGTTTCGACCAGCTGGCTCCCGTGGCAGAACAGCGCTTCGATCTTCCGCTCGAGCGTGTCGCTGATGTCGATCCACATGTTCGGCTCGAGCGTGCCCGACAGGTACACCGCACGTACCTGGTGCACCTCGAGGCCATCGGCCCGCAATTCGGGGAAATAGTGCGGGTTGCCGGCGGCCGGCGAGACCGCGTCGAGCGTGGCCCAGCCGGTGATGCGGTGATCACGGTGGTTCACGTAGCTGTCGCCGAAGAAGACCGACGTGGGATCGGGGCACAGCACGATGTCGGGCCGCAACGAACGGACGAGCCGTACGAGCTCGCGGCGCAATCCGTGGTCGTCCTCGATCTCGCCGTCGGGATGATCGAAGTGGTGATGGCCCGCGAGGCCGAGTACCACTGCGGCGTCATCGGTCTCGCGGACGCGAAGTCGCGCCAACTCGTCGGGATCTGCGTCGGGATCGGCCGTACCCTTGTCGCCTCGTGTCGTGACCGCCACGTGCACCTCCGAGCCCGCGTGCGCCCAGCGTGCGAGCGTGCCACCGGCCGAGATCTCGGCGTCGTCGGGATGCGCGTAGATCGCGAGCGCCTTGGACGGGACGTCGTCGTCGGCCATCTCAGGCCACCTCAGGCCGTCCGTAGCTCGTCGAAGACGGAGATCGTGCGCGCGATCGCTTCGTCGTCGACGTCTTTGTGCGTGACGAGGCGCACCGTACGCGGGTCGATCGTGCCGCACCGAACACCACGTTCGGCGAGTCGCTCGACGAAGTGGTCGGGCACGCGTGCGACGGCCGCACACACGATGTTGGTGCGTACTGCGTCGGGGTCGACACTCCCCGGCCAGCGAGTGGCGAGCGCGTCGGCCAGCGCGCGGGCGCGGAGGTGATCGCTCGCGAGCCGGTCCACCATGGATTCGAGCGCGACGATCCCGGCTGCCGCGATGATCCCGGCCTGTCGCATACCGCCGCCCAGGCGCGCCCGGTGCGCGCGCGCATCGGCGACGAGCTCGGCCGGCCCGCACAACAGCGACCCGACGGGCGCGCCCAGCCCCTTCGAGAGACAGAACATGACGGTGTCCGCGCTCGCGACGAGCTCGCGCGGTGCCGTGCCCAGCGCGATCGCTGCGTTCCATATCCGCGCGCCGTCGACATGCACGCGTACGCCGCCCGCGTGCGCGAGCTTGCAAAGCGTGCTCATCTCCGCCGCGTCGATCGGGGCGCCCGACTCGGCCATGTAGGTGTTCTCGATCACGAGCAGCGACGGTGACGGGAGATGGTGCGCGCGACCTTCGATCGCGGTGGTGATCCCGTCCGGCACGTTCCAGAGCGGATGCATCTGCACGCCGCTGTTGAGCGGCGCGGCCGCGCCCTCGTACCGGTACACGTGTGCTCGGTCCTGGCAGAGGACCTCGGTGCCGCGCGTTGCGAGCACATGGATCGCGAGCTGGTTCGCCATGGTGCCGGATGGCACGTACAGCGCGGCGTCCTTGCCCATGAGCGCCGCCGCGAGTGTTTCCAGGCGGTTGACCGTCGGGTCCTCGCCGTAGACGTCGTCGCCGACCTCGGCGTCGGCCATCGCGCGCCGCATCTCCCCCGTCGGTGTCGTGACCGTGTCGCTCCGAAGGTCGATCACAGCCGCACCGGGCGGATCAGGCCCTCCTGGATCACCATGGTCGTCAGCGCGCCGTCCCGGCGGTAGATGAAGCCTTCGGCGAGGCCGCGGGCGCCGTACGCCGACGGACTCTTCTGGTGATACAGCAGCCACTCGTCCGCGCGAAAGGGCCGATGGAACCACATCGCATGGTCGAGGCTCGCCATCATGAACCGATCGTCGTCCCACGAACGTGCGTGGGCCATCACCGCCGTGTCCAGCAGCGTGAAGTCGGATGCGTAGACGACGATGCACGCGTGCAACAGCGGGTCGTCCGGAAGCGATCCGTCGGCGCGGATCCAGACGAGCTGCTCCGGTTCCCGTACGCCGGGATCCGGGTCGAGCCAGCGCGGCAGCTGCGCGGAGCGCGTGTCGATCGGACGGTCGCGTCGGATCCAATCGAGGAACGCGGGCGGGAACCGATCCGCGTAGGGCTCGAGTCGCTCCCGGATCGTCGGCAGTGAATCCGGGTCGGGCGCATCGGGCATGGGGTACTGGTGCTCGGGGCCGGACTCCGTCACCTGGAACGACGACTGCAGGTTGAAAATCGCCTTGCCGTGCTGGATCGCGACCACGCGGCGGGTCGTGAAGCTCCGGCCGTCCCGAATGCGGTCGACCTCGTAGACGATCGGGACGAGCGGGTCGCCGGGCCGAAGGAAGTACGCGTGCAGCGAGTGCACGTGCCTTTCGGGATCAACGGTGCGGCCCGCCGCGACCAATGCCTGCCCCGCGACCTGCCCGCCGAAGACGCGCTGGCGCTCCTCGTGGGGACTCACACCGCGGAACAGGTTCACCTCGAGCTGCTCGAGCTCCAGAATGTCGATCAGATCGTCGAGCGCACGCCCCATTCGCGCCGCAGGCTACCGGGCGTGTGTGGGGGGCGGGTTGAGCCCCCCCCCCACCCCACACGCCCCCCGGTCTCAGGCGAAGAACACCGCGGCGGTTTCGAAGAGGCGACCGTCGACGGACTTCAGCTGGGCAACGCCGTCCTCGATGGGCACGCGGACGACGTCGGTGCCGTGCAGCGCGACCATCACGCCGAACTCGCCGTCGTGCACCGCGTCGATGGCCTCCACGCCGAAACGCGTCGCGATCACCCGGTCGTACGCCGTGGGGCTGCCGCCGCGCAGCACATGCCCGAGCGATGTCACCCGCGCCTCGTAGCCGGTGCGGCGCTCGACCTCGGAGGCAAGCCGCGCGCCGATCCCACCGAGGCGGACGTGCCCGAACTCGTCGGCCTCGCCCGCTTGCAGCTCCATCGTGCCTTCCTTGGGCATCGCACCCTCGGCAGTGACGACGATCGAGAAGTTCGCGCCGCGCTGGTGGCGGTGGCGCAGCGCGTCGCAGACCTCTTCGATGTCGAACGGCTCCTCGGGGACGAGAATGAGATCCGCGCCGCCCGCAAGCCCCGAGTAGGTGGCGATCCATCCCGCGTGCCGGCCCATGACCTCCACGACCATGACGCGGTCGTGGCTCTCGGCGGTCGTGTGGAGGCGGTCGATCGCGTCGGTGGCGATCTGCACGGCGGTGTGGAACCCGAACGTGAAGTCGGTCGCCGAAAGGTCGTTGTCGATGGTCTTGGGAACGCCGACCACGCGCACGCCGTCGTGCGACAACTTGTTCGCGACGCCGAGGGTGTCCTCACCACCGATCGCGATGAGCGCGTCGATGCGATCGCGCTTCAAGGTGGAGAGCACGCGGCGCGGCCCGTCGTCGGACTTGTACGGGTTCGTGCGAGACGTGCCGAGGATCGTGCCGCCGCGCGGCAGGAGTCCGCGCACCGAGTTCTCGGAGAGGTCCATCGACTGTCCCTCGAGCACACCCCGCCACCCGTGGCGGTACCCCACGATCGTGTGCCCGTACTGGCCTTCGCCCCTCCGGACGACCCCACGGATCACCGCGTTCAGGCCGGGGCAGTCGCCGCCGCCCGTCAGTATGCCGACTCGCATCGCACCTCCCCTGAGGAGCCCCCTGCTCTATCCTGCCCGCGTCGGGCCGCCGGACAGACCATGGACCAATCCGCACCACACATCTCCACCGTGTCGCACGTCGAGAGACGGCTGCAGGAGCTGCTGCCGTCGGAACCGATCGTGGCGTGGGGCCGTGCGTGGGTGTGGCGCGAAGGCCGCCTCGCCGCGGTGTTCGCCTCTCGAACGCTCGACTTCACGGTGCTCACCGAGGACCACCTCTCTCTGTTCTCCATGGGCTTTTTCACGCGCCGTCCTCGCCGGCGGGTCTACGCCATCACTCATGATCGGCTGCAGGTCGACGATTACCCAGCAAAAGGCCGCCGGCGGCTGCGGCTGAGGGCGCACGAGCACCGACCGCTGATGCTCGAGATGCGCGGCACCGCCCGCAACCGGGCATTCGCCGACGCGCTGGTGGCCCGAGCCCGGCCCGACGACGCCGAAACGGTGTGAGCAGCGTCATCGCCATCGACGCCGGCACGACCGGCGTCCGCGCGTTCGCCGTCGGCGCCGACGGCCGTCCCCGGGCACGGTCGTATCGCGAGTTTCCGCAGCACTTCCCGAGGCCGGGTTGGGTGGAGCACGACGCCGAAGACATCTGGCGCGTCACGCTCGCGACCGTCCGGGAGGTCGCCGCTCGCCTCGAGGATTCGGGCGAGGAGGTCGCCGCGATCGGCATCACCAACCAGCGCGAGACCGTCGTGGTGTGGGATCGCTCCACGGGAAGGCCGCTCGCGCCGGCGATCGTCTGGCAGGACCGCCGCACCGCCGAGCGGTGCGAGGCATTGCGCGCTGCCGGCCACGAACCGACGGTGCGCCGTCTCACCGGTCTCGTGCTCGACCCGTACTTCTCGGCAACCAAGCTCGAGTGGCTGTTGGACGAAGGGGGCGTTGCCGCGTCGGACCCGAACCTCGCCTTCGGCACCGTCGACACCTGGCTGTTGTGGAAGCTCACGGGCGGGCCGGCGGGAGGAGTGCACGCGACCGACCCGTCGAACGCGAGCCGCACGATGCTCTATGACATCGGGCGCGGCACCTGGTCCGATGAGCTGTGCGCGCTCTTCGGCGTGCCGCACGCGTGCTTACCCGGCGTGATGCCTTCCTCGGGTCGGTTCGGCACGACCGTGCCCGAACACGCGGCCGGATTGCGCGTCCCCGTGAGCGGCATTGCCGGCGACCAGCAAGCCGCGCTGTTCGGGCAGGCGTGCGTGGAACCGGGCATGACGAAGAACACATACGGCACAGGCTCCTTCGTGCTGACCAACGTCGGACCCAAGCTTCCCGACCCGGTCGACGGCTTGCTGACGACGATCGCGTGGTCGCTCTCGCCCGGCGACGTGACGTACGCGATGGAAGGGGCGATCTTCGTCACCGGTGCCGCGATCCAGTGGATGCGCGATGGGCTCGGAATCATCGGCGACGCGGCCGAGACCGAGCCGCTCGCCGCGTCGGTGCCCGACAACGGCGGGGTCGCCGTCGTGCCCGCGTTCACCGGCCTCGGCTCGCCGTGGTGGGACCCGTTCGCACGCGGCACGATCGTCGGCATCACGCGTGGCACGACGCGTGCGCATTTGGCAAGGGCGATCATCGAGGCGATGGCGTTCCAGACCGCGGACGTCGTCGATGCCGTGACACGCGCGACCGGGACGCCGCTGACCGAGATGCGTGTCGACGGCGGCGCTTCGGTGATGGACCTGTTGTGCCAGTTCCAAGCCGACCTGCTCGGCGTACTCGTGCGCCGCGCCGCGATCCAGGAGACCACCGCGCTCGGCGCCGCGTACCTCGCAGGTGTCGCAGAAGGTGTGTGGGGATCGCCCGCAGAGGTCAACGCGCAGTGGAGCGCCGATGCGTCGTTCGTGCCGGCGATGGACGGCGACGACCGCAGCCACCGGCTCGCGCAGTGGCGGCGCGCGATCGAGCGCTCCCGCGACTGGGCGCGTGAGTAGGCGTGCGAGCTACGACGCGGCGGCGGCCGGCGCGCGGACGTCGGCGAACGCAGCCACGTGCGCGACCTCGCTGGGGATGTCCTCGGCGTGCTTGGTTGCATAGGTATCGACGTACTCGTAACCCGACAGCTGCGCGATCTCGTACATCACCTCATCGGTGAGCTCCCGCAGGGCGAGGCGATCGTTCTCCATGCCTGCGTAGCGGCTCGGCTCGACCGGCGAACCGAAGCGGATCGTGACGTACCGGAACAGCTTGGGCAGCTTCGAATCGATGGGCTGCACCTCGTCACTGCCGATCATGCCGATCGGCACGATCGGCGCGTTGCACCGCATTGCGAGGCGGGCGACGCCCGTGTGCCCGCGGTGCAACCTGCCGTCGCGCGTCCGGGTGCCCTCGGGATAGATGCCGAACACCTTGCCTTTGCGCAGCACGTCGGTCGCCGCTGCAAGCGCGCGCTCACTTGCGCTTCCACCTTCGCGGCGGATCGGTATCTGCCCGCAGCTGCGGAAGAACCATGCGGTCTTGGGGTCGTCGAAGTACTCGGCCTTCGCCACGAAGGTGACGCGGCGCCTGACGACGAGCGGGATGAAGATCGAGTCGAGGAACGAGCGATGGTTGCAGGCCAGGATGACCGCCCCGCGCTTGGGGAGGTGATCGCGACCTTCCACCCTCACGCGCACGAAGACGCGGATGATCGGGGTGAGGACACCTTTGAGGACCCAGTACAGAGACCCGAAGCGTACGCGGCCCGGGAGGCGCGGGTGCGACGGACGACGCGGCGATCACGCCGCGAGCCGCCGCGGCGCCGCATGGAGCGCCGCGAGCCGGGCCTCGAGCACGGCGATGCCCGCGAGCGCTCGCGCGTCCTCCTCTCGCTCGCGTCGGGCATTCTCGACCGCCCGGCCGGTGCCGAGCTCGTGCACGAGGCGCAGGAACCATCGAGCCATGGGTGACCTCCTTCGTCGCTCCCAGTGTCCGCGCCCGATGTGGCGCGCGCATTGTCAGCGGGTCACGGCGCGACGAACAGCTGTTGACGGAAGGCTGACGCACGCCGTCGGGGCGGGGTGGTTTGTTGACCGAACGGTCAAGCCGACGGCTACGCTCGGTGAATGCGCCGCAAGCTGACGCCCCGGGGCAGAGAACGGCGTGCGCAGCTGATGACCTGCGCGGCGCGCCTGTTCGCAGAGCGCGGCTATCACCCGACGTCGGTGGCCGACATCGTCGCCGCGTTGGGCGTCGGGAAGGGCGTCTTCTACTGGTATTTCGCGTCGAAGGACGAGCTGCTGACCGAGCTCCTCAAGGCGTCGAACCACGACCTCCGCAAGCGCCAGCAGCACGCGATCGAGGGTGTCGACGACCCGGTCCATCGGATCGAGCTCGGCATCCGGGCCACCCTTGCCTGGTTCGCCGAGCACCGGGAGTACTTCGCGATCATCCAGTTCGCGGCGACCGACGAGACCTTTGCGCCCGTGCTCGCCCGCAACCGCGAGATCTCGATCGCCGACACGATTCGGCACCTGAAAGACGGCATCGTCGACGGTCGGATCGCCGACCGCGATCCCGAGCTGCTCGCCCACGCCATCCACGGGGTCGTCGCCGAGCTGACCCGGCACGCGCTGATCGAGGGCAACGTCCCGATCGCCGAGGTCGCCGAGCTCTGTGTCGCGTTCAGCCTCGAGGGCCTGCACGCCTGAGCCCGCGCTGCCAACCTGGTCGTGCAGGTTGCGCCGGAGGCGCGGCGGGGTACGTCTCTCCAATGGATCAGAACGCGCTTGTCGCACTCCTCAACGAAGACCTTGCACTCGAATACAAGTCGATCGTGCAGTACGTGCAGCACATCGCATCGGTGAAGGGCGCCGAGTACCAGTCGACGCTCGACGAGCTCGGCGTCCACGTGAGGCAAGAGCTCGAGCATGCGGTCACGCTGGCACGACAGATCGACTTCCTCGGCGGCGTGCCCGCCACCTCGGTGCCGGCGGTCGAGAAGGCAACCGGCGCGCAGGCCGCGCTCCATGCCGACCTGGCGCTCGAAGAGGCGCAGCTCGAGCGTTACCGCGAGCGGGTCGAGCAGGCAAACGAGCTCGGGCTGCCCGACGTCGCAGAGACGCTGGCGCCGCTGTTGCAGCAGACCCAGGAGCACGCGCGCGACTTGCGCGCCGCGCTCGGCTAGCGGGAGCGCGCGTCAGCCGAGCTTGGTCAGGCCCTTGCGGAGCTGACGGACGGCCTGCTGGATGCGCTGTTCGTTCTCCACGAGCGCGAACCGGATGAACCTCTCGCCCCCCGGGCCGAACCCCGAGCCCGGCGAGACGGCGACCTTCGCCTCTTGCACGCACATCGTCGCGAACTCGAGGCTCGTCATCTCCGTGTACGGCTCGGGGATCGAGGCCCACACGAACATCGTTCCCTTGGGCCGTTCGATCTGCCAGCCGATGCGGGCGAGCCCGTCGATCAACGCGTCGCGCCGGCCGCGATAGATCGCGTTGACTTCCTTGGGGTGGTCGGGGGCCTCGTTCATCGCGACCGTCGCCGCGATCTGGATCGGTTGGAACGAGCCGTAGTCGAGATACGACTTCAACTTCGCGAGCGCGGCCACGATCTCCGGGTTCCCGACGACGAACCCCATGCGCCAACCGGCCATCGAGAACGACTTCGTGAGCGTGTACAGCTCGACCGCGACGTCCTTGGCGCCCGGCACCTGGAGGATCGAGGGCGGCTGGTAGCCGTCGAAGCCGAGATCCGCGTACGCGAAGTCGTGCACGACGACGATCTCGCGATCGCGCGCGAACTCGACGAGCTGCTCCATGAACGAGTAGTCGACGCACGCGGTCGTGGGATTGTGCGGGAACGACGTGACGATCACCCGCGGGCGCGGCCACGCCTGGTCGTACGCGCCGCGCATGTTCTCGAAGAAATTCTGGCCCGGCCCCATCCGCACGTAGTGCACCCCGGCACCCGCCAGGATCGGGCCCCAGATGTGGATCGGATACGACGGCGACGGCACGAGCGCGGTGTCGCCCGGACCGACGAGCGCGAGCATCAGATGCGAGAAGCCTTCCTTGGCGCCGATCGTCGAGCAGATCTCGGTCTCGAAGTCGAGCGTGATCCCGAAGGTCCGCTCGTACAGATCGGCGACCGCGAGGCGGAGCTTGGGGATGCCCTTGCTGGTGGAGTACCGGTGGTTGCGCGGGTTGCGCACTGCCTCCGCGAGCTTCTCGACCGCAACCGGAGGTGACGGCAGATCGGGATTGCCGAACGCGAGATCGATGACATCCTCGCCGGCCCGGCGAAGCTGCACCTTCAATGCGTCGATTTGTGCGAACGCATACGGCGGAAGCGCGTCGAGGCGCCTGAAGGTGATCACGCGACAAAAGGATAGGTCTTGAAGGTTTGTCGAACCTTCGCTTATGACGATGGGGAGCGGTGCACGCTCGGTCGTTGCAGCTCGACGTCACGCGAAGTGTCACTTGTCACAGGCGACGACCGAACCTCGCCATGGAAGGTGGGACGCGGTTGAATGCGTCGCAAGGGCTGGGTGGCGGCCTCGGTGCGACGCAAGCGGGGGCAAGCCCGCGCTGAGGCTGCCCCGCCCCAACACCGGTCACCTCCGCGGGGCCGGCGTCATCATGCGTGTCCCCGTCGGGGTTGCACTTTTCGTGATGTCTCGGCTACTGTACGCGACGCGCGTCCCGCCAGCCCGCTGTGGACGCGGTTCTGGCGACGCCCCCTGCGCCCCACCGTGGGGGCGTCGTCGCGTCGGGCCGGGGACAGGTGCTCGTGCGCGCCCCGCAAAGTGAGCGAGCGGCTTGCCACGGATCGTGAGACGCGCGTTCAATAGGACACGGGTTGGGTGGCAGCCTTGGCGTGCAGCCGGGGAGCCGCGCCGAGGCTGCCACGCCCGAAGCGGCGGAAGGCCACCAGTAGCTTTCCGTGGATGCCGGGACCCGAAGCCGTGCTACTCGATGTCGGCGGCGTGTTCCTCGTCCCCGAGCATGATCGGATCATGGGGGCATTCACGCGCGCGGGTTTCACGCCCGCGGTCGAGATGCTGGACCGCGCGCATTACATGGGTGCGCGGAACTTTCCGATGACCGAGGATCTCGACTGGCCGTCGGCGTGGCATGAGTACCTCGACGGCTATATCACCGCGTGCGGGATACCCGACGACGAGGAGTTCCGACAAGAGGTGCACCTGCATCTCGACAGCGAGTTCGCCGACGCCGCGTTGTGGCTGCGTGAGCTTCCCGGCGCGCGCGAGGGCGTGCGCGCGTTGAAGGAGACCGGCGTCCGGCTCGGCATCATCTCGAACGCCGACGGATTGATCGGACAGCGGCTCGCCGATCTCGAGATCCTGCAAGTGGGGCCCGGCATCGGTGTCGAGGTGGAGTGCGTGATCGACTCCGGCGTGGTCGGTGTGATGAAGCCCGACCCCCGCATCTTCCACCTGGCGCTCGACGCGATGGACCTCGCGCCCGAGGACGCTTGGTACGTGGGCGACATGCCGGGCATCGACGTGGTCGGCGCCCGCAAGGCCGGCATGCGACCGGTGCTGATGGATCCGTTCGAGCTGCACCTCGACGCCGACTACGACCGCGTCGACTCGTTGCACGATCTCGCGAGGCGCATCCAGGCGGCCGGCTGATCGTGCACACCACGTCGGTCGCGGTGCATCATGCCCGCAAGCGGGCCCGCACGACCAGGTAACCGCCGATCGCGACGACGGCCCATGCGACCACTGCGCCCAGCTCGGCCGGCACGGGCGCCATGCGCGAAAGCAGGAACCAGGATGCCGCGCCGTACGCCGAGAGCCCCACGCTGCCGAAGCATGCACCCGCGGCATCGACCTTCGCCTTCTCCTCGCCGTCCTCGTCCGCGATCAGCGTGAGGCTCGCGGGCAGGATCGCCGGGAACGCGAGGAACAATCCTGCGATCCGGTCTCCGGCCGCCAGCCCGATCGCACCCACGAGCACCGAGATCGTGAACCCGAACGCGAACCTGACGGCCAACGCCTTGACCTCGAGATCTCGGAGCCGCGACGACTCGATCGTGATTTGCTCGTCAACGCTGTCGCGCTTGAACAGCGTCTCGTTCTGACGCAAAGCCATCCGGACGCCCATCAGCTGAGCCCCGTCACCACTCCGTACGCCAGCGTCGCCACGACACCCCACGACACCAATGCCACCGCGGAGCCCCGAAGTGCTCCGAAGCGATCAACCGTGACGACGGCCGTCAGGCAGTATGCGACCATCGCGAACCCGGCGAAGATCATCGAGAGCGACTGAATCCGCGCCGCGTGTTCGCCTTTGGCGGCGATGGTGACGAGCAGCGAGGCCAGCGCGATCGACGGCGCTGCGCCGAACACGCCTGCGAAGCTCTTGGGCCCGAGCATCTGCGACAGGACGGCGAAGGCGACGACGAATGTGCCGCCCACGACGCCACGGATCAGGAGCAGCCAGACGTCGTGCACGCCTGTGCGTTTACCCGCGCGTTACCTCTCCACAACACCATGTGCCGTGTTCGTACGCTCAATCGCGCGCGGCAACGGCAGGGGCGCACACGGCAATTGACCGATCGGTCGGGTCGCAGACAGAGGGGCCGGTCGCCAGGTCGGCGGCGACGTGAGTGCCTTCCGCCAGCTCGGTGCGGGCCTTGCCGGCGCGTTTCGCGACGTAGGTCGCGGTGTCCGCCCGGCGCAGCAACGACGCCGCGCTCTCGGCGGGGTTCGACAACGCAATACCGACGCTCGCGGTGACGCCGATCGGTTGGTTCGCGTAGTGGAATCCGTCCTGTATCGCGACACGTAGCCGCTCACCGATGTCGAGAGCCTGTTGGGAGCTTTTGACGTCGCATACGACGACGAATTCGTCACCGCCGACGCGCGCCGCGACGTCACCCGCCCGCAGGCTCCGCCGGATCTGGTCGGCGACGTGGGCGAGGAGCTTGTCGCCGGCGTCGTGCCCGAAGCTGTCGTTCACGGACTTGAAATCGTCGAGATCGACGAAGATGGCTGCCACGGGCACCGAGACCCTTCGCAGCAGCGCATGTTCGAGGTGCTGATCGAGGGAGGCGCGGTTACGCAAGCGGGTGAGCTCGTCGTGCGTCGCCCGCCGTTCGAGCTCCGCTTCGAGATGTTTGCGATCCGAGATGTCGGTTTGCAACGTGATGACGTACGGCGGTTCGTCGCCGGAGCCTTCGACGAGTGATGCGTGGGAGAGCACTGAGATGGCTTGGCCGCCGACGCTGAGGAGCCGGAACTCGACCGGGGCGGCGGCGCCGTCGAGTTGCGCGGTGGTCCGGGCGATCGCCTCCTCGCGATCCTCGGGGTGCACGCTGAGCTCGGCGAGGGTCCCGAGAAGGTCTTCGCGCGACTGTCCGAGCATGGTGCATCCCGCCGAGTTGATGTCCACGATGCGCCCTTCGAGATCGACGATCGATACGGCCAAAGGCGCGTGATCGAACGCGACCCTGAAGCGCTGCTCGGCCGCGCGCAGACGAGCTTCGGCATGCTTGCGGGCCGTGATATCGCGTGCGGTGATGACCACGCCGCCGATGTGCGCGGCTTCTTCGAGGTTCTGGCCGACACATTCGAACTGTCGATAGGTGCCGTCGGCGGCCCGCAACCGCAGCTCGATGGGCGCGTCGCTTGCGCGTGTTCCGGCGAGGATGTCGGTCAGCGCGCCAGCCGCGGGTGCGAAGTCATCCGGGTGGACCAGGGACAGCACCCCTCCGGGTGGGTCGAAGCCTTTGGGGTAGCCGAGCAGGCGCGTGCCTTGATCGCTCGCTTCCCATTCACCGTCGGGATAGAGGACCGCGATGATGTCGGGCGAGTTGTCGATCAACGCCCTCGCGCGGGCCTCGCTGACCCTGAGTGCTTCGGCCGCACGCAGCTCCGCGCTGACGTCTTCGATCGTGATGGACAGGTACTCCGGCCGGTCGTCGAGATCGCGCAGCAGCGCCGCAGCAACGCGGCCGACGAATACCTCTCCGTTCCCGCGCAAGTACCGACGTTGCGTGACGTATCGACCGGTGTCATCGGCTTCCAGAAGCGCTTTGTCGTGCAGCATCTGCGCTCGATCGTCGGGGTGCACCAACGCCTCCGGCGCGGTGGTGAGCAACGCTTCGCGCGAGATCGCGAACAGACTCGCGAACGCCGCGTTCGCGATCACGCCCGGCGTACCGGGCACGACCAGCGCCTGTGCGACCGGTGACTGCTCGAACATCAAACGGAAGCGACGCTGGGTATCGTCCCGATACGACACGTCACGGCATCGCAACACGATGCCCTGCACATGCGGATGCGCGACGAGATTCGAGGCGATCACCTCGAGTCGGCGCCAGCTGCCATCCGCCGCCCGTAGCCGGAGCTGCACCGGCACGGCATGCAACGCGGAGCTGACGGACGTACTGGCCAGGACGTTCGTGGCGGCTTCGATCTCATCGGGATGGATCAGGTCGAACACGGAAATTCCCTGCATCGAGGCCGGGTCGTACCCGAGCAGCGACCCCGCGGCCACGTTGGCGTAGCGCAGGAGGCCGGATTCGTCGATGACCACCACAAGGTCCGCGGCCGTTTCGATGATGGCCGCGGCGAAGGAATCATCCGGCTCGGCCGCCCCGTGGGCCGTCGCGATGACATCCGCCTCCGGCATCCGCATTGATCAACTATCGGCACTCCTCCGGCGCCACTCAACGTGAGTCTCGCCGTCGAGACGAGCCCGCCGAAATACCTCGCGTCTCGCAAGCCATGTGTGGAGCGGCAACGCCCTCAAGAAGTTGCTCCCACATGACGATGCTCCTCGCTGGACACAGGGGTCCCCGTCGCGCGGTCGAGTCCGTGGCGCGTGGGTTCCGGGGGGAAGCCGATGACGACCTTTGGAAACGACCGGCCCGGGCACCTGTCGCCAGGCACCGAGGTCGAGGTGCGGACTCGCTACCAGGGTCGGTGGTCACCGGGTTTCGAGGTCGATGCAGTGCACAGCGATCCGCGCGAGACCAACGATCGTTACGTCTTGCGTCGTCGATCCGACGGAGCACTGCTGCCCGTCGCGTTCCATCACACCGAGATCAGACCCAAGCGCTGAGCCGGTACCGACACTGACCGCGTTGTCGTGTCATCCCGCTTGATCACGTGTATATGCTGGTCGAGTACCCATCCGGCGCGGCTCGGTGTTCGCGCGATCGGAACATGCTGCATCGGGAACGTGCCGGCATAGGGAACGCGTTTCGCCATCGCCGCGACGGTGTGTCGTGCGATCGACTTCCCCGGCTATCGGAAGCGAGATGGGATGAGGATCACGAATCCCGGGCGCTGGCCGACAGGTCGGACGGAACTCGAGCGCCTTCGCGCCGAAAGCTCAGTGAAGGCATACACCGCTGACGTGATCAACCTCGCGGCAGCGCTCGCACTCCTGGCACCCGAGTCGGCGTCAGCGGACGCCGGTGCGGGGGGCCAGGAAATCGGCGAGGAACCTGAGGAGTGCGCGCCGGTCGGTCTCCGTCTGGTCGACGAGTGCGTCGCCGGTCCCTTTGACGCCGGCCGCGGAGAATGCCGCGTCCAGATCGAGCTGGGTATCCCCCTCGATGATCTTCGCGATGCAATCGGCGACGTGCACGACCCGCGTGAGGGGTGATGCGCTCGCGCTGACCACGTGATGTTCCTGCACGGCATCGGTGATCGTACGTGGCAGGCCTTGTTTCGCCAGCACTTGTGCGCCGAGCGTCGCGTGATCGACTCCGAGGAGACGTCGCTCGATTGCCAATCGAGCATCGACGGGCTCGCCGGCGAGCGTCCGAGCGATCTCGTCGAACTGTTGAGGATCGCGGCCGCGCAGCAGCTGTTCGCCGAGATCGTGGAGGAGCGCTGCGGTCAGCGCCTCGGCCGGGTCGACCTGAAGGCGACTCGCAACCCGCGCCGCCGCGACCGCGGCCGTGATCGCGTGGAGCCAGAACTGATCCGGGACTTCGACGCGATCCGCGGAGAACAGGTGGAGCACCGCGGTGCTCGCGAGGGAGCGCACGGTTTGCGCTCCCAGGAGAGACACTGCGCGCGGGAGCGCCGTGACTCCGCCCGCCTCCCGGTAGAACGGGACGTTCGCGAGCGCGAGTATCCGAACCGACAGGGCCGGATCCGCAGAGATGACCCGGGCGATCTCGTCCAACGGTGCATTGGGGTCGTCGAGCAGCCAGAGGAGCCGCAGCGCAACCCTTCGGTCCGTCGGGACCTCGTCGAACTCGTGAATCTGCTCCGGGGCGTCAACGTAGAGCATTGTCAGCCGTCTCCGTCGCAGCGGGTCGCTCACTGCCCAAGAGGTCCGGCGGGAACAAGCTCTCTCGAACCGCCTTGATCGTGGCGCTGTCGGGAGCCCGGAAGCGACGCATCAATCCGCTGCGCATCTCCCAAGCCGCGCCGCATGTCTCGCAGGAGATCACGAAGGAATCGCCGACGTAACGGACGGCGATCGGGGACATGTCGTAGGGACATTTCTCGAGCTTCACGCCCTTGAAGTCGGCCGAACGACCCCCGCCCTTGAGTCCCTTTGGCCCCGTGTGCCGGGAGATCATCCCCCCGACGAGGGAATCTTCCGCACCACCGCCCGGATCGGGGCATCGATCGCGACGGCCGCAAGGATGGCAAGGGATGGTTCGGCGGTCGCTCGGAATCGGGTGCTGGCGTACGTCGCCAACACGGTGACGACGACGGTCGCGACCGGTGCGAGCAAGGGAAGCAGGGGGACGTGCGGTTTCGGACGTCGCAGGAGCACGACCGTGCCGGCGACGGACAGGAGCGCGAGCCCGTAGAAGCTCCAGAGTGCGGCCCAAGAGACCCAGAGGTCACGTCCGTCGAAGAAGACGTCGGCACGCACGTAGGCCGACGGGTGGTAGAGGCCGACGAGACGCTGCAGCCGCACGCGCTCCACCGTGGGGAGCCGCGAGAGGTGGCCCCGGACGTATGCGAAGGCCGCGCGCCGGTTGACCAGGTCCTCGACCGACTGGTCGTCGTGCTCGGAGAGCTCTCGCCGGTCGATTCGCGCGGTGCACTCGATGTCGAAGTAGCCCTGGAGGTTTCCGAAGTAGGTCGAGTCACAGTTTGCAGCCGAGAGCAGCGCTCCTGCCTGTGCGCTCAGGATGATCGGATGCTGGAACCGCGTCGCGTTGTAGACGCTCCAGGGGGCGATCACGAGCACCGCCGCGAGGGTCGCCGCGGCGAACCACACCAGACGGTCGCGCAACGATCGGACCCTGGTGCGTAGCGCCAGCGGAAGCACCAGGAACGGGATGAGCAAGACGAGCTCCGAGCGCGTGAGCGCGGCCGCACCGCACACGGCGCCGAGCCACACGAGCCGCGGCCAGCTCGGACGTCGCCAGTAGCGGTACGCGAGGAGCACCGCGAGCATTGTGACGAACATCGCGAGGGTTTCGGCCTGGAGCATCCCGTCCGGCGCCCAGATGTTCGGATACAGCGCCGCGATCAGCGCCGCGATGACTCCGACACGCTCGCCGCCGACCGCCCGACCGACGAACCCGACGACGACCACCGTTGCAGTGCCGAGTAGGCACGACCACAACACGTGGGTCAGCACGCTGTGCATCCCGAGCACCGACGGCACGGAAAGAAACAGCATGTAGAGCGGCGGATGCTCGGCGGCGGCGAGGCGAGCCGCGGGATAGAGCCACGGCACGATGAAGCCCTTGCCGTCTGCGAGCAAATTCGCGCCGGCATGGTAGAAGTACGCGTCGCCCATCGGATTGACATCGCGCCGATCGACGAGCACGTACGCGACGCGCAACGCGAGCGCGGCGAACGCGACACCGGCCAGCGTCCAGCCGAACCACCGACCGTGCCGCACAGTGTGGCGCGTTCCGCCGGATTCCGAGCGTCTGCTTGCAGGAGCGATGACCACCGCGGCCGGCAGGACTGACATCCGGGCGCGCTAGCCCAGCACCATCCAGGCGATCTTCACACCCCCCGCCGGTGCGGCGGCGGTCAGGGAGAACGTGATCTTGCCGGTTGCGGCATGGGGGGCGTGATGCCGCGCGAGAAGCCGTCCGAACATGGTCACCTCCGCATCCTCGGGAAGACCGCGTCGGTCGCCCGGTGCGGTGAGTCTCACGCATTCGTGGCCAGGCCGCAATCAGTGTCCGCCCGGGTGCATGCGCGGAACACATACGCCCTTTTTTGGTATCCGCGCCCATTCATTCTTGCGGTGGCGAGCGCGGTGACCGCGTGTTACAAACGGCGTGCCAACGGGCGGGTAACCAGTGCTGCAGAGGGAGAGAGAACCATGCGATTTTTCCGTCGTGCCTTGGTCGTGCCGATCGCGCTGAGTGCACTTGTCCTGATTTCATCGCCGGCGTCCGCCCTGATCTCGACACAGCTGTCGATCGGCCAGCCGAAGCTCGGTCCGCTCGGCGCTTCCGTTTCCGTGCCACTCACGTTCAGGTGTGATCCGTCATTCAATGTCGCGTTCGGAGATGTCTTCGTGACCCAGGTGAGTGGCCACAAGCTGGCGCAGGGCAGCGGCTTCTTCATCAACGACTTTCCGGGTGTGCGGTGTACCGGTACATCGCAGACGGTCACCGTGCGGGTGGAGGCGTTCGGAGCGTTCGCTTTCAAAGTCGGGAAGAAGGCCCTCGCCGGCGCCGATTTGACACTGTTCAATCCGGTGACAGGTGACCTGCCCACGACCTCGATCGCCGGGCGGCCCGTCACCATCATTAGGTAGGCGACTCCACGCTTCGATCACGCAGGACCGCGTGCGCGTGACACGTCGGCGTCACGCGCACGCGAGTGACGGTGCGTCCGCTCGTAGCTTGACCGACGCGGACGGTGCAGCTCAGACGCTCACGTCGTATGGCTCGGCGTAGAACTGGCTGTTCTGCAATCGCCATACGGTCGCGACGGACCGCGTCGGACACGGTCGCGCTGACCTGCAACAACGCCATTACATCATCGGGTCGCGTCGGTTCGCGTACGCCCACACGTTCGACCCAATCTCGTGACCACGGCGTGACCACGTGCGCGGCGCGTTACGGCGCGCCGGCGCGCCGGCTTGCGCCGTTCCCGCGCGACGGGGCACGCCGCCGAGCGCGGCCGTGTCCTACCTCGAACAGCTATGCCGCTGCAGGCGCAGCCGCCGCTGTTCCGGCGCGGAACAGCACGATTGACACGGCGAGCACCCAGAGCGGGAAGAGCAAAAAGGCGATGAAGCCGAGCGGCCCGGCCACCGCAAGAATGCCGAGAACCAACGCGATCCAACCGAGCCAGAGCGGCAGGGAACGCGTCGACAGTACGTGCCACGCGCTCGCGAGGAGCACGACCGCCAAACCGATGATTGCTGGGCCGAAGTTGTTGTTGTCGATCACGTTCAGTGCTTCCGCGGCGGCTGCCTGATTGGCGTCCGCGGCCTCGGTGAGCGCGATCTGCGACGAAAGGAAGATGCCGAGGCCGACCGTGTACACCACCGCGCCCCCGAAAACGACGGTAGCCAGCCATTCCGGCCCGCGTGCTGCGAGGTGGCGGCGCAGAACGCCCGCGAAGAACATGAACACGATGCCCGCAAGCAGAAGCATGATGACGCCGAAGAAGATCTTCCCGGAGTCGTCGTAGTGGTCAACGACTTTCACGCCGGGCGAATCACTGTCGGGCGTGTCGCCGCTCGTCAGAAAACCAATAGCGAAGATCACCGTGAACAGCACGCCGGCAAGTGGTAGGAGTCGCTCGATACGTCCAGTCTCCATCGCGGCCTCCCTCGTCGCGGACCGGGACCATAGTTCCCGCGGGGGCGGCAAGCACGCGTATCCGGATCCGTCGAGCTTGCGTATCGTCCCGGCCGCCCCGCAGATTGCCCGGTCTGGCGCTGTTATGCGAGGCGCTCTACTCGTTCGCACCCTTACCTCGCGCATGGCACGATGTCGGTCGTGCGAAATGCCGTTCCAGCCGACAGCGCGCCCCGGCGTCTCGTCGGCCGTTGGGTCATGGAGCCGAAGTTCGACGGGTGGCGCGTCATCGTCGCGATCGACGGCGAGGTCCTCGTGTGGACGCGCCGTGGCCACGACCTGACGGCACGGTTGCCGGAGCTCGCGCCGCTCGCCGGCCGGTTCGACACGCCGGTCGTGCTCGACGGCGAACTCGTCGCGGGACAAGGCCGTGCCAGCGACTTCTACGGCGTACTCGGACGCGTCGGCGCCCGCAACCGGACGTCGCCGCTCACGTTCGTCGCGTTCGATGTCCTCGCGTTCGACGGACCGGTGATCGACCAGCCGTACCGGCATCGGCGCGCGCGACTCGACGGTCTTGCATTGAACGGCGACGCTTGGTGTGCGACACCGCAGCTACAGGGCCACGTCGTCGACGTGCTCGCGGCGTGCCGGGATCATGACGTCGAAGGCATCGTCGCCAAGCGCGTCGACTCGGCGTACCGGCCCGGTGAACGGTCGAGCGATTGGCTGAAGCTCAAGACCGCGGACTGGCGGACTGTGCACGCGCCGCGACGGCACGAGCCCTGAAGGCCGCGTTGGCCGCCTGTCCCGGCGCCGTGATCCTTCACGTCGACGGCACGGTCGCGGGTTGCACGCTCGACGAGGACCAGGACGGCTGCCGCGGACGCGAGGTGCGCCACGAAGGAGACCCCGTGCAGTGCATCGTGTGGACACCGACCGGCCGCAATTACTGCGGTGTGCAGTTCTGAACGGACCGGCGGCCGGGGGGGCCTGGGAAGGGACCGGCCGCCTGGCGTCCGTTCGCTCGCCGCGCTACTGGTACCCGCCAATGCGCAAGCTGACGCTCAGCGATACAAGGGGTCCGGTGTCGACGTATGTGCTGCGGTCACCGGACGGGAGCTCCGCCCACACCGCTTTCCCGAGGCCGCTGTCGTAGTCCACACCCCACCGACATGCGAGGCCGTCCACCAGCATCATTCCACGAGAGTCTTTGGCGGGCTCGCACCACTCCGGGAAGCCGTCTTCCACTTCGACACGCGCAACGTCATCGGCGACGTTCACCTGTACGTACACCGGTGGCGCGCCATGAAGGATCGCGTTCGTGGCGAGTTCACACAGGATCACCGCGATCTCCTCTCGACCGCGTGAGTCGATTGGAAGTTCTTGCCAGAGTCGACGACGCAGCCCGGCGACCGCGTGCACGTCGTAGGGAAAGCGAAGCAGCAAAATTCCAGCCCACGACAACACGCGTTACCCACCTCCTGCGGCGTACCGAACGCGTGTTGGACACACAGTTCGTGGTGCCGCCCACTCGTAGACATTGCATCTGCCGAAACTTCGCGGCACCGGCCGGTTTCCTACAACGCGGTTTAGCGCGACCTCCAACGTCGTAAGGCTGTGGGCGCGGCGGTCACGGAGTTTGCGTGGCGCATTCCTCCGACGATCGCCAGTCGGCCTGGCCCCAGGGTGTCACCCCTACGTCACCCTGGGGCGGGTTGGCCGTCCGGACTCCCTCTGCTCGCGCATGAGCAGTATCCGGCGGGAGCCCGAGACGACTCGACCCGCACCGAACCGTACGCCTCGCCGGCGCGAACGAACACCCTGACGCCGGCCCGGCGAAGGCCGCTTCGTGGGAGTGCAAGGTGTGCAACCCGCAGTGACCGCAGACTGCTCCACGGGGCGACCTTCCGAGAATTAGCACTACTCCCGCCCATGCTCGAAGGTCAACCGTTACGAGTCCTTTTCGAGCTTCGCTGGACAGGCGGTGTCGGCCGTCGCCGCATGGGCGGGGACGTTAACGGTGACGGCGGACATACAAGGGGACGCAACACCAGCGCCGAGGAATATAACGCCGGGGCGACCCCATGCCGGCGTGCGCGCGGGACTTGCGAATCCGTCGCGGACGCCGGAGACGGTGCGCGGCGAGCTCACTGGAAACTCGTTACGCGAAGAAAGGGCTACCCCTGTGGAAAGTAGCCCTTTCTCGACTATGCCTTCAGACGATGCGCCCTGCTCGAGCGCACCGTGTTTTGTGCCGGGGAATCATTAAACGCCCGGCGCGTCGATCGTCGCGCCGGGCCTCGGCCGGGTCAAGGGTCGGCGCGCACGGTAATCGCCGGATCTGTCACGTTGACCGCGCCCTTACGCTTACGCGGGGAAGGTCGCCCCGTGGAGCAGTCTGCGGTCACTGCCTTGCGCATACCTTGCACTCCCACGCCGGCGACCTTCGCCGCGCCGCCTTCAGATCTTGAGCTCGCACACCGATGTACTGACGCCGGTTGGGATGGCGGCGCAATGGCGCGCCTGTTCATGGATCCTCGCGCTTAAGCATTCACGTGGAGGGCGGGCCGGATCGTTGTTGAAGGGGGCCGGACGGCGGCCCCCTTCAACGCTGCACGTCGGAGCGCACCACCGTTCGGGACCGGCGACTCCCCGCTGAGTCGCGCCGTAGGCGACCGACGATCAGTTCAGCCTGCGTACTGTCAGACGCGCTGTAGTGAATCCGTTGATCATCCGCTTTCCCTGCCGATTCCGGCCGTTGCGGGGCGGAACTCGTTTGACCAGGAGGGACGCAGATGAACCGCATCGCCAATGTCAGTTTCCTTGTGGGCGACCGGGTGGAAGTGGCGACCAACTTCACGCGCGCCTGGGTCGGCGGCTTCGAAGTGGCCTCCACCAGTGCGGCCGGCTGCCATGTCCGTCGCATGTGCGACGGCGAGGTACTCCCGGCCGTGTTCGGCTACGACGACATACGACCGGCACCAAGACCCGACATCGAAACCGACCACGCCGGCAAGGCGGCCGCACTGATACAAGAAGCTCAGTCCGATTCCCGGGTCGTGTTGCGCCTGCCCGCCGACTTGGACATCGCGACCGTCGAAGCAATCCGCGACGCCGTCATCGACGCCGTCGACAACGCGGGCGGCGAAATCGTCCTCGACATCGACGGAGTGCGGTTCATCGACAGCTACGGCATCCGCTTGTTGCTGACGCTACGTCGCCGGGCCTGGGACCGTGACCTCCCGTTCCGGCTGCACGGCGGCCAACCGCTGATCCGCGACCTGCTCGAGCTCGTCGGACAAGATCCGCTGTACCACCCCAAGACGACCTAGCAATGACCGGGTTCCGACCACGGACCGGCAGCCGGGCGCGAGGTAAGGGGGCTGTCGCCCGGCCGCCTGTCGTCCGCTCGCCGCAGTGGCGAGGAGTCGGTCTACCGAAAACAGTCGGGCGTTAGCCGCTCGTCGGACTCGGCGTCGATGCCCGTCGAGGTACTCGGACGCGTCTGGGCGCGCATGAGCATCCGTGCGTGACGTGTCCCGGAGCACTCATCGCTCGCCGGCTCCGCTCGATGACGAAGACTGGAAGCGTTCTGGGGGGACAAGGGATCCGGTCTTGTGGGTGTGATGGTCTGAATGTCGGTCGCGTTATGGCTTCGGTTTGGGGTGGCAGACGATGGTCACATCTGCGACGGGTGATGCGCCGGCGCCGAGGGTCCAGGTCGCGTGGGCGACGATGTGGAGTCGACCAGGATGGGTCAGGTCGGTGATGTCGGCGATCGCCCAGTGGGGGGTCGGGGTGCCGTAGCTCGCGCTCCTTGTGAACGGCATACCGTTGATCGTGCCGTGGAACGTCACGGTGATGAAGCTCGTCGACGGGGGATCGACCTTGATCCACTTGCACGTGATGGTCGGTGGCTCCGGTGGCGGACCGAACTTCGGCCGGCAGCCGTTGTTCCACAGCGCCTGGCCGCCTGCGTGCCAGTTCAGTGGCGTCACCGACCGCGCGTGGTCGTCGGTCGTCGGCGGGATGATGTCACCCCACATCGATTGGTCGGCGCGTGCGGGAGACCAGATGCTGCCGATGTGTCTTTCGTGTCCTGCGAACTCGGTGCTCGCGGCGTCGACGGTCACCCGGACGTACGGCTTCGTTCGGCTATTGGTGCGGTGACAGATCGTGATCGCATGATGTCTGCCCCCCGCGTCTGCCGGCCCTATGAGACCTATCGCAGCGAGGGCGCTCCCTGCCCCCACGACGATCGCAACGAGAAGGCTTGCCACGATCTTGCGCATGTGCTCGATCCCCCACCACGCCGACGTTCAGCGCCCCCCACATCGTGCCATGCGCACGTGTCGGCGACACGCGACTTCAGACACACTGACTTTCGTTCAAACATCGGCAGCATGTCGCGCCGCCCGCTCACGCGCGGGACCGGACGTTCGGCACGAGATTCACCCTCGCGCGCACGCGCGCAACTGGACCCGGACGCCGGCCGGTCGAGATGCGGGTCATAGGGATGGCGCGGCACGCATGTCCGATGTGGGTTCCGCCGCACGCCGAGCACAGGTCGTCTGACCCCGTCGTTCGCCGTCACGCTGCACAAGGTCGAGGCACGTCCGGACATCTGACCGAAACGCACACGAAGTGTTCAGGGACTCGAACTCATTACGGTGATGTCCCCAAGTACTCTTGATGTAGTGGGCGGATTTGATGCAGAGAGCGACCCTCGGCGCTTGTCGACGGAATACCCGGAGCTTTCGCGCCGCAATGGTTCAAAACCTGGTATGTCCTACGACCGGACAACGTTCGGGCTCTGTGACGGCTCGCGCTCCACTACGAGCTAGCAGCCGTTGTACCCCGCGGGTGGGCTTACCGCGCTGTTGTTGTGTGTCACCTCACCGACTCGCCGGTGACTAAAGGGCCTTCGCGGTGAAGGCGGTGATCGTGGCGGTACCCGTTTGGGTGAGGAACCGCATCCCGGCGTAGCCGGAGGTGAACGTGCTGTCGGTCGCGGTGAGCATCCACCCGCCGGGCTCCGAACCGGTGGCCGCCCAGGCATTGGCGGTCAGGGTTGACCCTACGGCTCGGAAATGGATGGTGTATGCGACTCCGGCGGTTGCGGTGAATGGCGTGGTTGCGAGGACGGTCGTGGCGCCGTTCACCTTCTTTTGGATGAGCAGGTTCGCGCCGTCGATGTAGGCCTTGTACCAGTTGTTGCCGTCGGTCCAGCGTAAGACGTCGCCGAGGTTGCTGCTGGCGAAGGAGTTGATCGAACCGGTCACGAAGGCTTCGGCGTTGGACGCGACCGGACCGAGCACTGCGCTGTAGCTGTTGGCGCCAGTGTTCGTGACCCGGCCGGTACTGCCGGAGATGGAAAACGCGTTCAGGCTGTTGGCGTCACCGGCCCAGCGCTGGCCATCCGACGCGTTGCCCCATAGCGATTGGTTGGGACGCTGGAACGTGTCGGTTCCGAGCACGGTGCCGGAACTCGGAACGGTTGTCGTTGTGGTGGACGCGGTTGTCGCTGGGGTGGACGCGGTTGTCGTGGTTGTTGACGAAGTGGTTGTGCTCGCCGTAGAAGCAGTGGTTGTGCTCGTGGTCGTGGATGTAGGCGTGCTCGATTGCGTCGCGACCGCGAGGCGGTTCGCGAATTCTTCGTCGAACCAGACCCGGTCCTGCGCGTCGACGTTGAGACCGTCATGGGGGTGGCTGCCGGGACTGTTGTAGAAGGAAAACGACCCGCCGGCGGCCGGGAAGGAGCCGAAGGTATTTTGCAGCGAGTCAGTAAGCCAGATCAGGCCGTGGTGATCGGCGGCGATTCCCGAGGTGTGGGAACCACAACCGCCGCAGGCTGGGGTGTAGAAGTATTCGGTGACGCCCAGGTTCGTCCCCGGTGACGCTTTGGCGGGATCGAGTTTTCCGATTGCGTGCACCCATCCCTCCGACCACCAGATCTTCCCGGCGGCGTCGACGGCGATGCGGTGCGGGGTGAGACCGGTCCCTCCCGTCGCGGTCGTGCGGATCTTGTATTCCTTCAGGCTGCCCCCCGTGGTGTACTTGGCGATGCGGGCGACCGAGTCGGTGTTTTCGGTGAACCAGACGTTGTCGGCGGCGTCGACGGTGATGCCGTACGGGTTGCTGTTGGTGGCCGGAGTCGCGACCTCTTTGAACGTCTGCGTCGCGAAAGTGAATGCGCCGATCTTGTTCACATAGTGCTCGGTGAACCAGACCTTGCCGTTGGCGTCAATGTCAAGATCCCACGGTCCGGCACTCGCAGTCGGGACCGGCCACTGTCGGACCGTCCCATCGGTCGGGTTATAGCGTCCAATGGTGTTGGTGACCGGCATCGTGAACCAGACTTTGCCGCCGCCGTCAACCGCGACGAATAGTGGTTGGCCATAACCCGCTGGGAGCGAAACCACCCTCGTCCAAGTGTTCGTCACCGGATTGAACCGCCCCAGCTTGCCCGGAGGTGTCGAGGTCGGACACGTCGGCGAGGGATCACATCCGGGCAACGCGACCCAGACCCGTCCGCTGGCGTCGAATGCGGTGCCCCAGGGCTGGCCACCCGGAGCCGGATAGTCAACGACACTGGCGATGCCCGCCGCAAACGCCGTCCGCGGACCCACCAAGGCCAGTGATCCTGAGAGCACAACAGCCGCGCCCAGCAGCGCGAGTCCCGAGACCCGACGAGCACGCCTACCGGGACGGATCATGACACCCCACATTCGTCACGCCGCCCCACGCGTGCTCTCATCGTATATGTCGCCGTAGCCGTTTAGTGGCGCGTGCCACTCGCCAAAACGTGCCAGCTCAACCCCCGCGAACGGGCGCACCGATTCTCGTATTAGCCGTGCGCCCAACGCAGTATTCACTTGCCGAAGCGAACATGTGGTCAGGGCGCTTCCGCCGATACGTCTCGTTGAGGAGGATCAACGTCCGAGCGTTGCATTTGGTACATACGGGGACCTGTTTTTGTGTCGCAATCCCTGCATGGAACTCCCAGTCGACGGTGCCCTCTCGCTCCTGCGGAGGGCATCGTCGCGTCCGGAGATTGCCCCGAATCTCGCGGTTTCTCTCCGGAAGGCCCTAGCCGGGCCGACAGAAGTCGGGCGGAAGGACACTTCAGGAGCGTCCGTCATGGCGAACGATTGGGTGACCGGCAGCGAGGCCGCGGACCCCGTTCGCACTGCCGCGTCTATCTACTTTCGCACACTCGGTTGGGACGAAGACGCGATCGCCGCCATCGTGTGGGCATTACACCCTCTTCAGGGGAAGCTGTCGAACAAAGGGCTGGACAGAGCGATCAGGAAAGCCTCTCGCAAGTATGCGCGAGCAAGCCGCCGCCTCGACGAAACCGATCGGGTTGCGGCGGCCCTTGAGGCGCTCTGCAGATACAAGGAACTCGTCAACAGCTGGGGCGAGCACCGCGACGACGCATGGGTGCACTTGAACGAGTGGAAGTTCCGAGGCGAGAAAGGTGCCGCGTGGCTTCGCGCCCAACAACACTCCTCGGTGGAGGAGTGAAGCGCTCCTAAACGCCGGCGTCGGGATCGATTGCCATTGCCGAGAACGCGCCGCCGTGAAGGTGAGCCCTGGCGTTCGAGTGAGGCCGTGTCGGCCTGCCCCCTGGCCCGGTGTGTATCGGCGAGTTTGAGCGTTCGTCCATCTGTTCTGCGGTGGGCCGCGTGTGTGGCTCTTTGCGCCTGCCCATCGGTCTCATCTTGTCGCGCTGGCCGGTAGTGGGTTCGTCGAGTTTGGGCCAGTAGTGCCAGCACGTCGTACATCCGGCGACGGTGCAGCGCATCCAGCCCGCATCGGACTCGTCCGGCTCCCAAAGCACGTGCCCGGAGATTCGGTGCGGGCACTGGTTGCAATAGGTCGGGAGTTTCCACTGGTGGAGCAGCAACGACGTTCCTTTCGCTTCGATGCTCGGCGCTGATGGGTCTATGACACATGTAACGGCGCGCCGCCGTACCAGAACCGGACACCCGGCGTTCGCTGTGACCAAAATCGCTCCGGGAGACGACTGCCGCTGCCCTTCGTCGACCGGGATTTCAGCGGGCGCGAGCGTTGGCTGGCGATGCGGAACGACCTCCGGCCCAGATTTTGACCATTGCGGCGGCCTCCCTTTTGCGTATGAGCTCGACCCGCGGTGGGAGCACAGTCCCGCGCACGCAGGAGATCGGCGCACCTTCAAGCCGGCGAGTTAAGCCGGCGAGGGCTCGCCGCCGAACGGGCCGAATGCCGGTGGGGCCGAGTATCAGCACGCCGCCGATGGGGTAGCAAACCGATCGTGACGCGGCGGTTTGGTTCATGAGGGACGATTCAGTGTCTAGCAACTACCGGCTCTCGATGGCGATCGTGACCGGCTTGGCGGGTGCGCTCCTGCTCCTCGTTGCGGCGACCTTCGCCGTTACTCACTGAACTCACTTGCGTACGAACTCGTCCGAGCGCGTGCTCGGCTGCGAATCACGAATCACGGTCGGTCAGCCGTCGCCAAAGTTCCTCTTCCGGCTTGTTGCAACTACGACACCAAACGCGATCGGTCCCATGGTCGGTCGTCAGATCGTGCGATTCGTGCGGCTCGCGTTTCATCCCGGACAGCTCCGATGAGTCCGCCGGCCAATCGCCCCTGACTTTGCCCACACTTCCTTCCTATGCCGGCGCGGTTCCGCGAGCTCACCGACACGTCGCGTTGCTGCCCCGAACATAACGGCGGAACCCTGATGGAGCACACATACGTCCGTGGCCGGCCACGGAAGGGCGATCTGCGGACACGGAGGTTGTGCCCCACGTCAAGTGACTCGGCTGGAGGGAGCGAGCCCACGTGGCCCGGAGGCTCCATTCGATCTCTTCTGGCGCCACGGCGACAAGAAGCGCATCTATGAGATCGCGCCAGAGGATGATGAAGACGAGTGCTGGCTCGAGTTCGCAACAGTCGCCAAGCTCATCCCATCCAGGCCGCCAAGCGGCGTCTCACGCCCTGGCGACGTGAACCTGAATCCTTGGCCACCGACGGTCGACTTTCGCATCCTTGTGGAGGAAGGGCAGGTCTGGGTCCGCTCGCCGAGCGCATTCGATGGTGTCAACAGCGCCGATGATCTTCATCACCGCGCAATCAGAGCTCGAGTCATCGTGCGACACGCAGAAAGCGGAAAGGTCGTGGCCGCAGCATGGTTGCGCTTCTCCTTCGTCCAGGACGGAGACACGTACATTCCGCGCATGAATTTGGAGCCGGAAGCGTGAGAGGCGACCTCCCCCGCCAACCCGACCGGTCCCGTGACCAATCCGTGACCACGGCGACCTCGCTCCGGCGCGAACTCGCAGGTCAGACCGTCACGTCGTATGGCTCGGCGTAGAACTGGCTGTACCACTTCCGGAACTTGAGGATCGGGCCGTCGGTGTCGGCGAGCGCGGGCGAAGGCAGGAAGCTCTTGTGCTCCCAGATGGGCCTGTCCTCGTTCACCTGCTTGTTGATCTCCTTGACGAACGCGTCGGCGACCGTCGAGGTCAGCTTCTCGTCGTCGAGCTTGCGCACGATGAAGTTGAAGCGAACCTGTGTGCGTTCGTCGTCGATCGGTGTCGTCGTCGCGATGTTGATCGCGTCGACGATGCCGCTGAACCACACCTTCGAGAAGCCCGGGCCGTAGTTGTAGACGTCGATGCGTCCCTCGGTGACGCCGCGCGGAGTCACGTAGGCCTGCCTCGACAACATCACCGAGCACGGTCCGTCCGTGTCGTACTTCTCCATCTCGGCCACGGTGTCGGTGCCGTGCACATAGCGAAAATGCGCGGGGTCGGCACCGTTCTCGCTCATCTCCTGCGGGACGGTGCGAATGACGTACGACGACGAGTAGAAATCGCTCCACGCCGGGTCGCCGATCTCGGAGATCACCGGGATCTCCCATTTCGGCTCCTCCTCGAACGGGTGGTACCACGCGAGCACGAAACCATTGCGCTCGATCACCGGATACGTTCGCAGACGCGCCTTGCGGTTCGTGCGCTGGCTGTACGGAATGTTCGTGCACGCGCCACTGCCGTCGTACTTCCAGCCGTGGAACGGGCACTGCAGCGCATCGCCCTGGACGGTGCCCCCGTACGCGAGGTGGGCGCCGAGGTGGGGACAGAACGCGTCCTGCACGTGGAAGCGGCCGGCCGCGTCGCGCCACATCACGAGCTCGCGGTTCCAGTAGCTCAGCGGCGTCACCTCGCCGGGCGCGAGGTCGTCCGGGAAGGCCACCTGGTACCAGCCGAACGGGATCGGGAACGGGAACCGCCGGGAGGCCATGGCGCCGATTTTAGAACACGTTCCAGTCAGGACGCCTTCCGGCGGGTGCGCTTGGCGGGCCCGCCGGCCTTGGCGCCCTTGGCCTTGGCACCCTTCGTCTTGGCGTCGAGGCTGGCCTGCAGGGCCTGCACGAGGTCGAGCACCTCGCCCTTCTCCTCCTTGACCGTTTCGACGGTGATCGTCTCCCCTCTCGCCTTGCGATCGATCACCTTCTGCACCGCGACCCGATACGTGTCCTTGTATCGCGCCGGATCCCACTCCGAGGTCAAGCTGTCGATGAGCTGCGTCGCGATCTTGAGCTCGCGCGTGCCGACGCTCACCCGCTTCGGAATCTTGAGCTCCTTGGGATCACGAATCTCGTCTGCGAAGTAGAGCGTCTCGAGCACCAGCACGTCGTCCTTCGCGCGAATGACGGCGAGGTATTGCTTGGTGCGCATGACGAAGCGGCCGACCGCGGCCCGACCAGTCTTGCGCATCGCCTCGCGCAGCAGCGCGTACGCCTTGTCCGCGCCGGCGCCGGCGCGCGGCGCCACGTAGTAGGCGGAGTTGTAGTAGATCGGGTCGATGTCACCGAGCTCGACGAAGTCTTCGATCTCGATCGTACGAGTCTGCTCCGGCGCAGCCGCTTCGAGCTCCTCGGGCTCGACGAGGACGACCTTGCCGCGCGCCTTTTCGTATCCCTTCACGAGGGCGTCGTAGTCGACCTCCCGGCCGGTCTTCTCGTCGACGCGCTTCTGGCGAATGCGGTGGCCGGACTTGGTCACCTGGTGGAACCGGATCTGCTTCTCTTCGATGGCGCTGTACAACCCGACGGGCACGTTGACGAGCCCGAAGCTGATCGTGCCATTCCATATCGCTCGCGGCATGGCACGCCTATACCCAGAATGTCCTAGCGTCTCGCCTGTGGCCCGGGAGCTCGGTGGCGTCGGTACCAAGGTCTTGTTCGAGGACGACCGCGTGCGCGTGTGGGTGGTGAAGCTCGCGCCCGGCGAACGAGGTGCCGTACACCGCCACGAGCTCGACCATCTGTTGATCCAGGTACAGGGCGACCGCATCGCCGTGGAGCCCGAGGCCGATACGCAGAGCCCCTACCGTGAGTATCTCGCAGCCGATGTCAAGCCGGGAATGGTCACCTTCGTGCCCAAGGGGGGCATCGAGACGGCGGTCAACGTCGGCGAGCAGCCGTACTATGAAGTCATCGTGGAGCTGAAGTAGCGATCCGCTTGGCCCACGGATAGTCGGGCTTGCCGCTCGGCGAGCGTTCGATCTTGTCGACGAGGTGCAACTCGCGCGGCACCTTGTATCCCGCGACGTGCGCACGCGCATGGCTGTCGAGCTCGTCGAGCGTGACCGTCCGGCCCGGTCGCGTCTCGATGACCGCGGCGACCCGTTCACCCCAGCGCTCGTCCGGCACCCCGACGACCACCGCGTCGAACACTGCGGGATGCGCCTTCAACGCGGCCTCGACCTCCTCCGGATAGATCTTCTCGCCACCCGAGTTGATGCACACCGATCCCCGCCCGAGCAGCGTCATCGTGCCGTCTTCCTCGACGATCGCGGAGTCACCCGACACCGAGAACCGCCGTCCGTTCACCGTGACGAACGTCGCGGCGGACTTCTCGGGATCCTTGTGGTAGCGCAACGGCACGTTGCCGCCGCGCGCCATGCGGCCGACAACCCCCGACCCCGGTTGCACGATGTTCATGTCGTCGTCGAGCACCACCGTGTCGGGTCCCATGCGCACGGTCGGCAGCCCTGCCCTCTCCTGGCCGCCTTTCATGATCACGCGCACACCGTTGTAACCGGTCTCGGTCGAACCCACGGCGTCGGCGATGATCAGGTTCGGGAACCGCTCGAGATAGCGCTCCTTCACCGTCGCGCTGAACACCGCCGCCGTCGACGCGACCGTCACGAGTGACGACGCGTCGTAGCCGCCTTCCTCGAGCGCCTCGATCAGCGGGCGGCCCATCGCGTCGCCCGTGATCCCGAGGGTCGTGATGCGATGCTTCTCGACCGCCTGCCACACCTCGTGCGCGTCGAACTTCGGCATGAGCACCGTGCACCGGCCGTTGAGCAGCGCGTTGAGGGTGCCCCACTGCGCGGCGCCGTGCATCAGCGGCGCGATCACGATCCCGAGATTTCCCTCGGGCGTCTCCGCCGCCGCCTTGGCGAACTGCCATTCGTCCTCGACGCGCTTGCCGGAGTCGAAATCGACGAGTCCGCCGAGCACACACAGCACGTCTTCCTGACGCCACACGACGCCCTTCGGCATCCCGGTGGTGCCACCTGTGTAGAGGATGTAGATGTCGTCGTCCGAACGTTCGGGAAAGTCGCGCACGGGCGACGACGAGGCCAGCACCGCGTCGTATCGGACCGAGCCGAGGGCGGAGCAGTCCGTGCCCGAGCCGTCGTCGATGGCGACGAGGTGCCTCAGCATCGGCAACGCGTCCCTCACCGCGGCAATACGCGGCGCGAACTGCGCATCGTGCACGAGCGCGACGAGGTCCGCGTTGTCGAAGAGGTAGCGCAACTCCGCTTCGACGTAGCGATAGTTGACGTTGATCGGCACCGCGCGCAGCTTGTACGCCGCGAGGATCGTCTCGACGAACTCGTGGCTGTTGAACGCGTAGATGCCGACATGGTCGCCGGCGCCGATCCCTTGGGCGGCGAAATGATGCGCGAGCCGGTTCGCCTTCTCCTCGAGCTCGGCGTAGGTCTCCTCGCGATCGCCGACGATGATCGCGACGCGGTCGGGGACGCTGTCCGCAACATGCTCGATGAGGTCCGCGATGTTCCAGGCCATGCTCTCCGCTCCGGGGCGCCCGCCTCAGGTGCGCGTCAGTCCAACACTTGTGCGACGACGGGGGCAACGTGAGCGGCTGCCGGCTCGAACACTGTGGGTGCGCCGAACGCGGCCCGGCGCGCCGCCCGGCGCAGGGCCGCGAGCACCGGCGTGCCGACGATCAGCACGAGCAGGGCGTTGCCGAGCGCGCGTGGAATGTCGAAGCCGAGCGCGCTCGCGAGATGGAACGCCCAGAACCGGCGGAGATTCTCGGCCACCGACGCGCCCGCCACGAAATGCAGCTCCGTGCCCGAGGTCCCGAACGGCCAGAACCACATGTCCATCACCAAGCCGTAGGCGACGCCCGCAATGGCGCCGTACGCGGCGAGGAGCACGAGCTCGCGTCGCCCGGAGGCGCGCGGCAGGCAGCCGGCGAGGAAACCGACCCACGCGGCGCACAACATTTGGAAGGGGAGCCACGGCCCGACGCCGCCGGTGAGCAACGCGGACGCGAACATCGTGAGCGCACCTTGCACGAAGCCGAAGCCACGGCCGAAGACGCGTCCACCGGGAATGAGCAGGAAGAACACACCGGTGAAGCCGGTGACGCCGGTCGTCGGTGCGCGCAACGCGGCGCCGCACGCCACCAGCACGCCGAGCATTGCGACCGCCTTGGCGTCGAGCACCCCGTCGGCCAACTCCGCGAGCAGGATCGCAACGAGCAGCGGGACCAGCACGACGAAGAGCCACGGCGCGTCATTGGCGTGCGCGAGGTTCTCGGTGCCGCGCGGCGTGGCGAACAGCGGCCAGGTGAACGCGGCGATCCCCGCCACGGACGTCACCGCGAGCAGCACGCTCGACCGCCACCGGAAGCGGATCATGATGCGAGCGCGGCTTTCACCTCGGCCACCGTGAGCCACTGCGCGGGAGCGAGGATCTTGGCGACCTGCGGTGCGAACACCGGAGAATGGCAGACGACTTCTCGCGCGGGACCGTCCGCGACGATCTCGCCGTCGGCAAGCACGATCGCGCGCGTCGCCGCCTCGGCGACCAGCTCGACGTCGTGGGTCGCCAGCGCCACTGCGTGGCCCATCCCCGCGAGCTCACCCAGGAGGATCGCGAGCCGCGCCTTGGCCGAGTAGTCGAGGCCACGCGTCGGTTCATCGAGGAGCACGAGCGGCGGTGCCGGCGCCAGCACGACCGCGAGTGCGAGGGCCAGCCTCTGCCCTTCGGAAAGGTCACGCGGGTGACGGTCGCGGTCGACGCCGGGCTCGATGCGATCGAGGGTCGCGCTCGTCGTGCCCGCCGGGAGATGATGCTCCCGGTCGGCCACGACGCACTCGTCGGAAACCGTGCGCTCGTACAGCAGCGTGCCCGCATCGGGTGGGACGAGCCCGACCTTTCGCACGAGCGCGGACGCACCGAGCTCGTGGGGCGCCACACCGCCGATCGCGATGCTTCCGTGCGCGGGCCGCGCCAGCCCACAGAGCAATCGGAGCAGGGTCGACTTGCCGGCACCGTTGCGGCCCATCACCGCGACGATCTCGCCTTGCCCGATCTTCAGGTCGACGTCGTGCAGCACTTCGTTCGGCCCGTATCGCGCCGCGAGATTCGACACGACGGCGACCGCGTCGCCGGTCGCCGGCATCGATCCCGACGGCGGTCCGAGGAGCTGGAGGTGTTCGCGCAACGCGTGCGCCGCGCGTCTCGCATCCCGTACCGACAGCGGGAGCGGGTTCCAGCCGGCCACGCGCGCCAGCGCGACGACCGGCGGGGCCACCGGTGCGCCGGCCATCATCGTGGCCGGTGTGCCTGCCACGACGCGTTGGCCGGCGTCGACGACGGCGACGCGTGTTGCGTATTGCACCACGCGTTCGAGGCGGTGCTCGGCGAGCAAGACCGTGAGGCCCAGGTCGTCGACGAGGCGCGTGAGGATCGCGAGCACGTCCTCCGCGGCGCCCGGGTCGAGCGCCGAGGTCGGCTCGTCGAGCACGAGCACGCGCGGGGACGCGGTGAGCACTGACCCGATCGCGACCCGCTGCGCCTCGCCGGTCGACAGCGTGGAGACCGGCCGGCGCCGCAACGCAGCGATACCCAGCAGGTCGAGCACGTCCTCGACGCGACGGCGCATGATGTCGGGCGCGATACCGAGGTTCTCCATCGCGTATGCGAGCTCGTCCTCCACCGTGTCGGCGACGAACCCGGCTGCGGGATTCTGCCCGACGATCCCGACGCGATCGGCGAGCTCACGAGGCGGCGTCCGCGTCGTGACGCCGTCGACGGTGACCGTGCCGAGCAACGTGCCGCCGGTGAAATGCGGCACGAGCCCGTTCACCGCGCGCAACAGTGTCGACTTTCCCGCCCCCGTCTCGCCGACCACGAGAAAGAATTCGCCCTCGTCGACTTCGAGATCGACGTCGACCAATGCCGGCGCGTGCGCGTCAGGATACGTGAACGTGACATGTTCGAACGTGATCACGTCGAGTCCGACGGAAGCATTGGGGTGACGAATGCCGGCAACGACGCGCACAGCACGCCGACCGCGGGAAGGACCGGCAGCGTCGGCGCTCGCAAGGGGCTGTACAGAGGATGCAGCCCGTCGATGCCGAACCGGCCCGCGACGACCAGCGCGATGAGCGCCGCCGCACCCGACGCGACGGTCATCCATTCGGGGACGCGCCAGGGATCCGGCCGGTATCGCGAACGCGTGGCACTCGCGCTCGCGGCGCGCAAGCTCGCGGCGAGGAGTGCGCCGCCGAGCACGACCATCGGGATACCGAGCACGCCGGGCGCGCCGCGCTCCAGCACACCGAAGACACCGATCATCACCGCGATCGCGCCGCCGAGCGTCGCGGCTTGGCCCGCGTGCCGGCGGCGCGCGGGGACGTCCCCGCGCCGCCCGTAGCCGCGGCTGTCCATCGAGGCGGCGAGCTCGAGGGAACGTTCGAGCGCACCCTCCAACACCGGCACCGCCATCCCCCGCAGCCCGCGCAGGCCGCGGGAGGGACGCCCACGCAGCCGGCGAGCGTCGCGGACGACCGCAACCGTCGTGACCGTCTGCGGCGCGAACGACAGCGCGACCGTCACGACGACGCCGAGCTCGTACAGGACCGAGGGAACGGCCCGCAGCACCCGGTAGGGACTCGCGAGACTGTTCGCGGCGCCTACGCAGACGAGCAGCGTTGCGAGCTGCAACCCTTCGTTGCACGCGGCGACGATCGCTTCGGTCGTCACCGGGCCGCCGAGCGTCACGCCCGCAGCCCAGGACGGGAGGTCACGCTGCGGGATCGTGAGCAGGACGTGACCGGGCAGGCGTTGCCCGAAGAGCATCTGCAAGATGATGCGCACGACGACGATCGCGATCCCGAATCGCAAGAACGCGCCGAACGAACGCGCCCAGGGCGCGTGCGGTCGCCGGGCGGCGACCACGATCCACGCGGAAGCGATCAGCAATGCGAGCAGGACGGGATTCGTCGTGCGCAGTGCCGCGGCGCCGAGGGTGAGCGCCCACACCCACCACGCGAGCGGGTGCAGCGGCCGCGGCCTCACGTCACCGGCCGGTTCCGGCGCCGGGCCGCGATCCCACCGCCGACGCCGAGGACGGCAACGAGCACGACGCCCACAATCAGCCCGACAGGCACCCCACCGTGCGAACGTTGCGCCGCTGTGCGCGCGGCAAGCTCGCGTTCGCCCGGCGCCGCAATGGTCGTCGAGGAGGTGTCGACGGCCGCCGCCTTGTTCGGGCGCGCGCGTCGCGTCGCGGATGCGACGGTCGTTCGGGTCGTGCTGCCGCGACGAGTCGCGCTCGGTGTCGTCGTTGCCCCACCAGCACCGGCCGGGACGCGCGCGACCGGTGTTGTTGTGGCTCCCGAGGTCGTCACCGGCGACGCGGCGGTCGGTGGTGGTTGACGTGGGGGCGGCCGCGGCGCGCAGGCCGCGGTGCTCGCGGCGGCGCGGGGCGGCGGGTCGTTGGGCAGGCCGGTCCCGGCGGGTTCCCACCGCCAACCTTCCACGACGCCCGAGGAAACTCGCGAACCCCCGGGGCCGGCGTTCGAGTACGACCACGACCCGTTGATCCCGTGGAAGTACGCCCAGTACGCGTACTTGCCGTCGTGGAGGTCGCCGCACCCTTCGGCGGGTACGCCGTCGATGGCGCACAAGAGTCCGGAGGCGTTGAAGCGCGGCTGCGGCAACCCGAGCATCGAAGCGCGCGTGGCGAGGACGGTGGCTCCGTTGTCGCTGCTCCTCGCCGCGACGCACACTGCACTCGGCGCGTCGCTGTCGCCGTGATCGACGATGATCGCGACCCGCGTCTCTCCCGTCGCGCACGGCCGCCCGAGCGCGCCCGCGACGGTTGGCGGTCCGACGAGTGCGCTGATGGCGACCGCGGCCGCCGCGAGCGCGAGCGCGGCTCGTCTCATGCGCGCCGCCGGCACGCACCGGCAAGGCATGCGCCCCCGGCCGCGAGCGCGCACAGCGCGCCGAGCGCGATCGGTGCGGTCGGCGTCCCGGTACGGGGAAGCTCCGCCGCGGCCCGGGCCGCGGCGACGCTCGTCACTCCGGTGGTGGTGGTAGCGGTCGTCGTCGGTTGCGTGGCGCCCAGTGGTGCGACCGTCGTCGTCGGCGCGGTAGCGCACGGCGCCGGCAGCTCGTCGGCGATGCTCGCGGACGTGATCGGCAACGCGACCTGCGCCAATGCTGCGATCGCCTGCACGGTCGCGAGCGCGTCGGGCGCGAGCTCTCCGCCGGCGCCGGGCTGGAACGCGATGCCTCCCCGGTCCGCGGCGGGCGCGGTGCAACCCACCTGCAAGCCGAGCAGCGCGGCAGTCCCGGGCGCGTCCGGCGCACCGGCCACGGTACGGACTGCTTCGAGCACCAATCCGGTCGAATTGGCGTCGGTGCCCTGGTCGGCGCGTGCGAGGAAGCCCCATCCCCCGCCGGCGTTGCGGGCGGCCTTCACCGCGGCGATGCCGTTCGCCGCTTCGGTCGTCGCCCCTTGCGCCTGCAGGCCGAGCACAGCGAGCGCGGTGGAGTTCGTGTCCGGGCCGGTGAAGGTCGCGGGATCAACTGGCGGGCACGGCTGGGCGGTGTCGGTCCGGAACGCGGTCCACAGCCCGTCGTCGCATTGCTGGCCCCGGAGCCAGGTGACCCCCGCCGCGTTCGCGACACCCGCCGCGTGCAACGCGAGCAGCGCGAGTCCCTCGCGGAACGCGCCGTCGAACGTCGGATCGGCGGTACCGAACAGCCCGTTTCCCTGTTGCGTGGCAACCAGGCGGGAAACGAGGTTCGTCGACGGCGTCCCGAAGGCCGTGGGGTCGGCGCCGGCCGCCTTGGCAGCGAGGATGAGCGACGCGAGCGCGGCCGGGTCGTCGGCGCCGGCGCTTGCGACGAAGCCGTCGACATGCAGACCGAGATACGCGAGCAGAGCGTCCACCTGTTGCCTGCCCACCCCGGCCGAGGCCAACGCAACGACCGCCTGGGCCGACAGCGAGAGATTGGCATCGGCAGGATTGGCGGACTGTGGAATGAAGCCCGCGTCGTTCACTTGACGGCCGAGCCACCCGGCGGCGAGACGCGCGGCAGTTTTGGGATCGCTGCTCGGTGGTGCGGCCGACGCGGGATGCGCGACGGCGAGCACGAGACCGGCAGCGAGGAGGAACGCGGCAACCCTTCGCATCGGGTGTCCTTCCAACTCGTGCCGAGTCGACAGGTTGGGACAGCCCGACGGTGTCGAGCGCTCCACCCGTAGACCACGACGGTGTCTGCGGAGCTGCTCGTGGCGGGTATCCCGGCTCGCCGAGCGCCTGGAGAGCGCCCTGCCTACGGTTGCGGGTCAGCGCCGGAATTCGACCGGACTTCCCCCGCTTCGGAGCCCGGTCATCGGAGCACGCATGAGCAGCGCGCGTCAAACTGCATCGCGTGGATGTCGATCTGCCCACCGAGGACGATCCGCGCCGCCTCGAGGTGCGCGCGTGGTTCACCGCGCATCCCACGCCGTCGCCGCGCGAGCTCGTCGACGCCGGGTACGTGGTACCGCATTGGCCGCATCCCTACGGTCTGGACGCCGATCCCGCGTTGCAGCTCATCATCGAGGACGAGATGCGGCGCGCGGCCGTCTCCAAGCCGGTGAACCCCATCGGCATCGGCCACTGCGGACCGATTCTCGTGGCGCTCGGCAACGACGAGCAGAAGCAGCGTTACCTGTGGCCGATGCTGACCGCCGAAGAGCTGTGGTGCCAGCTGTTCAGCGAACCCGGCGCGGGATCGGACCTCGCGAGCCTGTCGACGCGCGCGGTGCGCGACGGCGAGGTGTATCTGGTGAACGGCCAGAAGATCTGGACGTCACTTGCGCAGCAGGCCAAGTTCGGCATCCTCATCGCGCGCACTCGCACCGACGTCTCGAAGCACCGCGGTATCTCGTACTTCATCGTGCCGATGGACCTCCCCGGCATCGAGGTCCGCCCGATTCGAAGCATGAGCGGCGAGGGAGGCTTCGGCTTCAACGAGGTCTTCTTCACCGACGTGCGCGTGCCCGCCGAGAACCTCATCGGCGAGGAGAACCTCGGCTGGGGTATGGCGAAGACGACGCTTGCGAACGAGCGGGTGTCACTGTCGACGGGTGGCGGCCTCCAGTGGGGCTACGGACCCAGCGCGCGTGATCTCGTCGGGCATTTCCGTTCGCACGGCGGCGTCTCCGACCCTGTGCGGCGCCAGCAGATCGTGGACGCGTACATCGAGGGTGAGATCCTCCGCTATCACCGCATGCGCATGATCTCGGCCGCGGTGAACAAGAAACCCGGACCCGATGCGTCGCTGCGCAAGGCACTCGCCGACCCGCACGGCAAGAAGGTGTTCACGCTGGCCAAAGACCTCATGGGCGCGGGCGGAATGTTGGAGGAGAACGGAACGCTCGGCCCGGAATGGGACCGCGGCTTTCTGTTCAGTCCCGCGCTCACCGTCGGCGGCGGCACCAGCGAAGTGCTGCGCAACATCATCGCCGAACGGTTGTTAGGACTCCCCCACGATCCCGAGGCCGTCAGCCCGCTGCCGCAAGGCGCGTAATCGTCGACGTCGTCTCGCCGTACGTGAATTGGACGGTGATGACCTCGCCCCGGTTCTCGTCGAACTGAAACTCGGCCCCGTTCG
>JBBQXS010000012.1:0-106807 GCA_038209365.1 Acidimicrobiia bacterium | reverse complement strand
CAGCTCATTGCCGATCGCCACCCCGTTCGGGATCAACACCTGCACCGCAACCGTGTCGAGTCCGATCCGGTCCTTCGTGAAACACACGATCCGGGCATTCGGCGACCCCGCACACGAACCCCCACCCGAATAATTGGCAACCACGGCCTGGCGCGCACCCTCCCGCACCCCATGCGACCCGCTGATGTTGTGATTGATGAACATCCCGAACTCGATGAGCCCGAACAACAACAACGCCAGCAACGGAAACGCAATCGCCACCTCGACGAGCGCCCCACCCCTCACATCATCAACCGACAACCGACCCATCCCTGGCTCCCGCCCTCCGCGAGTACGCGTGCACGTACGCGCCGGCCTTCCATCCCCGGGACCGGGCGAGACGATCTCGAACGGAGCGATGCTCGTCCGAAGGCCGTCACCATCCCGCCGCACCCCGACTTAATCGCCCGGCCCACCTCCCAGCGTAGGGTTCCGGGCGTTTTGTCACGAACGCCGCGATTGTACCGCGATTTCGCCGGCTGTGCACCCCTCATCCGGCAGGCCGGCCCGGAGGCGACTTCAGCTTCTCCCCGCCGCTGGTGATGTCAGCGAGGGCGGTGGTTGACGTCCCCCAATGCATCACGCACCCGGTCGACGGCGACCTGGAGGTCGGCACCGAGTGCGCGCAACGTCGGTTGCACATCATCCAGACCGGCCTGCTCGAGCAGCTCCTTCTCGGGCAGGTACCAGGTGCCGGCTTCGCACAGCCGCGCGTGCGCCTCGCCGAGCGCGGCGACCGCGAGGTTGCCCGCGCAGCCAACGGCATCGCCGCGCAACGCGTGCGCGGCCGCGAACTTCAAGGAACCCGTCACGATGCGGCGCCACCACACCGGCGCGGTCGCCCGCAACGCGTCCGGGAACGCGGGCGTCGGCAACGACCCGATCAGCACTCGCTGCAACGCCAACTCGGCCGGCGCGACATACGTCGGGACACCGGCGACATAGCCGACCTCCCGGTAGACGCGGAAGCAACCCCTTTCGGCGTCACGCGTCCACTCCTCGACCTGGTCGAGGTCGCGATAGATGAGGTCGACGTGCTGCCCGTCGACGACCAACCACGCGCCCCCGTTCACGACGCGACCCCACTCCCCCGGTGCGAACACCTCGCCCTCGAAGCCGAGCGCGCGCACGTCGGCAGGGTCGATCGCGTCGCGGTAGTACAGGCCGAAGTCCCAGTCCGAGTGTGGGCGCGACCGGCCCGTGGCCCGGGAGCCACCGAGCACTACGGCAACGACGCCGGGGATCTGCGAGAGGCGGGGGGCGAGATGCTCCACACCGGGAACGTAGACGCGGGTCGGCCCCGGCCGAACCGGCCGGGGCCGATCTCTGCGGCGCCAGTACGTGGTGCGGGGGGACTACCGCGCCCGGCGCACAAGAGGTTGGTCAGGCGGCTCGACAGTCGCCGTCGTCTACCTCGTCATGTCGCAACGCTCCGAGGGTGCGTTCCCATTCCAACTGCGAGGCCAGCCACGCGAGTGCCTGGAGCTTCGCCTCGGTCCGGGTACCGCCCGCTGCTGTTCCGATCGCTCGCATCATCACTCCTACGTTGTCCATCCCGGACCTCGATTCGACTGCTACGTTCCACCAGGCCCTGTGCACCGATACGCTGTGCACAGATGCTCCTGGAGCAACGACACTGTGAGTATATGCTCTCAGTGTCACTGCTGTCAACGCGAGCGATGTGAGAAGGAGCCCGGGTGGACGAAACCCGGTGGCGGATCGACGAATTAGCCCAAAAGTCCGGTATCACCGTCGACACCATCCGGTACTACTGCCGCGAAGATCTCCTCATGCCGCCCGAACGATCAGGGCGCCACAAGCTCTACGGCCCCGCTCACCTCGAGCGCCTGGCCGGGATACGCCGCCTCCAGGAGCAGCGGTTCTCGCTCGCGGCGATCCGGGCCATCCTCACCTCCGACCGTCCCGGGCTCGAGGGCCTCTTCGAGACGCACGGCGGCAGCTACACATTCGAGGAGCTCGTCGATGCCGCGGGCGTCGACCGCTCCCTCGTGGAACGACTGCGCGACGTGGCGTTGCTCGCGGACCCGATCTCGCTCGGCCGTGAGAGCTACGACGACAGCGATCTCGCATTGCTCCGCGCGGTCGTCGAGCTGGGCGAGATCGGCATGACCGAAGACATCCTCGTCGAGCTCGGCTCGATCTACGTGCGACATTTTCGTGCCCTGCAGGCCGACGTGCACGCCATGCTCTCGGTGCCGCGCGACACGGAGAGAGACCAGGACGAGCTGGTGGCGATCCAGCGCAAGCTCACTGCAAACTCGCGGCGCATGATTCCCGCCGTCGATCGCGTCCTCAACTACGTGCATCAGACGACGATTCAGCGGCTCACACTCGAAGCCGTGCGGACCGCGCAGGAGACGGGCACCGGCGTCGGCGGGGTACGCGTCAACTAGTCGTGCAGATGCCAGATGCGCGCCGCGTTGCCCCCGGTGATCCGCGCCTTCTCGTCGTCCGCGATGCTCCCCATCATCTCTTCGATGGTCTTGCGCGAGTACGGCCAGTCGTTGCCGTGGTGCGGATAGTCGCTGGACCACATCATGTTGTCGACACCGACGCGGTTCCGGAGCTCGACTCCGGTGCGGTCGACGATGAAGCTCGCGGCGTTGTTGCGGTACCAGTACGTCGACGGCGGCTGCTTCAGCGGCAGATCACCCCACACCCGGTTGCGCCACCACCGGTCATCGATGCACTCGAGGAAGTGCGGGATCCAGCCGACGCCCGTCTCGATCCAGCAGACCTGGAGCTCGGGGAAGCGGTCGAACACGCCCGTGAAGATGAGGTCGGTGATCGCACCCGTCGCCATCGAGAACACGTGACTCATGCCGCCGATCGCCTTGGCGCGTGTCGCCTCGCTGCGCATGTCGTACAGCTGATTGCCCTTCGCGACCGCGGCCTTGCGTGACGCACCTCGCTGCGCGCGGCTGATGATGTTGATGTGGACCGACACCGGAATGCCCTCGTCGACCGCGGCGGCCCAGAACGGGTCGTCGTCGCGCGAGATGCTGCCGCGGCCGCTCGGCCAGTTCGAGATCAGGACACCCTTCGCCCCACGCGCCTTGGCCTTCCGCAACGAGTCGACCGCGTTGTCGATGCCGAGCGACGGGATCTGCGCGAGACCGATGAGGCGCTTCGGGTCGGACGCGCAGAACTCCTCGAACAGGAAATTGTTGTACGCCTCGACACCGGCGAGCACGAACTCGTCGTCGTCGTCGCCGAGGAAGTGGCTCATCGTGCGTTGCGGCGGGAACAGGACCTCCGCGTCGATCCCGTCGATGTCCATGTCGGCGAGACGCGCCTCGCCGTTGTAGCAACCCTTGCGCGCCTCTTCGTAGGTCACCCCGAACCAGCGAAACTTGTCGAACGGCATGCCGGGCGTCGACACGAGCCCGATCGGATCGGGGTCGCCGCCGACCGCGGTCAGCCACGCGTCGCCGCCTTCGGCGTCCTTCACGAGCTTGGGCGCCTTCTCCTGGTGCTTCGACGGCAACCAGTTCTGCCAGATGTCCGGCGGCTCGAGGATGTGGCAGTCGGCGTCGACGATCTGGTAGTCGGCCATCGGGGCACCGTCCTTTTGCTGACGCCACGTACCTGACAGGCGTGTCAGTTTAGGTACGCCGGCGCGTACACTCCAGCCCTCGTGTCGGAACGGCTCCTCGAAGGTCTGTGCGTCGTGGATCTCGGCGGTGATCCTTCGGCGCGCGCGGCGCGGGTGCTCGGCGACCTCGGCGCAACCGTGACGCGCGTGATCCCTCCGGACGGCGACGTGTTGCACGGCAACGTCGCACGCGCGTGGAACGCCGGCAAGTCCGTTCGGGTGCTCGCGGCCGGCGATCCCGAGCTCGACACGTTGCTCGGTGACGCCGACATCGTGTTCGACATGCCGGGCCTGTCGGGCACCCACCAGCTCGACCCGGCGCGCGCGCCCGGCGCGGTGTGGGTCAGCATCACCCCGTTCGGACTCGACGGGCCGAGGGCATCATGGCGCGCCACCGACCTGGGGGTGATGGCCGCGAGCGGGAACATGTACTGCACCGGCGATCCCGACCGCGCGCCGGTGCGATGCACCGAACCAACCGCCTACGCGCACACCGGCGGCGAGGCGGCGTTCGCGGCGCTCACCGGTCTGTGGTCCGGGAGGCCGCAGCGCATAGACCTCTCCATGCAGGAGGTCGTCCTCATCGCGAACATGGCGAATCCCGCCCGCTTCCCGCAGACGCAGTTCCGGGGTTCTCGGCGGGGTGCCAACATCGGACGCACACGCGAGATCTGGCCGACCAAGGACGGGTTCGTGTCGTTCGGGTTGCGCGGCGGGAAGGCACGCGTCCCGAGCTTGGAGCTGATTGCGAAGCGCGCCGGTCTGGCGGCCCGTGACTGGACCGAGTTCAGCCCGAACACGGCCCCCGACGAAGAGCTGAAGGAGATCGAGAGCGCGGTCGCGGTGTACTTCGCGCAGCACACCATGCAGGAGCTGTACGAGCTCGCGTGCGAGACCAACGCAATGCTCGCCCCGATCAACTCCCCCCGCGAGATCTACGCGTCGGCCCAGCTCGCGGCGCGCGGGTTTTTCGGACCGGTCGACGACGTCGAGCAGTTCCCCCGCTCGTTCGTCGTCGTGCGCGCCGCGGACGGCGAAGCCGCGCCCGCGGCCCCGCAACCGTTTGGTGCGCCGGTGGCCGGAAACGGTCACTCGCCGACCAGACGGGCGCACGACGGGCCGTCGCATCGAGGAGGGAACAAGGCCTGGGACGGGGTGCGCATCTTGGAATTCGGATCGGGCGCCGCGGGGCCGATCGCGACGCGCTACTTCGCCGAGCACGGCGCGACAGTCCTGCGCATCGAATCGAGATCCCGACCCGACTTCCTGCGCGTGTACGCGCTCGGCCCCGACAACCCGCACGGCCTCGAGGGTTCGGCGATGTACGACGGCTTGAACGTCGGCAAGCGGAACCTCACCCTCAACCTCAAGGCGCCCGAAGCCGTGGCGCTCGTGCGCAAACTCGTCACCGAGTGGGCGGACGCGGTCGCCGAGAACTTCGCGCCACGCGCGATGAAGGCCTTCGGCCTCGACTACGACGCGCTTGCCGAGCACAAGCCCGATCTCGTGATGATCAGCGCGTGCCTGAACGGCCAGACCGGCCCGCACAAGGACTACCCGGGGTTCGGCGGCCAGGGCGCGGCGCTCTCCGGCTACAACGCGCTCACCGGCTGGCCCGACCGCGAGCCGGTCGGACCGTACGGCACGATCACCGACTCACTCGCCCCGCGCTATGTCGCGACCGCGCTCGCCGCGGGGCTCCACTATCGCCGTCGCACCGGACGTGGCGTCTATCTGGACGTCTCGCAGGTGGAGACCGGCATCTGGTCGCTCGCACCGTGGCTCCTCGACTACGAGCGCGACGGCGTGATCCGCTTGCGCGACGGCAACAATCACCCGGATGCGGCGCTCCACGGCGCGTTTCCGTGCGCAGACGAGGACGGTCTCGACGATCGCTGGGTCGCGATCGCGTGCTGGAACGACGAGGAGCTCGAACGTCTTCACGGGATCGCGGGCGAGGACCTCGCCGGTTGGACGCGTGCTCGCACCCGCGCCGAGGTCTCCTCACAGCTCCAGGCCGTGGGGGTCGAGGCGGTACCGGTGCACGACTTCGGGGACCTGCACCATGACCCGCAGCTCGCGCATCGCAGGCACTTCGAGCCGCACCACCATCCGTTCCTCGGGGACGGGTTGTACGAGCGGAACGGGTTCCGCCTGGCGGCGTTCGACGGCGGCTACGACCGCGCCGGCCCGACGCTTGGTCAGGACAACGACTGGGTGCTCGGCGACGTGCTCGGACTCACCGGGTCGCAAATCGAGGCATTGCGCGAGAGCGGTGTCTTGGAGTGAGATCGCAGCGTGAAGGTCAGGCGGGCGACCGGCGACGACCGAGCGTGGATGGCTGACGCGATCACCGGCGCCTTCGCGTCGACCCGGGTCGTATCACGCGGAAGAGTGCACCCGGATGCTTCGGTCCTCGACGGCTTCGTGGTCGAGAACGACGGCCGGCCGATCGGTTGCGCGCTGTGGCGCGAGATCGACGGGGACGCCGAGCTCGTCGTGCTCGTCACGACCTACCGGGGTGTCGGGGCCGGCGGTGCGTTGCTCGACGCGGTGGTCGACCACGCCCGGCAGGCCGGCTGGACCCGACTCTGGCTGATCACGACCAACGACAACACCGACGCGATTCGCCTGTATCAGCGTGATGGCTGGGAGTGGGCCGCCTTCCACCGCGACGCGGTCGCCGACTCGCGCCCGCTCAAGCCCGAGCTGCCCGAGACCGGCAATCACGGCATCCCGATCAAGCACGAGATCGAGTTCGAGTATCCGCTGTGAGCTATCGGAACTGCCGGTAGTAGGGGTGCTCGGGGCGGCGCACCTTCTCGACGAGGATGAACACGTTCTCCCAGGGATCGGCGAACCACGTCGTTCGGAGCCCCGCGACGTCGGCCACCTCGCCGACGAGAAATCGCACACCATTGCCTTCGAGCACAGAACGGGTGGCGGCGACGTCGTCGCAGAGCAAGGCGACGTGCGTGAAACCGAGATGGGTGACGCCGGCTTGCGGGGGTTCGCCGGTGTGCACCACGGGATACTCGATGAGCTCGATCACGCGATCGGAGCCGTCATCGACACCGATGATCGCGGCTTTGACGACCACCGGGGCCGGGAGGAGCTCACCCATGTCGCGCGTCATGGCGTCGCCTTCCATGCGGTACGGGGGAGAGAGGACGGTGAGCCCGAGCACATCCCGGTACCACGCGACCGCGGCGTCGACGTCCGCCACGTGAAGCGCGGTGTGCGCGAGCCCGGTGATCATGAGAACGCGCGCAGCATGCCGCGCACCCAGCCGTCGTTGTCGCTCGTATTCCAGCCGTGCAACATTCCTTCGCTCAGTGGGTCGCATCCGTAGCGAAGCGGGCCGTCGTCGTCGCATATTGCATCGACGATGCGTCGCGCCGCTTCGGGCGCCGGAGTGTACGAGCTGCGGACGCCTTGGCGGCCCTCCCACATCTTCTCGGCGAGGGCTCGGTAGTGCTCGTGCTCGACCGCGGGGGCAGGCCGGTCGGAGCCCGCGAGCATGTCGGTCTCGATCGGACCGGGCATGATCTCGACGACGCGGATGCCGAACTGCGCGACCTCCGCGGCGAGCGACTCCCCGATCGCGGTCACCGCGGCCTTCGTGGCGCGGTACGCGGCCATGAACGGCACGGGCGCGAGCGTCGACGACGACGTGATGTTGCAGATCACTCCCCCGCCCGTTGCTCGCATGAGCGGGATCGCTTGCTTGGTCACCTCGATCAGACCGAACACGTTCGTCTCGAACAACATGCGCCACGACTCGGCCGGCATCACCTCGACCGGCAGGTTGTCGCTCTCGACTCCCGCGTTGTTGACCAGCACGCGTAGCCCGTGCGGGAGGTCGATCGACGACGGGTCGGTGACGTCGAGTCGCTGCACGCGCATACCGACGTCCGCCAGTTCGGTACCCGCGGCAGGGTCGCGCATCGTCGCAACCGCGTCGAAACCCCGTTGCGCGAGCTCGATCGCGACCGCGCGCCCGATGCCGCGGCTCGCGCCGGTGACCACGGCAATGCCATGTGGTTGCATGCTTGCTAGGTTGCCGCGTCGCGCGATGGATCTCCACTTCACACCTGCCCAGGAGCGTTTTCGTGCCGATGCGCGGGCGTGGCTGGCCGATCGCCTCGTCGGAAGCTTTGCGAAAGTGCGCGGTCGTGGCGGCCCGGGTGACGAGCACGAGCTCTTCGACGAGCGCTGGGAGTGGGAGCAGGAGCTCGGCCGCGACAATTGGATCGGTCTCGGTTGGCCTGCCGAGTTCGGTGGTCGCGGCGCGACGCTCGTCGAGCAGGTCGTCTTCTACGAGGAGTACGCGCGCGCCGGCGGACCGGGTCGCGTCGGCATCGTGGGCGAGGGACTTCTCGGGCCGACGATCGTGCATTTCGGCGACGATGCACAGAAGCGCCGCTTCCTCCCGGGCATCCTCCGTGGGACCGAGATCTGGTGCCAGGGGTACTCGGAACCCGACGCGGGCTCGGATCTTGCGAACGTCCAGACCCGCGCGGAGCTCGACGGCGACGAATGGGTGCTGCACGGTCAGAAGGTGTGGACGTCGCTCGCGCACTGGGCGCATTGGATCTTCGTGCTCGCGCGCACCGACCGCAGTGCGCCGAAGCACAAGGGCCTCTCGTACCTGCTCGTGCCGATGGACCAGCCGCAGAAGATCGAGATCCGGCCGATCGTGCAGATCACGGGATACAGCGAGTTCAACGAGACGTTCTTCGACGGCGCGCGTACCGCAGCCGACAACGTGGTCGGCGAGGTGAACGCCGGCTGGCGGGTCGCGATGGGCACTCTTGCGTTCGAGCGGGGCGCTTCGACGCTCGGCCAACAGCTTTCGTTCGAGAACGAGCTGCACGACATCACATCGATCGCACGCGCCAACGGGCTCGCAGGCGACCCTGTGTTCCGGCAGCGACTCGCGGCCGCATGGATGACCCTGCGCGTCATGCGATATCACGCGCTCCGCACGCTGCCGATGCTCGAGCACGGCACCATCGGGCCCGCGACCTCGATCCACAAGTTGTTGTGGGCGTCGTTCCACCGGGCGCTCGGCGAACTCGCAGTCGACGTGCTGGGCGCGGCCGCGATCGCGCCGGCTGACGACCGCTTGACGCGCATGTTCCTCTACTCACGCGCCGACACCATCTACGGCGGATCGAACGAGATCCAGCGCAATGTGATCGGTGAGCAGGCGCTGGGACTGCCAAAGGAGACGACAGCGCAGCGACCGGAGGGAGCGGAGCGCGGAGTCGACCCAAGAGACAAGGAACCACGATGACACAGCGACCAGGGCTCCTCGAGGGCAAGTCGGTGCTGGTGACCGCCGCGGCGGGAACTGGTATTGGTTTCGCGACCGCGAAGCGTTGCGCCGAGGAGGGCGCTCGCGTCGTCATCAGCGACATCCACGAACGACGGCTGCGTGAGTCCGCCGAGCAACTCGGCGGCGTACCCGCGGTGCTCGCGAACGTCACGTCCGAAGACGACGTGCAGCGGTTGGTCGCCGAGACGATCGACGTGTGCGGCGGGATCGACGTGCTCGTCAACAATGCCGGCCTCGGTGGCACGGCGCGCCTCACCGAGATGACCGACGAGGACTGGTACAAGGTCCTCGACGTCACGCTCACCGGCACCATGCGCATGACCCGGGCGACGTTGCGGCACATGTGCGAACGAGGCACGGGGGCCATCGTCAACAATTCGTCCGTGGTCGCATGGCGGGCGCAGGAAGGGCAATCGCATTACGCGGCGGCCAAGGCCGGCGTGCTCGCGTTGACCCGGTGCGCCGCCGTCGAGGCGGCTCCGCACAACGTCCGGGTGAACGCGGTCGCGCCGTCGCTCGCCATGCACCCCAACCTGGCCAAGGTCACGACCGAGGAGCTCCTCGGCGAGCTCACGACGCGTGAGGCGTTCGGACGCGCGGCCGAGCCGTGGGAGGTCGCCAACGTGATCGTGTTCCTCGCAAGCGACCTCGCGTCGTACATGACCGGCGAGGTCGTCTCGGTCAGCAGCCAGCACCCGTAACGAGTCACGCCGGTCAGAGGAGGGCGAGGAGCTCCTCCGGGGTCACGCTCCCGGGCGAGGCGTGGCGGCGGGCCGCGTCGTTTGCGAGGCGTTGCAGGGACGCATTCACGGGCGTGTCGATGCCGTACCTCCGGCCGAGCAACACGATCTCGCCGTTGAGGTAGTCGACCTCGATCGTGCCGGTCCCTCGCTGCAGGCTCTGCCACGAGGACCCTCCACCACGCGCGGCACCCGCGATCGGCTTGACGTCCATGCGACCGGCGCGCCGTTCCCGATCCTCTTCGCGCGAGGCTGCGTCGATGCCGGCGGCTTCGAGCACGGCTGCGCCTTCGGCGCGCGCCCGGCGCACGATCTCACCGGCGCCGTCGACCGGCCCACACAATGCCTCGGCGGCGTTCCCGAGGTTCATCAGGAGCTTCGTGTACTTCCATCGCATGATGTCGGGGCGCGGTACCGACTCGAACGTCGAACGCTCGAGCGCGGACGCGATCGCCACAACACGCTCGTCCAGCTCACCCGGGTACCGCCCGAGATCGAGCAACCCGGTGATCGGCGTCGACGACGCCTGGACGACACCCGGTTCCAGATGGTTTGCCGGGCACATCACGCACATGGCGTAGACGTCGGCGAAGTGACGGAGCGCGAGGCGCTCGTTCTCGACGCCGTTCTGCGCGCAGACGACGGCGATCTCCGTCGGTGCCGTCTGGACGAGCGCCTGCAGGGCCCCTTGTGTGTCCTGCGTCTTCATCGCCAGCACGACGACGTCGTCGGCACGAAGGTCGACCTGCGACGGATGGTCGGCAACCGGGATCGCCAACGTCGTGTCCGCGTCGGGATCGACGAGCCGCAACCCGCGGTCGCGCATCGCCTCGTAGTGCGCGCCGCGCGCGATCAGCACGACGTCGTGACCGTGCTCGAACAGGCGGCCGCCGACGGCACCGCCGATCGCGCCGGCGCCGTAGACGACGAAACGCATCGCCGCAGACTACGGTGCGCGCACATGCCGCTTCGACTCATCGGTGCCGGTTTCGGTCGGACGGGCACGCTCACGCAAAAGATCGCGCTCGAACAGCTGGGCTTCGGGCCGTGCCACCACATGGTCGAGGTATTCGGGCATCCCGAGCACACCGCAGTGTTCACCGCCGCCGCGCGTGGCGAAGCTGTCGACTGGGAGGACGTGTACCGCGACTACGCGGCGACCGTCGACGCGCCGGGATGTGTGTTCTGGCGTCAGCTCATGGATCGCTACCCCGACGCACCCGTGCTGCTCACCGTCCGAGACTCCGAGAGCTGGTGCGACAGCTTCGAAGCGACCATCGGAAAGGTCTTTGCGCGGGCGATCGCGCCGCCGATCCCGAACATCGAGGAATGGCGCACGATGCTCGACGAGCTACGGCAACTCACGTTCGGCGACGCGTACGACGATCGGGCAGCGCTCATCGCCGGGTTCGAACGGCACAACGACGCCGTGCGGGCCGGCGTGCCCGGCGAGCGCCTCATCGAATACAACGTTGCCGACGGTTGGGCGCCGCTCTGCGCAGCGCTCGGGGTACCGGTGCCGGATACGCCCTTCCCGCGCACGAATACTCGTGAGGAATGGATCGAGATGCCGCAGTAGGCGCCGTTAGGCCGGACGCGTTCCCTTCGCCGCGTCCATGTAGGCCGGTCGCTCGCCCCCGCCGTGCACGAGCACCTCGGCGCCGGTGACGTAGCGCGCCAGCGGCGACGCGAGGAACCGGCACACGTCCGCGACGTCCGAAGGATCGGCCATGCGCCCGAGCGGCACCGTCGCGCCGACGGCGGCGATCCCTTCGTCGTCGCCGTAGAAGAGGTGCGCTTGCTCGGTCACCACCAATCCGACGACGACCGCGTTCACGCGCACTTTGGGCGCGAACTCGACGGCCATCGTCTTCGTCGCGTTCAGCAGCCCCGCCTTGGCGGCGCCGTAGGCGAGCGTCTCGGGGGACGCGCGCACGCCGCTCACGCTCGCGATGTTGATGATGGCGCCGCCGTCGTCCTGCGCCTGCATCACCGCGTTCGCGCGTTGCGCGCACACGATCGGCGCGGTGAGGTTGAGTGCGATGATGCCGGCCGTGAATCGCGGCGACGCGGTCGCGGTGTCGGCCGGTGGTGAGCCACCCGCGTTGTTCACCAACACGTCGAGCCGGCCGAACTGCTCGCGCGTTCGCGCGATCACGGCGTCCACCTGGTCCGGCTCACGCACGTCAGCGGCAACGAAGAGCCAGCCGTGCGGCAGGGTCTCCGGCTCGTGGCGACAGCAGATCGCGATGTGCGCGCCGGCATCGGCGAACCGCTGCGCGATCCCGCGTCCGACGCCGCGACAACCTCCGGTGACGACGACGACCTGGCCGTCGAAGCCGAGCTCCATGAAGGCGGAGTGTACGATCTGACGCTCCGCGAGGTCGGGAGAGGCTGTTGCTGCGCGTTCCGGACAAGCGCGTGACCATCGACGACGTCGTCGCCGACGTGCGCGACGGCATGACGATCGGCATCGGTGGGTGGGGGTCACGCCGCAAGCCGATGGCTCTGGTGCGCGCCCTGTGCCGCTCGCCGGTCAAGGACTTGCGCGTCGTCTCCTACGGAGGTCCCGACGTCGGATTGCTGTGCCGCGCCGGAAAAGTACGCGAGGTCGTCTACGCGTTCGTCTCGCTCGACTCCATCCCGCTCGAGCCGCACTTTCGCAACGCTCGGCAATCGGGCGCGGTCACCACGATGGAGCTCGACGAGGGGATGTTCCTGCTCGGCCTCCAAGCGGCCGCCTGGCGGGTCCCGTTCCTTCCCACCCGCGTCGGCCTCGGCTCCGACGTCATGCGCCTGAGCCCGGAGCTCCGCACCGTCCGTTCGCCGTACGCCGACGCGGAAGATCTCGTCGCGATGCCCGCGCTGCCGCTCGACGTCGCGCTCATCCACATGCATCGCGGCGATCAGGGCGGCACCGGCCAGTTCCTCAACGTCGACCCCTACTTCGACGACCTGATGTGCATGGCGGCCACGCGCCGCTTCATGAGCGTCGAGCGCATCGTCGACACCGAGGACCTTCTCGCGGCGGGCCCGGTGCAGTCCATCCGCATCAACCGGCTGATGACCGACGGCGTGGTCGAGACGCCGCACGGCGCGCATTTCACCGAGTGCGTGCCGGACTACGGGCGCGACGAGGCCTTCCAGCGGGCGTATACGGCATCGGCGAAGTCCGAAGAGGCCTGGGACGAGTTCCGCGCCCGGTACATCGACGTCACCGAGGACGAGTACCAGCAGGCGGTGAGCTCATGACCATGAGCGTGAGCCTGAGCGAGCGTCGCGAGGCGGGTATCCCGCCGAGCAGCGAGTGGGGCCCAGCGGCCCGGCGCCGCAGGCACCAGGAGCGGAAATGGTGAGTCGCGATGGTGCGCCGACGCGCGCCGAGGTGTGCGCGGCCGCGATCGCCGACTGCTTCGCGTCCGACGGCGAGATCCTCGCCAACCCGATCGGGACGCTGCCGATGATCGGTGGCCGCCTCGCCAAGGCGACGGTCGCACCCGAGCTCGTGATGACCGATGGTGAGGCGGTCCTGGTCGAGAACATCGTGCCGGTCGGCGTCGCCGCGCCCGAGAAGGTGATCGCGGGCTGGAACCCTTATCGCACGATGTTCGACGTCGTGTGGTCGGGTCGCAGGCACGTGATGATGGGCGCCAGTCAGATCGACACGTGGGGCAACCAGAACTTCGCGTTCATCGGCGCGCACGAGGCGCCACGCACGCAGCTGCTCGGGATGCGGGGTGCGCCGGGGAACACGATCAACGACCGCACCTCGTACTGGATCGCGAACCACTCGACGCGCGTGTTCGTGCCCTCGGTCGACGTCGTCAGCGGCGTCGGGTACGACCGGGCACGCGCACTTGGCGAGGCGGCGTCGCGGTTTCATCAGCTCGGCCACGTGATCACGAACCTCTGCGTGCTCGACTTCGACACGCCGGATCACCGTATGCACTTGCGGTCCGTGCACCCCGGCGTCACCGTGGACGATGTCGTGGCCGTCACCGGCTTCGAGCTCGCCGTCGACGATCGCGTGCCGGAAACACGGGTGCCGAGCGACGACGAGCTCCGGTGGATCCGGGAAGTGATCGACCCGAACGGCATCGGCGAAGAGGAGGTGCCGAACCCATGACGGGGCTGCGGACGCCGATCTGCGACCTGTTCGGCGTCGACGTACCGCTCGTGCAGACCGGGATGGGATGGGTCGCGGGTGCGCGGCTGGTCTCGGCCACCGCGAATGCGGGCGCGCTCGGCATCCTCGCGTCGGCCACGATGACCTACGACCAGCTCGAGGCGGCGATCCGCGAGGTGAAGGCGCGCACCGACCGCCCGTTCGGTGTCAACCTGCGGGCGGACGCGGAGGACGCGGAGCAGCGCGTCCAGCTCCTCGTGCGCGAGGGCGTCAGCGTCGCATCGTTCGCGCTCGCACCGAACGAGACACAGATCAAGAGGTTGAAGGACGCGGGCGTGCGCGTGGTGCCTTCGATCGGGGCGCGTCGCCACGCCGAGAAGGTCGCCGCATGGGGTGTCGACGCGGTCATCGTGCAGGGCGGCGAAGGCGGCGGGCACACCGGCGCGGTCGCCACGACCTTGCTGTTGCCGCAAGTCGTCGATGCGGTCGACATCCCGGTGATCGCGGCCGGAGGCTTCTTCGACGGTCGCGGCCTCGTCGCGGCGCTCGCGTACGGCGCGGCGGGCGTCGCGATGGGCACTCGTTTCTTGTTGACCCGCGACAGCACGGTGCCCGAAAGCGTGAAGCAGTACTACCTCGCGCGTGCGGTCGCCGACACCGTCGTCACGACACGGATCGACGGCGTGCCGCATCGTGTGCTTCGCACCGAGTTCGTCGACGAGCTCGAACATACGAACGCGGTGACCTCGCTCCCCCGCGCGCTCCGCAACGCGGTCGCGTTCAAGAAACTGTCGGCATCGTCGTGGCGAGGCATGCTGCGCGAGGGTCTCGCGATGAAGCGCGAGGCCAACCTGAAGTGGTCGCAGGTGATCCTCGCGGCGAACACGCCGATGTTGTTGCGCGCAGGTCTGGTCGAGGGGCGGCTCGACGCGGGCGTGTTGTCGAGCGGACAGGTCGCAGGCGTCATCGATGACCTCCCGAGCGTGGCCGAGCTCGTTGCGCGCATCGTCACCGAAGCCGAGGCAACGTTGAAAAGATTGGGAGACCTGTCATGAAGACGCGCGTGCCCGCCGTCGAGGGCTGGTTCACGATGGACGAGGCCGCGCCGGCGCTGGTCGGCGGCCGAGGCGTCGATTCCGGCTCGTACTACTGGCCGACCGCGATGGCGGTGTCGGGAAATCCGAGCGCGCCCGGCGAACACCGGGAGCCGGTCGAGCTCTCGCGCCGAGGGAAGCTCTGGTCGTGGACGACGAACCACTATGCGCCACCCGAGCCGTACGTCGCCCCGGACCCCTTCGTGCCGTACACGGTGTGCGCGGTCGAGCTCGCCGCCGAACGCATGGTCGTGCTCGGCCAGCTCGCGACCGGCGCCGAACCCGACCAGCTCGAAGTCGGCATGGAGATGGAGCTGGTGCTCGGTCCCCTGTACGAGGACGACGAGCGCGAGTACGTGGTATGGCAATGGGCACCATTGCAGGGAGCGCCACGATGACCGGCGGCCGGGACATCGCGGTGCTCGGCACGGGGATGCACCCGTGGGGCAAGTGGGGCCGGAACTTCGTGGACTACGGCGTGGTCGCGGCGCAGGCCGCCCTCGCCGATGCCGGCGTCGACTGGCGCGACATCCAGTTCGTGTCCGGCGCGGACACGATGCGCAACGGCTATCCGGGCTACGTCTCGGGCGCAACGTTCGCGCAGGCGCTCGGTTGGAACGGCGCACAGGTCGCGTCGTCCTACGCCGCGTGCGCCTCGGGGGTCACCGCGCTGTCGACGGCGCGGGCGCAGATCCTCGCCGGTGTCTGCGACGTCGCGCTCGTCGTCGGCGCCGACACGACGCCGAAAGGATTTCTGGCACCGAACAAGGGTGACCGTGGCGACGACCCGGACTGGCTGCGATTCCGCCTGCTCGGCGCGACCAACCCCACGTACTTCGGCCTGTACGCGCGCCGCCGGATGGAGCTGTTCGGCGCGACCCGCGAGGACTTCGCACAGGTCAAGGTGAAGAACGCGCGGCACGGGCTCGCAAACCCGTACGCCCGTTACCGCAAGGAAGTCGGCCTCGACGACGTCCTCAACGCGCCGATCGTGGCCGATCCGCTCGGGCTGCTCGACATCTGCGCCACGAGCGACGGTGGGGCCGCGATCGTCGTGAGCTCCCTCGACTACGCCCGCGCGCACGGCGTGAGCGATCCGGTGCGTGTCCGCGCGATCTCGACCGTGACCCCGAGCTATCCGCAGACCACGATCGAGCTCCCGAACTTCGCGACCGACAGTGCTGCCGGCGCCGGGAGCGCCCCGACCCACGGCTTCAAGGAGTCGATCGCGGCGCGGGTGTACGAGGAAGCCGGGCTCGGACCGGACGACCTCGACTGCGCCGAGGTGTACGACCTCTCGACCGCGATGGAGCTCGACTGGTACGAGCAGATCGGTCTCTGCGCGACCGGCGAAGCGGAGAAGCTGGTGCGCGACGGCGCCACGACCCTCGGCGGCCGTATCCCGGTGAACGCGAGCGGCGGCCTCGCCTGCTTCGGTGAGGCCGTGCCTGCGCAGGCGATCGCGCAGGTGTGCGAGCTCACCTGGCAGGTCCAAGGACGCGCCGAAGGCCGCCAGGTGGAAGGCGCGCGCGTCGGCTTCTCGATCAACCAAGGCCTGTTCGGTCACGGCTCGGCCGTGATCGTCACGGGCTGAGGCGGCGCGCGGGGGCACGCGCCCGGTTCGGCGCCGCGGTAGAACGGTGGGCATGCATCTCGATCTGCACGTCTCCCGATTCGAGTGGGCCGGCGGTCCGCGCGGTATCGGGCCGGGCGTCGCCGCTCTCGCCGAGCGCGCCGAAGCCATCGGCGTCCGCACCATGTCGTTCATGGACCACTTCTTCCAGATGGACTGGATGGCGCCGGCCGAGGACCCGATGCTGGAGGGCTACACCGCACTTGGTTTCGTCGCCGGCCGCACTGCACGGCTCCGGCTGCGGCTCCTCGTGACCGGCGTGACCTATCGCCATCCCGGGCTTCTGGCCAAGACGGTGACCACGCTCGACGTGGTGTCGAGCGGCCGGGCCGAGCTCGGCATCGGCGCGGCCTGGTACGAGCGCGAGCATCGCGGACTCGGCGTGCCGTTCCCGCCCACGTCGGAGCGCTTCGAGCGGCTCGAGGAGGCAATCCAGATCTGCCTCCAGATGTGGAGCGATGACAACGGCCCGTACGAGGGCCGGCACTACCGGCTCGACGAGACGCTGTGCAGTCCGATGCCCGTCAGTGCTCCTCGCCCGCGGATCCTGATCGGCGGCAGCGGTGAGCGCAAGACGCTCCGGCTCGTCGCGCAGTACGCCGACGCGTGCAACATCTTCGGTGGGCCCGACGAGGTGGCGCACAAGGTCGACGTCCTCCGCCGGCACTGCGACGTCCTGGGACGCGACCCCAACGAGATCGAAGTCACCGCCATGTACCGCGACTTCCCTCCGGGAGCGACCGTCGATGACGTCGTCCGTGGTGCAGAGGCGCTCGCGAAGATCGGGGTGTCGACCGTGGTCACCGGTGCCGTCGGCGACGACCCGGGCGGCTGGCTCGACGCAACCTTCGGTCCCGCGATGGAACGACTGGCCGCCATCGAGCCCACACCCTTGTGAGCACGGCGAACCCACCCCGAGCGCTTGGTCCCGGCCCGTCAGTCGGTCGCCGAGGAATCGCCTCCGCGCCCGGGATCTGACGCCGCTGACGCGGCCGCCGCCGCGAACGTTCGCTCGAGCGCCGCCAGCGACTGCCGAACCGTGGTCTCGAGCCGGGCGAGATCGGCTTGGGTCGCAAGCCCGAGCTCCCGCAGTTGACGCTGCACCTCGTCCCGTACGGCATCACGCACCATTGCCGCATTCGCCTGCAGTTGGTCGCGCAGCTGAAGCTCCAGCTCCGCGCGAACCGTCTGCCGCAGCTCCTCGATGCGGTCGCGACCGGGCCGACCCACCAGCTCGTCCACCACGGCGGAGACATATTCCGACGCCACGCGGCCCTGCGTCACCAGGTCCGTCCCCAGTTCGCGGGCTTGCGACCGGCCGCTCTCGGTCAGTTGTCTGCCGGCCTCGAGCAGACGGTTCAAATCAAGGGGTTGTGGCATAGCGTCTCATCTCCCGCGACTGGTTGGGCGTTTGCGCGTCGTGTGCGGCGCGACGCTGGAGAGTCTTTCGCACCGGGACATGGTGCGACGGGAGCACGCTGAATTCAACCACGCGACGAGTGGCATCCACCTAGCTCCGGCCGGTCACCTTGTCGCGGGCTTTGTCGACGAGGGCGGCCGCGGCACCAATGATGATGTTGCCAGGCGGGGTCGAGGGCGCCTTCGGATGCGGTCTCGTCGGAGCAGCCTTCTTGGCCGTGCGTGTCAACGTCGCCATCTCGCGACGCTCGGACGGTGTCGTGTGCTTGCGAAGCCGGCCGAGGATGCCGTCGGAGGCTTCTTCTTCCTTGACGTGGCGGCGGACCTCGTCCCGGACGCGGGTCATGAGCTCGTCGAACGCTTCGGACTCAGGGGGGCACTTGTCGAGCTGGGCGAGCAGCTTTTTCAACGACTCGTGCTCGGCGATGGCTTCCTTCACGAGTTTCTCGCCGTTCGGCACGGCTGTCCGGACGTGCGGATAGAGAATCTGCTCCTCCACGGCGGCATGTACCGAGAGTTCCTTGATCACGCGTTCGGCGATCTGGCGCCGGCCTTTGAACGCGCGCTCCCCGATGCTTCCGTAACGTCGAAAGAGCTCGTTGACCGTCGCATGATCGGCCTTGATCAACGCAATCACGTCGGACGGTCGGCTCGCCTTGCCTTTGGTCGCGCCCGCAGCGCCGGAACGCCGGCGTGCCGCCGGGCGTGAACGTTTCGTGGACGTTGCCGCCATTGCAATGACCTCCCTGGCCTCTTGGTCGTCGTGCGCTACCCCGGCAAGGGAAGCCCTATGCATGCGAGACGGGCGACATCCGAATCGCTCTGCAGGTTTTGCGTCAAGCGCTCAGTCGAATCGTTGGTCGGCGTCGAACGTCTCGCCCAACACGATGCCTTCGGGACGGATGTGGAACTCGCGGATCTCGGGGTGGTGGGCGCTCGCGCGTGTTTTGAGGACGAGGAGCGCGCGTTTGACCTTCGATTCGATCCGGAGGTACTGCAACATCACCACGTTGTCGGCGATGTGTGACATCCCGATTTCCGAGAGCCGCGTCACATGGAAGAGCTCGGTGCTCTCGTGGGTCATCATGAGGCTGATCCCACGCCGCGAGAGGCGCTGGGACAGGGAATACATCATCTCTCGGAAGCGAATGTTGTCGGGCGACGCGAACATGAGGTCGCCGAGACTGTCGACCACGACACGGCGGGCGCCGGATTGCTCGACGAGCGCCAGGAGGTCGTAGACCCATTCGTCGATGTACAGGTCTACGGGCGAGCGGCTGAGGACGTGAACGTCCGAGTTGTTGATGTCCCAGCCGAAGCCGGTAGTGATGCGGGCAAGTTGCGTACGGTTCTCCTGGAACGTCGCCAGGACACCGGCTTCGCCGTGTGCCGCGCCGTGGAACAGGAAGTGCAGCGAGATGAGCGTCTTTCCTGCTCCGGTCGGTCCCGAGATGAGCGTGACGGCGCCGGGCCAGTAGCCGTCACCGAGCGTTTCGTCGAGGGCGGGGATGCCTGTCGAGACGCGGGCGTCGCCGAGCTCGTAGTCGTTGGTATCGAGGTCGTCGGCGAGCCGCGGGAAGACGTCGAGGCCGTCGGCACTGATGCGGTATGCGTGTTCACCTGATTGGAATGCGCTGCCGCGGAGCTTCAGTACTTGGAGGACACGGAGCTCGCGCTCGGCGGTGCGTTTCGCTGCCAGCGCAATGATGGCGTCCGCGACCGCGAACTCCGGCGCGTCTGCGGCCTGCTCACGGTCGTATTCTCCGATCCACATGGTCGTGGCGGCGACCGCCGTCAACCTGCCCGCGAGATGGTGCAGGAATCGTCTGAACAGTGCTTCGTCCGGGGCGAAGGACCGGAGTGCTTTGAAGCTGTCGATCACAATGAATCCCGGCTGCTGTTCCTTGAGGAGCCGGTCGATGTGGTCGAGCACGCCGTCGAGACCGTCGCGATCGACGGTTTCGCCAAGGTCGTCGTAGAACACCGACGTTCCGATCGCGTCCGGGTCGAAGAACGACAGTGACTCGCCGTAGCGAAGAATCTTGTCGAATGGTTCGGACACGGTGGACAGGTACACGCCCGTCGAGTCAGGGCGTGCATTCTGAAACAGGTATTGCTCGGCCAGGATCGTCTTTCCGCTGCCGGGATGGCCGATGACGAGATTGATCCCGTTGGCGGGAAGCCCGCCGCCGAGCAGTCGATCGAGCCGGTCATGACCGCTCATGATGCGTTCCATCACTCGGACGTCGCTCGCTGTGCCTCGCGCACCACGGCGCTCGTGCCGACGAGGTCCCTGGCGGCGGACACGAGCGTCAAGGGCTCGAAAGGCTTGCGAATGAAGGCGTCGGCTCCGGCCGCCATCGCGCGCTCACGCTGATCGACCGCCGACACGGCAAGGATCCGTACCGAGTCTCCCAGACCCTGACAGAGTCGCAGGCCGGCGCCGCCGCCGATCATCAGGTCGACGATCGCCAGGTGGACGACGTGCTCATCGATGAGACGCTCGGCATCGGGGATCGCGCGTGCAACGTGAACGTCGTAGCCCTCGGTGCGCAGGAAGTACTCCGCGAGGTCCGCGGCGTACGGATCCCGTTCCACGAGCAGGATGCGCCGCTCGGCGGGCTCTTCGCGGTCGGCCGCGAATCGAGGATTGCCCGCGGCGAGCCGCTCGGCGAGGGCCCGATGCGCGTCAGCGGCGCTCAGTCCCAGCGACATCTGCCGGCAGACGAAGCGGAGCTGGTCCAGCTGGTCGCGGGAGTACAAGCGCTGGGCCCCTGCACTGCGCTCCGGCACCACGACGCCATAGCGGTCTTCCCATGATCGAAGTGTCGTGGGTGAGATCCCGAGCATGCGCGCGAGAGCCCCGATGCTGTAAATGCCCTGCTCAGTCATCGTCCGACGCTCGGGACGCGCCCTCGAGCCGGGCCGACCCATCGCCATTCGTGCCGTCGGCCGACAACAACTGGTCCACGCCGCAGATCTCGAGCACTCGCAGGACCATAGGCGTCGGGTTGCGGACAACCAGATGAATACCGACCTCTGCTGCCCGCTCGGCGACGCCGACAAGGCACCGGATGCCGCTCGAGTCCAGAAACGACACCTCCGCCAGGTCGAGACGGACGATCACAGGCTTCGATGCCAGGACCCGGGTGAGCGCCCGCCCCAACGGCTCGGACGTCGCAAGGTCCATCTCGCCGGTGATCGCGACATCGATGCCGTCGCCACCACACCGGACGGACCATCGCAACGCTTCCTCATCCGTCGCCGCCGAGGCCACATCATCGCCACACGCCATTGGCGCTCGTTGTAGTACATCCGCCATCGTTCGGCAATGGTTCCACAAAACATCTACAGAAGTGTGTGAGGCCATGCGCGTCGGGGGTACGAACCGGCGACCAACACACCCCCCGAGGAGCCCCCCAAAATGAACATGACCGATCAGACCCCCACCCGCCGAGGCGAGACCGAGCATCGAGCACGCCGTCCCGAGACATTCCGGCGGACTGTCCTGCGCTAGACCAAGCCATCGCCGAAGACCACCGAGCTGTGGCTCACGATCATCGGTGTCGCGCTGCTGACCGTGATCTACAACGCGTCTCGCGACGCTTCACTGAACCTGTTTCGCGCATGTCTGCTCGGCACCGTCATGGGCGCGGCGTACATCGTGAGCCGCGGCTTCGCCAAGGCGGGAAGTCACGACGATGACGCCGACGACGTCGAGTACGGGCGGGCCTGACGCGCCGTCGGAGTGTTCCCCCGCCGGCTCGCACCGCCGAGCCGGCGGGGAATTCTCTTACAGCCTGTCCGCGTACATCGCGGCGAGCCGCTCGACCACCCCTTGGGGCGCCTTGTCGAGTGCGCCCGCGTCGAACGGGGGCTGAGGGTCGTATTCGATCCCGAGCTGGATCGCCTGCGCGAATTCGTCGCCGGCGATGCGCGCCGCCAAGGTCAATCCCATGTCGATCCCCGAGGACACCCCGGCCGCGGTGATGACCTTGCCCTGTTCGACCACGCGCCGGGCGGTCGGGATGGCGCCGTACTCCCTCAGGCGGTCGAGGGACGCCCAGTGCGACGTCGCTTCCTTCCCTTCGAGCAAGCCGGCGGCCGCGAGGAGCAACGAGCCGGTGCACACCGACGTCGTCCACGTGCTCGTCGCGTCGATGGCACGTATCCACTCGAGCAACTTCTCGTCCTTCTCGAGCGCGACCGTCGCGAATCCGCCCGGCACGACGAGCACGTCGGCGCTCGTCACCTCGTCGAGCGAGTAATCGGCGACCAACGCGAGAAACCCGTTGTCGGTCCGCACCGGTCCTTTCTCGCGCGCCGCGAACTTCACGTTCGCATCGGGCAGACGTTGCAAGGTCTCGTAGGGGCCGATGATGTCGAGGGCGGTGATGCCGTCGAACAACAGGCAAACGATGTCCATGGTGGGCTCCTTGATGTCGATCAGGCAGACTGACAGGAACGGAAGCGATCTCGGTAATCGTTCGGGCTCGCACCCACCCGACGTGCGAAGGCGCGCCGCAAGGTCTCCACGGTGCCGAACCCGCACGCGCGCGCGATCCCTTCGATGGGCAGCGACGTCGTTTCGAGCAGCCGGCGGGCGACCTCGAGCCGCACCCTTTCGACGTACTGCGCCGGCGTGCAACCCACTTCGGCGCGGAAGACGCGCGCGAAGTGACGAGGGCTCATCGCAACCCGGCCCGCAAGCCGTTCGACCGCGTGGTCGGCGTCGGGATGCTCGGTGATCCACGTCTGCAGCTCGCGCAGCGGATCGCGCGCCGCGGCCTGCGCGCCGAGCTGCGCGCTGAATTGCGCCTGGCCGCCCGGCCGCTGCACGTACATCACGAGTTGACGGGCGACGCGGAGCGCGACGTCGCGCCCCTGATCCTCGGCCACGAGCGCGAGCGCAAGGTCCATCCCCGCGGTGACGCCGGCAGACGTCCACACGTCACCGTCCCGCACGAAAATCGGATCCGGCTCGACGGTGATCTCCGGGTGCCGGCGGGCGAGGGAGTCGCACGCCACCCAGTGCGTCGTCGCACGCTTGCCGTCGAGCACGCCCGCGGCCGCGAGCACGAACGTTCCCGTGCACACCGACGCGACCCGACGGCTGCGCCCCGCGAGACGGCGCACCGCCTGCACCAAGACCGGATCGCCGGCCGCGGCGAACGCACCGTCGCCACCCACGACGATCAGTGTGTCGATCGCACCCCGCACCGAGGACAGCGACCGGTCGGCCACGATCCCGGGCCCGCGAGTCGAGCGCACGACGCCCGCTTCCCGCGCCGCGATCACGAGGTCGTAGCCCCCTGCCGCGCCCAGCACCTCGTGCGGACCGACCAGGTCGAGCGCGGTGATGCGCGGATACGTCACGAACACGACCTTGGGCGCCATCCTCCCATTGTGCGGGCTGCCCGGACTGGCAGCAATGCCAATGACCAGACGATTCCTGCCACGGTACGATCCCGCCCGCCTATGGACCTCGCGTTCAGCCCCGCCGAGGAGCAATTCCGCGCCGAGTGCCGGGCCTGGCTCGAAGCGCACGTGCCCCGACCGAGCCTGCCGTCCGGCGACACCCGTGCCGGCTTCGAGGCGCATCTCGCGTGGGAACGCACCCTTTTCGACGCTCGCTACGCCGTCGTGTCGTGGCCGGAGCAGTACGGCGGCCGTGACGCGAGCTTGTGGAAGTGGCTGCTCTTCGAGGAGGAGTACTACCGCGCCGGCGCGCCCCAGCGCGTCACGCAGAACGGCATCTTCCTGCTCGCACCGACGATCTTCGAGTTCGGTAGCGACGAGCAGAAGGACCGCATCCTCGGGAAGATGGCGTCGGGCGAGCAGACGTGGTGCCAGGGCTGGTCCGAGCCGAACGCGGGCAGCGATCTCGCCGGGATCCAGAGCAAGGCCGCGCGTGACGACGCCGCGGGTGGTTGGCGCTTGTTCGGCCAGAAGACGTGGACGACGCGCGGCGCGTTCTGCACGCATCTCTTCGGCCTCTTCCGCAGCGATCCCGCCGCCGAGCGGCACCGCGGCTTGACGTACTTCCTCGTCGACCTCGCGTCACCCGGCGTCACGGTGCGCGGCGTCGAGCGCCTCGACGGCGACGAGGGCTTCGCGGAGGTCTTCTTCGACGACGTCTTCGTGCCCGACGTCGACGTGCTGGGCGCGCCGAACGAGGGATGGGCAGTCGCGATGGCGACGACGGGCTCGGAACGCGGGCTCACACTGCGCTCCCCCGGCCGGTTCCTCGCGACCGCGCAGCGTTTGATCGAGCTATACCACGCGTGCGGCGACGTGGCCGAGCTGCGCGACCGCGTCGTCGCGGCGTACATCGACGCCGAGGCATACCGCTGGCAGACGTTCTGGACCGTGACCCGGATCGTCGAGGGCACCCGGACGGGCCCGGAGTCTTCGATGGTGAAGGTGTTCTGGTCGGAGCTCGACGTCAGGCTGCACGAGCTCGCGCTCGAGCTCCTCGGCACGCACGCCGAGCTCGTCGACGGACCCGACGCCGTGTGGATGAAGGGCTACGAGTTCGCGCTCGCGGGCCCGATCTACGCGGGCACGAACGAGATCCAACGCAATGTGATCGCCGAGCGTGTGCTCGGACTGCCGAGGAAATAGATGCGCTTCGCCTTCACCGACGATCAGCTCGCCTTCCGCGACGCGGTGCGAGATCTCCTGGTGAAGGAGTGCACGCCGGGACACGTGCGCGAGGCGTGGACCAATGACACCGGTCGCGTTCCCGGATTGTGGCAGCAACTCCGCGAGATGGGTGTCGTCGGCATGCTGGCGCCCGAAGCGAAGGGCGGACTCGGGCTGACGATGGTCGACCTCGTGCTGATCCTCGAGGAAACCGGCCGGCACGCGGTGCCCGAACCGATCGTCGAGACGGCCGCGTCGGGTGTGCCGGTGTTCGATCGTACCGACCTGACGATCACGATCGGACATGTCTTGGTGCCGTGGGCCGACACCGCCGACGTCATCATCACCGCCGACGGCCGGTTCGATCCCGCGACGGCCACGCTCGTGCCGCGCGTGTCGGTCGACGGCGCCCGGCGCCTTTTCGAAGTGCGCGGGCCGTCGGTCCCGGCGAGCGACGGCGCCGCCGAGGCATACGTCCGCCTCGTGTGCGGGACTGCGGCGCAGCTGTGCGGTCTCACCGATCGCATGCTCGACATGACCGCCGAGTACGTGAAGGAACGCACGCAATTCGGTGTGCCGGTCGGATCGTTCCAGGCCGTCAAGCACCACCTCGCGAATGCTCGGATCGCGCTGGAATTCGCGCGACCGCTCGTGTACCGCGCGGCAGCAACCCTCGACACCACCCACGTCAGCATGGCGATGGCGAAGGCGGCCGAAACGGCATTGGTCACGGCGCGGGCCGCGCTCCAGTGCCACGGTGCCATCGGCTACACGACCGAGTACGACCTGCACCTCTACATGAAGAGAGCGTGGGCCCTCGCCCGTTCGCGCGGCGATGCCCGCTTCCACAGGAATCGCGTCGCAAACGCGATCCTCTAGCCTGAAGCGCATGGCTGATGCCTTTGTCGTTGATGCCGTACGCTCACCTGTGGGGAAGCGCAACGGTGGGCTGGCGAAAGTGCATCCCGCGGACCTCGGCGCGCATTCGATCCGCGCGTTGATGGAACGGGTCGACGTCGATCCCGCGGCCGTCGACGACGTCGTCTTCGGGTGCGTCGACACGATCGGTCCACAGGCAGGCGACATCGCGCGCACGTGTTGGCTCGTCGCGGGCTACTCGGACGAGGTGCCGGGCACGACCGTCGACCGGCAATGCGGCTCGTCACAGCAGGCCGTACATTTCGCCGCCCAGGCCGTCATGTCCGGCACCGCCGACCTCGTCGTTGCGGGCGGCGTACAGAACATGAGCGCCATCCCGATCAGCGCCGCGATGCTCGCGGGTGAGCCGTACGGCTTCGCCAATCCCTTCCTCGGTTCGCCGGGATGGGAAGCGCGCTACGGCAACCAGGAGGTCTCGCAATTCCGCAGCGCCGAGATGATCGCCGAGAAGTGGGACATCACACGCGACGACATGGAGCAGTTCGCGGTCGAGTCGCACGAGCGGGCGCTGCGGGCACGCGGGGAAGGGCGATTCGAGCGTGAGATCGTTCCGCTCGAGGGGATCGCGCACGACGAAGGACCGCGCGAGCCGAACCTTGCCAAGATCCGCTCGCTGCCTCCCCTCGTGGCGGGTGGCCGTCTGACGGCAGCCGTGTCGTCACAGATCTCGGATGCATCGGCGGTCTTGTTGATCGCGAGCGAGGACGCCGTGCGTTCGCACGGTTTGACGCCGCGGGCGCGCATCCACCATCTCTCGGTGCGCGGTGCCGACCCGGTATGGATGCTCACCGCCCCGATCCCGGCCACGGCGTACGCGCTGCAGAAAGCCGGCATGGCGCTCGACGACATCGATCTCGTCGAGATCAACGAAGCGTTCGCCTCGGTGGTGCTCGCCTGGCAGAAGGAAACCGGCGCCGACCTCGCCAAAGTGAACGTGAACGGCGGCGCAATCGCCCTCGGTCATCCGATCGGCGCCACCGGCGCCCGCCTCATGACCACGCTGCTGCACGAGCTCGAGCGCACGGGCGGGCGCTACGGCTTGCAGACGATGTGTGAGGGCGGCGGCCAAGCCAACGTCACGATCATCGAACGGCTCTAGCGCCATACCGGGTCGCGTGCGACTTATGGAGACGGCGCGCGCCGAGCACGGCGAACACCGGGCCGCCGATCAGCAGCTTGACGGCGACGATCGCGAGCGTGATGTCTCGGCCGAACGTGCTCGCGTCGACGACGACGTGACGGGGATTCGCGGGGTCGTAACGCACGTCGACGGTCGGACCGGCCTTGGTACCTTCGCCGTGCTGGCGCGGCTCGGGGACGACGACGTGCCTTCCATCGCCCGTGTCGAACGCGATCTGGCCGTTGTCGACACGCTGTGCGGCCACCGACACGAAACGCGCCCGTTCGCTCGCATCGCGGTCGCGCAGGTACCACGTCAGGTAGGACGCCCCGACGCCGAGCACGGTGATCACGATGCCTCCGATGAGCGCAAGCCAGGCCCGTTCGGGGGTCCAGCGGGTCGGCGCGGCCGCGGCCGGTCTCGGCATCGATGGCACGACAGAAACCGCCGTGCTGCCGGCGCGTACCCCGTCGTAGTCGCGACGGGTGCGCCGGTTGGAGAGCACGGCGTATGCCGCGGCGAGATCCTTGAACTGCTCGGCTGCATCGGGGTCGTTCGACGCGTCCGGGTGCGAGCGCTTGGCCGCGGCGCGAAAGGCGCGAGCGATGTCGTCCCCGGAGGCGTCGGTCGAGACGCCGAGCAGGTCGTAGTAGTCGACCGTCGCCCAGTCGCGCACCCTCGTCGCCACGCCGCGAACATACCGGCTCGGGCGCACGATACGTGCGCCGCCGTTTCCCGCCTCAGTCCTTCAGCGCCACCGCGTTCGGTGTGACATTCATCTTGGGCTCGTACTCGGCGCCCTCGACCTCGCGCGCCGTGCCCTCGAACTTCGCGTGCAGCTCGGCTGCACACGCCGCGCACGGTCCGGCGAAGCGCATCATCGTCTCGGCCCCGCAGCGCAGGCACGGCATCGCGACCGGCGGAAAGTCGTCGGCATCGACACGGATGCAACCAAGCGGCATGGCGGCATCCTCGCGCGCGAATCCTCAGAGCTGGGCGATGCCGGTCCTCAGAGCTGGGCGATGCCGGCGCCCAGCGCGGCGCCGAGGCCGGCGAGAATCACCGGCACGACGACGAGGGAAAGGCGATACTGCGCCTGTGTGCGCAGGCCCGCCTGCCTCTTCCGCAGGTCGAGGCGCGCGACGTAGAGCGACAACGCGAGACCGACGACCAACCCGATGACGGCGCCCACGAGCATGCTGAACGTTAGCTGCGTCGGTCACGGCAACCGTGACATCACCGCGCGAACCAGTGCATCCTTGGCTGAAGGCGGCGCGAGCTCGAGGAACAAGCTCGGTTCGGTGACCTCCACCTCGAGAACGTGCCACAGGTCGCCGGCACGCAACATGTCGACGCGCGCGTACAACGGAAGTTCCGGCAGGACCGCGCACACCCGGGCCGCGAGCTCGGCGGCGCCGGCGGCAGGTTCGACGGCTTCAGCACGACCGCCCCACTCTTCCTGCACGCGGTAGTCGTCCGCGCCCGGCGCCTTGCGGACCGCGTGGCTCGCCACGCCGTCGAAGAGCACGACCGAGAGCTCACCTTCGGTCGCGACCGACGGCATGAACAGCTGCACGAGCGTGTCACCGCGCGCGAGGAGCGTGTCGAGATGCGCCTGCGCGTTCGGGTCGCCGACGTCGAAGCGGCCGGCGCCATGCCCGCCGATGCCGACCGCGGGCTTCACCACGACGGTGTTCCATCCGCGCGCGTCGCAGATGCCGTCGAGTGACGCCGCGGTGCCGTGCAGGAGCACCACGGTCGGCACCACCGGCGCCCCACGCGTGCCGAGATCGAGCAGGTACGCCTTGTGCACGTTCCACTCGACGAGGGCCGGAGGGTTCCAGAGCTGCGTCACCGCGCCGGTCTCGCGTGTCCAGCTCACGAAATCGTCGACGGCATCGACGTAGTCCCACGGGGAGCGCAGCACGGTGAGGCGCCCGGAGGACCAGTCGACCCCGGCGTCGCGCCAGTCGGCGACCTCGACCACGGCTCCGGCGTTCCGCAGCGCGGTCGCGATCAGCGCTGTGTCGCGATCCTCGACGGGCGGGTGCGCGCACGTGACCAACCGGACGTCGACGGAGATCATCGATCAGAACGGAACGAGCTCGAATTCGGTCGCGTAGCGCACCCCGGAGCGGGCCCCGGCCTGGGCCGCGATCTCGGTGAGCAAGGCCCGGGGGTCGGTGCCGACGTGAGCGAGATACCGGGCGTGCGCGGCGAGCGATGCGACACCGCGGTCGAGATGGTCGGAGATGTCGACGAAGTGGGTCGGCCGCGGAGAACCGGCGACGAGCGCGAAGCGAACGCCCGGCCACGGCTTCGGGCCGCGCGTTCCTCCGAAGATCCATCTGTTGCCCGCGTCGCGTATCGCGTCGAGGGCGGCGAGCCCGACGTGACGGTGGTCGGCCATGTTCAGGGAGCCGCCACCCCACCGCTCGTCGTAGTTCAGCGTGACGAGCACTTCGGGCCGGTGCCGCCGGATCGCAAGCGCCAGGTCGCGTCGCAGGGGTAATCCGTACTCGACGAGGCCGTCGGAGTGCTCGAGGAACTCGACGGCCGCGACACCGACCGCGCCGGCCCCCGCCAGCTCCTCGGCCTGGCGCACGCGCGCGCACTCCTCGGGTTCCAGCGCGTCGATCCCGGCCTCGCCCCGCGTCGCGAGCACATACGTCACGGTCTTGCCCTGGTCCGTCCAGCGCGCCACCGCCGACGCGGCCCCGTACTCCATGTCGTCGGGATGGGCGACGACGGCAAGCGCGCGCTCCCAGTCCTCGGGTACAGGTTCCATCTACCTCGCCCCATCACTCATGAAGGCGATCGGCAGCGTGAGACCGCATGCCTCGTGCCGCAACGTGGCGATGCACCGGCCGGGCTGCACCGCGTCCTTGATCGCGCCGAGCCGGTCGCCGAACAGCGCCGCGCACGCGTCGAGGTCCGCGACGGTGAGCGCGAGACCCCAGAAACGCTCGCCGTCTATGCCGGCGATCGGTCCGACCAGCTCGACGATCACTTCACCGGCGCGGAAGAACGTCTGCGTCGTCCCGTTGCCGACGTCACGCACCCGGCGTGCATCGAGGCCGAGCCGCGCGTAGCCGGCAGTCGTCCGCTCCGGGTCGTCGGTGAACACGACGAGGTGATCGAGTCGCGTGACACCATTCGGATGGGCCGCGGGCGTCACGTCCGGCGGCTCCTCGGTGAGATGCCACGCTGCGATACCTCGCTCCCCCACGCCGATCTGCATGCGGACGTGCCCCACCCGGATGCCGCCGTCGCCGTCGACCGCGAAGCCGGCATCGGTCCATGCACCCACGTCCCCTGCGACGTCGAGCGCGGCGAGGTAGGCGTTCACGCGCCGGCCAGCTCGGCGTACTCGTCGAGCTTCGGCAGCACGCGTTCCGGTCCGGCCGACGGCAGGCGCAGCACGATCTCGGTCACACCGATCGACGCGTAGTGCTCGATCTTCCCCGGGTCGGGGACGGTACCGAACGGCACGATGCGCAACGTCTTCGGGTCGCGACCGCGCGCTTCGCACGCGCGCGCGAGGTCGGGCAACGCCGCTCGCATGCCGGCCCCGCCGATCGGAATCCAGCCGTCGGCGTACTCCGCGACGTGCGCGAACAGCTTCGGGCCGGGCGCGCCCCCGATGAGCACCGGCGGACCACCGGGCTGCGCGGGCTTCGGCCACGACCACGACGGCGCAAGGTGCACGAACTCGCCGTCGAAGGAAGCCACGTCGTCGCGCCACAACGCCTTCATCGCCAGCACGTGCTCGCGTGCGATGTCGCGGCGGCGCCTCATGTCGACACCGTGATCGGCGGCCTCGTCCTCGTTCCAGCCGAATCCCATTCCGAACACGACCCGACCGCCGGAGAGCGCATCCAGGGTGGCGACGGCCTTGGCTGTGACGATCGGGTCGCGCTGGGCAACCAGGCAGACGCCGGTGCCGAGCACGACCGCGTCGGTCGCCGCCGCGCTCATCGCCAGCGCCACCAGCGGGTCGAGCGTGCGCTTGTACTCCTCGGCCAGCACGGCATCCCCCGTCGGCGGCGGCGTCCTGCGGCTGATCGGGATGTGCGTGTGCTCGGGCACGTAGAACGAATGGAGGCCGCGCTCCTCGATCGCCCGCGCGAGCTCGACCGGGCCCATGGTCTGGTCGGTCATGAACATCGTGACGCCGAAATGCAACGCTGTCCCCTCCTCTCGGTCGTCGGCGCAGACGCTACGCCCATGGGTTGGGAGAGCGGGACGTGTCGCGATGACGCGGAGGAGATGACGCGGGCGGCCCTGGGGGGGAGGGGGGTCGACCAGCGCTCGGCGGCTTAGGGCGGGCTTACGCCGAACGCCGTGACCGGACCCTCCCCCGGGTACCACTGAACACCCGGCGTGCGCGCGCGGCAATGGGTCAAAAGCTGGGATGTCACCCTGCGAGCGCGCTTCGCACGGGCGCGATTCGTCCGGTCGGTATCGTACGCATCCGTGCCGGGTATTTGCGAGGGCCGCGTCGTGATCGTGACCGGCGCGGGGCGCGGTATCGGCCGCGAGCACGCGCTGGCATTCGCGCGCGAGGGTGCGCGCGTCGTCGTCAACGACTTGGGAGTTGCCCATGACGGCACCGGCGGCGATGCGGGACCTGCGCAACAAGTCGTCGACGAGATCGTGGCGTCGGGTGGCGATGCCGTCGCGAACACCAGCGACATTGCCGACTGGAACGACGCGCAGGTGCTGGTCCGGACGGCAATCGACACCTTTGGCGGCCTGGACGTGCTGGTGAACAATGCCGGGTTCGTGCGCGACCGCATGTTGTTCACGACCGGTGAAGAGGAGTGGGATGCGGTCATCCGTGTGCACTTGAAGGGCCACTTCGCAATGACCCGTCACGCCGCGGAGTACTGGCGCAGCCGCTCGAAGGGCGGTGAGACCGTCGACGCGCGCATCGTCAACACATCCTCAGGCGCGGGACTCATGGGGAGTGTCGGACAGGGCGCGTACTCCGCGGCGAAGGCCGGCATCGCGGCATTGACGCTCGTCGAGGCAGCGGAGATGGGTCGATACGGCGTCACCGCGAACGCCATCGCTCCCGCGGCGCGCACCCGCATGACCGAAGAGGTCTTCGCGGATCGAATGCAAGCGCCGGCATCCGGTTTCGACGTCAACGACCCCGCGAACATCTCGCCACTCGTCGTCTGGCTCGGGAGCAGCGAGTCGCGCGATGTCACCGGCCGAGTGTTCGAGATCGAGGGCGGGCTGCTCTCGATCGCCGACGGCTGGCAACACGGGCCCGAGCTCGACAAGAACGGTCGCTGGGAGCCCTCGGAGATCGGGAGCGCGATTCGCAAGCTTCTCGCGCAGGCGCCGCCGCCCGCGCCGGTGTACGGCGTGCAATAGCGGTGCGCCCCCTCCATCCCGCACCGCCCGATGTGCAGGAACGCTGGCGGGTCCGCGGCACCTGGAACGACGAGACGTTGCTCGATCGCCTGGCGTCGGCCGACGGCTCTCACCTCGCGATCGTCGACGGCGACGTGCGGTTGACGATCGAGCATGTGCGTGAGCACTCGGCGCGGGTCGCCGCCGCGTTGCACCAGCGCGGGGTCCGGCCGGGCGACGTCGTGTGCTGGCAGCTGCCGAACTGGTGGGAAGCCGTCGTCCTGTGTTGGGCGATATGGCGGTGCGGCGCGATCGCAAGCCCGATCACGCCGACGCTGCGCGCCCGCGAGCTGGGTTTCATCCTCGGCGCGACCGGGGCGCAGCTGGTCGTCGTTCCATCTGCGTTTCGGGGGACCGACCACGTCGCGCTCCTCGAGGAAGCCCGGTTCGCAGGGGACGTGCTCGTGCTTCGCGGCGACGAATCGCTGCCTGCCTCGCCGGCCGATCCGCCTCGTGTCGATGTGCACGTCGACGACGCAGCCGTCATCTTGTGGACGTCGGGCACCACATCGGACCCGAAAGGCGTCGTCCACACGCACCAGTCCCTGCGCGTCGAAGCGGACACGATTGCGACCGCCCACGACATGCGCCCCCGCGAATCGTTGTTGCTGCCGATGCCGATCACGCACGTCGCGGGCCTCACCTACGGACCGCTGCTCCCGGTGACGAGCGCGATCACCGCGGTGTTGATGGAGACGTGGGAACCGGGACGCGCGCTCGAGTTGCTCGAGCGCGAGCGCATCGCCGTGATGATCTCGACACCGGTCTTCATGCGCACGATGATCGACCATCCGTCGTTCGCCGACACCGACCGGTCGTGCATGCGCCTGTTCTCGCTCGGCGGCGCGGGAGTCGCGCCGGCGATGGTGCGCGAGGGAGCGCGCGCCTTCGGCAACGGCAGCGGCAACGGCAGCGGTTGCTGGTGCAAACGCACGTACGGCTCCACCGAGTACCCGACCCTGACGACCGGCCGCCTCGGCGACGACCTCGAGCACGACGCCACGACCGACGGCCCGCTCATCGGCGACGCCGAGCTGCGCGTCGTCGATCCACAGACTCTTCTCGACGTACCGCCGGGAGCTCCGGGCGAGGTGCTCGCCCGCGGACCGGAGATGTTCACCGGGTACCTCGATGCGACGCTCGACCACGACGCGTTCGTCGAGGGCGGTTGGTTCCGCACCGGCGATCTCGCCGTGTACGACGGCGAGTACCTCACGATCGTCGATCGCTTGAAGGACGTGATCATCCGCGGTGGTGAGAACATCTCGGCGCTCGAGGTCGAGTCGCTGCTGGTCACGCACACCGACGTTGCCGACGTGGCGTGCGTCGCGATGCCCGACCCCGTCATGGGAGAGAAGGTGTGTGCGTACGTCGTCCCGCGCGATGGCGCGAGACCGACGCTCGACGACGTGCGCACGCACTTACTGGCGCAAGGTCTCGCGCGATTCAAGCTGCCGGAGCGGTTGGAACTCCGCGACGAGCTGCCCCGAACGGCCAGCGGCAAGGTGCAGAAGTCACCGCTGCGAGAGGAGCTCGGGCATGGATGACTTCCGGTCGTGGGTCCGCAGTGAGCTCGCGGCGCGTCTCACGCCGCGGCGTGACGGTGCACGGAGATCTGTGCTCGGCGCCGGAAACGACGACCTCGAGGCGGGACGGCGCTACCTCGGCGCCCTGGCCGGCTCGGGGCTCGCGGTGCCGACCTGGCCGCGCGAGTACGGCGGGCTGGGCGCAACCCCCGAGGAGCTCGGCGTCGTGCGTACGGAGCTGGCCGCCTTCGACGTCCCCGACCTCTATCCGTATCTCGTCGGTGTCGAGCTGGTCGGCCCGACGCTGCTCGCGCACGGCACTCCGGAGCAGTGTGGCCGGTGGCTCCCGAAGATCGCGACCGGCGAGGAGATCTGGTGCCAGCTCTTCTCCGAGCCGGGCGCGGGCTCGGACCTCGCCGGCCTTGCCGCGCGCGTGGACCTGCTGGGTGACGCGTGGCACGCCCGGGGTCAGAAGGTCTGGACCAGCCGCGGCGCATACTCCCAGTGGGGTCTGCTGCTCGCTCGGCACGACCCGATGGTGCGCAAGCACGAAGGCATCACCGCATTCGGCATCGACATGCACACGCGGGGGGTTGACGTGCGACCACTCCGGCAGATGAACGGCGACGCCCACTTCAGCGAGGTCTTCCTCGACGACGCGCTCGTGGCCGACACGGATCGCATCGGTGCGGTCGGTGACGGGTGGCGCGTCGCGCTGACCTGCCTGTCGTACGAGCGCGGCGCGTCCACCGCCGGCGGAACGAGCGGATTGCTCGACGTCGAGCGTTTGGTCGACTTGGCACGAGCGCGCGGTGTTGCCGGCTCACCGGTCGTTCGCGACGCGCTGGCGCGACTGGTCATCGAAGTGCGCGTGATGTCGTACACCGCCCGGCGGGCACGCGATTCAGCGCGGGCAGGCCGACCCGGCCCCGAGGGCTCGGGCATGAAGCTGCGGGGCAGCAAGATGTTTCGCGATTACACGGACCTCGCGCTACGCATCCTCGGCGCCGACGCCACCTGCGATCCGCGAGATGAGCTCCAGACGTTGTTCCTCACCGCGCCGTCGCTGTCGATCCGAGGCGGTACCGACGAGATCCAGCGCAACATCGTCGGCGAGCGGGTGCTGGGTCTGCCCACCGAGCCGCGGGTCGATCGCGATCAGCCATTCGACCAGCTTCCGCGCTAGTCACCCGCGAGCGCCTGGTACGCCGCACGCACGAGGGCTTCGCTTCGGGGGTCGCCCTTGGGGTCGAAGCGCAAGTCGTTCATCACATAGCCGAACGCGAGCTTCCGATCGGGATCGGCGAACGCGAGGGAGCCGCCGGCACCCGCGTGGCCGACGGCGCTCGGCGGGTTCGCGTTGCCGAAGGATCGGCCGAGCATGAAGCCGAGACCGAAGCATGTGTCGATCATCAGCACCTCGTCCTTTCCGCATGCGCGCTCGGCGGTCGCGTGCTTCAACGTGTCTTCGCGAAGCACGCGCCCAACGTTGCCGTCGTCAACCTCGCCGATGACCGACGCGTAGAGGCGCGCGAGCGAGCGCGCGTCGCCAATGCCGTTCGACGACGGCATCTCGGCGGCGTGAAGGGCGCGCGTGTTCCACATGTCGTCATAGTTGAAATGCCCGCCCGGGTTGGAGAACACGCGGGCGAGCAGCAGCTCGTCGCCGAACGCCTTCAACACCTCGCGGAGATCGGTGGTCGGCGGAATGAGGCGGGCGACTCTCGGTTCGAGCGGTTCGGGAAGGCCGATCCAGAAGTCGAGCGCGAGCGGCTCGCCGATCTCGTCGCGGAACCACCGGCCGATGGTGCGGTGCTGCGGGTCGGCGCGGCGTGCAAGCTCACCCACGAGCCAACCGAAGGTGCGCATGTGGTAGCCGTGCGTCGTCCCGGGCTCCCAGATCGGGGCCTGGGCGGCGAGCGCATCCGCGGCGGGATGCCACGCCAGGGCGTCCTCGAGCGTCAGGTCTCTGTCGATGTACGGAAGGCCCGCCTGATGGCTGAGCACGTTTCCGATCGTGATCGCTCCCTTGCCATTCTGCGCGAACTCGGGCCAGACGCTCGCGACAGTGGCGTCGGGATCGAGCAGACCGCGCTCGATCATGAGGTTCGCGCACACCGACGTGACGCCCTTGGTCGAGGAGAACACGAGGACGATCGTGTCCTCGCGCCAGGGCGTGTTCGCGGTCCGGTCGGCAATGCCACCCCACAGATCGACAACCGGTCGCCCGTCGATATAGATGCACACCGCCGCGCCGACCTCCCCACGATCTTCGAAATTCTCGGCGAACGCGTCGAGAACCGGTTCGAACTCCGTCGCGACATAGCCGTCGATCGTCACGGTCCGTACGCTACGCGTGTGCACGGCGACGGTCTCGAGCCGGTGGAGCTCGAGCCGCTCGACGTGGAAGAAAGCTCGCGACCTCCACTCCCGCCCATCCGTCTCCGGCCGTCGTGGATCCCCGGAATCGCCGCCGTCGTCGCCGCGTGGATCGTGGTCGCGGTCGTCACGCGGAGCGACGACGGCAAATCCGCCGCTCCGTCACCCACGACCCACGAGACCGCGGCACCGAACCCGCCTTCCCATCGCCTTCCGCCAGGGCTCCTTGCCGGGCTGCGCGGCGTCGGCTCGGGGCGCTTCGCGGTGGTCGTCAACAGCGAGCTCCATGTCGTCGACGCCGATGCCGGCACTGATGAGCGCGTCGAGCTTCGCGTCGGACCGCTCTGGATCGAGTCACACAACGGAAGCTCGCTCGTCGTCCGCGAGAACGGGACGCTGCTCTCGATCGGCACCGACCCGGTCTCCGTCGAGCAGCTGAGGGTCGACGTGTCACCGATCGCCACGCTCGAACCGGACCATTGGTGGATCGAGCGCCCCGTGCACGACGGCATCATCCAGAGAGACGGCGACGGTCCGGTGCAACAGGTCCCCGCGGGGCTGCGGCTCGTTGCCGCGGTCGATGGCGGGTTTCTCGCTTCGGTCGGTGATGCATATGCGCTCTGGGACGGGTGGAACGTCCGACCGCTTCCGTTCCGCGGCTGGTTCCTCGACGCGACGCCACGCGTGATCGCGCTGAGCAACGGCTGTCCGGGATCTTCCTGCATCATCGACATCGACGATCTGCAGCGCGGCACATCCGTGCGGCTCGCCTCCGACGGTGCGGACTGGGGAGCGTTCTCCCCGGACGGCCGCCGCCTCGCGGTCACCTCGGCGCCGTCTTCCTACATGAGGATCTTCGATACGAGGTTGCGCCGCCAGACGATTGCCGTTCCGCGCCGGCGCTCGAGCCCGACGGTGACACCGTTTACCTGGGCATCGAACAGCGAGCTCCTCGTGCTCACCCCTACCGGCATCGCCGTCGTGGATGGCGACAGCGTCATGAATCGCACCATCGACGACGGCGGCGCGGTGCAGCAGATCATCGCACTGCCGTAAGTGATCGCCGACACGGGGACGATGCACGCCCCCGCGCGATCATGCGGGCATGACGTACACGCATGGCCATCACGAGAGCGTCCTGCGATCGCACAAATGGCGAACGGTCGACAACTCGGCCGCGTACGTCGCGCCGTCCCTGGCCGCGGGCGTGGACGTGCTCGATGTCGGATGCGGCCCGGGGACGATCACTGTCGACATCGCCCGGCGTGTCGGCCCCGGCCGGGTGGTGGGCCTCGACGCGTCCGCCGTGGTGATCGAGGACGCACGCAGCCGGGCAGCCGGGCTCGGCAACCTCGAATTCCGGACCGGCGACGTGTATGCGCTCGACTTCGACGACGGCACCTTCGATGTCGTGCACGCCCATCAGGTACTGCAGCACCTTGCCGATCCGGTGAAGGCACTGCGCGAGATGAAGCGCGTGTGCAAGGCAGGAGGTGTCGTCGCCGCGAGAGACGGCGACTATGAGGCGTTCACCTGGTATCCCGACGAGCCCGCGCTGGATGCGTGGCTCGCGCTGTACCGGAAGATCGCGCGGGCCAACCAGGGTGAGCCGGACGCCGGTCGGTACTTGCTCGCCTGGGCACACGCCGCCGGGTTCGTAGACGTGGAGCCGGGTGCATCGGTGTGGTGCTTTGCGACACCCGAAGATCGCGCATGGTGGGGACGCCTCTGGGCCGACCGCATGACGGATTCCGCGATCGCCCGGCAAGCAGCGAACGACGGCTTCGCGACCCGCGAGGAGCTCGATGCGATCGTCGACGGCTGGCGGCGGTGGGCCGACGATCCCGACGGGTGGTTCGCCGTGCCGCACGGCGAAGTGCTCTGCCGGGCCTGATGCGCTAGGCAGGCATCGCGAGCCCGCCGTCGATGACGAGCGTCTGGCCGGTGCAGAAGCGGGCGTCGTCACTGGCGAAGAACACGCACGCGCCGGCGAGGTCCTCGGGCTCGAGCGTGCTCTTCATCGCCGTCATGGCGGTCATTCCCTGGATGTACATGTCGGGGACGATCTTCTTCGTGGCCTCGGTCATCGTGACGCCCGGCGCGATGCAGTTGACCGTGATGTTGTACGCGCCGAGTTGGGCGGCCATGAACTTCGTCAGCCCCACGATCCCCCATTTGGTGATGCTGTACGAGAAGTTGCCGAGCCCCGGGAACTCGTCGCCGCCGGGCGGGAACATGTACGCGTACGCGGCACCCGACGACTGGTTGATCACCCGGCCCCAGTGCTGTTTCGCCATCACCGGAGCCGCGGCGCGTGTCATCAGCCACGCGCCGAACTGATTCACGGAAAAGACCTTCTGGAGGTACTCGTAGCTGGGGTCGAAGTTGTCGATGTCGTAGTACAGGGCTGCGTTGTTCACGAGGATGTGCAGGGTGCCGTACTGCTTCACGGCTTCGTCGACACACCGCTGCGCGGAGTCCGGATCCGAGATGTCGGTCTGCACGAACGTGGCGTCGCCCTTGCCCGCGAGGTGCTCCATGCCTGCGCCGGCGCGGTCCTCGTTGATCTCGGCAACGACGACCTTGGCGCCCTCGTCGAGGAAGCGATGTGCGTACGCAAGGCCGATGCCTTGGCCCGCGCCGGTGATGATCGCAACCTTGTCCTGCAGCCGTCCCACGGCATCCTCCGCCTTGGCAATCGGTTTTCGGCGCGCGCTACGGTGACGCCCACGTCAGTTTTCTTGTGGCCAGGGGGAACGCGCAAATGGGCATGCTCGACGGCAAGGTCGCGATTGTCACGGGTGCCGGCAACGGAGTCGGCCGCGGCGAAGCGATCATGCTTGCCGACCACGGCGCCAAGGTCGTCGTCAACGACCTGGGCGGATCCGTCACGGGGGAGGGCGCCGACAAGCGCGCCGCCGACGAGGTCGTCGACATCATCAAGAAGCGTGGCGGCGACGCAGCCGCCAACTACGACAGCGTCGCCGACTTCGAGGGTGCACGGAACATCATCGGGACCGCGCTCGACACCTTCGGCCGGCTCGACGTCCTCGTGAACAACGCCGGCGTGTTGCGCGACCGCATGATGTTCTCGATGACACCCGAGGACTTCGACACCGTCGTCAAGGTGCACATGTACGGCAGCTTCAACACGATGCATCATGCGTCGGCGCACTGGCGCAACGAGTCCAAGGAGGGCCGCCAGCCTCGCGCGTCCATCATCAACACCGTTTCGAGCGCCGGCCTCCAGGGCCAGGCGAGCCAGATCAACTACGGCGCCGCCAAGGCCGGCGTCGCGGCGATGACGATCATCGCGAGCCTCGAGCTGAAGCGCTACGGCGTCCGTGCGAACTGCATCGGCCCGGGCGGCGCGACCCGCATGGTGGCCCAGGCGATGAAGATCGAGGTGAAGAACCCCGAGGACTACACCGAGTTCGAGGCGATGAACCCCGGGAACTCGGCGCCCGGCGTCGTGTGGCTCGCGTCGGACGAAGCGCTGCACGTCACCGGTCAGGTGTTCCGGCTCGTCGGGAACAACCTCGCGCTGTACAAGCCGTGGGAGATGGGCGAGCAGTTCCTCGCCACCGACAAAGAAGGCAACCCGAAGCAGTGGGACCCGGCAGACATCGGCCGGATCGTCAACCGGTACGTCTTCCAGAGCGAGAATCCGGGGATCGACGCACAACGCCGGACATGAAGAAGATTCCTGGTCGCGAAACGTGACGAAGCACGTTGCACTCGTTGGGGCCGCGCTCTCCGACATCGGGCGCGTCGACACGAAAACGCCGTACGAGCTGCATTACCAGGCTGCGTCGCGGGCGATCGCCGATGCCGGTCTCACCAAGGACGACATCGACGGCTTCGCGTCGAGCGGCATGGGCCTGCTCGCGCCCGTGGAGATCGCCGAGTATCTCGGCCTGCGGCCGACGTGGGCCGACGGCACCGGTGTGGGCGGCTCGACGTGGGAGTTCATGGTCGAGCACGCGACCGCGGCAATCCTCGCCGGCCATGTCGAGGTCGTCGTGATCGTGTACGGGTCGACGACCCGCGCCGACCTCAAGGCGCGTCGCCGCGGCGCGAACCTCAGCTTCGGCGGTCGCGGTCCGGTGCAGTTCGATGCGCCCTTCGGCCACTCCTTGATCGCGAAGTACGCGATGGCCACGCGCCGCCACATGCACGAGTTCGGCACCACGGTCGAACAGCTCGCCGAGATCGCGGTGAGCACGCGGTACAACGCTTCACGCAATCCCGAAGCCTTCTACCAGGACCCGATCACGATCGACGACGTGCTGAATTCGCGCATGATCGCCGACCCGCTGACCAAGCTTCATTGTTGCATCCGCAGTGACGGCGGCGGCGCGGTGGTGCTCACCACCGAGGAACGCGCGCGCGACTGCGCGAAACAACCGGTGTGGGTCCTCGGCACGGGTGAGACGACGAGCCACACGACGATGAGCGAATGGGAGGACTTCACCGAGTCGCCGGCGTCGCGCAGCGGCAAGCTCGCATTCGAACGCGCAGGCGTGCACCCCGATGACATCGACATCTGCCAGATCTACGACGCGTTCACGTCGATGGTCCTCGAGACGTACGAGGCGCTCGGCTTCTGCAAGCGCGGTGAAGGCGGCCCGTTCGTGGAGGACGGCAAAATGCGCGTCGGCGGAGCGCTCCCGACGAACACCGACGGCGGTGGACTGTCGCACTGCCATCCCGGGATGCGAGGGATCTTCCTGCTCGTCGAGGCGGCTCGTCAGCTGCGGGGCGAGGCGCACGGACGGCAGGTCGAGAACGCGAAGCTCGCGTGCGTCAACGGCACCGGCGGATGGTTCTCGACCGCGAGCACGGTCATTCTCGGCGTCTGATGCGATGCCGGCGGGTCCGGCGGGGCGCCGGCTGCGCCGCGAGCACCTCCGCGACCTCTTCGGGACCGATCTCGCTGATGATCGCGACGACGAACACGGCGCCGAGCACGAAGAGCAACGCGCCCGAAAGACCGTAGAGCTCCAAGCCACCGAATGCGGCGAGCACGATCACGAAGCTGCCGACGTCGACGGTCCGCCGCTCGAGCCAGCGGTTGACGAGCCAGTCGCCGACACCGATCGCGATGAACGCCGCCCCGACGGTGGCGGCGCGGGTCGTCGAGACCGCTGCCGCGAAGACGAAGATCGGGAGCGCACCGATGAGCACGCCCGCGACCGGCAACAAGCTCCACAACGCGACCCACACGCCGAGCGCGGCCGGGCCGGGGACACTTGCCATTCGGGCGATCGAATACGCGAGGAAGCCTTCTACGACCGCCTCCCAGAGTTTGACCCGCGCGAAGAACAACGCGCGGTGCGATCCGCGCAGGAACACCTCCTCGGTTCGCCGGCGCGCCGCGTCGTTCTCGATGACCCCGAGGCCGCCCTTGATGAGGTGCGGGCCGTAGAGCACGAAGAAGATCGTGAGGATGAGCCCGGCAACGAACGCAAGCCCGCGAGTCGCGTTCGTTCGCAACGCCTGGGTCGGCTCACCGCCCGCGAGTCGCGACGGAATCGCGTCGACGAGCTTCGTGACGCGCTGCTCGAGCTTGATCTCTCGGAAGAAGTCGGAGTCGTGTTCGAGCTGGGCCGCCCGCTTCGGCGCCGCGTCCTGGAGCGAGCTCATCGCGTCCGCCACGTCATTGACGATGCGGTAGCCCAGGAAGCCGACACTGCCGAGCCCGAGGACGAAGACGATGACCACGGCGAGTGCGCGTGGGATGTAACGAAAGCGCCCGAGCCATTCCACTGCCGGGTACACGAGCGCGGCGACGGCCATCGCGCAGAGAACCCACGCGATGACGCGTTCGGAGCTGTGCAGTATGCGCAACAGCAGCACGGTGGCGGCGAGACCGAAGACCAGCGCCAGCGCGGAGCGCACCGACAGCCGCACCTTGAGCGTGCGCGCGCCGTCTGCCATTGGCTCGTACGATACCGACGTGTCACCGAGCGAAACCGGACCCTCGAGGCCCGACGAGGGTGCCGCGGGGGGGATCGATTTCGACCCGCGGTCGGCGATTCCGCTCGCGGTCGCCTTCGCGATACTCGCGATCTCGGTGTGGTTCGTGCGTTCGATCCCGAGAACGCTGTCGTCCCTCGCGATCGCGACACTGTTCGCGCTCGCGCTGAATCCGCTCGTCGATCGGATCAAGCGCCGGACCGGCTGGCATCGCCGTACCGCCGCTGCATTGGTGCTGACGGCGTTCGGGATCGTCGCCGTCACCATCCTCGCGCTCATCACCGTGCCGACGATTCGCGAGGTGCGCGACTTCAACAAACAGATTCCGCGTACGGTGAAGGATCTCGGGAAGCTGCCAATCGTCGGGCAGCGGCTCCGCGACGCAAACGCGTCGAACAAGGTCCAGGATTGGCTCGACGCCGTGCCGGAACGGCTCAGCGTCGATGCCACACCGATCGAGAACGCGGCCGGCGCGGTCGCCGACGGTGTCGCCGCCGCGCTGTTCACCATCCTGCTCGCGATCACGCTGCTGCTCGACGGCGAGCACATCGTGAACGGGGTACGGCGGCTCGTTCCCGAGCACCGACGATCCACGGCCGACAACCTCGGCCGGCTCGTCTACGACATCATCGGTCGCTACATCGCGGGATCATTGCTCGTTGCCGCACTCGCGGGAACGGTGATGCTCACGAGCTCGCTCGCACTCGGCGTTCCGCTCGCGCCGCTGGTCGCCGTCTGGGTCGCGATCACCAATCCGATCCCACAAGTCGGCGGGTTTCTCGGCGGCGTGGTGTTCGTGCTGCTCGGCTTCTCGCAGGGAGCGATCATCGGACTCGCGTGCCTCGCGATCTTCTTCTTCTACCAGAACCTCGAGAACCACGTGATCCAGCCGTTGATCATCGGCCGCGCAGTGAACCTCTCCCCGCCCGTCACGATGGTCGCGGCGCTCGTCGGCGTCTCGGCGGGCGGTTTGATCGGCGGGCTGTTCGCGATACCGCTCCTCGGCGCCGCCAAGGCGATCTACCTCTCGACCCGCCACGAGAAGAGCGAACGGCCTGCCCCGGCGTAATTCTGGGCCGCTCCGCTCACGGCCGAGTGCGCCCTACTGACCTTACGGGCGCGCCGAAGAAGCCGCGATGGACGACGTTGGTAACGGTGTCGAGCAGTGTGTCGCCGTCGAAATCGAGCCGGCGCGAGACAAGGAAGTACGCGATGCGTTCGATGAGCGCCATCAGCGCCGGGATGCTCGCGGGATCGCCCGGCACCCCCGCCTCGCGCATCCTCCGGCCGAGCATGGTTGCGATGTCGGTGAACGCGTGCACGCCGAGACGTGTCACTTCTCGGTCCGCCACATGGCCCTCCATCCACGCGCGTATCACCGGTCCGTGGCGACGGTACGTCGTGAAGAACTCCGCAAGGAAGCGACGCAGCTCATCCGCGCCGCGCGCGTCGCGCGTGATCGGTCCGATGCCGCCGGCGAGCGCGTCCATCTCCTGCGCGCACTCGACCGCGAGCGCGCGTAGCAAGTCCTCCTTGTTGGCGAAGTACAGGTAGAAGGTACCGTGAGACGTGCGAGCTGCGCGTACGATGTCGTCGACACGAGCCGCATGGAAGCCTCGTTCGCCGAACACGCGCATGCCGGCGTCGAGGAGCCGCCGCATCGTCTTCCGACCCTGCGCGCGCAGCTCGCGCGACTGGGCGGGTGTGCCGGGCGCGTCGGGAGCGTTGCGGCGGGAACCCGGACGTCGCGACGACTTGTAAGGTTCGGTCAATGCTGCCCCCGACAATTGCCGAAGCGGCCCGGCGTTTTGCGGATCGTACCGCTTACGTCGCGCCGGTCGGCTGGGCCCTGTCGTACGCGGACGTCGACCGTATCTCCGACGAAGTGGCGGTCGGGCTCGCACGACGAGGCGTGCGCGCGGGCGATGTTGTCGCGATGGTGTTGCCGCCCGGTCCCGAGTACCTGCTCGCGTATTGCGCGACCGCCAAGCTCGGCGCGATCACCGCCGGTGTCAACGATCGGTTGTCGGCGGCTGAGCGACTCGCGGTCCTCGACGTCGCCGATCCGCGCCTCGTGCTCGACACCGCCGAATTCCCCGCGGCGGACGCGCTCGAGAACGTCCTCCGGGACGTGCGGGTGCGCGGCGAATCGCCGCCCGTCATCGGCGAGGATCCCGAACGTCCCGTCGCGATCATCTTCACCTCCGGCACAACGGGACTCCCGAAAGGAGCGTTGTACTGCAACCGGCAACTCGCGTTCATCACGCAGACCGACGTCGGCGACCGGTGGGACGGCGGCGGGCGTTCCTTCAGCGGCACTTCGTTCGCACATCTGGGCTTCATGACCAAGCTCCCGGGAGCGCTCCGGCGCGGCGGGACGAGCTTCATCATGGAGCGGTGGCGAGCACGCGGTGCACTCGAGTTGCTGGCGCGAGAACGCATGACGACGGTCGCCGGTGTCCCCACACAACTCGCCCTCATGTTGCGTGACCCCGACTTCGATCGCTTCGACCTGTCGTCGGTGCAGTACATCGTCGCCGGCGGCGGACCGGTCACACCGGGTCTCGCCGAAGAAGCGCGCCGCCGGTTCGGCGCCGCGCTCTCGACGCGCTACTCCTGCACCGAGGCGGGCATCGGTCTCGGCACCGCGTTCGGCGATCCTCCAGAAGATGCGATCGTCAGCGTCGGGCGGCCACACCCCAGCGTCGATCTCGCAGTCCGCGATTCCGAGGGGCGCGACGTCGCGATGGACGAGATCGGCGAGGTGTGCTTGCGCTCGCCCGCAGTGATGTCGGGCTACTGGCGCGACCCGGAGCAGACACGTGCCGCGCTCACCCCCGACGGCTTCGTGCGGACCGGCGACCTCGGACGGGTCGACGATCGCGGGCGCTTGCGCCTCGTCGGTCGCAGCAAGGAGATGTACGTACGCGGCGGCTACAACGTCTATCCCGTGGAAGTCGAGCATGTGCTCTCGACGCATCCTGAGCTCGCGGCGGTCGCGATCGTGCCACGGCCCGACGATGTGATGGGCGAGATCGGTGTCGCGGTCGTCGTCCCGCGGGACCCGCACCGGCCACCGCCGCTTGCCGTCCTACGCGACTACGCGGCACCGCACATCGCCGCGTACAAGCTCCCCGAAGGGGTGCTCGTCGTCGATGCGCTCCCACTGACCGCGGGCGAGAAGGTCGACCGCCGCGCGCTCGCCGAGACGATCGCCGAGCAGGCTCCCCGCTAGCCTCGACCGCCGATGGAGCTCGACTTCACGACCGATCAGGAGGAGCTGCGCGACTCGATCCGCGCGGTACTGGCGCGCGAGAGCCCGGTCGCGCTCGCGCGCAAGGTTGTCGAATCCGACGAACGCCCGACCGAGCTCTGGAAGACGATGGTCGAGTTGGGCTGGCCGGCCCTCACCGTTCCCGAGGAAGACGGCGGCATCGGGCTCGGGATGATCGAAGCGGGGATCCTCGCCGAAGAGCTCGGGCGCGTCATCGCGCCCGGCGCGCTGTTGCCGACCGTGACCCAGTTCGTGCCGGCGGTGCGGGAGACAGGAACGCCCGAACAGCGCGCACGGTTCCTCGGCGGTGTTGCCGCCGGCGAGATCCAAGGCTCGTTGGCGATTGCAGAGCACGGTGGCTCGTACGATCCTGCCGCGACGCGGACGACGGTCACGTTCGGTCGCGACGGGTTTGTCCTCACCGGCGAGAAGCGATTCGTCATGGAAGGCGACGCGGTCGATGAGTTGGTGGTCGTCGCGCGCGCCGAGGGAACACGGGGCGACGACGGTGTGTGCGCGGTCGTCGTGCCCGTCGCGGCGACGCAGACGACGGCCGTCCATGCCTTCGACGGGAGCCGGCGCCTCGCGCACGTGCGACTCGACGGCGTACACGTCGATCGGGACCGTGTGCTCGGCGCGCCCGGAACGGCGTCGGTCGCCACGGGACTCCGCCGAGCGGTCGAAGCGTCGACAGTGGCGCTTGCACTCGAGATCGTCGGTTCTGCGCAAACGATCTTCGACGTCACGCTCGAATACGCGAAGCACCGCGAGCAGTTCGGCGTGCCGATCGGATCCTTTCAGGCGATCAAGCACAAGTTCGCGGACATGATGATCTCACTCGAGCGGGCCCGCTCGACCGGCTACTTCGCGGCGCTCACGATTGCCGAGAACGATCCGCGGCGCGCGACCGCAACGTCGGTGGCCAAGGCCGCGGCCGGCGACTGCCAGCGGCTGCTTGCCAAGGAGGGCATCCAGATCCACGGCGGCATCGGCTACACGTGGGAACACGACATGCACCTCTATGTGAAGCGCATGAAGTCCGGCGAACCACTGTTCGGCTCGAGCTACGCCCACCGCGCCCGCATTGCGGAAGAGCTCGGCGTCTAGGAGTTATTTTCGCAGGATGATCTCGGCGAGGATGTACATCACGATCGTGATGGCGGAACCGGCGTAGATCGCGTTCTTGTGGGTCTCGTAGATCACGTTCAGCCCCGTGTTCCCGCGCCCGCTGATGTTTCCCAGCGCGTTGACCTCGAGCACCGCGAGCACCACGAGCCCGATGAGGAAGTACACAACGGTCTTGCCGGTGCCGATGTAGGCGTTGAAGTTCGGTGGAAGCAGGAAGAAGTGGCCGGCGCCCACCATGAAGAAGAGCACCGGGATCGAGAAGATCGTGTTCTGGCGCGAGGCCATCGCGCCGGCCCGCGCCGCCGCGGCGGCATTCGGATTGGCCTCGCCGCCGGCGATCAGGCTGCGGGCGTTGGCGATCACGATCTGCTGGTTCGGCCAGATCACGAGCCACACGTTGAGGAACATCACGATGCCCATCAGGATGCCGATCGCGAGCGTCGGCCCGGCGGCGCTGTGCAGCCAGTAGTCCTTGCGGTAGAAGCCGAGCGTTTCCTTGGCCATCGCGCCGATCGCGATCAGCAAGAAGCCGAAGGCGACGGTCGCGGCGGCAGCCCACCGGAACCACCAAAGGGCGCGCCACGTGAGCTTGTCGAACGCCTGGTTGCGCGCCGGAGGATCCAACTCCGCGTACGCGGGCGTCTGGATGAAGTTGAAGAACCAGAGCAGGCCCATCCACATCACGGCGGCGAGCACGTGGGCCCAGCGGAAAATGCCGAAGAGGCCATAGGAATGGAAGATCTGCATCGGAGTGCTCCCGTCGTCGACCCGGCGGCGGGAACGTACCAGGCCTCGGGGCAATTCGTCAGGTATCCGAAGATATCGATCCGGTCGACGTCACGCTCCGCCCTCCGGCGACCACAGCACCGTCGGTTCCCTTTAGATGGGTCGACTCCACACTCAGAGGTCGGGGACGTGGGCGTCGGCGCCGTCGCCGCCGGGACGGATCGGGTGCCGCAACGGCACGATCATCCCTGCGAAGTCGGCGAACGCAATGAGGTTGTCCAGATCATCGGCCACACGGCATTCGACGACGATGAGCTGACGGCCGGCGCGCATGACCCGCGCCTCGGCGCGCACGACCGTGCCCTTGGGCCGCCCGAGATAACGGACGTGCAGATCGGCGGTGACCAGCGTGTTCTCACCGGGACGGAACGTGCCCGCGCGCGCCGCGGCCGAGCCCGACGCCACGTCGACGAGGGTCGCGATCGCGCCGCCGTGCAGGTTGCCGGAGCCGTTGAACGCTCCGGGCGCTACGGGCATCTCGACCGTCACGACCGCGGGATCAGCGCTGGGCACGAACTGCAGGCCGAGCACCTGGTGCAACGGTGTCGACGAGTGCGCGTACCGGAGCTTCTCGATGATGTCGGGCGAGAAGCCGCCGTACGGATGGTCGACCGTCTCGTCGTCGGGCATGAGCAACCACGCTGTCACCCGTTGCGATGCGCGCGCCACCAGGCGAAGAGGTCCGCGAGGTCGTCATCGCCGGCGACCGCGTGCGCGACGACCCCTTTCTCATCCGTCCACCAGATCGCGGCGGCGCCGTCTTCGATGCGGCAGCGGTAGCGCCCGGCCACGATGAGCGGGCTTTCCGGGCGTGACCACGCGCGCTCGTCCGGCCGGCCTTGGGCACACGCCGGCGCCCCCCGGCGAGGTGCGATCCGGGCACCCGAAGACGAGAGGTAGATGCGGTGCGCGTCGGCGAGGGCGAGGAGGCGGACGTCGAGGTGCACGCCGCCGATGTCACACTGCACGGCCGGCACAGACTCCACGAGATCCGCGCAGGCTCCGGCGTCGGCGAGCAGTGCGCGCAGCGCGGTGGTGTCGGCGGGTGTCGGAGGAACGACGGGAGTAGCGCTCGGAGGCGTCGGGCGTGCGTCCGCGAGCCCGCCGTGTCTGTTCGAGGACGCGCGCTGCTGCACGAGCAGCCACCCCGCGGCCAGCGCTGCGACCAGCAGCCCCGCGACGAGCGGCTTCGCGCCCGTTGGCCGGGCACGTCGACCGCCCGGCGGTCTTTCTCGTGGTCCGCCTGCTCCTGGCCCGCCTTCTCCCGGTTCCGCACCGGAGGGGGAGGACCCGTTCCGCCCCGCCGTCGCATCGAGCCGGGCCTGGGACGGGTGCGTCGCGGCGGCTTCTCCTCGGGTAGCCACGGCTCGCCAACTTAGGCCCTCTCAGACGTTCTTGCAATATTTGACGCACTCTCAGATGACTTCTAACGTCGCGTCCGTGACGCACACGCACGCCCGGGCGCGGTTGCGGATGGTCGTCGTGGTCGCCGCGATGACGCTCGCCGCGCTGGCGTCTGCGCGCCCGCGCCCGAACGGTCCGGTCACGTCATGGACCGGCGACGAACTCGGCGTGACCACCGCGTGGGCGCTGGCCGTGCTGTCGTGCGGCTGGCTGGTTGTCGTGTCCACCGTGTGCGAGCTGGGGTTGCGCACCCGGACGAGTCGGGTCTCCTTCGCGGGTGCGCGACTCGCTCCGGCGTTCCTGCGCAGGCTCGTCGAGGCGTCGATCGTCGGATCGTTCCTGGCCGGATCGGTCATCCCCGCCGGTGCGACCGGCCCGAGGGCGGCACCGCCTCCGGTACGGGACGAGCCCGTGGTGCGCTCCCCCGCGGCGGGCGTCGACGCGCACCGCTCCCCTCCCCGCACCACGTCGCCGCCGGTCGCTCGTGCACCGGTTGCTGTCGCGCCGGCTCCCGCGCGCGCTTACTCGGTCCGGCCCGGCGACAACCTCTGGGGCATCTCGCGGGCGGCGCTCGTCGTCCGGGGGAACCCGCAGCCCGACGACTCGACGATCGCGCGCTACTGGCAAGCAGTGATCGCGGCGAACCGCACGACCCTCCGCTCGGGCAATCCCAATCTCATCTTCCCGGGCGAGCTCGTCGCCTTGCCGGAGCCGGGCTGACCCGGAGAAACTCAACGGTCGTGGGCATCCTCGACGGCAAGGTCGCGATCGTCACGGGCGCGGCGCGCGGCATCGGGCGCGGCCATGCGCGACTCCTCGCGGCGGAGGGCGCCCGCGTCGTCGTCAACGACGTCGAGCGCACGGGTGCGGAGGGGGTCGTCGCCGAGATCGCCGCCGACGGCGGTGAGGCCACTCCGAACACCGACAACGTCGCGACGTGGGAAGGCGGCGGCGCGGTCGTCCAAGACGCGATCGATTCGTTCGGACGCCTCGACGTCCTCGTGAACAACGCGGGCATCCTACGCGACGCGATGAGCTTCAACATCTCCGAGGAGCTGTGGGACGCCGTGATCGACGTGCACCTCAAGGGACACATGTCAACGTGTCACGCGGCAGCCAAGCATTGGCGCGAGCGAAGCAAGGCGGGCGAGGAAGTGCGCGGCCGGATCGTCAACACCGCGAGTGAGTCGGGGCTCTTCGGCCAGGCCGGACAGGTGAACTACTCGACCGCGAAGGCAGGAATCATCTCGATGACGATCGTGCTCGCGCGCGAGCTGAAGAAGTACGGCGTCACCGCGAATGTCGTGTGCCCACGGGCCCTGACCCGGATGACCGAGTCGATGCCGGGCGCAGCCGACTACATGCAGGGGCCCGAGTGGTCTCCGGACAACATCGCGCCGATCGTGTGCTTCCTCGCCAGTGACGCAGCCGATGACGTCTCGGGACAGGTGTTCGTCGTGTGGGGGACGAAGATCCACCTCATGCAGGGATGGTCGAAGGCGCACACGCTCGACCGCAGCGAGGGCCGCTGGACCCCCGAGGAGTTGGTCACCCGCAAGGACGAGATCTTCGCCGGTCGCCGCAGCAAGGTCCCACCAATGGGCTTCGGCGAGTGACAGTTCGGGGGACGACGGCCCCGCGACCGGATGGGAGCGGAGCGACATGAGTGACGCCCCGCCCGACCCTCCGGACGCGCCCGACGGGCCGATGCTCGTCGATCAGTTGCGCTTCATGGCCCGCCGCTTCCCCGACGAGCCCGCGTACCGCGACCTCGACGCCGGGAGCACGCTGACGTTTCGCGAGTGGGACGCGAGGTCGAGCCAACTCGCCCGGTGGCTCATCGACCACGGCGTCGAGAAGCAGGACCGCGTCGCGCTCTACATGGACAGCGACCACTGCTTGCAATGGATCACGACGTACGCGGCCGTGCACAAGGCCGGCGCGGTGATGGTGCCCGTGAACACGCGGTTGTCGGTCGACGAGGTGCGCACGATTCTGCGGCACTCCGGGCCGCGGGTCATCGTGACCAACGACCGGCTGCGCGATGACGCCCGCGCGGTGGAGGACGTACTCCATCTCGCGGCCACGCTGACGACGAGCGAGTGGTCGGCACTGGACGCCTACGACGAGACCGACGTGCAGGTGCCGGTCGACGCCGACGACATGGCCGACATCATGTACACGTCGGGCACGACCGGACTCCCGAAGGGGGTGCTCGTCCGCCATCGGAACGTGGCGATGATCCCGAACGGCGTGCCGCAGTGGACGGCCCTCGGCTGGTTGCACGGCGCGCCACTGTTCACGTTTGCGGGCATGAGCTTCGTGTACAACCCGATGAAGCTCGGGCTCGCCGGCCTGTACATGGCGAAATTCGATGTCGACCATTGGTTCGACGTCGTCGAGCGCGAGCGCCCGATGATGATCTTCCTCGTGCCGGCCATGGCCGAGCTGATCACTGCGAGCCCGCGGTTCGCGTCGTCCGATCTGTCGGGGCCGCTTTCGGTATCGATCGGCAGCGCACCCCTCGCGCCGGCCACATTGAAGAAGTTGCAGGACGCGATGCCGCAGGCGTCGGTCATCAACTCGTACGGACTCACCGAAGCCGGGCCCGCGTACATCACGATGCCCGGTGACGAGGCGGACAAGCGGATCGGGTCGGTCGGCAAGCCGATGCATCCGATGGAGGTGCGGATCGTCGATCCCGACACCGAGGGTGAACGCGAGCCCGGTGAGGTCGGCGAACTACACGTCCGTCTGCCCGGCAAGCGACGCGAGTACTACATGGACGACGGCGCGAACGCGGCGACATGGACGGCCGAAGGCTGGCTACGAACCGGCGACCTCGCGTACCTCGACGACGACGGCTTCGTCTACATCTCGGGCCGCATCAAGGACATGATCATTCGCGGCGGCAACAACATCTATGCGACCGATGTCGAGGCGGTGATCCTCGAGCATGGCGCCGTACGGGAAGCGGCGGTCGTCGGAGTCCCGCACGACGTGCTCGGCGAGGACGTCGGCGCCTTTGTCGTGCGCAAGCCCGACGCGAAGATCGATGAGGACGAGTTGCTGGCGTTCTGTGCCGAACGACTGGCCGACTACAAACGGCCCCGCACGCTGTGGTTCGTCGACGAGTTGCCCCGCAACGCCACCGGAAAGGTGATGAAGCACAAGCTGCGGGAACAAGCCGCGGGGAAATAGGGCTCTACCAGGACTTTCGTGTTCGGACATCCGAGCATTACACCGGCGACACGCGGGTGACCGCGTCGATACGCGACCGCGCCAGCAGCCCGTGCCACCCTGACCCATAGCCACGCCGATTGGCGTACGTCCGACTAGGAAGCGACTGCGGCGATCGACACGACCGTGACGCGGTTCAATTCACGTTCGACGTCGACGCTCACCCGAATATCTCCGCCGCCATTGCAAGCCCAATGATTCGGATCGATCCCGGCGGTTGGCTGGAAGCAATGATGTCTCGTAAGCACGGGCCGTAGCGTCGTGAGGACGTCGCGGACATCGGCGTTGACGTGATATTCGCGGGTGACCGACGTGCAGGAATCGAAGCACGAGGCGTTCCCGTCCACGCGGTCATTGGTCAGTTGCCATGACGGCTGGGCGAACGCTTCGACCTCGTGACGCAGTCGACCGGGCGTCGCAGGCGCAAGATGCGCTGCCGCGATGCCGACGATCCCCCCCACTGCCGCAAGGGTGATCGACGTGAGCTTCCTAGCCGTCGCCCAGTGTGTCGAAACTGCTGCCCAACCAATGACAAGACCCAACGCGCTGAATGCGAGCAGCGAAGGGATCCAGCCGAATCGCCCGCCAGAAAACGTGAACCACCCGACGACGAACAGCGCGGGGAACAACACAACCAGCCCGATAGCGAGGACGACGACGACGCGGATCCATCGGACCACGGGACGCTCGCTCATGCGTTCGAATTGTTCAGGCTGCGCACCACCAGGAGCTGTCACAGGCGTCATGGGTGTGAGACGCTCCGCAAGCCCAGAGTGTTACCGCCGTCGCTCAGATGTCGGACGGTCTTTCTCGGCGGCGCGCAACTCGCAGTTATGCTGGTTCTCCACAAGCAACAGAGAGCCCGAAGCCGACTCCTCGCCTAGCGCCGATGCCGCTGTGACGCATGGGCGATGCGCCAGTCTGCCGTCTTCAGCACACACGATGAAGAGACGCCCATTCCGCTTCGGTGTCACGGCCGACCTCGCGGGCACTCGAGAGGACTGGCGTTCCCTTTGCCGCCGCGTCGAGGACGCCGGCTGCACGAATCTTGTCGTCTCCGACCATTTCGGCAACCAGTTCGCGTTGATCCCCGCGCTCGGCGCAGCAATCGACGCCACCACGGCGGTGCGAGTTGGAGCCCTCGTCGCGTGCAACGACTACCGACACCCGGTGATGTACGCCAAGGAGCTCGCGACCTTGGATGTGCTCTCGGGCGGGCGAGTCGACTGGGGAATCGGCGCAGGCTGGCTCGCCCCCGAGTACGCGAAGGTCGGCATCGAATTCGATCGACCATCGGTGCGTGTCGATCGCCTGTGCGAGGCAGTCGCGGTGATGAAAGGACTGTTCGCCGACGGACAGTTCACGTTCGAAGGACACCATTACCGCGTGCACGAGATCGACGGGCGGCCGAAGCCGAACCAACGCCCGCATCCGCCGCTTCTCATAGGCGGCGCCGGGAGGCGTCTGCTGTCGTTTGCCGCACACGAGGCCGACATTGTCGGGATCGCGCCAAGCCTCAGCTCGAGACGACTCGGACATCTTCCGCCCCGCCAGTCCGTCGAGGCGGCGGTCGACGAGCAGCTTGGCTGGATCCGAATCGCGGCAAAGGAACGAGCGGGTGACCTCGAGTTGCAGATGGTCGCGTCCCCGGTTGTCGTCTCGGCGGACCCGACAACGACGGCCGGGAGAATCGCAGAGAGCGTCGGGCTTACTCCCGAGGAGTTGTTGCGATCGCCGCACGTCTTGGTCGGATCAATCGGAGAGATCTGCGCCGAGCTCGAACGCCATCGCGAGCGTTGGGGCGTCTCGTACTGGACTGTTCCCGCGAGCACCTTGCCGGCAATCGCACCCGTCATTGAACGACTCGCCGGCACCTAGCGTCGGTCGCAACTGCGGTTCGACGAGCCACTCCTCCGCGTCAGTCGTCGCGTGCGGGATGCCTCTCGTAGATTGTCGTGGCCCTCCGATACGCCCATTCGCGCCATGCCTGAACTTCGTCGTCGCCGAACGCGCCCGACGTCTTGAGCTCGTGCTCGACCCCGGCAGCTACCGCGAACGGTTTGGGGACGACGTTTGCGTCGGCGGCCATCATCGCGTCGATGATTGCCGCGGTCGTTCTTGCCTGCTGTCGCTGGGCTTCGTCGCCGATTTCCGCGATCTGATCCGGAATCCGCATCGCAACCATCCTCGTCAGCGTGCGTCGTTCAGTCGGGTCGCGAAGTCCCCGAATCTCGCCATAGATCGTCTCATCGGCCGCCGGCGACGACCGATGAGAAAATTGGTACTTACGGGAAGGGCCGGGCTTCTCCGCGCGGTCGCCGGGCCGCGCCGCTCGCGAATTCTCGCCTCAGTTCTGCGCAGCTGACGCGTACCGCGAATGCCCGTACGCGCGGTACGACGGGCGCCGTGGCAGTTGGCAATCGAGTTCTCGCACATTGTGCGGCCGCGGTGTGAAGCGAGTCCGACCAGGTGGATGCCTCGGAGCGCGGCTTGGCGCCACGGAAGCCGAGAAACGCGACGAACGCAAACTGCGCGGCAATCACCACGATGGCGACGGCGCGCGTCCGTCGCCCCGCGTTGGCCGCAAGGATGCAGAGTCCGCTGAGCAGGAGCCAGATCGACAGCGACGCGTACCTGTTCCCGGCGGAGTGGTATCTCGTACCGATGCGCAGCCCGACGGTACCTCGCCCCCACAGCGTCAGACCGTAGAGCGCGACCGAGTACAAGACCGTGACTGCCGCGACACCCCGGCGCGCCGCGGCAACGCGGAACAGCAGGACGAGCGCGCCAATCGCGACGAGCGCGGCCAGCACGGGAAGGGTGTCGCCGAGTGCAGTCCACACGTCGCCGAGCCGGCGTTCGCTGACGAGCATGGACCCGAGGACCCGTACGCCATAGATCTTCGGGAAATCACCGAAATGGTGGGTGCCCGACAGGGTGTCGCCCGTCGCGCGGGCCATCACGACCAACTGCACGAACGCGCCCACCGTGAACGCGGCGGCAACGAGCAGCGTCGGACGCTCGCGTCGCTTCCACGCGTTGTAGGCAACAACCGGTGCGTAAGTCAGCGCGAGCGCTTGGGAGACGACCGCGAGGAACACGACCGCCGCGGGAGCGGCTGCGTCGGTGTTCGAGTCGGGCCGGTAGACCACCGCCCACCACGCCGCGAACGCGACCGCCCAGATGGTGTTCACGCCGTTCGCGAGCTGCTCGAGGATCATGGTGGGGGCGAGTACGACGCTGAGCGCGAGCACCGCCCGTAAGACGGTCGAGGGGACGATCTGGCGAGTGAACCTCCACACGGCGGCGGCGCAGATCGTGGTGAGAATTGCGCCGGCGATCGCGTAGTACACAGCGAGATCCTGGAGAGGGACCAGGTGGCCGGCGAGCCCGAGCGCGCGCGGGATGAGTTCGAGATAGCCCGCGTACGGATCGAGAAGCCGGCCGACGCTCGCGGTGCCGGCGAAGAAGGTGCGGCCGTCCTCGGCCCAGATCGTGCGCCAGGGCGGCACGCCCGCCTGCCGGTACAGCTGGGCCACGGTGGCGGCAATGGCGACGGGCGGCCAGATGAGCCATGCCCGTCGGCGCGGTGCATGAACCGTCGAGCGCGTGACGGCTCGCACTGAGGCCGTTGGCATCGTCACGGGCGTCGACGATATGCCTCACGCGAATTGTGATGTGTACCGATCGTCACCCAGACGTGGACGATGCGACGGCCCGGCACGCTCGGTCATTACGCAGCGTGGGGTGTCGCCCGCATCTTGCGAATCGGTCACCTGACCAATGGTTCGTACGTGCAAGCAGCCGCATGCTCGGAGAGGGAAGAGAAACGGAGTCTCGCGCTGGGTCGCGTCTGGTCGGAATGCTGCTCGCTGGCCTCTACATCCGCCTCCTGCCGAGCGGCACCGATCCCTACCCGGTGCGAGAGGGGCCGGTCCCACCCCGCGGGACCGGCCCCCGTTTTGCCGCGCGTCGGCGTCACAAGGGCTGCGTACCGCGGTCGACTCGTCATCGGCCCCCTCGCTAGCCTCCGGCGCCATGGCTCTCACCGAACTCTCGGGCCGGTCGCTCGGCACGCAGAAGGTCGTCATCGAGCGCGGGCCGGTGCGCGTCTTCGCGCAGGCGTTGATGGACGACGATGCCGCGTACTCGTCGGAGCATGCACCCGTCCCTCCGACGTTCCCGTTCTCGATGACCTATTGGGGCTCGATGGGCGTCGGCGGCGCCGCCGGGCTTCCCATCGAGAACCTCCGAGGCAAGGGACGGGCGATCCTCCACGGCGAGCAGGAGTTCGTCTACCACGGCGGCGCGTGGCCCCACGTCGGTGACGTGCTCGTCGGCGAGGGTTCGATCTCGGACGTGTACGAGAAGCAGAAATCCGACGGAGGAAAGCTCGAGTTCTATGTGACCGAGACGACGTGGACGAACGAGCAGACGGGCGAACCCGTCGTCACGACCAAGTTCACGCTCGCGATCAACTGCAAGCCCGGCGCCGACGAGGCGAAGCCGCTCGCGCCGTGACACCGGAGGAGCTCTCGGATCGCGCCGAGATCCACGACGTGATCGTGCGGTACGGCTGGGCGATCGACACCAAGGACTGGGCGCTCCTCGACACGTGCTTCACCGACGATGCGCACGTGGACTACTCGTCGAACCCCGGCGGCAAGGTCGGTCCATACCGCGAGGTGCGGCGCTGGCTCGAGAAGGTGATGTCCGCGTTCCCGGTGACCCAGCACCTGATGTCGAACATCGACGTGACGCTGGACGGCAACACCGCACGCGTGCGCACGATGGTCGCCAACCCCCAGGGCGCGGCGACCCGCGACGGCCCACTGCACTTCTTCTTCGTCGGCGCGCGTTACGACGACGACTTCGTGCGCACCGACGCGGGTTGGAGGATCGCCCGCCGGGTCGAGACGACCCTCTGGTTCCAGGGCTCCCTGCCGCCCGAGCTGCTCATCCGGCGCTGAAGCGCCGAGTGGCCAATCTGTTTGGACCGTGAGCCCGCCCCTGGCGGGCTGAGCGTCCAATCTGTTTGGACACCGCTTACCAGCCGGTGCCCTCGAGGAAGCCGCGGACGAGCGCGGTGGTCGACTCCGGGTTGTCGCCGGCCGCGAGGTGACCGGCGGCGTTGATCGTCGCGACGCGCGCGTTCGGCAACAGGTCGGCGACCTCTTGCGCTCCTTCGTCCGAGAGCACGTCGCTGCGCTGGCCTCGCAGCACCAGCACCGGGCACTCGATGTGCACGAGCTCCTCGTCCATCCCGGCGGTCAGCCGGCGCCAGTTGCCGGGTGCGTCGTCGGAGCGCTCGGTCGCCGCGGTGCGCAGGCTACGGCCGAGCGCGTGCTTCCATTCCCAGCGACCGTCGGGCCGTTGTCGGAGATTGCGCGTCAAACGCGCCGGCGACTGACGCCGCCGCCCGGGGAGGTACTCGGCGATCGCGCCGGCGGCCTCGTCCAACGACGCGAAGCTCTCGTGCTTGGTCATGAAGTCGACGATGCGTCGCACCCCTTCGTCCTCGAGACGGTGGCCGATGTCAATCAACGCGATCCCCGCGACGCGCGCCGGCGACACCGCCGCGATCGTCAGCGACGTGATCCCTCCGAGCGACGCGCCGACGAACATGGCACGCGCGACACCGAGCTGATCGAGGAAGGCTTCGACGTTCGATGCGAGCGCGTACCGGTCGAGGCCGCCGCCCGGTGCGGCCATCGAGAGATCGAGATCCGAGTCGCCGTGGCCGGGCAGATCGGGCGCGCAGACGAACCACCGGTCGCGCAACGCGTTGCCCTGCTCCTCGTACATGTACGCGGTCTGGCCACCGCCGTGCAGACACACCACGGGTAGCGCGCCGACTCGACCCCACCACAGGTAGTGCACCTGTCGGTCATCGACGAGCGTGAACGCGCTGTGCCCACCTGTCGGCACGTCGTGCCGAGGCGGCCCCGTGCCACTCACGCGAGCAGCAGCGAGACGTTGTCGCGGAAAAAGCCCGGTGCGTCGTCGGGTCCGACCGGAAGCGCGGACCCGCGGTAGTCGGACATCGGTGTCGCGGTTCCCTCCGAGTGCGGGAAGTCGGAGCAGCACATGTAGAGGTCGCCCGTCTGCCGGATCAACTTCGCCGGCAGCTCGTACGAGAACGACGAGACGCGGACCTGGCGTCGGAAGAACTCGCTGGGTTTCATCGAGAGCTCGACGACGGGACGGCCGTTCAGCTTGGCGGTGAACTCCGAGCCGCCGTCCAGCATCATCAGGAACATCGGCACCCAGATCGCGCTGAGCTCGACAATGCCGATGCGTAGATCGGGGTGACGCTCGAGCGCCCCGTTGAGAATCATGTCCGTGCAGGCCAGCGCGGCCGACGTCCACAAGAAGACGGATTCGAGCGGCGGCAACGACGACTCGTCGGGCGCGGTGTACCAGGCGTCGTCGAACGGACGGCGCTGGTCGGCCACGTGGAACAACGGTGTGACGCCGTGCGCAACGAACGCGCGCCACAGCTCGTCGTGATCCGGATGCGAGAGCGGCCGCCCGTCGACGAGAGCGGGCGCGATCATCGCGAGCTTGATGCCGTCGCGCTCCAGACGCGCCAGCTCCGCCAGGAGCCATGCCCGGTCGCGCAACGTGCAGTGCGCGACGGGATGCACCTGACCGCGTCCGTCGCGGGCGACCGACGCACACCACCGGTTCCATGCCGTCATGTTCGCCGTCAGCGAGGGAAGGTCGGCGTCGAGCCTCCGTTCCCACAGCAGGCCGAAGTTCGGGAAGACCACGCATTCGTCGACGCCCATCTCCGCGAGCCGGGCCGCACGCGCGGACGCCTCCCAGTACTCGCGAGGAAGCTGGTCGTCGTAGCGTGTCTCCGCGCGCAACCCGGCACGGATCCGCTCGCGGCGCTCGCCGAGCTCGGACGTCTTTCCCGGAAGTTGCACGTCGACCGGCCCGAGCCTGCGCGCACCCCACGTGAGCCACGGATACCCGAGCTCGTCGTCGGTGATCCGAAGCGCGTCGTCGCGATGCCCGGGATCGATGTGATCGAGCCACGTCGTGCGCGTCTCGTACAGGTGTTGGTCGGAGTCGATCACAGGTACCGTCAAGGTCACGTGGCTCCTCGCTGCGCAATCGATCGCTTCGCTGCGCCCGCACATTGTTCCCCTAACCTGACGCGGATGTCACCCTCGCCGCCGGCGTTCGATCTCGATGGCGACGTCTACCGCCGCCGGATCAGCATCACGACGGTCGAGCCGGGCGTCGTCGTCAGCGACCTCGAGGACGACTTCCACCACTTCGTGATCACGCTGCGCCACGACGGCCGGCGGGTGGAATCAGTGCAGGCCGACTCGCAACGATGGCCGTGGTCGACGTGCCCGGCCGCGGCCGAGCCGCTCCGGAAGCTGGCGGACATGCCACTCGAGCGACGCTTCACCGCCGCCGGCGCCTGGACCGATCCCAAGCAGAACTGCACGCACCAATTCGACGCCGCGTGCTACGCGATCACGCACGCGGCCGCGGGCCGCGACCGGCGCGTATACGACATCGAGGTGCCGGCGCGCGATCCGCAGACCGGCGCGACCCGTGTCCGCCTGTGGGTCGACGAAACGCCGGACCTCGTATGGGACATCGACTGGTACGGACTCGTCGCGCCGGAGGCGCGGTTCGCACCCGCGCCATGGAAAGGCGGCTTCATGCGCTGGGCCGACAGCACGCTCGACGTCGAGCAAGCCGAACGGGCGATCACGCTTCGACGTGGTTGCGACATCGGCATGGGCCGCGGCATGGATCTCGACGCCATACCGGTCGCGGCCCGGCTCCCGCGCAACATGGCCGGCGTGTGCTACACGATGCAGCCGGGCATCGTCGAGGTTGCGCTACGCAACGTCGGCTCCATCCGCGACTTCGCCGCCCACCCCGAACGCCTGGCTCGTCACACGAGGCCGTGAGCGGAGGCGGAGCCGAAGCGAACTGGCGGGAGCGGCGAGCGTCCGCGAGCGCGACCAAGAATTACGTGCTGAAAGCCGCGATCCCGATGATGGGCGCGGACAGCGATTGTCCGCCGAGGCTGCCGAGGAAGGGCTTCGTCGAGAAGTCGAACACGCCACCGTCGGACGCGACCATCAGGTAGCCGTTGCCGAACGCGACCAAGCCGTTCATCGGTTTCGCCAGTGGCACGCCACCCATCGACCCGCGGAAGTTGGCGTCGCCGAACGCGAACACGCCACCGTCCTCGCCAACGAGCCAGTAGCCATGGCCACTCGGCGTCGGCGAGATGCCCACGATGCGGCCGACGAGCGGGCGGCCGCCCATCGAGCCACGGAACTTCGCGCTGCCGAAGGCGAAGATGCCGCCGTCGGAACCGACCATGTAGTAGCCCTTGCCGTCCCGCATGGCGACCGACGCGATGATCGGACCGGTCAACGCCAGATCGCGCAGGTCCCCGTGGGACTTCGCGTCACCGAACGCGAACACGCGGCCGAGGGTGGTGAACAGCCAATAGCCCCGCGCCGTCGGTGTTGCCGAGATCGTCGTGACGAACTCTCCGGACCGCAGCGCCGGATGACCGCCTTGGTACGTCGCGTGCCCGTACGCGTGGACATTGCCGAAGAAATCGACGACCCAGATGCCGGTGCCGTTGGCGCGGGCGGTCACCGCCGCCGCGTACGGCCCGGCGGAGCTGAAACGTGGCGCGTTGCCGAACGGGTAGGTCTTCCCGTCGGCGCCGAGCATCCAGTACCCCGTGCGCGGCTCCGGCGTGGGCGGAGAGGGGCTGCCCGCGGGCGCGAGATCGACCGCCTCGTCGTTCGCCGGGCTCGCCGTCGTGTCATAGTCCATCTCCGAGCTCCACACGTAGCCGCGCAGACGCGGGCAGCTACTGCTCGTGAAGCGCGCGATGTAGCTCCCGCCCTGGTAGTCCGGGGTGCCGGTACAGACAGGCTTCAGGTGCGGGTCATACATCACGGCGTGCTGCGTGCCCGGCGCCGGACCTGTGCGGTACACCGCAGCGATGTAGTCCGTGTGGCGGTCGTAGTTCCTGTCGATGAGCCAGAGCGGTCCGGTGTCGTTGAGCCAGTTCGGGTCGGTGGCGGGATTTTTCGGCGTCTGCGCCCGGAGCGTGAAGACCGAGCTGTGCGCATCCGCGCCCGACGACGCCGACACGATGTCGGCCTCCGGCCTGACGACGCTGCCGCCGGCCCGGTTCGTGACGTCGCCGGTGGGGTCGGTGACCGTGACCGATGGGCTGGCGGCACCGGCGGGCGCGCTCGACAGGCCACAGACCAGGGCGCACACGATGGCGACGACGAACGATCGACCCGGTTTCACGATGCCCCCTCGACCGTCCGCCCCCCGAAAAATGCTCGAAAGCCAACGTAGTTGTCGGCGGGGCCGCCTGGCGAGGCGGCCGGAGACGGCCGGCGGCGCGGCCGTACGGTCAGAGCACCGTGTCGGCGAAGCGGCGAAGGCCGTCGACGGCGTCGGGCGACCGCCGCCAGGGCGACACGATCATGCGGGTCACGCCGAGCTCCTCCCAGCGGTGCGCGTCCTCCCGGGACGCGACCGGGCCGCCGAGCACGACCTCGAAGCTCGACGGGTCGCGCCCGTGCTCGACGAGCACCGACCGCAACCCGGCGATCTGTTCCGCGGCGGATTCCGGCGTGTGCGCCATACCGATCCAGCCGTCGCCGACGCGCGCCGCGCGGCGCAACGCGGCGCGAGATTCGCCGCCGACGAGGATCGGGGGCCACGGTTTCTGGACCGGCTTCGGCTCGAACACCACGTCGTCGAACGCGAAGAACTCGCCGCGATGGCTGACCGTCTCCTCCGTCCACAGCCGCTTGCAGACCTCGACCGCCTCGTCGACGCGCCGCGCACGCGTGGAGAAGTCGAGCTGGGTCGCGTCCCACTCCTCTTCGAGCCACGATGCACCGATGCCGAACTCGAACCGGCCTTTCGACAACAGGTCGACGGTCTGCACGCCGCGCGCAGTCGTGAACGGATGCCGCAATCCGATGTTGAACACGTGCGTACCGAGCCGGACGTGCTCGGTCTGCGCCGCGAGGTACGCGAGGTACGCGAAGGCGTCGTAGATCGGCGCCGTCGGCGGGACGGGTGGGTGCTCCTGCCCGGGGTGCGGCGACCGTGACATCGTGCGCGTGAACACGAGGTGCTCGGGAAGCCAGACCGACTCATAGCCGAGGCGGTCGGCCTCGACCGTGGCGTCGAGATGGAAGTGCGGGTTGAGCGCGCCCAACGCGACGCCGAACTTCATGGGCCGCCCACCTCACCGGCGGTCACCCAGCTGCCGTCGGGTGCCCGACCCCACCCGCCGGCCGCGAGGTTGCCACCGTCGACGTGGATCGTGGCGCCCGTGACGAAGCGGCCGAGGTCGGACACGAGATAGATGACCGCGCCCGCGACGTCGTCGACGTGCCCGGCCACGGTCAGCGGCGTCTTCACCGGCACGTCGCCGCCGATACCAGGTGTGGGGATGACGTCGGGCGCGATGCAGTTGACGCGGATGTGCCGATCCCCGAGCTCCAGCGCGAGCGTCATCGACAGGTTCACGAGCGCAGCCTTCATCGCGCTGTAGATCGCGAAGCCGGGCGCGCCACGGTGCGCCTCGATGGAGGTCACGTTGACGATGGACCCCCGGCCGTTGGCGGGCATCTTCGGGACGCATGCGCGCACCAGGTGCGTCACGCTGACGAAGTTCTCGCGGATGAGCGTGTCCTGGCCCTTGTCGTTGACATCGAGGAAGGGGGCACGGAAGCCGCCGCCGGCGTTGTTGACGAGTGCATCGATCGCAGGGAGCGAGTCGATCCACCCGCGGACCGCGTCGCCGTCGCGCACGTCGAGATCGGTCGAATGCGCACGCCGGCCCGTCGCCTCGATCTCGGAAACGGTCCGCTGGAGCCCCTCTGCATCGCGATCGCACACGGCGACGTCCGCACCGAAACGCGCGCAGGCGGTTGCGACCGCGGCACCGATCCCCACGGCGGCGCCGGTGACGACGACCAACCGGTCGGTGAGCAACACGGTGTCGGGCGTGATCGGCATGCGCGCCGGAGGCTAGCTTCGCTCCATGGCGTACGACCTCAGCGGGAAGCACGTGTTGGTGACGGGCGCGTCGGCGGGCATCGGCGCCGCGCTCGCGGAGGGTTTCGCCAAGCGTGGCGCGACCGTGGGGATCTGCGCGCGACGCGCGGACCGGCTGGAGGCGGTGCTCGAGAAGTGCCGCGTGCACGCCCCGGATTCGCGGGCGTGGACGATCGACCTTGCAGAGCTCGACGCCATCGCGCCGTTCGCGCAGCGCGCCTCGTCGGAGCTGGGCGGGATCGATGTCCTCGTCAACAATGCCGGCATCCCCAAGCGCAAGACGGTGTTCGCACTCACGCCCGACATCGTCGAGTCGGTCATGCACATCAATTACGCGTCGCCGGTGCGGCTCACGCTGGCATTGCTCGACGACCTCGTCGCACGCGCGGGACGGCTGGTCTACGTGTCCTCGGTCGCGGCGCGCCTCTCACCCCCGGCGGAGTCGGCGTACGCCGCGAGCAAGGCCGCGATCTCGGCCTGGGCGGAGTGCCTGCAGGTCGACCTGCGCGACACTGCGGTCAAAGTCCACGTCGTGTATCCCGGCGTGATCGACACGGAGTTGTTCCACCTTCCGGACAACGACCCGCTCGGCGTCACCGGCGTGGAGATGTTGCCGGTGGACGCCATGGTCGAGCCGGTGCTCACGACCATCGAGCAGGACCGACTCGAGGTTGCAGTCCCCGACTGGTTCGGCGAGGTGTTCGCGGGCAAGTACCGCGACGTCGGAACGTTCATCGAAGGCACGATCGCGTTCGCGCGTTCACAGTCCGGCTGAAAAAAAATCCCGGCCGGGTGGCAACCAAATCGACGGCGCGGACGTCTATGCATCGAATGCCGCCTTCCCCTTGGCGGTCGCACGGCCCGGGCGTCGCCCTTCGCTCGCCCGGGCTGTTGCGCGGGAGACGACCCATAAAGGTTGCGCGCGATTCAGCTTGGAGGGAGTCCTACCGTCTTGGTCTCGAGGTACTCCTCGAAGCCTGCGAGACCGTGCTCGCGGCCGAGGCCACTCTCCTTGTAGCCGCCGAAGGGCGAGTCGGGCCCGAACCACTGCCCGCCGTTCACGGCGATCGTGCCCGTGCGGATACGACGCGCGACGGCGAGCGCGCGCTCCAACGAGCCCCCGTTCACGGCACCGGACAGGCCGTAGCGTGAGTTGTTCGCGATGCGCACCGCGTCGTCGTCGTCCTCGTAAGGGATCACCGACAGGACCGGACCGAAGATCTCTTCCTGTGCAATCGTCGAGCTCGGGTCGACGTCAACGAACAACGTCGGCTGCACGAAGTACCCCCTGTCGAACTGCGTCGCCGCACCGCCACCCACGAGGCAGCGCGCGCCTTCGGCCTTGCCCTTTTCGATGTACCCGAGCACCCGCTCCCGCTGCCGGGCGTTGATCAACGGGCCGGCCATGTTGTTGAAGTCCATCGGATCGCCGTACGGAAAGGTCTCGAACGCGGACTTCACGATCTCGACGCCCTCGTCGTAGCGCGATCGCGGCAACAGCAGGCGGGTGGTGATCGCACAGCCCTGGCCCGAGTGCATGCACACCATGCCGGTGGACGGCAACACGGCTGCGAGATCGGCGTCGTCCAGCACGATGTTGGCCGACTTGCCCCCGAGCTCCAGGAATACGCGCTTCAGCGTGTCGGCGCCCCGCGCCGCGATCCGCTTCCCGACCCCGGTCGAGCCCGTGAACGAGATCATGTCGACGGCGGCGCTCGCGGTGAGCGCCTCCCCCACCGCGGCAGGGTCGGCCGATGTCACGACGTTGAACACCCCGGCCGGGATGTCGGTCTCCTCGGCGACGAGCTTGCCGATCCAGGTCGCGGCGTACGGAGTGTCGGGCGCCGGCTTCAGCACCGCGGTGCATCCGGCGGCAAGCGCCGGCGTCAGCTTCGACAGGTTCAGCATGAACGGGAAGTTCCACGGCGTGATCAGGCCCGTGACGCCGATCGGCTCGCGGATGACCAGCCGGTTCGACTGCATCCCGAAGAACTCGTGCACACCCAGCTCTCGTTCCCATTCGTAGCGGTCGATCAGGTCGATGTCCCACTGCATGTCGTCGATGCAGGTGTCCTGTTGGATTGCGAACGTGAGGCCGATCGGGGTGCCGACCTCGGCGACGATCTGCGGTCGCAACTCTTCCTTGTGCTTGTCCAGCGCTTCTCTCAACTGCTGCAGGCACGCTTTGCGCAATGCCCGGTCGGTGGCCCAGCTCGTGTCGTCGAACGCACGGCGGGCAGCGGTGACGGCGCGCTCCATGTCGCCGGGCGTTCCGTCGGCGACCGGACCGACCACGTCCTCGGTCGCGGGGTTGATGTTCTCGTAGGTCCTCCCGCCCTCCGCATCGACGAGCTTGCCGTCGATCAGCATGCGAGGTTCGAACGCCAGCGACATTGGGATCTCCTTGATGGGCCGGTGGCGGCAGGCTACGCCGTTAGTGTCGATGAGGCATGCGGCGTGAGCACGAAGCGTTGCCGGTGAAGGCGCAGCGAGGGAGCGGTCCGTCGTGAGAATGGCTGCGCTCGATCTCGGCTCGAACTCGTTCCACCTGCTCGTCGCCGACGTGCACGCCGACGGCACCTTCACCGCGGTCGCGCGTGAGAAGGAGATGTTGCGCCTCGGCGACGACGTGGCGCGTCATGGCCGGATCCCGCCCGCAACGGTGGAACGCGCGATCGGGGCGGTCCGCCGGCTGGTGCGCCTCGCCGACGCGCTCGGTGCACGCGAAGTCATCGCCAAGGCGACGAGCGCGATCCGGACGGCGGCCAACGGCAGTGAAATGGTCGATCGCATCGAAGCCGAGACGGGTGTCGACGTCGAGGTCATCAGCGGCCTCGAAGAGGCCCGGCTCATCTTCGCGGCCGTACGCGCCAGCGTGGTCATCGAGCCCGCGCCCGCGCTCGGCATCGACGTCGGTGGCGGCAGCGTCGAGGTGATGATCGGTGACGCATCGGGCCTGCGATGGGCAACGAGCCTCCCGCTCGGCGTCGGCCGCCTCACCGCCGACTGCGTACGCGACGACCCGCCGTCCAAGGCCGACCGCAAGCGGCTGGAGGAACGAGTCCGCACCGGACTCGAACCGTTGGTCGATGACGTGCGGGCTCGCGGCCCGCGCATGGCCGTCGGCACGAGCGGCACCTTGAACGACCTCGTGCGGATGGCCGTCGCGCTCGAGCGCGGTGACGACGAGCTGCCGTCGAGCACGAATGCGCTGCGCGCCACGCGCGCCGAGCTCGACGCGCTGCACGACCGCATCATGCGGACGAAGAGCGCCGACCGGCGGCGCATGCCCGGGCTCGAGGAGCAACGCCGCGCCGAGCTGCTGCCCGCCGGGTCGACGTTGCTGGTCACGGCCCTCGACCTCTTCGGCCTCGACGGCCTGACGGTCAGCGACTGGGCATTGCGCGAGGGCATCGTGCTCGATGCGGTCCGCACCCACGACCCCGCCGACTTCGGCGACGATCCGCGCGCGCTCCGTCGCGCCGCGGTTGCCGGCCTTGCCCGCCGGTGCAGCTCGGATGCGCCGCACACCACCCAGGTGGCGCGCCTGGCCCTGCGCCTGTTCGACCAGCTCGGCCCCGTGCACGGACTCGGCGATCGCGACCGCGAGATGCTCGAGTTCGCCGCGTTGCTGCACGATGTGGGGCAGCACGTCTCGCGCAAGGGGCACCACCGGCACGCCGCGTACCTCGTCGAGCACGGCGAGCTGCGCGGCTTCGACCCGGCCGAGGTCGCATTCCTCGCGGCGCTCGTACGGCACCATCGCCGCGGCGATCCGAAACCGTCGGAATCACGTTTCGCTGCGCTCGACGCGACGGATCGAGACCGCCTCCGCAAGCTCGCGGCGATCCTGCGCATCGCCGACGGCCTCGACCGGAGCCGCCGGGGGGTGGTGGAGGACGTGCGCGTCGATTTGGGTACGGACCTCGTGATGCTGCGTGTCACCGCACTTGATGACGCGGAGCTCGAGCTGTGGGGGGCTCGCAGGCGCCGCGAACTGTTCGAAAAGGTGTACGCACGGGAGCTCGAAGTCGTCGTGACTGCGCTCCGAACCACGTCCGACCTTTGAACGATTGGCCGTGCCACAATGAGCGACAACCAAATTCTGCATATTTGGCAAATGCTGCATATTTGGCCCCGTTCAGGAAAAGATCGAATGCGTACCGAGAGCGTGCGACCACTGGGTTGGGAGATCGTCATATGAGTCCCACGCGTCGGGAGCTGGTCCGAGCGACCCGGGCGCGCATCGTCGAGGCGGCGGGGCGTCTCACTCGAGAGCGCGGACCGAACGGCTTCAGCATGGACGTCCTGGCGAAGGAAGCAGGCGTCGCGCGCGCCACGGTCTATGAGCATTTCCGGTCGAAACGCGCGGTGCTCGACGAGCTCGCCTCCTCGATCTCGCGCACGATCGTGCTCGATGAGCAGCGCACGGGCATGGCGGATCCGCTGCTCGCGCTGCGGGACATGCTCGGCGACGTGTGCCGGCACTGGGCCGAGCACGACGAGCGGATGCGCGGCTTGCGCACCTTGAACGCGCTCACGGGCACCGACCACGCGAGCGACGGCGTCGACGAGAAGCAGCTGCGCCGTCTCGTCGAGGCGCTCGCGTCCGGCGGCCAGCTCCGCTCGCACTGGTCGACCGACGAGGCCGTCGATGCGCTCGCGGCGCTCACGTCCTACTCGACCTACGAGCGACTGCGGCGCGCGCCCCGGAATGCCGACCAGGTCGAGGCCGTGCTCGCCAAGCTCGCGGTGTCGATCGTGACGCCGGGTGCGGTCGCCGCCGCGACGACGTCCTGACCTGCGGTCCTACCCGGCGGGCGCGAAGTCGACGAAGCCGTACTCGTCGGTCGCGGGCCGGAACGTGGCGCGCACCCGCATGTCGATCCGCGCGTCCGCGGGCGCACAATCCGGCATCGCCGCGATCATTCGCGCGCCGGGCTCGTCGAGATCGACGCACGCGACCACGAACGGCACTCGCTCGTTGAACGGCGGTACGCCGTTCTGGCGCACGACGGTGAACGAGTACACGGTGCCGGCGCCCGACGCCGTCACCCACTCGAGCGTCTGGGCACCGCAGTGGCTGCACAACATGCGGGCGTAGTGCTGGTACATGCCACAGGTTGTGCAGTGCTGGATGCGCAGCTCCCCGCGGCGCGCGCCCTCCCAGTACTCGCTGTCCTCGGGCGTGGGTCGCGGCGCCAACCATTTCGGCGTCTCGCTCCACCCGGGCCCCGGCTCGCCGGCGCTGGGCTCGGCCGACCGCGCCATTACGCCGCCTCGGTGCCGAGCACCACGGTTCCCTGCGTCGACAGCCAGCCGCCACTGCCGTGCGCGACGGCGATCTCGGCGCCGGCAACCTGACTGTCGCCCGCCTCGCCGCGAAGCTGGCGGGTGGCCTCGCACAACAAGAACAGCCCGCGCATGCCGGGATGCGTGCAGGAGAGCCCGCCGCCGTCGGTGTTCGTCGGCAGCGCCCCGCCGAGACGAAGGTTGCCGCCGTTGTCCGTGACGAACGCGCCGCCGTCGCCCTTCGGCGCGAACCCCAGATCCTCGAGCACCACGAGGACGGTGTACGTGAACGAGTCGTACATCGCGAACATGTCGACGTCGGCGGGGGTGATGCCTGCTTCTGCAAATGCCTTCGGTCCGCTGGTCGCGGCCGCGGTGCGCGTCATGTCGGTCATGGCGGTGATCGAGTGGTGCGTGCTGCCGCCGGCGGCGCCACGCACGTACACCGGTTTGCGCGCCATGTCCCGTGCCCGCTCCTCGGTGGTGAGGATGACGCAGCAGCCGCCGTCGGAGATGACGCAGCAATCGAGCTTGTGCAGCGGGTCGGCGACGAGCTTCGACCCGAGTACATCGTCGACGGTGATCGGATCTCGATACATCGCCCGGGGATTGCGGGTTGCGTGCTCGCGTGTCTGCACGGCAATCGACGCGAGTTGCTCCGGTGAGGTGCCGTACTCATGCATGTGCCGTTGCGCCGCCATTGCGTAGGCGCCGACGAGGGTGAGTCCGGTCGGGAACTCGTAGGCCATCGGCAACGGCATCGCCATGCCGCCCCGGCCGCCTCCCCCGCCACCCGTGCCCAGCGTGCGGCCCGACGCCGACAGCTGGTTGTTGCCGTACACGATCGCGACCGTGTCGACGTCGCCGTTCTGGATGGCGCGATACGCGTGCATCGTGTGGAACTCGAAGCTCGAACCGCCGACGCTCGTCGACTCCATCCATCGCGGGGTGAGCCCGAGGTACTCGGCGAGCATCACCTCGTGCATGCCGCCGTACCCGGCGCTTGCAAGCCCGTCGATGTCGCGCTTCTCGCATCCGGCATCGTCGAGCGCCCGTCGGAACGACTGCGCTTCGAGCATCGTGGCGCTCATCTCGGGCGTCTTCGGCCCATCGGAAAGGCCCACCCCCACGACACACACCCGTCGCTGCATGGCCCGGGAAGCTAGCGCAACGGGTTCTTGCGACAGTTGACGACGCTTTTTGTCGCCGCGCGTCGCAAGAACCCTGCAGACTCTCGGGTCGTGGCCGACTTTGTTCCTGGGATCGAGCTGAATCGGCGGTTCTACGACGACGTCGTCGGTCCGATCATGGCGCCGTGGGTGCACAGCGCGGCGCTGCTCGGATGGGGCTCGGACGTGCTCGGCTATGACACGGAACGGTCGACGGATCACGGTTGGGGCCCGCGGTGCAAGGTCTTCGTCGAGCCGCGCGACGTCGACGCCGTGCGTACGGCGGTGAATGCCGGACTGCCGGAGTCGTTCGCCGGGCTGCCTGTGCGATACGGGTGGGACGACTGGCCGGTGCGGCATCACGTGGAGGTCTCCACGCTCGGCGAGTGGCTGCGCCTCCAACTCGGACACGACGCGAGCGAGGGCATGACTCCGACCGACTGGCTGGTCACGCCGCAAGAGAAGTTGCTCGAAGTCGTGCGCGGCGGGGTGTACCACGACGGGCTTGTCGCGCTCGCACCCGTGCGCGAACAGCTCACATACTTCCCCGATGACGTGTGGGCCTGGATGCTCGCGTGTCAATGGCAACGCATCTCGCAGGAAGAGCCGTTCGTCGGCCGCAACGCGGAAGTCGGCGACGAGCTCGGCTCCCGCGTGCTGGCTGCCCGTCAGGCGAGGGAAGTCATGCGGCTGCACCTTCTCTACGCGCGCGAATACTGGCCGTACTCCAAGTGGTTCGGCACCGCCTACCGGCAACTGCCCGGCGCCGATGAAATGCTGCCGCACCTCAACGACGCGATCGCGGCCACCGACTTCCCGGCCCGCGAGAAGGCGTTGACGCGCGCATACGAGACCGTCGCGCGCGTGCACAACAAGAGCGGACTCCCGCCTATCGGCGATCCGACGGTGCGGCCGTTTCACAACCGTCCGTTCCTCGTCCTGGATTCCGAGCGCTTCGTCGGGGCGTGCCTCTCGGCGGTCGGGGACGAGAGGCTGCGCGCACTCCCCCGCGTCGGGTCGATCGATCAGTTCGTCGACAGCACCGACGTGCTCTCGTACGCTCACCACGCCGCCCGTCTGCGCGCGGTCTACGAGGAGCGGAAACATGCCCGATGACGTGCTGCCCGATGACGTGTTGGTCGTGGATGCCGATGGTCACCTGTGTGAGCCGCCCGACTTGTGGGAGCGCAACCTCCCCAAGGGATTGCGTGATCGCGGCATCCGGCTGCGCTGGAACGAGTCGACCGGCTACGACGAATGCTGGGTCGAGGACCGCATGGCGACCGACCGGGGGCTTGTCGGTCTCGGGAACGCCGGTGAGTCGTTCGACGAGTTCGGCCGGGGCCGTCACTACGAGGACCTCAATCCCGCCGGCTTCGACGCGCGCGAGCGGGTCAAGGTGCTGGACGCGGAGGGCATCGACGTCTCGGTGATGTATCCCGGGCTCGGGTTGAAGCTGGGTGCCATCCAGGACCGCGACCTGGCGGTCGAGTCGTGCAAGGTCTACAACGACTGGATCGCGCAGTGGTGCGCGGAGGCGCCCGATCGCATCATCGGCGTCGGCGCGCTGCCGATGCAGGATCCCGCCCGCGCGGCGGACGAGGCACGGCGCATCGCGCCGATGGGGTTGAAGGCCGGCTTCGCGCGTCCCAACGCGTACAACGACCGGCCGTTGCACCACCGTTCCTATACGCCGGTATGGGAAGCACTCGCCGAGACCGGGTTGCCCATCGCGTTCCATCCGGCCGGGCTCGCCGACATGCCGGGCGCGTCGCGTGCGCTCGGCGGCCTGATGGCACCCGGCACGCACCATGCGCTGATCCTGCTGTTCGATCAGCAGATGACGCTCTCGAACCTCGTGTACGGCGGCGTGCTCGAACAGTTCCCGGAGCTCGAGGTCATCGTGCTCGAGTGCGGGGGCGGCTGGATCGCGCACTGGTTCGACCGCCTCGGCGAATTCCTCGAGAGCTATGGATGGGCCACTCCCCCGCTCTCGTTGACGCCGAAGGAGTACTTCCAGCGGCAATGCTGGATCAGCTTCGACCCCGGCGAGACGACCGCGCCGGTGTTGTGGCCGCTCGTCGGCAAGGACCGCCTCGTGTGGGCCTCCGACTTCCCGCACAGCGACGCGAAGTATCCCGGCGTCGTGGACGAGCTCCGCGAATGCACCGACGGTATGGACCCCGACGCGCGGGCGCGGCTCTTCGGGCTGAACGCGCAAGCGATGTACTCGCTGTGAGCACGGCGGAGACATGACCCAGCTCCTGATCCGCGGCGGGACGGTGGTCGACGGAACGGGCGCGCCGGCGCGCACTGCCGACGTCGCGATCGACCACGGACGGATCGTCGACGTCGGCCGCCTCGACTCGAGCGACGCGCGCGAAACGATCGACGCGGACGGCTTGCTCGTGACGCCGGGCTTCGTCGACATCCACACGCACTACGACGCACAACTCCACTGGGATCCCACCGCGTCGCCGGCGTCCTGGCACGGCGTGACGACGTTGATGACCGGCAACTGCGGCTTCACGCTCGCGCCGAGCACCCCCGGCGACCTCGAATGGCTGTTGCTGATGCTGTCCCGCGTCGAGGGCATGAGTGCCGACGCGCTCGCGGCGGGCGTGACCTTCCGCGGCGGTTCGCTCGCAGACTTCCTCGCCGGGTTCGACGGTCGCCTCGGCGTGAACATGGGCGCGAACGTGGGGCACTGCGCCGTGCGCCGAATGGTGATGGGCGACGAGGCGTCCGAACGCGCGGCGACCGACGACGAGATCGCGCAGATGCGTGTGCTCGTGCGCGCCGCGTTCGACGACGGCGCGATCGGCTTCACGTCGAGTCAGCTCGACATCCATGTCGCCCACGACGGCCGGGGGGTGCCCAGCAACCACGCCGCACCGGAGGAGCTCGTCGCGCTGGCCTCCGTGCTCGGCGACGTCGGCAAGGGGTGCATCGAGTTCATCCCGCGCACGTTCCTGAACGGCTACGACGACGCCGACCGCGAGCTGATGCGCAGGATGGCGGACGTCTCGGGCCGTCCGGTCCACCTCAACACGCTCACGCTGCTCCCTCATGCTCCCGAGGGATGGTCGCGAAGCCTCGAGTTCGCGCAGGCTGCGCACGACGAGGGTCTCGAGATCCACCCGATGTTCGCGACGAACCGGCAAGGCGCGCACTTCGCCCTCGGCTCCACCTTCCTCTTCGACGAGATGCCGTCGTTCCGGGACACGCTGACCCTGCGCGAGCCGCAGCGATCCGAGCGACTGCGCGATCCTGCGCGGCGCGACCAGATGCGCAAGGAGATCGCCGATCCCAGCGGTCGCGCCTTCGTGTTCGTCTGGCAGGTGGTGAGCGTCGAGACCGTAGAGCGCGCCGAGCACGACTCGCTCGTCGGACGCAGCGTGTGGGACATCGCCGAGGACCAGGGAAAGGATCCCCTCGACGTGTTCCTCGACCTCTCGATCGCCGAAGACCTGCGCACGCAGTTCGTGCTCGCCGCACCGCCGAATCGCCGTCAACGCGCGGTCACCGAGGCATGCATTCGCTCACCCTTCACCATGCCCGGCAGCTCCGATGGCGGCGCGCACCTCCTGTCGTTCTGCGGCGCCGACTACAGCACGCGATTGCTCGCGGAATGGGTGCCCGACGTCCTCACGATCGAGCAGGCCGTCGCACGTCTCACGTCGATTCCCGCTCGCGCATACGGGCTCGACGGCCGGGGCGCGCTCGTGCCCGGCGCCGCCGCCGACGTGCTGTGCATAGACCGCTCGCAGCTCGGCGCCTCCGAAACTCCTCGGTACGTCCGGGACTTCCCGGCAGGCAGCGGCCGGTACGTCGTCGACGCCACCGGCTACCGCGCGGTCATCGTCAACGGCGAGGTCCTGCTGCGCGAAGGCGTCGACACCGGCGCCCGGCCTGGCGTCGTGCTGCGCTCGTCGTCCTAAGCTCCCGGATATGCGCCTCGAGGACATGATCCTGGTCAGCGTCGACGACCACGTCGTCGAACCGCCCGACGTGTTCGAGCACCACGTGCCCGCGAAGTACAAGGACATCGCGCCGAGAGTCGAACGCCAACCCGACGGCACCGATCGGTGGAAGTTCCTCGACTTCGACATCCCCAACGTCGGGCTCAACGCGGTCTCCGGGCGGCCGCCCGAGGAGTTCGGGATGGACCCGACGAGCTTCGAAGAGCTGCGCGCGGGCACCTACGACGTGCAACAGCGAGTGCTCGACATGTCGGCGAACGGGCTGCTCGGCTCGCTCAACTTCCCGTCTCTCCCCGGCTTCGCGGGCCGCCTGTTCGCCGCGCTGGACGACAAGGACGCGGCGCTCGCCCTGTGCCGCGCGTACAACGACTGGCACATCGAGGATTGGTGCGGAGCTGCGCCCGACCGCTTCATCCCGCTCGCGATCCCGCCGATCTGGGACGCGGAGGCGATCGCCGACGAGGTACGTCGCGTCGCGAAGAAGGGCTGCCACGCGATCACGTTTCCGGAGAACCCCGTACCGCTCGGGCTGCCGAGCTTGCATTCCGACTCGTGGGATCCCTTCTGGCAGGCGTGCGACGACGAGCGCACGATCGTCTGTATGCACATCGGCTCGTCGTCGAAGCTGGCGATCACCGCGATGGACGCGCCGGTCGACGTGATGATCACCCTGCAGCCGATGAACATCGTGCAGGCCGCCGCCGACGTGATCTTCTCGCCGGTGATCCGCAAGTTCCCGAACGTCACGATCGCGCTCTCCGAAGGCGGGATCGGCTGGATTCCCTATTTCCTGGAACGGCTCGACCACACGTATCTGACGCACAACGCGTGGACGCATGCGGACTTCGGCGGCCGGATGCCGAGCGAGGTGTTCCTCGAGCGCGTGATCCTCTGCTACATCGAAGACGACTTCGGCGTCCGCCACGCACGCGAGATCGGCACGAGTCGCATCTGTATCGAGACCGATTACCCGCACAGCGATGCGATCTGGCCGAACGCGCCCGAGCGGCTGATGCAGGGCTTCGCGCCGACCGACCTCACCGACGACGAGATCGACGAGATCACGCACCTCAACGCGATGCGGTTCTTCCAGTTCGACCCGTTCGCGATCCGCCCGCGCGACAAGTGCACGGTCGGCGCGTTGCGGGCCGAGGCCGCCGGCCACGACGTCTCCATCGTCGCGAAGGGTCGACGCGTCGAGCACGATCACCCGATGACGCTGGCCGGGTTCACCGCCACGGCGTGACACCTGATCACGTCTCGCACAACCGAGGGTTCTGGGACGCGGACGCCGACGCGTATCAACACGCACACGGCGACGTCTTGGCGCGCGCGCCGCTCGCCTGGGGGGCGTACCGCGCTCCCGAGTCCGAGCTGCGGGTGCTCGGCGAGGTGGACGGGCTCGACGTCCTCGAGCTCGGATGTGGCGCCGCCCATTGGTCTGTCGCGCTTGCGGGCCGGCGCGCGGCTCGTCGGCCTCGACCTTTCGGGCGCGCAGCTCGCGCACGCGCGCGCGGCCTCCCCGACGCTCCCCCTCGTCCTCGCGAACGGCGAGCAACTGCCGTTTGCGGAGGCCGCCTTCGATGTCGTGTTCTGTGACCACGGCGCGCTGAGCTTCTGCGAGCCGGCCGTGATCGTGCCCGAGTGCGCGCGTGTCCTTCGGCGCGGCGGGACGCTGGCATTCTCCGCGACCCACCCGTTGCTGTACCTCACATGGAACCGGAAGGAGCAGCGACAAACTCGGAAGCTCTGCCTACCGTTCGCCGACCTCGGTCGCATGGAGTTCGATGAAGGCACGATCGACTGGTCGTTGCCGGCAAGCGTTTGGATACGACTGCTGCGCGAGCACGGGTTCGAGATCGAGGATCTCTTCGAGCTGTGCGCGCCCGCAGCCGCGACCACCACCTACGGGGACTTCGCGCCCGTCAAGTGGGCGCGCCGCTGGCCTGCCGAATGGATCTGGAAAGCGCGCCGGCGCTGACCGCCGCATTCATTGCTCGCCGTGCTGGATCATCGGCGCTCGAACGTCACGCCTGCGTCCTCGCGGTCCCATGTCGCCGGCGTCACGCCTTCGTCTCGGAGCTGGTACTTGAGGACCCGCCCGACCGGATTGCGGGGCAGGTCGTCACGGAATTCCACGTAGCGAGGAATCGCGAAGAACGGCACCCGCTCTGCCACCCAGCGGCAGAGGTCCTCCTCGGTGACCGCGGCGCCTTCTTGCAGCACGACCGTGATCTTGACGTCGTCCTCACCGATCGGGCTCGGCACCGCGTGCACCGCCGCGTCGCGGATTGCCTCGTGCCCGTACAGCACCTTTTCCATCTCGAAGCTGGAGATGTTCTCGCCGCGCCGCCGTAGCGCGTCCTTCTTGCGGTCCACGAAGTACAGGTAGCCGTCTTCGTCGAGGCGGCCGAGGTCGCCCGTATGGAACCACAGGTTGCGCGTCGCCTCGACGGTCGCGTCGGGACGGTTCCAGTAGCCCGCGAACATGAGGTTCGGGCCCGTCGGCCGGCACACGATCTCGCCCACTTCGCCGGTCGCAACTTCGACGTCGTCGTCGTCGACGAGCATCACCTCGAACTCGTGGCGGTTCGGCTTGCCGGACGCGCCCGGCTTGTTCGGCTCGCCCGCATCGAGCATCGAGACCAGCGATGCCTCCGTGAGGCCGTACCCGCCGCTGAAGGTCTTGCAGCCGAATCGTTCCCGCCACGCGCGGTCGGTGTCGGGCGGCATCGGCGCGGCCGCGCACAAACGCAGGCGGTGCCCGTGCTGATCCGGATGGTCGTCGGCGTTCGCGATCAGGATCGCGAGCGAGCCGAGCATGCTCACCATCGTTGCGCCGGTGCGCTGCACCTCCGGCCAGAAGTTGCTCACCGAGAACCGGCGCTCGATCGCGGCGCTTCCCCCCGTCAGCAACGAACCGACGACGCACACCGTGATCGCGTTGAAATGGAACAGCGGTAACGGAGTCAGCACGATGTCGTCCGGCTTTCGGTCCCACGCGCGCGCGATCTGGTCTGCGAGGCTCACGACGTAGTTGTGCGACAACATGCAGCCCTTGGATGGACCGGTCGTACCCGCCGTGTAGATGAAGCACGCGAGGTCGCCCGGGCGCACCTTCGCCGCATCGAACGCGAGGTCGCTTCCCGAGTCCAGCGCGTCGTCCCAGGACACGGCCGGCACGGCGTCGATCACGGCGTCCGGCGGATCGACGACGACGACGTGCGCGAGGTCGGGCGTCGTCGCATCGCTGACGACCTCGGCCGCCCGCGACACGAAGTCGCCCTGCACGATGAACACCCGCGCGCCGGAATCGGAAAGCTGATGGCGGAGGAACGCACCCTTGTAGGCGGTGTTGATCGGAACTTGCACGGCGCCGAGCTTCAACGCGGCGAGGAAGCTGACGACCTGCTCGGCGCGGTTCCCGAGCAGCGTGGCCACGCGGTCGCCGTGCCCGACGCCCATCTCCCCGAGCGCGTGCGCGAGCCGTGTCGACTCCTCGTCCATCCTCCGGGCCGTGTACTGCTCGCCTTCGAAATCGAGGTACCGCGTGTCCGGCTCGTGCCGGAGCCGGTGGGTGAGCGCGTCGAGCACCGTGGTCTGCGGCCGGGTCATGACGCGACCATCGCGGCAAGCACCTCGGCGTGCCGTTCGGCAGTATCGAAATGCGTGTCGAGGACCCACGCCCGTTTCAGGTACAGATGCACATCGACCTCCCACGTGAACCCCATGCCACCGAACACCTGCGTTGCGGCCTTCCCGTTCGCGATCGCCGCCTCTCCCGCGACGATCTTGGCGCCGGACACCAGCCGGTCGAAGCCCGGACGGTCGGGTCCTTCGTCGAGCTTCGCGCCGGCCGCGTAGACCGCCGCGCGCGCAACCTCGGTGCGGGTCAACATGTCCGCGCACATGTGCTTCACGGCTTGGAACGATCCAATCGGCCGGTCGAACTGCACGCGCTCTTTCGCGTACGCGACCGCCATCTCCACCAGACGGTCGGCCAGCCCGAGCTGGAACGCGGCCGTGAGGGTCGCGCCCGCAAGGTGCCACTCCGGAAGGACGAGATCGAGCGGCTCGAGACGGGGCAATGCGTCCGTGCACGACACCGGTGTGAGCGGGTCCAGCGGCCACGGCGAGGGCTCGGCGCGCACGTCCTCGGCATCGGCGATCTTCGGAGGATGCTCGTCGACGACGATGACATCCAGCGCATGGAGGTGCTCGATCCAGATCCGCGGCGGGTCATTCGATGCGGTGCCGGCGATACGGCCGTCGCCGAGCAACAGCGAGGGCACGATCGGCCCGGGGATGCAACACCGGCCGAGCTGTTCCATCACGATCACGCAGTCGGCCCAGGAGAATCCGTCCTTGCGGAGCGTGAACACCCCGCCCCGGGCGAGCTCGTCGAACATGGCGCGATCGAAACCGGCGCGCACGCGTTCCATCGGGATGCGGGCCGCGAGGAGCGATGCGATTGCGCCTTGCAACGCGACCTGGTCGTCGGAGAGCTCGAGATCCACGACTACCTGGGCTCCCGCGGCAGACCCAACAATCGCTCGCCGATGATATTGCGCTGAATCTGCGACGCGCCGGCCGCGATCGTCAGCGCGAGCACGCGCAAGCGCTCCTCGACGAGCTCGTTGTCGTCGATGTGGAGGGCGTCGCGGCCGAGAACTCGCATGCACAGTTCACCGAACCGCTGCCGCGCCTCCGAGTACGCGAGCTTCATCACCATCGCTCCCGGCCCGGTCGTGCCACGTGCCGCCTGCGACACGTTGCGCTTGGTGAGCGACCACAGCGCGTCGAACTCGGCGATGCTGCGGCCGAGCGCTCGCTCGTCGTGCGCGCCATCGGTGCGCGCGAGGCCCTCGCAGAGTCGCATGGAGTCGACGAGCTCACTCACGAAGGCCGTACCGCGCTCGTACTTCAGCGTGACGTTCGTGATCCGCCAGCCGTCGTTCTCGGCGCCGACCCGGTTCTCGACCGGGACGCGAACGTCGTTCAGGAAGACCTCACAGAATTCCGAGCTGCCGAGCACGGTCTTGATCGGGCGCACCTCGATGCCCGGCAGGTGCATCGGCAACATCAGCCACGAGATGCCCTTGTGCTTGGGCGCGTCCGGGTCGGTACGCACGAGGAACTCGCCGATGTCGGCGATGTTGCCGAACGAGCACCAGATCTTCTGGCCGTCGAGCACGTAGTCGTCGCCGTCACGCACGGCGCGAGTGCGCAGCGACGCGAGATCGGAGCCCGCGTTCGGTTCCGAGAAGCCCTGGCACCACACCTCGTCGCCCCGCAAGATCTTGGGCAGGTGCTCGGCCTTCTGCGCGTCGGAGCCTTCTTCGATCAGCGTCGGGCCCGCGTGCAGGGTCCCCACGAAGTTCACCCCGACGTACGGCGCCTTCGCCCGGGCAGTCTCCTCGTAGAAGATCAGCTGCTCCGACGGCGACGCCCCCCGCCCGCCGTACTCCTTGGGCCAGTGCAGGCCCGCGTAGCCCGCGTCGAACAGGCGGCGCTGCCAGTCGGTGTCCCACTTGCGCCGCTCGTCCCACGCGTCTCGTGGGGGCTGGGGCGCGAGCGCCGGCAGCGCCGTATCGAGCCACGAGCGCAGGCCCGCACGAAATGCTTCGTCGGCTTCGGAGTAACGCAGCTCCACGAGGCCGGAAGCTTACGGGTGCACCGTTGGTCACCGCGCTGACCCGAGTTCCGGCGCCGCGCGGCCGACGTACCGTCATGGAGGCGGCGCGGCGGCCGGCCAGCGACCGATGAGGGCGTGGCCGAGCGCAAAGGCGTAGCACGCGGCGGCCACCAGCGACGCGACTGCGAAGCCGTAGAAGATGGCGACGGCGACACCGAGCACCGACGCGAGCACGGACGCGATGCCGTTCACGCCCCACGCCCAGGGGACGCCGTGAGGGTGGAGCTGTTGCAGGCGCTGGAGCCCGACAGGCATCGGCACACCGAGGAGGACGCCGAAGGGCGCGATGATCGCGATCGAAACGATGACTCTCGCCGCGAAGGGAAGGTCGATCAAGCTGCGCAAGAGCCATTGGAGCCCGAAGGCTGAAACCGCGATCAGTGCCACCGCTGCGACGAGCGCGCCGGTCAGGAGCGCGCGACTTCTCGAGAATCGCGACGACAGGTACGACCCGAGCCCGGTGAAGAGCAGCAACGAGAACAACACGACCGACAGCGCATACGTGGGATATCCGAGGAACAACACGAACCGCTGGACGAGCACGATCTCCAGGACGAGATAGCCGAGCCCGATCGCGACGAAGTACACCAGCGACGTGAGGCTCGGCCGTCCCCCTGCGCCGGGGCCGAAAGGGAGCGGCAGCAAGAAACCGATGACCGACAGCACCGCGAGCACCCCGAGCGTCAGCATGAGCAGGTCGGTGGGATCCACGGAGTACGCGTAGCCGGCGGGTCGAGCCGAGCCGACCTCGGAGAGCCGGCGCATGTTGAAGAAGAACGGCTTGTCGTCGGTGGGCGGGCACACGTCGAGTCGATAGGAGTGGCAGAACTCCTGCCAGTTCTTCGCCGCGGCCAGGTCCTTCCACGCGTCCTGGTACGGGCCGCCGGCCGCGAATGTGATGCCCAGTCCGCGATCGTCCGCGAGCGCGCCGATGCGCGTGACGTCTTCGCGCGTGAACGGTTTCAGCCTCGCCAAGATCGTCTCGAACGTCCCGCCGAAGAAGTCGCGTCCGCGAACGACGACAATGTTGCGCTCGGGATCCGCGATGCCACGCTTCTGCAGTGCACCGAGTGTGAGAATCGTTGCGCGCATCGCCTCGTCGCCGACGAGCTTGTCGAGGCGCGAGACGCTCAGCACGCCCCCATCGGTGAGGTGATCGAAGTATTCCTGGAACGCCTCCGTCGTGTAGAGGTTGTTCTCGCTGAGCGCAAAGCCGGCGGCGGCGTTTGCGCTCAGGGTGTCCGTGAACCCGATGTGGATCACGTCGTACTTGGTGTCGCGCGCCGCGAGCACCGAGCGGCCATCACCGATGGAAGTGCTCACGCGCGTGCGGGAGTACGGACGCCCGGATCGTTGCGCGAGGTCCTTGTCGACGGCATCCCGGATGATGCCGTTGAGCTCGATCACGTCGACGTGTCGCGCACCACTCGAGAGCGCCGTATAGATGTCGCGCCCTCCGCCCCCGCCGATCACCAGCGCGTTCGCGTCGCGGCGCAGTACGAACGCGATGCTCTGCGGACCCGTCAACATGCCCTCCCAGCTCGGGAGCTGACCGTCGACGGATCCGTACACCGGTGCGTACACCCGGTCGTAGAACACCGCGCCGGACGGAGTGTGAGGCGTTGGCGCGCCCGGGAACGACCAGGCCTGCACGCGGGCCAGCGGACCCCAACGGTCGGTCACCTGAATCGAGTCGCGCCCTTGTAGTCCGGGCAGGTGGAGCACGGAGCTCGCCGCGGCGACGAAGAGCAAGACGACACCCACGCCGATCACGCCGATCCCGGCGACGCGCTCCTTTGCCGCCGGGCCGGCGAACATCACGGCCGCGAGAGCGGCCACTGCGCCCAGCACGACGATGAGATCGGGAGCCGGCCAGCGAAGCAGGGGTACCACCGCGAGCGCGCCGAGCGCGGCGCCCACGAGGTCGAACGCGTAGACGCGCCCGATCACGTTGGAGTAGCCACGCATCGCCAGCGCGACGACGACGCCGGCCGCCAAGGACGGGACCGCCGCGAGTACGCAGGCCGCCGCCACGTTCGCGGCGAATTTCACGGTGAGGCCGTCGCTGTCATCGAAGTCGAGATGCACGACCACGAGCGGAAGGACGAAGAGGAGCAACGCGTATGCCGCGGTCCACCGTGCGAGCACGCGCTCGAGAGATGCTCCTTCGAACCAGCCTGGTCGCATGTAGACGAGGAGGGCACCGGTCCCTGTACCGAGGAGGGCAAGGGAGATGGCCAGGAAGCTGAAGTGATACGCGAGTACAGCCGACAACAGCCGCGTGAACACGACTTGTAGAGCGAGCACGCACGCGCTCACGAGACCGAGAGCGAGCAGGACGCGCAAGGGCGGCGGCGAGAGTTCCATGTGGCCGACACCCTTGCAACGGTTGAAGGCCCGAAGCAAGACGTTGCATTCGGACTCTCGATCGTTCCCGCGCGTACAGTGCGTCGGTCTCCTCGATGCAGGACTCACGACCAGATCCGCCCGCCGCCGGGAGCCGTATGCAGGCCGACCTCCCCAAGATCATCAGCGTGGACGACCACGTCGTCGAGCCACCGCACGTCTGGGAGACCTGGCTGCCGGCCAAGTTCAAGGAACGGGGTCCGCACGTCGAGCGGCGTGGGATCGGCACGATGCGCCACGTCGGGGGCGGCACCTACGAGCAGACGTTCGACGCCGACGGCCCGCTCGCGGACTGCTGGGTGTACGAGGACCTCGTCTACATCAACAAGCGCCATGTCGCGGCGGTGGGGTTCGACCGCGATGACATGACGATGTCGCCGATCACCTACGACGAGATGCGTCCCGGATGCTACGAGCCCAAGGCCCGGGTCGACGACATGGAGTTGAACTGGGTCGAGGCGTCGCTCTCGTTCCCCACGTTCCCGCGATTTTGCGGCCAGACGTTTCTCGAGGCCAAAGAACGCGAGCTCGCGCACGCGTGCGTGCTCGCGTACAACGACTGGATGGTCGAGGAGTGGTGTGGCGACAGCAAAGGCCGCCTCATCCCCCTGCCGATCGTGCCGCTCTGGGACGCGCGGCTCGCTGCCGCCGAGGTGCAGCGGAACGCCGCGCGCGGCGTCCACGCCGTGTGCTTCAGCGAGATTCCTCCCAAGCTGGGCCTGCCGTCGATCCACTCGGGTGAGTGGGATCCGTTCTTCGCCGCGTGCGAGGAGACCGACACGGTCGTGTGCATGCACATCGGATCCTCGTCACAGATGCCGGCGACGTCGGCCGACGCGCCCATCGCGGTCGCCGCGACCTTGAGCTTCAACAACGCGATGGCATCACTGTCAGACTTCTTGTTCTCGGGCGTGCTCGTGCGTTTCGAGCGCCTGAAGCTCGCGTACTCCGAGGGCCAGATCGGGTGGCTGCCGTATGTGCTCGAGCGGGCCGACGACGTCTGGCGCGAGCACCGCGCGTGGGGCGGCGTGAAGGACATCGTGCCCGAGCCACCGTCGACGTACTACTTCGACCATGTGTACGGCTGCTTCTTCCGGGACCGGCACGGCCTGGAATCGCTGGAGCGAGTCGGCGTCGACAACATCACCTTCGAGACCGATTACCCGCACACCGACTCGACGTGGCCCGACACGAAGAGGGTTGCGCTCGAGATGATGGGTCACCTGTCGGACGACATCGTCTACAAGATCGTGCGCGGCAACGCGATCAAGATGCTGTCGCTCGAAATGACATGACGATGCGTTACGGCGCAGGGCACCGGGTGCCGTCGGGGGGAACCTTCCCGGCGAGCAAATAGTCCTCGACCGCGTCGTCGATGCAGGAGCTCCCCCGCGCGTACGCGGTATGGCCGTCACCCTCGGACGTGAGGAGGTGAGCGGTCCGCAGCTGGCCCGCCAGCGACTGGGCCCACGTGTACGGCGTCGCGGGATCATGGATCGTGCCGACGACGAGCAGCGGCGGCGCGCCTTCGGCGTGCACCGCGGCCGGCTTGTCACGTGGGGGCACCGGCCAGAACGTGCACGGCAAGCCGAGCCACGCGCTCGCCGGCCCGAAGTGCGGCGCGAGACGAGCTGTCCGGTCGGCGAGACGCTGCACGTCCGCGACCGTTCGCGGCGAAGGCCCGTCGAGACAGCTCGTCGCGTAGAACGCCGCGGTCAGATTCGAGTACTTGCCTCCCGGCTGCCGCTCCGTGTACTCGTCGGCGAGCCCGAGCATCTGATCGCCCGAGCCGCGCGCCGTTTCGACGAGCGCGTCGGCAAGAGTCGGAAAGCCCGTCCGGCCGGCGTACAACCCACTTGCAACGCCGATGTCGAACTCCCCGGGCCCGAGCATGCGCTCCTCGCCGTTCACGGTGCCCGGCGTCGGTTCCGCGGTGACCGCGCGCTCGAGCCGGTCGAACGCGTCACCGGGATCCCCGCCGCGCGCGAAGCCGCAGCGGCGGTCCTGCCGGCACCACGCGAAGAACGCGTCGAGCGCCTGCTCGAAACCTCGCGCCTGCGCGATGGTGGCGGCCGAGTAGCTCAATGACGGATCGACCGCGCCGTCGAGCACCATCGTACGGACGTGCTGTGGATAGGCGTCGGCGTATCGGGCGCCGAGCAGCGTGCCGTAGGAGAAGCCCAAGTAGCTGATGCGCTCCTCGCCGATCGCGGTCCGGATCGCGTCCATGTCGTGCACGGTGGCCGACGTCGCGACATCTGCGAGCTCGCGACCGCTACGCTGCTTGCAGGACGCGGCGAACTCGCGCGCGACAGCGACGTTTCTGGAGACGGCCGCGGCATTCTCGGGTGTCCGGTCGACCGCGTAGAAGGCGTCGAGGTTGTCGAGGCACCGAATCGGCGCGCTCGACCCGACGCCCCGGGGATCCCACGACACGATGTCGAACCGCCGCAGGATCTCGGGACGGAACACACCGGACGCATCCTCGAGGAATTCGATCCCGGATGCGCCCGGACCCCCGGGATTCGTCAGCAACACGCCGATGCGCTTTCCCGAGGCCGGCCGCCGCGCGAGCGCCAGCAAGATGCGTTCGCCATCGGGATGCGCGGCGTCGAGCGGTACCTCCAAGGTCGCGCATTGCACTGCGCCGTTGCGACACGGCGTCCACGTGATCGCACCGGTGTGCTCGACGCGAAGCGTCTTCGTGCCGGTCGCACTGCACCCGGCGCTCAGCGCGGCGGCGCATATCGCCACCACCGCGCCCCGTGCCGCCCTTCGCATCCCCTCACCCTATTTTCTCCGGGTCGACTCCACGCTCCGCTCCCCTTCGGTCGCTTCGCTGTCGTCAACCCTCTTTCTTGGGCCGACTCCACGCTCCGCTCCCCTTCGGTCGCTTCGCTGTCGTCAACCTAGAGTGCACGCGTGTTTCGTCTGAGCGCGCGTGCTGACCCGGCGTTCCTCGCCGAGATGCTGTACGAGGCCGTCAACTGGTTCGACGACGGCGCCGAAGAGCGGCCGCCCATCGACGTCGTGCTCGCCCGGCCCGAGAACGCGCGCTACATCGCAGGATGGGGACGAAACGGCGACGTCGCGCTGTGCGCGCTGGACCGTCGCGACGAGCCGGTGGGAGCCGCGTGGTTCCGGCATTTCTCCGCCGAGGAACCGGGATACGGCTACGTGGCCGACGACGTGCCCGAGCTCTCGATCGCGGTCTATCCCGAGTTCCGCGGCCAGCACGTCGGCAGCTTGCTCCTCGGCGCGCTGCTGGCGAGAGCGCGTCGGGACAAGGAGCGCGCGATCAGCCTGAGTGTCAACACCCAGAACGCGGCGAAGCATCTCTACGCGCGGCACGGCTTCGAGGTCCTCACGAAACAGGGCGACACGCTGACGATGGTGCTGGACCTCGCCTGATGCGCGAAATCGACCAGCCGATGTCCGGCACGGGCACGGGCACGGGCACGGGCGCGACCGCGACGGACGGGGCCGACCCGGGACGTTCCCGTGCCCCGTGGGAATTCAAGGTGCTGCTGTCCTTTGTTGCGGTCCTCGGCGTCGGCATCGTCCTCGCCTGGACACTGGTCGGCTCTCGTTCGCCCGAGCGGCTCGAACCGGCAGCTGCCGCGCAGCTGTCCGCCGCCTGTGACGACGCCCAGGCGCGGCTGAAGACCGTGCCGAACGCCTTCCCGCGGACCGGTCCCGACCGCGTCGCGCGTATTCGCGCCGAGAACGACGTGTTGCGCACGATGATTCGCCGCTTCGCCGAAGTACGTCCTCGCGCGGCCACACCCACCGCTGCAGTGCGGGGGTGGACCGACGACTGGTCGAAGGCCCTCGACGCGCGCGAGCGATACGCGAATGATCTCGAGACGAAGAAGACGGCACAGTTCGTCCTGCCTTCGACGCAGGGGCTCAAGCCGATCACCAAGAACATGGACGACTTCGTACGCGAGAACCACCCCAATCTCAACGCGTGCTTCGTCGACGCGCTCGCACTCGAGACCGTCGAGGGACCGCGTGACTACAAAGAGGTGACCGGATGACGGACCGGCTCGACGGAAAGGTCGCGCTCATCACCGGCGCCGGGAGCGGCATGGGCCGGGCCGCGGCCGAACTGTTCGCCCGAGAAGGTGCACGCGTGGTCGTCAGCGACCTCCTCGTGGACGCCGGCAACGAGACGGTCGAGGCCGTGCGCGCCGCGGGCGGGGCCGCGACGTTCCTCCGGGCGGACGTCTCGCAGTGGAACGACTGTGTCGCCATGGTGCGCGGTGCAGTCGACGCCTACGGCGCCCTGCACGTGCTCTACAACAATGCGGGCGTCTTCCCGGCCGACGACGGCGGCGTGCTCGACACCCCGGAGTCGACGTGGGACCGCGTGATGGACGTGAACCTGAAAGGCGTGTGGCTCGGGTGCAAGGCCGCGATCCCGGCGCTGCGAGAAGCCGGTGGGGGTTCGATCGTGAACGTGGCGTCGTTCGTCGCGCTGATGGGCGCGGCGACAGCCCAGATCGCGTACACCGCGAGCAAGGGCGGCGTGCTCGCGATGACGCGCGAGGTCGCCGTCGAATACGCCCGCCAGGGCATTCGCGCCAACGCGCTGTGCCCGGGCCCGATCGAGACGCCACTCCTCCAAGAGCTGCTCGCCGACCCGCAGCGGCGCGCCCGCCGGATGGTGCACATCCCGATGGGGCGGCTGGGACGCGCCGAGGAGCTCGCCAAGGCGGCGCTGTTCCTCGCGTCCGACGACTCGTCGTTCATGACGGGCGCCGCGCTCGTCGTCGACGGCGGCATCACCGCCGCGTACGTCACCCCGGAGTAGTGGCGACGTCGCGCTGTACCGCCCGGACGCGCCGCGGGTGGCTCGCCGAGAGGGCGTGGGCACGAGATCCGACAGATGTGTCGGGAACGGTGCCCACGGATGGGCGACTCTGGGGACATTGCCGGTCGCTGGGGTGCGCCGGCGCGCGCACCCCGGCCGGCGTCACGCCGGAGGAATGGACCGCGTGATCGATGCCACGTTCCAGCCGCGGTGTGCGAAGTCCCAGCCGCCTTGTTCCTCGCGCAACAGTGCGTGCGTGCGATCCGTGCCCCGCTGGTCGATCGAGGTGTCGCGCACGAACGTCCAGTCCTCGTCCCAGTCGTGGTACTCCTCGTCGCCGCCGACGATGTCGAATGCCTCGTCGACGTAGTACTCCTTGCCGACCAGCTGCAGCCGCACGACCAGCGACATCTTGTGCTCGCTGACGCGCGCGCTCGTGATGATCGCGCCGCGGATCTCTATGCCGGGCAGCAGATGACGACGCCGCGCCATGGCGTCGGCCGCGATCGTCGCCTGCAGCTCGGCCATGACCGCGGGGGTGCACAGGCCGGCCGCGATCGACGCGGTGCGGCGCTCCCATGCGTCGCGCATCTTGAAGTAGCTCTCCCGGGCGATCGCGAGGAAGGCCTGCCCGTCGAACGCGGGGTCCGCGGCGACCACCGGCGCCAGATCGACCCCGGCCTCGCTTGCGGACGGCCGCTCGGCGAGCATCGTCCCCCAGGCGTCGTCGAGGCGATCCTCGATCCGGTCGAGCTCCGCGAACTTGGCGGCGATGCGCTCGGCGCGCCGCTTCCCCCACCCCAACATCGGTGCCCTTCCCGGATGACGCTCCGCAGCGCTACGCAGCTCACCAGGTTACGCTATTTGCCGAAAACGGACAAGACCGTCGATACCCACCGGGCGGACCGCGGCTTAGGCTCTCGCCATGGCCGGGGGGATGCTGCACGCGTCGAAGCTGGAAGAGGCGATCGGCAAGGGCGAGATCGACACCGTGCTGGTCGCCTTCCCGGACCTGCAGGGCCGGCTGGTCGGCAAGCGCGTCACCGGCTCCTACTGGGTCGACCACATGCAGGGCGGCGCCGAGCCGCTGCACGCGTGCAACTATCTGCTCGCGGTCGACAGCGAGATGAACGTGCTGCCCGGCTACGCCTTCGCGAACTGGGAACAGGGCTACGGAGACATGGCGGCCCAGCCCGATCTCGCAACGATTCGCCACATCCCCTGGCTCGAGAAGACGGCACTCGTGCTGTGCGACCTCGTCGACGAGGAGCGAGGTGAGCCCGTCGAGGTGTCGCCCCGGCGCATCCTGCAGCGTCAGGTCGAGCGCGCCAACGCCGCCGGCTACTCGTTGATGTTCGCGAGCGAGCTCGAGTTCTTTGTCTTCCGCGAGTCGCTGGAAGAGGCGGCAGCCAAGGACTACACGAACCTGACACCGCACTCGCTCGTGGTCGAGGACTATCACATCCTCCAGACGACGCGCGACGAGTACCTCATCCGCGCGATCCGTAACGGCATCGACGGCGCGGGCGTGCCCGTCGAGTTCTCGAAGGGCGAAGCGGGCCGCGGGCAACATGAGATAAATCTCGTCTTCACCACGCCCGTGGAGATGGCCGACCGGCACGTCATCTACAAGAACGGCGCCAAGGAGATCGCGTCGCAGCACGGGCGCGCGCTCACGTTCATGGCGAAGTACTCCTCCGAGGAAGTCGGGTCGTCGTGTCACGTGCACTCGAGCGTGTGGTCCAAGGACGGCGAGCAGCCGTTGATGTGGGACGACGCCGCGCCCGATCACCTCTCCTCGACGTTCCGCGGTTGGCTCGGCGGTCAGCTCGCGTGCGGGCACGAGCTGGCATGGATGTACGCGCCCACGGTCAACTCCTACAAGCGCTACCAGCCCGAGTCGTGGGCGCCCACCGCGCTCGCATGGAGCCTCGACAACCGCACATGCGGATTCCGGATCGTGGGACGCGGCTCGTCGTTCCGTTTGGAATCCCGCATTCCCGGCGCGGATGTGAACCCGTACCTTGCGTACGCCGCCACGATCGCGGCGGGACTGCACGGCATTGAGCAGGACCTCGACCCGGGTCCGCGCTTCGACGGGAACGCGTACGCGGCTCCGGAGCTGACGCGGGTACCGGCAAGCCTCGCCGAAGCGACGGACGCATTCGCGACCTCGAAGATCGGCCCCGACGCGTTCGGCGCCGATGTGCACGATCACTTGCTGAACACGGCCCGCCAGGAGCTGGCGCATTTCAACCGAGCGGTCACCGACTGGGAACGCCGCCGCAACTTCGACCAGTGGTAGCCGCGAGATGGTGATCGTGGCCCTGACCGGCCGCCGGCTCGGTCGCACCGATCGCTGGCCGTACTCGGGCGCGTCCGCGTTGCCGCGCTCGTACTTCGACGCCGTCGAACGCGCGGGCGCGCAGCCGGTACTCGTCGACGACGCGCGCGACCCCAAGGCCTTGCTCGCACGCGTCGACGCGCTGGTGCTCACCGGCGGCCCCGACGTCGATCCTGCGCTCTATGGCGAAACGCCGCATCCGGCCGTGTACGGCGTCGAGCGCCGGGCCGACGATTTCGAACTCGCGCTCGCGGACGTCGCCGTCGCACGCGGCCTGCCGGTTCTCGCCATCTGCCGCGGCTTCCAGGTACTGAACGTCGCGCGCGGCGGCTCGCTGCACCAGCACCTCGCCGACGATCCCGGTGTCGCACCGCACGGCCGTCCGGGTGAAGCGGGAGGCGCGCGTCTGCACGAGGTACAGCTCGATGCAGGCTCGATGCTCGCCGACGCCATGGACGCGACGCGAGTCATCGCCTCGTGTCATCACCACCAGGCGATCGCACGGCTCGGGGACGGCTTGCGCGTCGCCGGACGCGCCTCCGACGGCGTCGTCGAGGCCGCGGAGATGGACGGCTGCTTCGTCCTCGCGGTGCAATGGCATCCCGAGGACACCGCCGGGGACGATCCTTCCCAGCAACGACTCTTCGACGCGCTCGTACGCGGCGCGAGCTAGGTGATCCGCGCGCGGAGTTGGTGCTTGGGAACCTTGCCGCTCGGGTTGCGCGGCATCTCGTCGATGATCTCGATCCGCTCGGGGATCTTCTGGGTCATCAGGCCGACCGACGTGCAGTGCTCGCGGACCTCGACCATCGCCGGTGGATCGTTCGCATCCTTCGGGACGACGAACGCGACCACCATCTCACCCCGTGCTTGATCCGGGATGCCCAGCACCGCGACGTCGGCAACCTTCGGGTGCGAGTAGAGCACGTCCTCGACCTCTTTCGCCGAGACGTTCTCCCCCTTCCGGATGATGATGTCCTTGATGCGCCCGGTGATCTCCACTGCGCCGTATTCGTCGAAGCGTGCCATGTCACCGGTGTGCAGCCAGCCGTCGTCGGTGAAGGCGTCCTTGTCGAGTGAGCGGTCGACATAGCCGCGCATCACCTGCGGACCCTTCACGGCAAGCTCGCCGTTGTCGAGCACCTTCATCGTGACGCCACGCGTCGGCGTCCCTTCGCCGGTGCGCTTCGACGCATCCGGCGCGCCGACGTCGGTCTGGCTGACGATCGGCGCCTCGGTCATGCCGTAGCCCGACGTGATGCCGACACAGCCCGGCACGGCCTCCATCAGCTCGTCGTGCAACTGTGGCGGCTTCGTCGAGCCACCCGAGGGGAAGGCTCGGATCGTCTTGTAGGCGTCGGGGTTGGCGCGTGCCTCGGCGAGCAACGCCGCGTGGATCGCGGGCGCGCCGTTGCCGAGCGTGATGCGGTGCTTGCGGATGAGCTCCGTCGATGCCGGTGCCGTCCACGTCTCCATCAGCACCGCGGCCGACCCGGTGAGCAACGGTGTGAACACGCCGATGATGATCCCGCCGATGTGCGTGAACGGGAACGCGACCAACGCGATGTCGTCGGCCTCGACGTGGGTCTTCTCGGCGTAGCCGATCGCGCCGGCGAGGGCCGACCGATCCGTGTGCTGCGCACCCTTCGGATCGGCGGTCGTCCCGGAGGTGTAGAAGATCCACCGCACACGATCGTGCTCATCACCAGGAGGGAGTGTCGCCGGGTCGCCGTCGGGATTCCAGTGATCCGCGATCAACGTGTGCATCCCGTCGATCTCGCCCGCGACTTGCTCCGCGAGTGCCGCATAGTCGAACTTGTTCCACGTCGACGGCGTGATCAGCAGCTTGCATCCCGTCTGCTTCGCGATGAACGACACCTCGCGGTACCGGTAGATCGGCAGCATCGGGTTCTGGATCGCCCCGAGACGGCAGAGCGCGCCGACGAGCACCGCGGACTCCGTCCACGTCGGCAGCTGCCAGGAGACGTGATCGTCGGCACCGACGCCGAACGCATGCAGGCCCGCGGCCGCGCGCTCGACCAGCGCTTTGTACTGCGCGAACGTCGTCACGCGGTCACCGTCGTACAACATGACGCGGTCGGGCGTCGCCGCGACTCGCTGCTCGATCAGGTCCCAGACGCTGCGGACATCGTCGAGCATCGGGGTGGGGTTCATACCGTGAGCCCGCCGTCGATCGACACGATCGAGCCGGTCATGTATCGGCAGTCGTCGGACGCGACGAACGCCACGACCTTGGCGATCTCCTCCGGGGTGGAGTTGCCGAGCGGCGTCATGACCTTTCGGAATTCCTTCCAGTCCACGCCTTCGGGGAACGACATGAACGCCTCTTGCAGCGGCGTTTCCATGCCACCGGGCGCGACGCAGTTCACCCGCACACCCCGCTTCAGGTACTCGTCGGCCAGGCAGCGGGTGAGGTGCACGACCCCGGCCTTTGATGCGCAGTACGCCGCGGAGTACGGCTGGGCTTTGATCCCGGCGTTCGACGCGATGTTGACGATCACCCCGCCGCCCTCGAGCAGATGGGGCAGCGCCGCCTGGGACACCAGGAACGTGCCGGTGAGATTCACGCCGATGATGCGCTGCCAATCCTCGAAAGGGAGCTCGTGGGTGTGGGCGAACCGGCCGATGCCCGCGCAATTGACGACGATCCGCGGGTGGCCGAGATCGCGCCACGCACCCCCGACCGCGTCGTGCACGGAGGCCGGATCCGACACGTCGACGCGGTACGCGCGGGCGACCCCGCCGTGCTCGGCGATCTCGCCCGCGGTCTTCTCGGCGGCCTCGACGGCGATGTCGAAGCACGCGACCGGCGCGCCCTCCTCGGCGAGCAGCTTGGCAGTCGCCCGCCCCAACCCCGATCCCGCGCCCGTCACGAGCGCAACCCGACCGTCGAACCTTCTCATCACATGACTCCCTCGCTGCGCCGTCCGGGCGGGTGGAAGCTAACGCGTTGGCGCGAAAAACGGCCCGCCGGGCGACTTCACCGGCGGGCCGTCGTTGCGCTTGCCCGCCCCTGGGGGGAGGAGGCTGGAAGCGGTTCTGCGTTGTCATCGGCAGCGACGGGGCGCGGTGAAGGAAACCGGCCAATCAGACCATGACCGTGAACGCCACGCGGTCCACGAGCTCGGCGTCGATCGCGACCTGCCACTCATAGCGCCCGGTCGGCAAGGGCAGACCGGCGATGTTCACGGCGAACGGCGCGTCGAGCTCACTCCCCGGAGCCAGACCGGGCGGGCGTCCCGCCTCGAAACGCCCCTGGAACTCGATCGGGGTCGGCACGGCCGCGCCCTCGGCGGTCGCGAGCAAGGGGTCGCCACCGTCCTCGGTGAGGAGCCGGGCCGAGAAGTCGTGGGGCACGTTCGCCGCGTCCCACGGGACGAGGATCTTCACCGCGAGGGCCATGGTCACCGGCGAGCCACGGTAGATGCTCCACCCGCCGCCGAGCACGTACAGCTTGCCGGCCACCTCTTGCGCGTGATCGCACAACAACACCGTCGTCTTCAACGAAGCCTGCTCCCTTGCCGCGGTCGCACGCTACAGCTCCTCGGTATAGGCCGCGGTGCCCGGGATCGTCGCGAGGAACGGGCTCGCGAAGCCGATGTCGGCCGGCAGCGTGATCCCGCGGAACGTCGCGAGCGGATCGTCGGTGCAGTATGCAAGGACGAGATGGTGCGGCGGCGGATCGGCTGCCGACACGATCGTGCGGTCGAGTTCGAGACTGACATGTGCAGGTGTGTCGACGGGCGGGGTCTCGCTCCTGGTAGCGACCGCAATCAAGCCCGCAAAGCGTTCGTCGAGCACGTGGCCGTGCGCCGTCACGCAGCGGTAGACGGCCGTGTGCACATGCTCGCGGTGCGGGAACAGGCGTCCCTCGGCGGTGATGGTCTGCATCTCCCGCAGCACCCAGGCATCCCACTCCGGTTGCCGGCCGGGGGCCACGAACGCGACACCGAGGTACGACCCACGGGCCGGGTCACCGAAAAGGGTTGCGTCGGGAGGTCGCAATGCCTTGCACGCACGTGTTGCCACGAAACGCGCTCCGCCCATGATGCCGGGACCTGCGAGCACCGCCGAAGGGAAGTGGTCGTCCTCGTACCACCGGTTGAAATCGCGCGCGTGACCGGGGGAAGGCTCGATGTAGGAGACGATCGCGGTACCGATCGCGCTCATTGCGCGACGTGCTCGAGCGCGCCCCACAGCGCGCGCTTGGTCGCCGCGAGCCGCGCGGGATCATTGCGTGAGATCTTCTCGCCGAGCGTCTGCGCCTCCGCGCGCAGCCGCTCGGGTGGATCGACGACCTGGCTGACGATGCCGAGCTCGTATGCGCGCGCGGCCGGCATCCGTTCGTGCCTGCCCACGAGTGCCATGCGCAGCACCGATTCCATGGGTGACTTCTTCGCAAGCGCGATCGTCTCGTACACGCTCGCCTGGCCCACCGATACGTGCGGGTCGACGAACGTCGCGTTCGACGACGCGATCACGATGTCGGCATCGGCAACGAAGTGCAGCGCCCCGCCGGCGCACGCTCCGTTGACCGCTGCGATGACCGGCTTCCACACCTCGTTGTGCCATGCCGTGAACCGCAGCTCGAATCGCTTCGTGCGACGCGCCTGCTCGCGGAGCGCTTCCGGGTCCCGGGCGAGCTGCGCGACGTCGAGCCCGGTCTGAAAGGCATCTCCTTCGCCGGTGTTCACGATCACGTGCACGTCCGGATCGGCATCGAGCTCGCGCCACGCGTCTTCGAGCTCGCGCATCATGCGGGCGTCCATCGCGTTCCCGACCTCGGGCCGATCGAACACGAGCCAGCCGACGGGGCCGACGCGTTCGACGCGCAGCGTCTCGTACACCTTCGTCATGCGGGTCTCGCCTCGGACGTGGCAAGGTGGTGGAACCCATGAGTGCCGAGCATCTTCCCGAGACGATACCGGGCCTCCTCGCACGCGCCGCCGAGCAATTTGCAGAGCGCGAGGCGCTCGTCGACGAGGACGCGCGGCTGTCGTTCGCGGAGCTCGCCGCACAGGCGGAGCGCGCCGGCCGTGCCCTCACCGCGAGCGGGATCACCAAGGGCGACCGCGTCGCGATCTGGGCACCGAACTGTCGCGAATGGGTGATCGCGGCCCTCGGAGTCTTCGCCGCCGGCGGTGTGCTCGCGCCGATCAACACGCGCTTCAAGGGCGCCGAAGCGCGCTACGGGCTCGAGCGCGCCGACGCGCAGCTGCTGTTCACCGTCACCGACTTCCTCGATTCGGACTACGCCGCGCTGCTGCGTGCGGAACCCGAAGTACCCACCCTTCGCGAAGTGATCGACCTGCGGGGCGCCGCCTTCACCGAGTTCCTCACCCGCGGTGACACCACCGGCGGCGCGCTGCCCGCGCTCACCGGCGACGACCTGTGCAGCATCCTGTTCACCTCGGGCACGACCGGACGACCCAAGGGCGCGATGCTGACGCACGGCGCGACCGTGCGCGCATACGACGCGTGGGCGACGGTGGTCGGACTGCGGGCGGGCGACCGCTATCTGGTCGTCAATCCGTTCTTCCACTCGTTCGGCCTCAATGCCGGGATCGTCGCGTGTCTCGTCAAGGGGGCGACGATCATTCCGCACCCTGTGTTCGATGTCGACGCGGTGATGATGCGCGCGGCCGAAGAGCACGTCTCGATGCTTCCGGGGCCGCCGACCGTGTACCAGTCGATCCTCGACCACCCACGCCTCGCCGAGTTCGACATGTCGTCGTTGCGACTGGCGGTGACGGGCGCGGCCCCCGTCCCGGTCGAGTTGATCCGGCGCATGCGCGCCGAGTTGGGCTTCGAGACGATTGTCACCGGTTACGGTCTCACCGAAGCGACCGGTATCGCGACGATGTGCCGTCACGACGACGACCCGGAGACGATCTCGACGACGTCGGGACGGGCAATTCCCGACGTCGAAGTACAGGTGGTCGACGAAAAGGGCGTCGAAGAGGCGCGCGGTGAGCCGGGTGAGATCGTGATCCGCGGCTACAACGTCATGCGGGGATACATCCACGATCCCGAAGGCACTGCAGAAGCGATCGACGAGGCCGGGTGGCTGCACACCGGCGACGTCGGCGTGATGGACGACCGAGGGTACGTCCGCATCACCGACCGGACGAAGGACATGTTCATCGTCGGCGGCTTCAACGCGTATCCGGCCGAGATCGAGAACATGATCAACGACCACCCGGCGGTCGGACAGGTCGCGGTCGTGGGCGTCCCGGACGCACGCATGGGCGAGGTCGGCTACGCGTTCGTCATTCCCCGCCACAACGCGACCATCACCGCGGATGAGCTCATCGCGTGGTGTCGCGACAAGATGGCGAACTACAAGGTGCCCCGTTACGTCGAGATCGTCGACGCGGTACCCCTGAACGCGATCGGGAAGGTCGTCAGGGACGAGCTCCGCACCCGCGCCCGATCCCAACTTGCGTGAGAAAGCGCCCAATACGGGCCGTCGGCCACGCAAGTTCGATCAGATGTCGTGCAACGGGCGGCGGTCTTCGACCTGCGGCTGGCGGCCGGTCCGCATCGGGCTGAGTGGTGCGTCGACCATCAGCGAGCGACGGACGTCCGCGCTCATCGCGGTGAGGCGCGCGCGCCAGGGTGCGAGGCCCGCGCCGTCCCACGTCTGCTCGAAGTGCGCCCATGACTCCCACGAGGGGAACGCCCAGAGCACGATCGCCTCGGAGTCGTTGATCATCGCGACGCGGAAGGCGCCGACACAACGGGCACCGAGCGCCTCGACCGCCGGCACGCCTGCTTCTCCGAGCGCGTCGAGGAACGCGCGCACCGTCCCGACGGGCACGGTGACGAGCTCGTGCGCGTAGACCGCACCCTTCACGCCCGCGCCCGTGAGCTCTTCGATGGTCGGGCTCCACGGCTCGGGAAGGACGATGCGGTCGAACCCGCCGCGCCGCAGCTCCGCGGCGAGCGCCCACCATTCGGCGAGCGCGGGATCCTGCAACGACGGTGACGAGAGCTCATGAGAGAAGTTCGCGACCAGGCCGTCCCAACCTTCGAGCTCCCACAGGTTGACCACTTCGGGCCACCGTCCGGTCGACCCGACCGTCCCCCATACGCCGAAACACAACATGGCGCGCTCCGCACGCGCCGTCGGGCACCAGTTCGCGGTCATGTGGTGCATGTAACGGGCGCGGTGGTGCCCGATGATGTCGATGAACTCGTGGATGTAGACCTTGCTGTTCATCCGCGCAACCTCGGGACGACCGCGTCGCCGAACGCACGAATGTGCGTCATCGGCAGGTGGAACGCCAGCCACGTCACGCCCAGGCGCGCGAGCTCTTGCGCTTCTTCGACCAGCGCGTCCGGGTCGACCACGTCCTTGTGGGCCGGGTGGCTGAAAGGAGTGAAGCAGATGTCGAACGGCTCGGCGCGGCCCGTGTCGACCGCGAGCTTGCGGAATCGCTCGATCGCGCGGCCGAGTGCGTCGACGTCGGAGATGTCGGCCGTGCTGGTCGCGGCCGCGACGCGGGGCGACGCCGGGAACGGGGCCCAGCCCGTACCGTGCGCGAGCGCACGACGCATCGCGGCGGCGGAGTTGCCGCCGACCCAGATCGGCGGATACGGCTGCGCGCACGGTTTCGGGAGCACGACGTGCCCGTCGACGTCGCCGGTCCAGGCCTCCTTCATCACGCGCAGCGCGTCGTCGAGGAGGCGCGCCCGGTCGCCGAACGGCACACCGAGTGCGGTGAACTCCTCTTCGAGATAGCCGAGCGCGACGCCGAGGATCACGCGCCCGTGCGAGAGCGCGTCGAGCGTGGCGACCGCTTTGGCGGTCAGGAGCGGATGGCGGTAGGCCGGAATCACGCAGTGGGTGTGCAACCGCAGCGTCGATGTGACCGCGGCCGCGGCGCCGAGCGCTCCGAACGGATCCATCGTGGCGTGGCCACCGTGCTCGAGCCACGCGCGCGGCGGCGCCGGATGATCCGTGACGAAACACGCATCGAACCCGGCGGCCTCGATGGCGCGTGCACATGACGCAATGGCGTCCGGGTCCGCGACCGGCAGCTCGATCGACAGCTTCACATCGGCTCCCAGCGCGCATCCCGCTTCTCGGCGAACGCCCGCGGACCCTCTTCCTGATCGGGGTGTCCCCACATCGACACGAGGTCCTGGGCGCCGGCCTTGCACGCATCGGTGAGACCGAGCTCGAGCGCCCGCCACAACGCGCGCTTCGTCGCCGCCATCGCGGCCGGCGAGTTCCGAGCGATCTTCTCGGCGAGCTCCTGCGCGGCATTCCGCAACCGCTCCGGTGGATCGACGACTTCGCTCACCATCCCGAGCTGGTATGCGCGCGATGCGGGCATGCGCTCGTACCGGCCGACCAACGCCATGCGCATGACCGCTTCGACCGGCATCTTCTTCATCAGGCCGATCGCTTCGACCGCGACGACCTGCCCGATCGAGACGTGCGGGTCGAAGAACTGGGCGTCGGACGCCGCGATCACGATGTCGGCATCGGCGACCCAATGGAATCCGCCACCCGCGCAGATGCCGTTCACGGCGGTGATCACCGGCTTCCACACGTCGTTGTGCCACGACGTGAAGTGCAGGTCGAAGCTCTCGACCGACTCCCGGTAGCGCTCCATGCCGACCCCGTCGCCCGCGATCTCGCTCACGTCGACACCTGTCTGGAAGGCACGCCCTTCGCCGGTGTGGACGATCACCCGCACGTCGGGATCAGCCGCGAGCGTCTGCCACGCGACCTCGAACTCGTCGCGCATCGTCGCGTTCATCGCGTTCAGCTGTTCCGGCCTGTTGTTGATCAGCCAGCCGACCGCGCCCCGCCGTTCAAGGATCAACGTTTCGAGTGTCGGATACTCCACACCGTGCTCCGCTCGGCTTCCGCTCAGCTTTTCCGCTCATGTCCGGGGGATGTCGCGCCAGGGGGCACCCTGCCACGGATCGGGCTCACGCGGCAGACCGAGCACCCGCTCGCCGACGATGTTCTTGTTGACCTCGGTCGTTCCGCCTTCGATCGTGTTGGCGCGGCTGCGCAGCATCCCTCGTACCTCGGCGGGCGCATCGCCTTCCCACGCCGCCGCACCCGCGCCGAGCAACGCGGTCGCGCACAGCTGGATGCGCTGGTTGAGCCCGGCCTGGTGCACCTTGCCGACCGAGCTCTCCGGCCCGGGCGCGCGTCCTGCCTTCACCTGGGCGCGCACGCGCTGGTTGGTCCAGTCGCGGATGCGCTCCTCGCTGTACACGCGCATCAGCTCCTGGCGGAGGACGACATCACGCGTTGCGCCGCGCCCGCGGGCGAGCGCGAGCACGTGCTCGACGCCACGGCCGCCGATGCGGTCGACGCCACCGGAACCGGCGCCGGACACCATCTGGCGCTCGCCCGACAATGTCGCTCCTGCGACCTTCCAGCCGTCGCCGACCCCGCCCACGCGCATGGCGTCGGGCACGAGCGCGCCGTCGAGGAACACCTCGTTGAAATCGACGTCGCCGCCGATGTGGCGCAAGGGACGCACCTCGACGCCGGGTTGATGGAGATCGACGAGGAAGTACGTGATCCCCTGGCGCTTGGGGACGTCCGGGTCGGTGCGCGCGAGCAGCACGGCGAAGTCCGAGAAATGCGCCCAGGTCGTCCACACCTTCTGGCCGGTGACGATCCACGTCTCGCCGTCGCGGCGGGCGCGACACGCGAGGGACGCGAGATCGGACCCGGCGCCCGGCTCGCTGAACAGCTGGCACCACTTCTCCTCGTTCCGCACCATCGGCGGCAGGAAACGCAGCCGCTGCTCTTCGGTGCCGTAGGCGAACAGCGCGGGGGCGGTGTTGTTCAGGCCCAACGGGTTCAGGCGTCCGAGGTTGAAGGGCCGCAGCTCGGCCTCGATCGCGCGCGCCAGCGACCCGGTCAGGTCGAGCCCGCCGTACGCGACCGGCCAGGTCGGCACGACGAGGCCCGACGCCGCGAACGCCGGGTACCAGTCGTCGTACTCGGCGCGCGTGCGCACGGCGCGAACCGCGGCCGCACCGCCGCGCCGCCCGGCATCGATCCACGCCCGCGGCAGATGCGTCTCGATCCATTCCCGCACCGCGTCGATGGCGGTGTCGACCGGCGTCTCGCGCGTGAGGTTCATCGCCCTTCGAAGCGCGGCGCACGCTTCTCGCCGAACGCCGTCAGCCCCTCGCGGAAGTCCTCGGTGCGCGCGGAGAGCTCCATCGCGAATGCCTCGTTCGCCAGGTGCTCCTCGAGCGAGATACCGGCACTCGCGTGCAGCAGCCACTTCGTGAGTCCGAGCGCGACGGTGGGTCCGCTCGCCAGACGCGTCACCACGTCGTCAACTGCCTCGTCGAGGGCGCCGGGCGCGACCGCGCGATGAATGACGCCCCAGGCCGCGGCGTCCTCGCCGCTGAGCGCGCGCCCGAGCAGCAACAGCTCCCGCGCCCGCACGTCGCCCACCCGCCGGGGCAACAACCACGTCGCGCCGCTGTCAGGGGTGAAGCCGCGCTCTGCGAACGGCTGCCAGAAACGCGCGTCGCCCGCCGCGATCGTGAAGTCGGCGGCCATCGCGAGCTGGAAGCCGATGCCGGCCGCCCACCCCCGCACCTTGGCGACGACCGGGACCTGGATCGAGCAGACCTGCGGGATCAGCCGGTGCGCCTGCGTCGGCAGGCGGCGCTGAATGCTCCCGGCGCGCGGCCGGTCGCCGGCCACGCCCGTGTTGCGTGCCACGATGTCGGCGCCGCCACAGAAGTGGTCGCCCGCGCCTTCGAGCACGATCACGCGCACGTGGTCGTCGGTCGCTGCAGTGTCGAAGGCGTCCACGAGTGCGCGCATCATCTCGTCGTCGATCGCGTTGCGCTTCTCCGGCCGGTCGAGCCGCAACGTCAACACGCCGCGCTCGTCGCGGGTCACGTCAAGGGTCATCGGCGCGAGAACTCCTTCGAGATCGCGTACAGCGCCTCCTGAAGGTCGCCGGTCGCGCTCGGCGGATCCGGCAACCGCACGGGCCCGTGCTCCCGGCTCGGCAGCAGCAGCGTCGCCGAAGCCGGCGTCGTGACCTCGTCCCGCTGGTTCACGGCCGCGAGCTCGACGTCGATCGCAGGACGGTTCCCGGCCGCGAGGTACTTGCGCGCCACGCGACCACGCAGCCATTGCGTGTCGCCGACGTAATTGAAGCGGCGGAACTCACAATCGAGCTTCCACAACCACGCGTCGTCGCCCATCCAGTCGGTGCACAGGTGAATGAGCCACGTCTCGCGCATGCGTCCGTAGTCGAAGGTCGTGGGGTTTCCCGATCGCCGCGCGAACCCCGGGTCCCAGTGCACGCGTTGCATGACGTCCGGCACGTTGAGCTCGTCGCGATGGAAGAAACGCGGGATCCGGCGGCGGTTCTCGTACGCGAGCCGCAACGGCTTCACGCCGTACAGGCCCATGCCCATACCCGCGTGCCAGCAGACCATGTCGGTGATGGTCAGTGGTCCCTTGACCATCGGCCCGACCTCGTCGCCCTCCCGCACGTCCTCGAACCACCGCGGCTCGGCGCCGCGGCGACGTTCGCTCTCGTATTGGGCTTCGATCTCGTCGATCTGGTCGTCCGTGTACGGCTCGACGGTGACCGCGTCGTATTTCTTCTTCTCCTGCGCCTTCTCGCGCTCGGTGCGCACCATCAACCGGTACTGACCGGACAGCAACGTGCCGCCGTCGTCACGGAACACCTGCGCGGTCCACTCGTGAATCGCGCGGCCGGCAAACTCGCTGGGCTTGTCGAGCACCGCAACGAGCGCGTTGCGCCGGAATACGCGACGCATCGGCGGCAACGGTGCCCACCATTCGCGTGCGCTCGCGGCGTAGAACGCGTGCACACCGCGCAGCGGGTCGCCCTTCATCGTCTCGGCATGCTCGGGCGCGACCGCCGCGACCTCGTCCTCACCGATCAGCGTGTCGCCACCGACGAGCACCGGCGGCGCGATCGGATGCTGCCATCGGGTCTTCGGCCCGTATCCCGGGTCGCACCACAGCGGGTTGTCGTCGCCGTATGCGATCGCGACGTTGCGGAACGTGTCCACTGTCGGCACCGTGTAATACGGCGGCATCGGGTGTGGCTCCGGGATGCCGATGCGGGCCCGGAGACGTTCGACGCCATCGTCAGTGATGCGGCCCGTCGGACCCATGGATCCGGACGATAGTCGGGTCGACCTAGCATCGACGCCGTGGGCCGGGTTCTCGACGAGCAGATGCCTGACGCGCGCGTTGACGCCGACGACCAGTCGCGACCCGCCACCGGATTGCTCGTGACGAGCGCGGTCGTGCTCATCGGGGCGGGCGTCGCGTGCGCGTTCTGGATGTTCCACCCGACGCCGCCGCTGCACCGCTGGGATCTCGAAGACCTCGCGGTGTACCGCGCGGCCGGGCGGGCGATCACCCATGGACACTCGGTGTACGGCTCATATGTCGCGCATCAACTCCGCGTGCCGCTGCCGTTCATCTATCCGCCGATCGCGGCCTTGCTCGCGGCGCCGTTCACATACCTGGGCGAAACGCCGGCGAGTCTCGTGTGGACGGTCGGCACGCTCGTGTTGCTCGGCCTCGTCGTGCGCGTGTGCTTCGCGCCGCTGCTCGACCGCTTCGGCCGGCGCGCCCCGATCGCGCTCGTGGTGGCGCTGGGCGCGATGGTCGCGCTCTCGCCGGTCGAGGAGCACATGCGGTTCGGCCAGGTCGGGATCCCCTTGATGGCCTGCTGCGTCCTCGACTGCATGCTCCCACGCACTCGTTGGCCGCGCGGCCTGCTCGTAGGTGTCGCGACCGCGTTCAAGCTCGTGCCCGGAATCTTCATCCCGTATCTCCTCCTCACGCGACGCTGGCGCGCTGCCGCCGTCTCGGTCGCGACGTTCGTCGGGTTGTCATTACTCGGTGTGGCGATCGCGCCGGCGGACTCTTGGAGGTTCTGGACCGACAAGATGTTCGAGCCGACGAGCCCGACGTTCTTCTCGAACCAGTCGCTGGAAGGCATCCTCGAGCGCGCGATCGGCGGTCCGTGGCGGCTCGTGTGGCTCGCGTCCGTCGCGGTCGTCCTCGCCTTCGGACTGTGGCGCGCGGTCGTGGCGAGCCTGGCCGGTGACGAGCTGCGTGGAGTTGCGATCACCGGTCTGGTCGGCGTGCTCGTGTCGCCGATCTCGTGGATCCACCACCTGGTATGGATCATCCCCGCCCTCGCGGTGATCGTCGCGCGCGGGAGCGACAAGCGACGGGTCGCATTCGGCTTCGTCGTTGCCGCGTTGTTCGTCGTGCGGCTGCCGTACGTCGGCCATGACGAATTGCACGGGGACGGCGCGCTAGCGGCCATCCTCGAGGATTCCTACGGCCTGCTGTGCCTCGGCGTGCTGGTCTACCTCACCGACCCCGCCCCGCCGGCGCGCCGTCTGCTGGCTAGGCGGGCAGCGCGAAGTCGCGCCATGCCCGCGGCGGCTCGCCACTGAGCTGGCGCACGAACTCGCTCAAGAACCAGATCCAGAACGCACGGACGTCGTCGGGCGGCGACAGCGTGAGCAGCGCACCGCTCCGGCAGTACTCGTCGACCTCGATGAGCACCGGTGCGAGATCGATGGTGTCCTGCTTGATCTGCTCCGGGACACCCAGCACGAAGTCGATGAACTCTTCGCCTTGTTCGATCGCGACATCGACCGCGTCGTCGGCTTCGGGGTTCAGACCGGAGTAACGCTCGTCGTGGAGCCGCGCGATCTCGAGGAGCCTCTTCGGCACATCGGCCTTGTCGCCGCCACCGAGCGCAATGATTGCGAATTCTCGTAGGAGCGATTCCCGGTGCTGGCGCGCCCGAACTCCGACCTTCAACGGGAAGTCGAGGATCGTCACCTGCCGCATCACCGGCAAGGATAGTGCAACGATCGAGAGATCCGACCGCCGGTAGCGTAAGGCGCTGTGAACGTTGTGGTCGTGCTGCTCGATTCATTGAACCGTCATCACCTCGGATCATACGGCGGCACGGAGTTCGACACGCCGAACCTCGATCGTTTTGCGCGCCGATCGGTCCGCTTCACCCGGCACTACAGCGGTGCGCTGCCGTGCATGCCGGCGCGCCACGACCTTCTCGTCGGCGCGCTCGACTTCCTCTGGCGCCCGTGGGGATCGATCGAGCTGTGGGAAGAGCCGATCACGGTGGCGCTGCGCAGAGCCGGTGTCGTGACGAAGCTCGTGACCGATCATCCCCATCTCTTCGAAACGGGTGGCGAGAACTACCACGTCGACTTCACTGCCTGGGACTACCAGCGCGGCCACGAGGGCGACCTCTGGCGCACGCGGCCCGATCCCTCCTGGGTCGGCGCACCCTCGTTCGGCCGGGGACATACGCCGTATGACATCTCGCGGGGTTGGTTCCGCGCCGAGGACGACTTTCCCGGTCCGCGTGTGATGCGTGAGGCGACGCGGTGGTTGACCGAAGAGGCGCCCGCGCACGACCGCTTCTTGTTGTTCCTCGACGAGTTCGATCCGCACGAGCCGTTCGACACACCGGAGCCGTACGCGTCGATGTACGACGCGTCGTGGCACGAACCCCAACATCTGATCTGGCCGCCGTACACGGTCGGCGCGGTCGGCAAGGGTGTGATCTCAGAGCGCGAGGCGCACCAGGTGCGCGCGCAGTACGGCGGCAAGCTCACGATGATCGACGCCTGGTTCGGGCGTCTTCTCGACGTGTTGGAACCGGCGTTGGACGATACCGCCGTCATCGTGTGCACGGATCACGGCCACTTCCTCGGCGAGAAGGACATCTTCGGCAAGCCCGGATGCCCGATCTACGAGCCGCTCGGCCACACCCCGTTGCTGATCGCATGGCCCGGTATCGCCGGTGGGACGACGTGTGATGCGCTGACGACGAACGTCGACCTGCACGCGACGCTCTGCGACCTCTTCGGCATCGCACCTCCCCACCGGACGCACGGCCGGTCCCTCCTGCCGTTGCTGCGGGGTGACGCGGCGTCGGTGCGCGAGTGGGCGTTGTCAGGGGTGTGGGGTCGCGAGGTGCACCTCATCGCCGGTGATGCGCACCGAGCCAGCAAGTACGTGCGCGCCCCCGACGGCGCAAACGAGCCGCTGTCGATGTGGTCGAACCGGTGGTCGACGATGCCCCTTCACTCGCACCCCGACCTGCGGCTCCCGCGACCGGACGACCGGGCGGTGCTCGATCGCATGCCGGGCTCGACCGTGCCGGTGATCCGCCAGCCGTTCACGGCCGCGGATTCCCTGCCGTTCTGGGCGTACACCGATTTCATCGGGACGCTCGCGTTCGATCTGGGCGAGGACCCCGCGGAAGAGCGAAACCTTGCCGACGACAAGCTCGGCCGCGAGCTCGCCGACATGCTGCACGCGGCACTGCGCGAGGTCGAAGCCCCTGCCGATCAGTTCGTCCGTTTGGGATACGCGTGATGCGTTCTAGCGCGCGGTGATGCGATAGGCGCAGCGCCGGTCGCCGCTCAACAGGTGCTGGGTGCGCTCGACGCGCACGCTTGGGCCCATCACGTCACGGAAGAGGTCGAGCTCGGAGCTGCACAACCCCGCGCACGCCGACGCCGCGGTGCAGATCGGGCAATGGTGCTCGACGAGCAGCACGCCCTTGCCGTCGGGATCGTCGACGACCTCCGCCAGGTACCCCTCATCGGTCCGCGCTCGAGCAAGTGCTTGCGCCCGCGTCCGCAACGATCCGCGCTTCGGCACGGCCCGGTTGTAGGTCGCGAGCTGCTGTTCGGCGCGCGCTTCGATGACGCGTTGCAATCCCTCGTCGCCGAGCGCGGCGCGCACCGCGGAGATCAAATCCACCGTGAGATCGTCGTGACGATCGGGGAACAGGTCCTGCGCGAGGTCGGTGAGCGTCCAGACGGTCGGCGGCCGGCCGCGTCCCACGCTCGGCCGCGTGCGGGAAACGACGAGTCCGTTGTCGGCGAGCGCATCGAGGTGCTGGCGCACACCGGCTTCGGTCATCTCGAGCGCGCCGGCGAGATCTGCCACCGTGGCGTCGGTGCGCTTCAACCGCTCGACGATCTGGCGCTTGCTCACCCCGAGGTTCGCGGCGCGCACCGCTTTCGTCTTGACGTCCTCCATCGGCCGGTACATTATCGCAAGGAGTTTCTTTCGGAAAGGATCGACGCATGGTCGCCACCGCCACCGAGGTCCGTGCCGGATCCCTCACCCGGCTCCGCGCCGACGGCCGGCTCCTCGCCAAGGTCGGCTCCCTGCCGGTCGTGGTGTTCTGGCACGAGGACCGGGCGTACGCCATCGAGGACCGCTGCCCCCACCTCGGGTTCCCGCTCCACCAGGGCACGGTCGAGGCCGGGCTCGTCACCTGCCACTGGCACCACGCCCGCTTCGACCTGGTCTCCGGCTGCACCCTCGACCTCTGGGCCGACGACGCCCGGGGGTTCGACACCGACGTGCGCGACGGCGACGTGTTCGTGCGCGCCCGCACCGACGCCGATCCGGTCGGGCACTTGCAGGCGCGCCTGCGCGAAGGCTTGGAGGACGACATCACGCTGGTGATCGCGAAGTCGGTGCTCGGGCTGCTCGAAGCCGGCGTCAGCCCGGCCGAGATCGTGCGCACCGGCGTCGAGTTCGGTGCGGCGTACCGCAACACCGGTTGGGGCGCCGGCCTCACCGTGCTCGTCGCGATGGCGAACCTCCTCCCCCACCTCCACATCGAGGACGGCGCGCTTGCCCTCACGCACGGTCTCGCGTTCGTGTCGCGCGACACGCGGAATCACGCGCCGCGCTTTCCCGTCAGCGCACTGCCGACCCACGACATCCCGGTCGAGCGACTTGCGTCGTGGTACCGCCGCTTCGTCGACACTCGCTCGTCGGATTCCGCGGAACGCACGCTCGAGACGGCGCTGAGCGCGCCCGAGTTGCACGACGTGGAGGCGATGATGTTCGCGGCGGTCACCGATCACGTGTTCATCGATGGCGGCCACACCATCGACTTCACGAACAAGGCGTTCGAGGCACTCGACCATCTCGGCAACGATGCCGCGCCGCGAGTGCTGCCCACGCTGGTGCTGCAGACAACCGCGGCCCAGCGCTCCGAAGAGTTCTCCGAGTGGCGCCACCCGCACGATCTCGTGCGGCTCGCGGCCGAGACCTGTCGTCGTATGGAAACCCGGCCGACGGCGCGTGGCGCAGTCGACGTCGGTGCCGTCGCGTGGGAGTTGCTCGCCGACGACCCCGTCGAAGTCGCCGATGCGTTGGTTCGTGCGCACGAGGCGGGCGCGAACGACGAACAGCTCGGACGCGCGCTGGCGTACGCCGCCGGGCTGCGGATCGTGCGCTTCCACGTGCAGAACGACCACGGCGACTGGGACACCGTGCACCACTCGTTCACGGCCACGAACGCGTTGCATCAGGCCCTCAGCCGCAACCCCACTCCCGAGCTCCGGCGTGGCTGCGTACAGGCCGCGCTGCGCATCTACCTCGATCGGTTCCTCAACGTGCCGGCGGCGCGGCCACCGACGGCAACCGCCGGGTCGCTGGACGCCCTCGCACACTGCTTCGACGTACAGGGAATGATCGACGAAGCAGGCCAGGAGGCGTACGGGTTCTTGCACGGCGGTGGATCACGCGCCGAGCTCATCGCGGCGCTCGGCCACGCCCTCCTCGTCGAAGACGCAGAATTTCACTGGTTCCAGACGGTCGAGGCCGGCGTGCGACAGGCGTGCGCATGGCCGGAGGGATCCGAGGAGTCCGCCCTGGTCCTCGTCGGCGTGGCCCGGTTCCTCGCCGCCCATACGCCGACGCGCCGTGAGCTTCCCACCGTCGTGCGCATCGCGTCGCGATTGCGGCGGGGTGAGGCGCTGTACGAGGAGGCGCTGGAGGAGGAAACGCTCTAGAAGCCGCCGCCGATGTCGACGGCGTAGGCCTCGTAGACGAGATCGGCGCCGCGCTGGCGGTGCTTGGCGAGCGCGACGAGCAACGCGGTCAGGTCGGTGCGCATCTCGTCGACCCAGCGCTCGTACGCGTCTTCGTCCGCGGGCGGCGCCAGCAAACGCTGCTCGGCGCCCGTGATCGTCGCGAGGATCTCGCTGTGCTCCCGACGCAGTCGCGACGCCGGCGTCGCCAGCCGGGGTGCCTCGACGAGCTCGTCGAGGAAC
>JBBQXS010000011.1:0-112357 GCA_038209365.1 Acidimicrobiia bacterium | reverse complement strand
GCGTTGGGATTCCCGTTCCGACGTGACGGGCAGGGGTGAATCAATGGCCAAGAAGGCTCTCGTTCTGAAATCACAGCGCAAGCCGAAGTTCAAGGTTCGTGCGTATACGCGCTGCCGCCGCTGCGGCCGGGCGCGTTCGGTGTACCGCGACTTCGGCCTGTGTCGTATCTGTCTCAGGCAGATGGCACACGCAGGCGAGATCCCCGGCATGACGAAGAGCTCGTGGTGAGGGGAGGCGACACGCTGTGACGATGACCGACCCGATCGCCGACATGCTCACGCGCATTCGCAATGCGAACACGGCGTTCCACGACGACGTCGTGATGCCTTCGTCGAAGTTGAAGGAAGCGGTGGCGAACATCCTCGAGCGGGAGGGCTACATCACCGGTTTCGACGTCGCCGAGGTGCCCGGACGTCCGGGCAAGCGCTTGATCATCCGTATGAAGTACTCGAACGATCGGCGCCGCACGATCTCCGGCTTGAAGCGGATCTCGCGACCCGGGCTCCGCGTCTACAAGAAGGCCGATTCCGTGCCGCGCGTGCTCGGCGGCATGGGCATCGCGATCCTGTCCACCAATCAAGGCCTCCTGACCGACCGCGAGGCGCGCGAGCGCAAGGTCGGCGGCGAGGTGCTTTGCCAGGTCTGGTAGCGGACCGGGGAGTCGTAGAGATGTCGAGAATCGGCAAGCAACCGATCGCCGTTCCGAGCGGCGTCGAGGTGACGATCGATGGCGCGACCGTGCGCGTGAAGGGCCCGAAGGGTCAACTCGAGCATGTGATCGTCGGCGACGTCGCGATCGCTCGCGACGGCGACGCCTTGCACGTCTCGCGCGCCGATGATGCGCGCACGAACCGATCCCTGCACGGCCTGCAGCGCACGCTGATCGCCAACATGGTCACGGGCGTGTCGGACGGATTCGTCAAGGAGCTGGAGATCGTCGGCGTCGGCTACCGCGCGGTGGCGCAGGGCACCGACGCAATCGAGCTCGCCGTGGGTTTCTCCCACCCGGTTCGCGTCAAGGCGCCCGACGGGGTCACGTTCGAGGTCCCACAACCCACGCGTATCGTCGTCCGTGGCTTCGACAAGCAGCTCGTCGGTCAGGTCGCGGCCGACATTCGCAAGATCCGCAAGCCCGAGCCCTACAAGGGCAAGGGCATCCGCTATTCCGGCGAGCGCGTGCAGCGCAAAGCCGGCAAGTCGGCGAAGTAGGTCCGGACATGGCGCTCACCAAATCCGAACACCGCACGCGGCGGCACCGCCGGGTCCGCAAGAAGATCATGGGCACGGCCGAGCGTCCGCGCCTGGCCGTGTTCCGGTCGAACAAGCACATCTACGCACAGGCCATCGACGACTTTGCGCGTCGCACGATCGTGTGCGCGTCGACGATGGAAACCGACTTGCGGACCGGCGCGACGGCGACCGTCGATGCCGCGAAGAATGTCGGCAAGCTCGTCGGCGAGCGCGCCAAGGCGGCGGGGATCACCACCGTGGTGTTCGACCGCGGCGGCTTCAAGTACCACGGCCGGGTGGCCGCGGTCGCCGACGGTGCGCGCGAGGCCGGACTGGAACTGTGAGGCGCGGTCACACCGTGCAGGTATCCTGCACTGTTCGGCACCGTGGCCCGAGCGATCCGACAGAGCGGAGATAGCTGTGCCCGAAGGGCAGTACGACGAGCGAGTGATCGCCATCAACCGGGTGGCCAAGGTCGTGAAGGGTGGCCGGCGGTTCTCGTTCACCGCGCTCGTGGTGGTCGGCGACGGCGCCGGAAACGTCGGTCTGGGCTATGGCAAGGCCAAGGAGGTGCCGGCCGCCATCCAGAAGGGGATGGAGGAAGCCAAGAAGAACTTGTACGCGGTGCCGCTTGCGGGGTCGACCATCACCCACGTGGTGCTGGGGGAGCACGATGCCGCGCGCGTCCTTCTGAAGCCCGCGGCACCCGGTACCGGGGTGATCGCCGGCGGCGCGGCCCGCGCGATCTTGGAATCCGCAGGCATCCATGATGTGCTGGCAAAGTCCCTCGGCTCGTCCAACGCGATCAACGTCGCGCGCGCGACGATGCAGGGCTTGCGCGATCTGCGCCGGCCGGAAGACGTGGCGCGCCTGCGCGGCAAGTCCCCCGAAGAGGTGTCGACGAAGGGCATGCTCAACGCGTACCGAGAGCGCCAGCGCGACGCCAAGCACGAAGTCACCGAGGTTGCGTAGTCATGTCGATCAAAGTCACGCTCGTGCGCTCGCAGATCGGCATCAAGCCGAAGCAACGCGGCACGTTGCGCGCGCTCGGACTCGGCAAGATCGGTTCGTCCAATGTGCTCCCCGACCGTCCCGAAGTGCGCGGGATGGTCGCGCGCGTGCCGCACCTCGTGAAGGTGGAGGAAGTGCAATGACGATGACCGTGCGGACGAGCGGAGCCAGGGATGGCGGAGCGAGGGAGCCATCATGAAGGTTCATGATCTGAAGCCCGCGCCCGGGTCCCACCGTCCCAAACGGCGGGTCGGACGGGGCATCGGCGGCAAGGGCGGCAAGACCGCGGGCCGCGGCTCGAAGGGCCAGGGCGCGCGCGGCAAGGTGCCGGTCGGGTTCGAAGGTGGTCAGACCCCCCTGCACCGGCGCACGCCCAAGGCGAAGGGCTTCAACAACCCGTTCCGCATCGAGTACCACGTCGTGAACCTCGAAACGCTCGATGCGTTCGATTCCGGGACCGTGATCAGCCCGGACACGCTGCGAGCTCGCGGCCTCGTCGCCAAGCAGGGACTGGTGAAGATCCTTGGGCGCGGCGAGCTGTCGAAGCCGCTCACCGTGAAGGCGCACGGCTTCTCGGCCGCGGCGGTCCGGGCGATCGAGGCGGCGGGCGGAACGACGGAGGTCATCCCCCTGCCGTGGCGCACGGGCCGGCCGCCCGTCCGAGGAAACGCCCTCGCCAACCGCTAGAGGCGAGCACCGGTGAGCCGGGCCCCGGGCGGGCGGGGCCCTGGCGCCGGGAGCGAACCGGCTAGGTACACTGCCAGTCCCCATCTTCGACGGCCCGTTCCCATCTTTCGGAGGTTCGGCTCCCCCATGCCGGTGACGTCAGGACTTTCGCGCCTGAGGAACATGTTCCGGGTGGCCGACCTGCGGAACAAGATCCTGTTCACGCTGTTCATCGTCTTCATCTTCCGGCTCGGGTCGCACATCCCGGTCCCGTTCGTGGACTTCAAGGCCGTGCAGGCGCTGAGCGAGAGCGCACGGAGCAACGGTGGCGGCGGGGTGCTCGGCCTGCTCGACGTCTTCTCCGGCGGCGCGCTGACGTCGGTGTCGGTGTTCTTCCTCGGGATCATGCCGTACATCACGGCGTCGATCATCATGCAGCTGCTCGGTGTGGTGATCCCGAAGCTCGAAGAGTGGCAGCAGGAAGGTCAGACCGGGCAGAAGAAGATCACGCAGTGGACGCGGTATCTCACCGTTGCGCTCGCGCTCATGCAGTCCACGGCGTTCGTCTTCGTGCTCAAGAGCGGGAACGGCGGCTTGCTCGGCCAGTCGAACTTCCGCCTGCAAGAGGGCCAGGTCCTCATCCCGAACTTCACTGCATACCGCGCCGTGATGATCGTGCTCACGTGGACTGCCGGTACGGCGCTGGTCATGTGGCTCGGCGAGCTCGTCACGCAGCGCGGGATCGGCAACGGCATGTCGATCCTGATCTTCACGTCGGTCGTGTCACGGCTGCCGTTCCAGGGCGCTCTCGTGCTGCGGCAATCACACGCGTTCAAGTTCGCGATCATCATGGGCATCGTGGTGTTGATGATCCTGGCGATTGTCGCGGTCGAGTCGGGGCAGCGACGCATCCCAGTCCAGTTTGCAAAACGTGTGGTCGGCCGCCGCATGTACGGCGGCCAGAGCACCTACATCCCGCTGAAGGTCAACCAGTCGGGCGTGATCCCCGTGATCTTCGCCACGTCATTGCTCTCGTTCCCGGCGCTGGCGGCCACGGTGCTGCCGAGCGGTGCGCAGAAATGGGTGAACGACCACCTCGTCGGGCAGGCGACGACGAGTTGGTTCTACATCGGCATGTTCGCAGTGTTGATCCTGTTCTTCTCGTACTTCTACACGGCGATCGCGTTCAACCCGCAACAGCAAGCCGACATCATCCGCAAGCAGGGTGGGTTCATTCCCGGTATTCGTCCCGGACCGCCGACCGAGCGCTACCTGGCGAAGGTCTTGAACCGCATCACGTTGCCGGGTGCGACGTTCCTCACGATCATCGCGATCGTGCCGTTCATCGTCCTCAAGTTCTGGAACATCCAGAACTTCCCCTTCGGCGGTACGTCGATCCTCATCGCGGTGGGTGTGATGCTCGAGACGATGAAGCAGCTCGACAGTCAGCTGATGATGAGGAACTACGAAGGGTTCTTGCGCTGAGCCAAGAGATCAGCAAGTCGGGTGCATGACGATGAAGCTTCCCAAGCCGCGACTCGTGCTGCTCGGAAAACAAGGCGCCGGCAAGGGCACACAGGCCGAACGTCTTGCCGAGCACTACGGGATCACACACATCTCGACCGGTGACATGTTTCGCGCGCAGGCGGCACAGGGCACGGCGTTCGGCTTGGAGGCAAAGCGCTACATGGACGAGGGTGAGCTCGTCCCCGACGAGATCGTGATGGGCGTCTTCGAGGAGTGCATCGTGCCCGGCGGGCCGCTCGGCGACGGCTTCGTGCTCGACGGGTTCCCGCGCACCGTGCCCCAGGCGGGTGAGCTCGATCGCGTGCTCGGTGCGACGCCGCTCGATCTCGCCATCGACCTCGAGGTCCCACGCGAGATCGTCCTCGACCGAATCGCGGGCCGGCGCGTCTGCGACGACTGCCAGCGCGTGTACCACGTCAACCTGCCGCCGGCTGTTCCGTGGACGTGCGACACCTGCGGTGGCCACGTGACCCAACGCGACGACGACACCGAGGAAGCGGTCGAGCGGCGCCTCGACCTCTACGAGACCGAGACCGTGCCGATCATCGACTACTACCGCCAGCGCGGTGAGCTCGCGGTCGTCGACGGTGTCGGCGAGGGTGACGAAGTCTTCGAGCGGCTCGTCAAGACCATCGACGACCGCGTCCAGAGCTGACTCGGCAGGTGGTCCTTCGTAAGACGCCGCAGCAGATCGCGCACATGCGCATGAGCGGAGCGTCCGCGAGGCGGGTACCCCGCCGAGCAGCGAAGCGGGGCCCGAGCGGCCCGGCGCCGCAGGCGCCGAGAGCGGGAAATACGCATGGTCCTTCGTAAGACGCCGCAGCAGATCGCGCACATGCGCAAGGCCGGCTCGATCGTCGCCGAGATGCACGAGGTCTGCGGGCGGGCGGCGAAGCCCGGAGCGACCACGGCCGACCTCGACGCGGCGGCGCGGGACGTGCTCGCGCGGCGCCACGCCCGATCGAACTTCCTCGGGTACCACGGGTTCCCGGCCGTCGCCTGCATCTCGCCCAACGAGGTGATCGTGCACGGCATCCCGGACACCCGCGTGCTCGAGGCGGGCGACATCGTGTCGATCGACTGCGGCGCGATCGTCGACGGCTGGCACGCCGATGCCGCGATCACCGTGCCGGTCGGCGAGATCGACGACGCCGACCGGCTGCTGCTCGAGACGACACGTGCGTCACTCGATGCCGCCATCGCCGCGACGGTGGACGGCAACCGGCTCGGAGACATCGGCGCGGCGGTGGAGGCGACGGTGCGGGGTTCCGGTTTGGGGCTCGTGCGGGACTACGTCGGCCACGGCATCGGCACCGCCATGCACGAAGAGCCCGACGTCCCGAACTACGGGCCGGGCGGTCGGGGGCTTCGGCTGCGGGCCGGGATGGTCCTCGCCATCGAGCCGATGGTGACCGCCGGACGGCCCGCGTCACGTGTGCTGGCCGACGGGTGGACCGTCGTGACGGCCGACGGCTCGCGCGCGGCGCATTTCGAGCACACGGTTGCGATCACCGACAGTGGCCCCGAGGTGCTCACGCTGCCCTGACCGGTAGCTTGGCACCTGTCGCCTGATCAGGTATTCTCATGGGTCGGCTCCCCGCCCGTTTTCTGTGCGCCTCCGGCGCGCTCCTGCAGCCGAAGGTGATGCTCTCTGGCCAAACCGAAGGACGACACGATTCTGGTGGAAGGCACCGTCGTCGAGCCGCTGCCAAACGCCATGTTCCGTGTCGAGCTGGAGAACGGGCACAAGGTGCTGGCCCACATCTCCGGGAAGATGCGCATGCACTACATCCGCATCGCTCCGGGTGACCGGGTGCAAGTCGAGCTCACGCCATACGACCTCTCCCGCGGTCGCATCACGTACCGCTACAAGTAGACACGAGCAGGCAGCAATGAAGGTCCGACCTTCGGTCAAGAAGATGTGCGACAAGTGCAAGGTGATCCGCCGTCACGGTTCGGTGCGGGTCATCTGCGTGGACCCGCGCCACAAGCAGCGTCAGGGCTAGAGGGGAACGCGTTCACACATGGCTCGTATCGCCGGCGTCGACATTCCTCGCGAGAAGCGACTCGAAGTGTCGCTGACCTACATCTTCGGGATCGGCCGCACGAGGTCGCAGCAGGTCTGCGACGCCACCGACATGTCACGCGACACGCGTGTGCGCGACCTGACCGAAGAGGAAGTCGCGCGGCTGCGGAGCTACATCGACCAGAACCTCGAGGTCGAAGGCGACCTGCGCCGTGACATCAGCCAGAACATCAAGCGCAAGATGGAGATCGGCAGCTACCAGGGGTTGCGGCACCGCAAGGGATTGCCGGTCCACGGTCAGCGCACCCGTACCAACGCTCGCACCCGGAAGGGACCGAAGAAGACGGTCGCCGGGAAGAAGCGGGCCCGCAAGTAGCAACCGGAAGTCTGAGGGGAAGTGGCAAAACCTACTGCTGGCGGTCGTCGCCCGAAGCGCCGAGAGCGCAAGAACGTCGCGTATGGCGTCGCGCACATCAAGTCGTCGTTCAACAACACGATCATCACGTTCACCGATCAGCTGGGCAACACGCTGTCGTGGGCCAGCTCGGGGAACGTCGGGTTCAAGGGCTCGCGCAAGAGCACGCCGTTCGCGGCGCAGCTCGCGGCCGAGGCCGCGGCGCGCCGCGCGATGGAGCACGGCGTCCGCCGGGTCGACGTGATGGTCAAGGGCCCCGGCTCGGGCCGCGAGACCGCGATCCGCTCCATCCAGAACAGCGGGATCGAGGTCGTCGGCATCAAGGATGTGACGCCGATCCCGCACAACGGGTGCCGCCAGTCCAAGCGGCGGAGGGTGTAGGTCATGGTGCGGATGCAGCGCAGCCAGGGACGGCGCAGCGAAGGAGCCATGTAGTGGCGCGCGAGTTGACGGGCGCGGTGTGCCGGTTCTGCCGGCGCGAGCGCATGAAGCTGTTCTTGAAGGGCACGAAGTGCGACACCATGCGGTGCCCGATCGAGCGTCGGCCCTATCCGCCGGGTCAGCACGGCCGCGGCCGCGTGCGCGACAGCGAGTACTTGCTCCAGCTGCGCGAGAAGCAAAAGGCGCGCCGTATCTACGGCCTGCTCGAGAAGCAGTTCCGTCTCGTCTACGACAAGGCGAACCGCATGGGCGGCATCACCGGTGAGAACCTGCTCCGGCTGCTCGAACAGCGTCTCGACAACGTCGTATACCGGGCGGGGTTCGCGTCGAGCCGTAATCAGGCGCGTCAGTTCGTTCGTCACGGCCACGTGTCGGTGAACGGCAAGCGCGTCACGATCCCCTCGTATATCTTGCGCCGCGGTGACAGCGTGTCGTTGCGCGACAAGGCACAGAGGATGATCGTGATCCGACACAACATCGACACGCTGGATCGCATCGCACCCCAATGGCTCGACGTGAACGCCGGCGAATTCACCGCGACCGTGCGCGATTTGCCGCTACGCGAGCAGATCGACGTCCCGGTGCGTGAACAGCTCATCGTCGAGCTCTACTCCAAGTAATCCCCCCTGAGACGAGGCGCCCCCCATGCTCATCATTCAGCGTCCCGAAATCGAAGCAGGCGAAGCCGATGGCAACGTCCAGAGCTTCACGATCTCCCCGCTCGAGCCCGGCTTCGGGCACACGCTCGGCAACAGCCTCCGGCGCACACTGCTGTCCTCGATTCCGGGGGCCGCGGTCACCCAGGTGCGCTTCGACGACGCGCTGCACGAGTTCGACGTCATCAAGGGTGTCAAGGAAGACGTCACCGACGTCATCCTCAACCTGAAGGACCTCGTGCTGCGGTGCAGTTCCGACGAGGCGGTCACGCTACGGCTCGACAAGCGCGGTCCCGCCGAGGTCAGGGCGGGTGACATCCAGACGACCTCCGACGTGGAGGTGCTCAACCCCGACCTCTACCTTGCCAACGTGAACGCCACCGGTCGCATCGCGCTCGACCTCACCGTCGAGCAGGGTCGCGGCTACCTGTCGGCCGAGCGCAACAAGCGCACGACGACGATCGGCGTCATCCCGGTCGACGCGATCTTCTCGCCCGTACGACGGGTGTCGTTCTCGGTCGAGCCGACCCGTGTCGAGCAGGCCACGAACTTCGACAAGCTCACGCTCGAGATCGAGACCGATGGTTCGATCTCGCCGCGGGATGCGCTTGCCTCGGCGGGCGACACGCTCCGCAAGCTCGTCGACCTCGTCGCCGAGCTCTCGGAGCAGCCGCGCGGCCTCGAGCTGGGCGAAGTGGCGTCCCCGACGTCGACCTCGCCCGACCTCGATCTGGCGATCGAGGAGCTCGACCTGTCGGAGCGTCCGCGCAACTGCCTGAAGCGGGCACGCATCGACTCGATCGGTCAGCTCGTGCAGAAGTCCGAGGACGACCTGCTCGCGATCACGAACTTCGGCGCCAAGTCGCTCGAAGAAGTGATCCAGAAGCTCGACGAGCGTGGTCTGTCGCTGCGGGTGAAGGAGTAGGGGCGCAGTCATGCCGGCTCCCAAGAAGGGCGCGCGCTTCGGTGGCGACGCCGCGCACCAGAAGGCGATGCTCGCGAACCTTGCCGCGCACCTGATCGCGTCGGAAAAGGGCGCGATCACGACGACGGAGGCCAAGGCAAAGGCGCTGCGGCCGTATGTGGAGAAGCTCGTCACCAAGGCCAAGCACGGCGGTCTGCACAAGCAACGTCAGGTCGTGTCGACGATTCACGACAAGGACGCCGCGCATCGGCTCTTCGTCGACATCGGGCCGCGGTATGCCGACCGCAACGGCGGCTATATCCGCATCCTCAAGCTCGGCCCGCGCCCCGGCGACAACGCGCCCATGGCGCGCGTCGAGTTCGTATAGCGACCGCGCAACTCGGGGCCGGCGGCCGCGTCTTGCGCGGTACCCAGGCCTGTCGGGGAAACTGCCGGGGTGACGTTGTTCGACGCGTCTCGCGCTTCTCACCCGAGCACCGAGCCGGCGCAGGTGCGGCTGATCGTCGCGTACGACGGCACGGATTTCAGCGGGTTCGCGGCGCAGCCCGGCCAGCCCGCGGTGCGTACCGTCAGCGGGGTGCTGGCCGCCGCGATCGGCAAGGTTCTCCGCCACGAAGTGCAGCTCTCGTGCGCCGGTCGCACCGACGCGGGTGTGCACGCATGGGGCCAGGTGGTCGCCTTCCCGTCCTGGCCCGGCGACGTCCCGCTCGACGGGCGTCGCTTGCAGAGCGCGGTCAGCTCGATGCTCGGGCCGGAGGTGGTGGTTCGCGCCGCCGAGCTCGTCGCGCCGTCGTTCGACGCGCGCCATTCCGCGCAGTGGCGCGGCTACCGCTACACCGTCCTGAACCGGCCGGTGCCGGATCCGTTTCGTGATCGCTTCACGTGGTGGGTTCCCGAGCCGCTCGATCTCCGTGCGCTGCGGCTCGCGGCCGATCCCTTCGTCGGCTCCCACGACTTCACCTCGTTCTGCCGCAAGGGTCCGCCCGGTTCGTCGACCGTGCGCAACGTCATCCACTCGCGTTGGATCGACGAGGGCGACGGCGTGCTGCGTTACGAGATACGCGCCAACGCGTTCTGCTGGCAGATGGTGCGGTCGATCGTCGGCACGCTCGTCGAGGTCGGGTCCGGCAAGCGGAAGCCGGGGGACATGATGGCGATCCTCCGGGCCTGCGATCGCGACACGGCAGGCCAGCTGGCCCCGCCCCGCGGATTGTGCTTGTGGGAGGTCGGCTATTGACGGTCAGCTATCCGGCGGGCACGCCGAAATAGAGGAAGCCGTACGCCTCGTCGCGGGCGTCGATCCCGGCTGCGCGCAACGTGACGTCCCAATCGCCCTTGCACGCGGGGTCGTTCTCCTGCATGCCGTGATCGGCAACGAGCACGAACGCGCACTCGTCGAAGCTTCCGGCGTGCTCGACGGCGGCGAGGATCTCGCCGAGGCGACCGTCGCTGTCGCGTACCGCGGCGGCGGCAATCTCGGAGTACGGACCGCCTTCGTGCATGGCGGCGTCCGTGAGCGTGAAGTTGCACCACATGAACCGCGGCAACGGGTACTCGACGTCTCGATAGCGGCCACCGAGGATGCCCAACGCCTGATCCGTGCCCATGTGGTCGACGACCGATGACCACGAGTAGTCCTTCGACGGTCGTACGAATCGTTCGGTCGTGTGCGGTAACCCGAACGGGTCACGCGGGATCGGCGGCACTTCGCCTCGGCGGAAGAAGTCGAACGTGGAATAGCTCGCGCCGCGGTCGCATGGCTCGTTGACCGACGCGGTGAAGGCGTCCGGCCATGTGCGGTGCACCGCATCGTGGATCGTCTCGACACCGGATGCGAGGTGTCGCATGCACCAGGGCCAGGTCGCCGAGGAGTTCGTGATCACCTGCGCACCGGCATCGCGGTCGTACCACGCGTTGTTGAGGATGCCGTGATGACCCGGGTGAGTGCCGGTGAGGATCGAGGTGTGGTTCGCCAACGTGACGGTCGGCAACGAGGCGATCGCGCCGTGCTCGTACGCGGTGCCGTGTTCGATCAAACGCGCCACGTTGGGTGCCTCACCCCGCGCCGCCATGTCGTACAGCACGTTCGAATTCGTGCCGTCGAACAACACGCCGATGACGTGACGGGGCCGCTCGGACGGGTCGAGCACGTCGTCGAGCACGCGACCGTCCTGGCGGGCGAGGTACCGGCCGTCCGCGAGAGGTGTGCACCCGAGGAGGGCGGCGACGGTCGGCGCAACATCGACCAGCCGCGCCGCGCGCGGTACGAGGCCGTGCCCTCGTACGCCTTTGCCTGCCATCACAAACGGGGCGCGTGCCTGGACCACGCCGAGCGAGCCGTGCTCACCGAGGTGCCCTCCCTGGTCCTCCCAGTTGTGGGCCGCCGAGTGCAGCACGCAGAGGTCGGGCGCGGCCGCGGCATCGAACAACTGGGCGATGTGCTCGAACGCGAACGGATACGCGTTGTCGCCGCGATGAGGGTGCGGCCGTCGCCGCTCCTCGGAAAGTGGGGTGAACCGGCCCGTCGACTGGTCGTCCAACGGGTCGTCGCCCTCGACCCCGACGCGCTCGAAGCCGCCGTCGACGCTTCGGAACGTGACCCCGCCGTCGTGCGTACGCGCCTCGTACAGCCCGTCTCGGTGGCTGCAGACCATGTCGACGATGGGGTCGAGCGCGGCGTCGCACAGCACCGCGAGCGCCGCCTCCGCCGCAGCCCGGTGGGCGTCGGGGACCTGGTGGGGCGCTACGACCTCGCTCACGAGCGCAATGTACATGGGGTCCGTCTCGGACGGCTTCGACCCGTCTCCGGGAACCGGCTATCGTGTGTCGTTCGTCCGGCGGTGCATCGCGCGCCCGGGCAGCCCCCACGTGATCGAGACGTGATCGAAAGAGCTCAGGTGCGCACGTTCACGCCCAAAGCCAAGGACATCACCCGGCAGTGGCACGTCATCGACGCTGACGGCGCGATCCTCGGCCGGCTGTCGACAGAGGTGGCGACGCTGCTGCGCGGCAAGCACAAGCCGATCTGGGCGCCGCACGTCGACACGGGTGACCACGTCGTGATCGTGAACGCCTCCAAGCTCGCGGTCGGGCAGCGCAAGCAGCTGCAGAAGACCTACTTCCGCCACACCGGCTACCCGGGCGGTATCCGCAGCGAGAGTCTCGAGCACTTGCTCGCGCGCGATCCCGAGAAGGTCGTGCGGCTGGCGGTGCGTCGCATGCTCCCGAAGGGTCCGCTCGGGCGGCAGATGTTGAAGAAGTTGAAGATCTACGCCGGCCCTACGCATCCGCATCAGGCACAACAGCCGGTCGTGCGGCCGCTGCCCGAGCGTTCCAAGGCCCGAACTTCGTGAACACAGCCTTCGTGAACCCAGAGGACGTTTCGTGAGCAAGCCCTTGATCCAGACGACCGGCCGGCGCAAGGAGTCGATCGCCCGCGTTCGGCTGCGGCCCGGCACCGGTCAGATCACGGTCAACGGGCGGGCCTTCCCGGCGTACTTCCCCATCCTCACGCACCAGGTGATCGCCAAGGAGCCGCTGCGGCTCACGCAAACCGAAGAGGTCTACGACGTCGATGCAACGCTCGGCGGCGGCGGCGTGAGCGGCCAGGCCGGCGCGATCCGGCTCGGCATCGCGCGCGCTCTCGTGGCGCTCGACCCCGACACCCGCGGCGTGCTCAAGAAGGCCGGGATGCTCTCTCGTGACGCGCGCGAGAAGGAGCGTCGCAAGTACGGCCTCAAGAAGGCGCGCAAGGCGCCGCAGTACTCGAAGCGCTAGCCGACCTGGCGTAGCGAGGGAGCCATGTGACGGCGCTGCGGTTCGGCACCGACGGCGTGCGCGGCGACGCCGACACCGTCCTCACGCCTCCGCTCGTCATCTCGTTGGGCCGTGCCGTCGCGCGCGCGTTGCGGCCAGCTCGCGCGCTCATCGGGCGCGACACCCGCGCCTCGGGGGCGCGCATCGAGACGGAGCTGGCGCGTGGCTTGGTCGCCGAAGGAGTGACGCCCGTGTTCCTCGGTGTCCTGCCGACACCCGCGATCGCGTTCCACGCCGCCCGTGCCGGCACGCCGGCGGCGATCGTCTCGGCGAGCCACAACCCGTGGACCGACAACGGCGTGAAGGTCATCGGTCCCGACGGTCGAAAATTGCCCGACGAGGTCGAGGCACGCATCGAGGCCGAGCTTCACGTCGTCCCCGCGTCACCCGCTCCGGACTCGATCGAGCACGCGGCCGCGCTTCCCGATGCGGGCGCGCCGTACATCGGTCATTTGCTTGCCGCGCTCGATGGGCGCACCTTGCACGGCATGCGCGTCGTGATCGACTGTGCGAACGGAGCGGCGTTCGAGGTCGGTCCGAGCGCAATGCGCGCGGCGGGCGCGGACGTGACGGTGCTGCACGCGAAGCCCGACGGCCGCAACATCAACGCGTCCTGCGGATCGACACATCCCGCGTCGTTGCAGCGGACGGTGCGCGAGCACGGCGCCGCGCTCGGGCTCGCGCTCGATGGTGACGCCGATCGTGTGATTGCAGTCGACGAGCGCGGCGAGATCGTCGACGGTGACCAGATCATGACGATCACCGCGCTCGACCTGCACGAGCGGGGAAAGCTGCGCGGCGACGCCGTCGTCGCGACCGTGATGTCGAACATCGGCCTGCGACGCGCCCTGCGTGGTGCCGGCATCGACGTGATCGAGACGCCGGTCGGCGACCGCTCGGTCGTCGCGGAGATGCAGGCGCGCGACATCGCGGTCGGCGGCGAGCAGTCGGGCCACATCGTGTACGCCGACCACGCGACCACCGGCGACGGGCTTCTCACCGGCTTGTTCCTGTGCGACGTCGTGCGCCGGTCGGGGCGGCCGTTGTCGGCGCTGGCGGCCCGGATGGTCCGCTTCCCGCAGCTACTCGTGAACGTCCGTGTCGCCCGGCAGGTCGACCTCACCGATGCCCCTGCGCTCTGGGATTGCGTGCGGTCGATCGAGGCCGAGCTCGGCGACGAGGGTCGCGTGCTGGTGCGAGCTTCCGGGACCGAGCCGCTCGTGCGCATCATGGCCGAAGCGCCGTCACAGGACGCGGCGGAGCGGGCGGTAGAGCGGCTACGCCTCGTGGTCGAGACAGCATTCGGGGCGCGCCCAGCGTCATAGAATCGCTGTCGATGTGCGGCATTGTGACCGTGGTACGCCACCGCGGCGATCGCACGACCCCGGATCTTGCGGCGCTCGTCGCCGCGCTCGAAGGGATCGAGGCGTCGCTGCGATCGAGTGCGTCGCGGCCGGGGACCCTCCGGGAGGCGGCGCGGGCGCTGGCCGCGGTAGATCGCGAGCTGCTCGCGGGCGACGGGATCGGTGCGCTCGTCGCCGACCCGGTGCACCGGGCGGCGCTGGAGAATCGCGCCGACGCATGCGCCGAGCTCCTGGGCGCGATCGAGAACCGGTTGGACGCGGGCCCGCTCGACGGCGACGAGATCGAAGCCGTGAACGCGGCGCTCGTCGCATGCAAGGACGCGGTGTGGGCGATCCGCAACGACCGCATCGGCGCGGCCCGAGCGGTGCTCGATCTGGTCGGCGCGTCACCGTGCGGGCCCGCCGCGCTCGCCGCGTTCCACTCCATTCAGATCGCGCTGTCGGCCCTGGATCGCCTCGAGGTACGAGGTCGTGACTCCGCCGGTCTGCACGTGATGGTCACCGACCACGGACTCGATCTCTCCGATCCGACGATCTCCCGCCTGATCGACGCGCGGGCCACGGACCCGTTGTTCACCACCGGAGCGGTGCGCGCACCCGGCGGTCACCTCAGCTTCGTGTACAAGACCGCCGCCGAGCTCGGGGAGCTGGGCGACAACACCGCCCGCATCCGCGCGCAGATCCGTGATGACGAGCTGCTGCACCTGTCTCTCCGTGCCGATGCCGCCGACGCGGCGGTGCTCGCCCACACGCGTTGGGCGAGCGTCGGCATCATCTCCGAGGCCAACGCACACCCGTTGAACGAGGAGGAGCTCGACGACGTGTCTCGGCCGTTCGTCGCGGCCGCGCTCAACGGCGACGTCGACAACTACGCAGACCTCAAGGCCCTCGAAGGCCTCCAGTTCGCGGCCGAGGTGACCACCGACGCCAAGGTCATCCCCGCGCTCGTCGCACGGCGCTTGGCGCGCGGCGAGTCACTCGTGGAGGCGTTTCGCGCGACCGTCGCGTCGTTCGAGGGATCGGTCGCGATCGTCGGCCAATCCGCCGCCGACCCTGACAAGATGCTGCTTGCGCAGCGCGGCAGTGGCCAAGCGCTCTACGTCGGGTTCGGGCCCGACATGTTCGTGGTCGCGAGCGAGCCGTACGGCATCGTCGCCGAGTGTCAGACGTATCTCCGGCTCGACGGCGAGACCATGCTCGATCACGGCAACCCCGCGAGCCAGGGTCAGGTCGTGGTGCTCGACCGCGGGCGCGCGGGCTCGATCGAAGGAGTGCAGCGGCTGTCGTACGACGGACGCGAGATCCCGGTGACGGCGCTCGATCTACAGCACGCGCCGATGACCACACGTGACGTCGATCGCGGCGACGCGCCGCACTACCTGTACAAGGAGATCACCGAAGCGCCGGCGTCGTTCCGCAAGACGCTGCGCGGGAAGATCGTCGAGCGCGACGGCCGGCTCGACGTGCACCTCCCCGGCGAGTCGTTGCGGACGTCGGTGCTCGAGCGCCTGCATTCCGGCGCGGTACGGCGGGTGCTCGTCATCGGGCAGGGGACGGCGGCCATCGCCGGGCAGAGCCTGGCGCACGCGCTCCGCGGCGCCACGTCCGGCATGCGCCTCTCGGTCGATGCGTTGACCGCGACCGAGCTTTCGGGCTTCGGGCTGGACGCCGACATGCACGATGCCCTCATCGTCGCAATCTCGCAATCGGGGACGACCACCGACACGAACCGCACTGTGGACCTCGCGCGATCGCGCGGCGCGCTGGTCATCGCGATCGTGAACCGCAGGCAGAGCGACTTGGTCGACAAGGCCGACGGCGTGCTGTACACGTCCGACGGGCGTGACCTCGAGATGAGTGTCGCGTCGACAAAGGCGTTCTATTCGCAGGTCGCGGCCGGCTTCCTGCTCGCGTACGCCCTTGCCCGTGAGCTCGGTGCGGGTGACGACGCCGCACGCGCGTACCGCCATGAACGCTTGGAGGCGCTCCGGGTCATCCCCGATGCGATGACCGTCCTCGTCGGCCGACGGGAGGCGATCGCGGCTGCCGCGCAGCGCAACGCGTTGTCGCGCCGATCGTGGGCGGTGGTCGGCAACGGCGTGAACCGCGTCGCGGCCCAAGAGATCCGCATCAAGCTCTCGGAGCTCTGTTACAAGTCGATTGCCTGCGACATCACCGAGGACAAGAAGCACATCGACCTGTCGGCCGAGCCGATGATCATCGTGTGTGCGGCCGGTCTTCGCGGCTCGAACGCGGACGACGTCGCCAAGGAGATGGCGATCTACCGGGCCCACAAGGCCGCGCCGGTCGCGATCGTCGACGACGGCGAGGTCCGTTTCGGGTCCGCGCTCGAGACCATCGCGGTTCCCCGGGTACATCCCGATCTCGCATTCGTCCTGTGCACGATGGCAGGGCACCTGTTCGGGTACGAAGCCGCGCTGGCGATCGATGCGTCGGCGCGACCCTTGCGTGAGGCGCGGGGTTGCATCGAGCACGCCCTCGCCGCCGACCGCCGCGGCCGCGATCCTCTCGAAGCGCTCGGCGGTGAGCTGGAGCCGCTCGCGGCGCAGTTCTTCGACGGTCTCGGCACGGGCAGCTACGACGGTGCGCTGGAAGCGGGTACCGCGGTACGGCTCGCATCGATGTTGCGCTACGCAACGGGGATCGTGCCGCTCGACGCGTACCAGATCGAGTTCGGGAAGGTCGGCACACCGAGCACGGTGATCGAAGGCCTCACGGCCGCGTTGACCAAGGCGATCGAGGAGCTGACGCGTCCGATCGACGCGATCAAGCATCAGGCCAAGACGGTCACGGTCGGGATCTCGCGGTCCGACGAGACGCTGCTCCACGTGCGACTCGTGCAGGAGGTCCTCACGACCGGGGCACCGCGGGACAGCCTCACCTACCGGGCGCTGCGCACGCTCGTTGCGCTCGACGCGACCGTCGACGCGGTACGCGGCTGGACCCGTTACAACATCACTGGCGACGCGATCCACGTGATCGACCGCGGTGGTATCGCCCGCGACATCCCGTCGCGTACCGACGCCTATCCGGTGCTCCGCGGCACCAAGCACCGGGCCGCGAGCGAACGCGAAGTCACCGTCGCGCGCGGCGCCGACGGCCGCACGCTGATCCTCGTCCCCGAGGTCAAGGGCAACCAGACGACCGGCCTCACGCTGCTGCACGTGCAGTTCCGTGACCGGCTCCCCGGCGACGCGGCGCGCCGCGTCCTCGAGGGCTACCGAGACCGCTACCGGGCGATCGCCGACCAGGTCACCGAGACCGAGCCGGTGATGCGCGACGACGTGCTCGGCACCATCGATCTCGTGGAGCTGCTCACAGATCCCGTCGTCGCCCTCGCGAACCACTGGCGGTCGTGACACTGTGATGCGTCCGCTCGTTCCCCTCGCCGCGCCGTGAAGCCCGTGCTCACGCCTCACGAGATGGCCGAGGCGGACCGCCGCGCGATCGCGGCGGGGACGCCGGAAGCCGTGCTCGTGGAGCGGGCCGGGGCCGCGGTCGCGCGCCACGCGGAGCGCATGCTCGCCGGCAACTACGGCCGGCGGGTCGTGGTCGTTGCGGGGAAGGGCAACAACGGCGCCGACGGAATCGTCGCGGCGCGACGGCTGGCAGCCCGCGGGGTCGGCGTCGCCGTGTTCGAGCTCGCCGGCGGGATCGACCGCGCCGCGTTCGGTCGGGCACAGGCGCGGGCCGACCTTGCCATCGACGCGATGTTCGGTACCGGCTTTCGTGGCGTGCTCCCCGGCGATGCGGCCTTCGTCGCCGATGCACTCGCCGAGCGTGCGACGCCGACGCTCGCTGTCGACATCCCGTCGGGTGTCAACGGGGCGACCGGGGAGACAGCCGGCGACGCGGTCCGCGCCGACGAGACAGTGTGCTTCGCGGCGTTGAAGGCGGGGCTGCTGTTCGAGCCCGGCCGGGGACACGCCGGACGCGTGCTCGTGGTCGACATCGGGATCGCCCTCGGGCAACCCTCGCTGCACGTTCTCGACGCTGCCGACCTCCGCCTGCCTCACCGCGCGCCGGACGCGCACAAGTGGAGGTCGGCCGCGCTGATCGTCGGCGGATCGACCGGCATGGTCGGCGCCCCGTTGATGGCGAGCCACGCCGCGGCCCGGTGCGGCGCCGGCATGGTGGTGTGCGCGCTACCGGGCGCCGATGCGGCCGCGCGCGCGTCCGTCGGTGAGATCGTGGCGCGGGCGCTCCCGGCAACGAGCGACGGCACCCTCGACGCCGACGCGGCGGGCGTGGTGCTGAAGGACGTCGAACGGTTCCACGCCGTCGCGATCGGTCCGGGCCTCGGACGGGACGAGCGCACGCAGGCGGCGGTGCGCCAGATCGTCGCCGAGTGCACGACGCCGATCGTCGTCGACGCCGATGCGCTCAACGCGCTCGCGGTGGACCTCGTGCCGCTCCGCCGGCGACACCGCGCCGGGCTTTCTCCCGCGATTCTCACGCCGCATTCGGGCGAGTACACGCGACTGGCCGGCGCGCCGGCCGGCGCCGACCGGGTCGCCGCCGCCCGTGATCTCGCGGCCCGTACCGACGCGATCGTCCTGCTGAAGGGACCCGGCACCGTTGTCGCCGCGCCCGACGGCAACGCCGTCGTCAACCGCACCGACACGGCCGCGCTCGCGACCGCGGGCACCGGCGACGTGCTCACGGGGATCATCGCCGGCTTGCTGGCGAACGGCGCGTCGCCGTTCGCCGCCGCCGCCACCGGTGTCTATGTGCACGGCCGCGCCGCGTGCGCGGCCGGCACCGCTCCCGATCTCGTTGCCAGCGACCTCATCGGCGCGCTGCACCCTACGCTGGACGCGTTGCGGTCGCGATCAGACCCCTGGGAGGCATGAATGCCCGCCGACACGTTGGTGCGCGACGTCATGTCGACGACGCTGTTCGCGATCCGCCCCGACGCGTCGGTCGGCGATGCGGCCGACGTCCTCGCCGAGAAGGGTGTCGCATCCCTTCCGGTCATCGACGAAGCGGGCAAGCTCGTGGGGATGTTGCGGGACGACGACCTCATCGCGTCCGAAGCGCGTGTGCACGTGCCGACCTTCATCAACTTCCTGGGCCTCGGGATGCCGTTCCCCGGAGAGATGAAGCATCTCGAGCAGGAGCTGAAGAAGATCGCGGGTGCGTCGGTGCGCGACGTCATGGACACCGATCCACCGACGGTCAGTCCCGACGCGACACTCGAAGACGTCGCGACACTGATGCACGAACGGAACGTCAACAGCGTGCCCGTGGTCGATGCCGACGGCAAGGTGGTCGGCATCGTGACGCGGGCCGACCTTGTCCGAGACATCGCGCGGACGACGTGACCACGCCCACGCACCGGCCGGTATGGGCCGAGATCGACCTCGCCGCCGTCCGCGCCAACGTTCGCGCGTTCGGCGACATGGTCGCTCCGGCGCAGGTGTGCGCGGTGGTCAAGGCCGACGGCTACGGACACGGCGCAGTTGCCGTCGGCCGGGCCGCGCTGGACGGAGGTGCGCATGCGCTCGCGGTCGCGCTCGTCGAGGAGGGCGTGCAGCTGCGTGACGCCGGTGTCGACGCGCCGGTCCTCGTGCTGTCGGAGCCCGTGCCCGAGGCCGCCGAATCCGTGATTGCCCACCGCTTGACGCCTGTGGTGTACACGACCGCGGGGATCGACGCCCTCGCGAAGGCGGTCGCGAGGCACCACGCGCGGGAGCCACTCGGCGTGCACGTGAAGGTCGACACGGGGATGCACCGTGTCGGCTGTACGCCGGCCCGCGCCGCCGATTTCGCGGCGCACGTCGTCGAACGGCCCGAGCTCACACTCGCCGGCGTGTGCACGCACTTCGCGGTGGCCGACGAGCCCGAGAACGACTACACCGAAGACCAGCGCCGGCGCTTCGAGCACGTGCTCGAGGGCTTGCGCACGCGGGCGCTGCCGACCGGCGTGGTCCACGCCTGCAACTCCGCGGCGGCCCTCACCGCGCCCGCGGCGCACTACGACATGGTGCGCATCGGCATCGGCGTATACGGCATCGCGCCTGCCCCGGCGCTCGCCGGCCGGATCGACCTCGTGCCTGTGATGTCGGTGAAAGCGCGCGTCTCCTACGTGCAACAACTGCCGGCCGGCGCGCGGATCTCCTACGGTCTCCGCTACGAAACCCCGCGCGCGACGCGCGTCGTCACCGTTCCCGTCGGGTACGCCGACGGGGTGCCGCGTGAGCTCGGGCAGCGCGGCGGCGAGGTGTTGATCCGGGGCCGCCGTCACCCGATGGCCGGGACCGTGACGATGGATCAACTGATGGTCGACGTCGGCGACACTGCCGTCGAGGTCGGTGACGAGGTCGTCTTGATCGGCCGGCAAGGTGCGGAGCGCATCACGGCGGAGGACTGGGCGGCACAGATGGACACCATCGCGTACACGATCGTGTGCGGGATCGGCCCGCGTGTGCCGCGCATCTACACGCGAAACGAGAGATCGTGAGTGTCGTCAAGCGGGCGAGCATCGCTGTAGGAGCGCTCGGCGGGCTCGCGGGCGCGGCGTACATCGCCCAGCGAACCGCGGCCCGCCGATTGCGGCGCGCCCCTGATGGCGCCGCGGCCCGGGCCCTCGACGCCCCCGTATACGTCGACCGCCGGCTGGACACGCACGACCGTGGCTCTCTCTACGTCGTCGAGAACGGACAACACGACGACCCGCCGATCGTCTTGTCGCACGGTGTCACGCTCTCGGTGCGCACGTGGTTCCATCAGCTCGAGGACCTGCCCAAGGAAGGATTCCGCGCGATCGCGTTCGATCATCGTGGTCACGGTCAGTCGGTGCTCGGCGAGGCGGGACACTCGCTCGAGAACCTCGCCGACGACGTGAAGACCGTCGTCGAAGGACTCGACCTGCACGACGCAGTGCTCGTCGGGCACTCCCTCGGCGGTGTCGCGGTGCAGTCGTTCGTCATCACGTACCCCGAGATCGCGGCCGAACGCGTCGCCGGCATGGTCTTGCTGTCGACGCTCGCAAAGACGGCGTTCGGTTCGCGCTCGACGCGTACGAAGGCCCGTCTCGAGAAGTTGATGGGCACGGTGCCCGACGTGCAGTGGCTCTGGGAGGGGGCGAACACCGGTTTTCTCGCGGCACGCGTCGGGTTCGGCAAGCAGGCGCGACCGAGCCACGTCGAGCTCCTTCGGCGCATGATGGCGGAGTGTCCAGCCGAGACCCGTCGCGACGCGCCGCGCGTCCTGGTCGGCCTCGACCTCACGCCCGACCTCCCGAACGTGCGTGTACCGGCACTCGTCATCGGCGGGACGGCGGACGTCTTGACGCCGCCGTACGAGGCCAAACGCATCGCCCGGCTCATCCCGGGCGCGCGCCTCGAGCTCTTGCGGGGCGGCGGCCACATGCTGATGCTCGAGCAGACCGAGACCCTCGACCAGCTCATCGTCGATTTCGCGCGTGAGGTGCGCGCCCTCCGTAATTCGGCGGCGTGAGCAGCTTCCCGGTTCCGGGCGTGCGCGTCGGCCACGTTTCGCGCGCGGGCACCGGCGTCACCGTGATGCTCTTCCCGAGCGGGAGCGTCGGGTCGGCGGACGTACGCGGCGGCGCACCCGCGACCCGCGAGATCGACGTGCTCGACCCGCTGCGCACCGTCGCGCGCGTCGATGCAGTCGTGTTCGCCGGAGGCAGCGCGTTCGGGCTCGCAGCCGCCGACGGCGTGATGCGCTACCTCGCCGAGCGCGGGCAGGGGTACCCGACCACGACCGGACCGGTCCCCATCGTGCCGGCGGCATGCATCTTCGACCTGCCCGAGTCGGGCGGCGCCGTGCCGACCGCGGACGACGGCGAGGCGGCCGCGGTGGTGGCCGCCCGAGACCAAGACCTCGCGGTCGGTCGTGTCGGGGCCGGGAGCGCGGCGACCGTCGGCAAGTGGCGTGGCCGTGATGGCGCGCGGCCGGGCGGTGTCGGCGTCGCGTCGACGATCGTCGACGGCGTGCAGGTCGCGGCCCTGGCCGTGGTGAACGCGGTCGGCGACGTGATCGACGCCGACGGCCGCGTGCTCGCCGGTTCCACGGCGCCGGCCGGGGTCCCCGCGTTTCCGACCCCGGCGCCGTTCGAGGAGGATGCTGCTCGCGCCAACACCACCTTGTGCGTGGTCGTCACCGACGGGCGCCTGGACAAGACCGCATGCGCGCTCGTCGCACAGAGCGCGCACGACGGATACGCGCGCGCGTTACGGCCTGCGCACACGCGCTTCGACGGAGACCTCGCCGTGGCGGTCGCGACCGGCGCCAGGGAGGCGAACCTCGACCGGCTCCGCGTCGCGGCCGCGGACGTCGTGGCCGATGCGATCCGCGCATTTGGTCGCTAACCTGACCGGGTTCCGGTGACCCGTCCCTCCCGGGAGCCTCGTGACGTCCGACCCGCATCCCGCGACCGGGGCCGGTGCGACCCTCACAGAAGTCGCCTCCGCGTCGATCACCTGCACGCTGTGCAAGCTCGCGGGGAGCCGCACGCAAGTGGTGTTCGGGGTCGGGCGCTCGGATGCCGATCTGATGTTCGTGGGTGAAGGACCCGGCGAGCAAGAGGATCTGAAGGGTGAACCGTTCGTGGGCCGCGCCGGGCAGCTGCTCACGCAGCTCATCGAGGGCATCGGCCTCACGCGCAACGACGTATACATCGCCAACGTCGTGAAGTGCCGCCCGCCGGGAAATCGCGATCCGCAGCCCGACGAGATCGACGCGTGCGCGCCCTGGCTCGACCGTCAGCTGGAGCTGATCCGGCCGCGTGTGATCGTCACGCTCGGGAACTTCGCGACGAAGCTGCTGCTGCAGACAAAGGACGGCATCACCAAGCTCCGTGGGCGCGAGTTCGGCTTCTCGCGGGCGGGCCACGACGCCGTGCTGATCCCCATGTACCACCCCTCCGCGGTGCTGCGGTCGGGCGGCAAGGCGCTCGCCGAGGCCCGGGCCGACTTCGTACACGTGAAGCGCGCGCTCGCCCGGTTGGCATGATGCTCACGACGCGAGGTGGTCACGAGACGGAGTCGGTCGGCGCGGCGCTCGGTGAGTTCCTGCGCGAGGGCGACCTCGTCGTGCTGGGCGGTGACCTGGGCGCGGGCAAGACGACGTTCGTCAAGGGCGTCGCGCGGGCGCTCGGAGTGCGCGACCCCGTCACGAGCCCGACGTTCACGATCGTGCAGGAGTACGACGGCCCGGTGCCCGTCGCGCACGTCGACATCTACCGCTTGCAGCGCGTCCAAGAGCTGCACGATCTCGGATTGGAGGAGATGCTCGACGACCGGGTCGTCTTGGTCGAGTGGGGCGATGTCGTCGCCCCACTCCTCCCGAGCGAGCGCGTCGAGGTGCAGCTCACGATCGGCGACGCGCCCGACATGCGCGCGATAGAGATCGTCGCCCACGGTCCGGGCTGGGACGCGCGCCGCGACGCCCTCGACACTGCGCTTGCCGCGATCCGGGGCACGTGATGTTGCTTCTCGGCATCGATACGTCGACTCGCCGCGTCGGCGTCGTGCTCGCGAACGAACACGGCATGCTCGGGCGCGTCGAGCTCGGCAGCAGCGCGGACAGACGTCCACCGCGGCATGCGGAGAATCTCGCGCCGGCGATTGCGTGGTGTTGCGAGAAGTGCGACGTGAAGCTCTCGCAGCTGTCGGCGATCGCGGTCGGCACCGGTCCAGGCATGTTCACGGGATTGCGCGTCGGGGTCACGACGGCCAAGGTGTTGGCGCAATCGCTGCGCGTGCCGGTGATCCCGATCCCGAGTCTCGACCTGCTCGCGTACCCGCTGCGATTCACGCACGCGCTCGTCGCGGCGACGATCGACGCAAGGCGCCACGAGGTGTACTGGGCGATCTACCAGCCGGTTCCCGGAGGCGTGCAACGCGTCTCGGAGTACGAGCTCGGCGGACCGGACGAGCTCGTCGCCGAGCTCCAGGCGCGCGCGCACGACGTGATCTTGTGTGGTGACGGCGTGCTGCGCTTCCCGGACGCCTTCGCGCTCCTCGGAGGCCGCGTCGCGATCGCGGGCCCGGCTCATGCCTCGCCGAGCCTGACGGCGCTCGCGGAGCTGGCGGCCGCGCGCTTCGAACGCGAGGAGTTCTGCCCTCCGAGCGAGGTCCTGCCGCTGTATCTGCGGCAGAGCGACGCCGAGATCGAATGGGAACGGAAGGGGGCGTGATGGCGACCGCCCGCAAGGCCATCGGGCCTCTCGAGGTGCACATCGTGCCGATGCGCCGCCGGCACTTGCGCAGCGTCGTGCGGATCGAGAGCCAGGTGTATCCGAGGCCGTGGACCCAGGCCTTGTTCGTGAGCGAGCTCGCGTTGCGCTCGACGCGCGCGTACTTCGTCGCCAAGGTCGGACGCGAGGTCGCGGGATACGGAGGCGTGATGCTGTCGCTGAACGACGGGCACATCACCACCATCGCGGTCGATCCGGGTTGGCACCGTCATTCGATCGGGACCCGTTTGCTGCTGGTCCTCGCGCGCGAGGCGATCGAGCGCAACGCGACGGCGCTCACGCTCGAGGTGCGTTTGTCGAACCGCGCGGCCCAGGAGATGTACCGGCGGTTCGGCTTCATCCCGGTCGGTGTCCGCAAGGGCTACTACGCCGACACGGGTGAGGACGCCCTCGTGATGTGGGCGTACGAGGTAAGCGAGCCGGCGTATGCCCGTCTGCTCGATGGGCTTCAACGCCACGTGGTCGGCACCACGGTGCTCGAGCGGCCGAAGGGTTGGTGACGTCGAACGTGCGCATCCTCGGGATCGAGACCTCGTGCGACGAGACCGCGGCGGCGGTCGTCGACGACGGCCGCACCGTACGGTCATCGGTCGTCGCGAGCCAGGCCGACCTGCACGCGCGGTTCGGTGGCGTCGTTCCCGAGATCGCGAGCCGCGCGCACGTCGAGCTGATCGGCGACGTCATCGAGGAGGCGCTCGTCGAGGCGGGTACCTCGCTCGCGGAGCTCGACGCGGTCGCGGCGGTGCACGGGCCCGGGCTCGCGGGCGCGTTGTTGGTCGGCGTCAGCGCGGCCAAAGCGATCGCGCTGGCCGCCGACCTGCCGTACGTCGGCGTGCACCATCACGAGGCGCATGTCTACGCCGCGCTCCTGGAGGAGCCCACCCTCGAACCGCCGCTCGTGACCCTCGTCGTGTCGGGCGGCCACACGCTGCTGATCGCGATGGACGACCACGGTTCGTACCGGGTGCTCGGCCAGACCGTCGACGACGCGGCGGGCGAGGCGTTCGACAAGGTCGCGCGGTTCCTCGGCCTCGGCTATCCCGGCGGTCCGGCGATCGACCGGGTCGCCGGTGACGGTGATCCGCACGCGATCGCGTTCCCGCGACCGATGCTCGACGAGGGATACGACTTCTCGTTCTCGGGGCTCAAGACCGCGGTCGTGCTCCATGTGCGCAAGCATCCCGACGTCGCGCCGGCGGATGTCGCGGCCTCGTTCCAGGCCGCGGTCGTCGACGTGTTGGTCGAGAAGCTGATGCGCGCCGCTCGCGACACCGGGGTCGGGACCCTCGTGGTCGGCGGCGGCGTGGCGGCGAACTCGCTCCTGCGCGGGCGGCTGCTCGACATCGCCGACAAGGGCGAGGTGAAGATCGTGCTGCCGAGCCTGGCGCTGTGCACGGACAACGCGGCGATGGTCGCGGCGGTGGCCGCGTTCCGGTTGGCCGCCGACGGCCCGACCCCGCTCGACGCCGGCGCCACGCCCAACCTGCGTTTGCCGGAGTCGCGTCCGGCTTGATACGGTTAGCACTCGCAGGGGACGAGTGCTAACTCCCCCGGATGGTCAGCCGAACCCCGTCAGCTCGCCCACATGGAGGCGCATCGATGAATTTGCAGCCGTTGGAGGACCGGATCGTTGTGCGGCCGGCCGAGCCGGAGGAGACGACCCACAGCGGCCTCGTCATCCCCGACACCGCCAAGGAGAAGCCGCAGCAGGGCGAGGTGCTCGCGACCGGGCCCGGACGCCGCTCGGACAACACGGGCGAGGTGATCCCCCTCGACCTCGCGGTCGGCGACACCGTGATCTATTCGAAGTACGGCGGGACGGAGATCCTGGTCGAGGGTGAGGACCTTCTGATCCTCACCTCTCGCGACGTCCTCGCCAAGGTCAGCGGCGCCGGCGGCAAGAAGAAGAAGTAGGGCCAACGTCTCGGCGTGCGTGAGCTCTCCGGCTCGGGCCGGGTGCTCACGCACGTTCGCGTTGGGCGCGTTGGGCGCGTTGGGCGCGTTGGGCGCGTTGGGCGAGGTCCTTGGCCCATTTGTAGTCCGCCTTGCCGTTCGGACCGCGCCGGACCTCGGGCACGAACACGAAGTTGCGCGGCCGCTTGAAGCGCGCCACCGACTCCATCGCGCCGGTCAGCTCGTCGGCGGTCGCCTCGGCGCCCGCGTGGAGCGCCACCACGGCGGTCACCGCTTCGCCGAAGCGATCGTCGGGGACGCCGACGACCAGGCAGTCGGCGATCGCCGGGTGCCGCTTCACGGCTTCTTCGACCTCCTCCGGATAGACCTTCTCGCCCCCGGAGTTGATGACGACCGACCCGCGGCCCAGCAGCGTGATCGTGCCGTCGCTCTCGACGCTCGCGAAGTCGCCCGGGACCGACCACCGCTGCCCGTCGATGACGAGGAACGTCTCGCCGGACTTCTCGGCGTCCTTGTAGTAGCCGACGGGGATGTGGCCCCCCACCGCGAGGCGTCCGACCTCACCGGAGCCGGCGACGACTTCGGCGCCTTGCTCGGTGAACACCTTCGTCCGGGCGCCGATCGAGAATTTCGCCGTCTTCTGCTCGGCGCCGGGTGCACTGATCGACCCGGCGAAGCCGACACCTTCGCTCGAGCCGAGCGAGTCGAGACAGATGAAGTGACCGCGCTTCATCAGCGCCTGTTTCACCTCGGCGGACCACATCACGCCCGAGCTGATGATCAGGTCGACCGACGACAGGTCATACGGCGTGCCGTGGGCTTCGGCCTCTTCGAGCGCGCGCACCATCGGCTTCGCGAACGCGTCGCCGACGATCGCCATCTGCGTCACACGTTCGCGCTGCACGGTCTCCCAGAGCTCGTGCGCGTCGAAGTGCCGGCCGACGAGCGTCACGACCGCCGCGCCGAGGAACAGCGCCTGGAAGGTGCTGAACGCGCCCGTGCCGTGCATGAGCGGGGAGGCGGGCAGGTGCACGCGGTTCGCGCCGACGTCGACGAGCTCCTTCGCGATTGCTCCCGCGTCGCTCGACCGTTCGGGCCGGCTCTTGCCGACGAGCGGGTACGTCCCCTCGCCGAGCACGCCGAACAGGTCTTCGTTTCGCCACATCACGCCCTTGGGCATGCCCGTGGTGCCGCCGGTGTAGAGGAAGTAGAGATCGTCGCCGCGGCGCGGGATCCGTTCCATGGGCTCGTGCTCGGCGATCAGCTGTTCGTACGGCACGGCGAAGTCCTGCGGCGCGCTGCCGTCGTCCACCTGGATCCAGAGCTTCACCTTCGGGGCGCGGTCTCGTACCTTGGCGACACGGTCGCCCAGCGCACCGTGGAACAGCAGCACCTCGGCGTCGGAGTTGTCGAGGAGGTAGACGAGCTCGTCCTCGAGATAGCGATAGTTCACGTTGACGGGCACGCCTCGCATCTTGAAGGTCGCGTAGACGCCCTCGTTGTACTCGTTGCCGTTGTAGAGGTACGACGCGACCTTCGAGTCCGGCGCGAGTCCCGCGGTCACGAATGCCGCGGCGAGGCGCGCGGCGCGCTCGTCGAACTGTCGCCAGGTGATGCGCCGATCGCCCTGGATCAGCACCGTGCGATCAGGGAGCGCGTCGCACACCGATTCGAAGACGTCCGCGAAGTTCCAGTCCATAGAGAGCGGAGTCTTCCAGAACGTCGGTAGCCTCGTCGCCGTGGCGAGTCGGCGCGGGGGACAACAACGGATCCCGCGGCCGCCGTCGTACCGCCCGGGCGCGCCCGCGCCGTGGGCGGAGCTGCCGCCGGAACGGCGCAAGATCACGCTCGAGGAAGTGCGCAGCCGGCTGGCCGCGTTGCCGCGGGCGACCGACGCACCCGCGTACGTCGCCGACGCGCGTGCCGCGGCCGTGCTCGTGCCGATGTTCGAGGCGGACGACGAGGCGCATGTCGTGCTGATCAAGCGTCCCGAGACGATGCCGTCGCACAAGGGCGAGATCGCGTTCCCGGGCGGCAAATTCGAGCCCGGCGTCGACGCCGATCTGCGCGCGGCCGCGCTCCGGGAGGCGCACGAAGAGGTCGGGCTCGCGTCGGGCGACGTCGAGGTGGTTGCACAGCTCGACGGCATCGGCACCGTGGCGTCGCGATTCACGATCACACCATTCGTTGGTTTCTTGCGCGGGCGGCCGGCGCTGACGCCGAACCCGTCCGAGGTCGAGCGGATCCTCATCGTGCCGCTGTCCGAGCTGCTCGACGCCGACGTATACCGCGAGGAACGGTGGGACACGTGGACGGACGACCTCAATGTGCACTTCTACGAGCTCGACGACGAGACGGTGTGGGGTGCGACCGCGCGCATCCTCACGAGCTTCCTCGCGCATCTCGTCGCGGGAAGCTGAGCTCGCACCCGTGCGCCGTGCAGTCGGCAGGGTTACGCTTGGTCGTGCTTCGCCACCGGGTCGTGCTCCGAGCCTCGGCAACGGCCTTTGCCGCCGCGATGCTTGCGGCCGGCTGCTCCGGAAGCAGCGCCGAGAAGACCGCCGTGCCGACCCCGACGAGCGTCCGTCCGACGCCCACGACCCAGCCCGCCGCGATCGGCCTGCGCAGCAACGCCGATGAGGCCGCCGAGACGGTCCCCGACAAGCCGCTCACCGTCGCGACACGCGACAAGCTCGCCGCGCAGCTCGTCGCCGCGCGCGACGTCGCGATGCGCTATCCCACGGTGAAGGACGCGACCGACGGCGGATACATCCAGGCCGGGCTCTTCACGCCCGGCGCCGGCGCGCACTACGTGTCCCTGTCGGTCGGCGCGGCCGGATACACGCACCAGTCCACGGCGGTCGAGGCCGCGAAGCCCTTGGCCTTGATCTACGACGGCATCGGCCCCAAGTCGCGCATCACCGGGCTCATGTACGGCTCCTTCGAGCTGAACCCCCCCGAGGGCTTCGCGGGGCCCAACGATCACTGGCACCGGCACACCAACCTCTGCATCAACTACAACGACGGCGGCAAGATCTCTGTCCCGTTCCCGCCCGACAGCGACGTGACGAAGGCGCAATGCGATGAGGTGCACGGGCAGTTCATGCGCAACACCCTGTGGATGGTGCACGCGTGGGTCGTGCCCGGCTGGGAGAGCCCGCAAGGCGTCTTCTCGCACGCGAATATCAACCTCCACTGTGGCGACGGCACCGACCACGTCGACGCGGTCGGGTTCTGCAAAGGCACCGAGTAGCCGATCCGGGCGGTAACCTCCTGAGTTCCAGGGGAACGCGGAGACGCCGGAGGGGCCGTGGAAGTCGAGATCGGCATCGGCAAGTCGGGACGCCGGGCATACGGGTTCGATGACATCGCGATCGTGCCGAGCCGGCGCACCCGCGACCCGGAAGACGTCGACATCACCTGGGAGGTCGACGCCTACAAGTTCGAGCTCCCGATGATGGCCGCCGCGATGGACGGCGTCGTGTCCCCGGCGAGCGCGATCGAGATCGGGCGGCTCGGCGGCCTCGCCTGCCTGAATCTCGAGGGTCTCTGGACACGCTACGAGGACCCGGAGTCGGTGTTCGAGGAGATCGCGTCGCTGGCGCCCGAAAAGGCGACCCGCCGCATGCAGGAGCTCTACGACGAGCCGATCAAGGAAGAGCTGATCCCACAGCGCATCCGCGAGGTCAAGGCCGGCGGTGTCACCGTGTGCGCATCGCTCACCCCGCAGCGGGTCGAGCTGTACGCCAAGCACGTGCTGGACGCCGAGCTCGACGTCCTCGTCGTGCAGGGCACGGTCGTCTCCGCCGAGCACGTGTCCCACGATCCCGAGCGCCAGCCCCTGAACCTCAAGAAGTTCATCCGGGAGTTCGACCTCCCCGTGATGGTCGGCGGTTGTGCGTCGTACTCGACGGCGCTGCACCTGATGCGCACGGGCGCGGTCGGCGTCCTCGTCGGTGTGGGTCCGGGCCACGCGTGCACGAGCCGAGGCGTGCTCGGCATCGGTGTGCCGCAGGCCACGGCGATCGCCGACGCCGCGGGTGCCCGGATCCGTCATCTCGACGAGACGGGCGTCTACGTGCATGTCATCGCCGACGGCGGCATGCGTACGGGCGGCGACATCGCCAAGGCGATCGCGTGTGGCGCCGACGCGGTGATGATCGGTTCGCCGCTCGCCGGCGCGTACGAGGCCCCGGGCCGCGGCTACCACTGGGGTATGGCGACGTTTCATCCCACATTGCCGCGCGGTGCGCGTGTGTTCGCCGGCCAGAAGGCAACGCTCGCGGAGATCCTCGTCGGGCCCGCCCACGAGAACGACGGCACGCTCAATCTCTTCGGTGCGCTCCGCACGTCGATGGCGACGACCGGCTACGAGACCGTGAAGGAATTCCAAAAGGCCGAGGTCATGGTCGCGCCCGCGTTGAAGACCGAGGGCAAGTCGCTGCAGCGCGCACAGGGCATCGGGATGGCCGGCCAGTGAGCGAGCTCTCGGTCACCCTTCCCGGGATGCAGTGAACGACCCGCCCGACGTCGTCCTGGTCGTCGATTTCGGAGCGCAGTACGCGCAGCTGATTGCCAGGCGCGTGCGAGAGGCGCACGTGTACAGCGAGATCGTGCCACGATCGATGCCGGTCGCCGACATGCTCGGCCGCAGGCCGAAAGCCATCATCTTCTCCGGCGGCCCCGCGTCGGTGCACGTCGATGGCGCACCCGACATCGACGCCGCGATCTACGACGCGGGCGTGCCGATTCTCGGTATCTGCTACGGCGCGCAGCTCGTCGCGCGCGATCTGGGCGGCGAGGTCACGAAGACCGGGGTCGGGGAGTACGGCCGGACCGTGCTGCACCTCGAAGGTTCGTCGTTGCTGCTCGCGGAACTCCCGGTGGAACAGATCGTGTGGATGAGTCACGGCGACTCGATCACGCGCGCGCCCGACGGGTTCACGGTGACTGCCCGCACGGATTCGGTGCCGGTCGCCGGCCTCGAGGATCGCGACCGCGGCATCTACGGCGTGCAGTTCCATCCCGAGGTCGTGCACACCGAACACGGGATGGAAGTGCTCAAGACCTTCCTCTACGACGTCGCCGGGTGTCGCCCGACGTGGACGAACGTCTCGATCATCGAGCACGCGGTGTCGGAGATCCGGGCGCAGGTCGGCACCGAGCGCGTCATCTGCGGCCTGTCCGGCGGCGTCGACTCCGCCGTTGCGGCGGCGCTGGTCCACAAAGCCGTCGGCGACCAACTCGTCTGCGTGTTCGTCGACACGGGCCTGTTGCGACTCGGCGAAGCGGAGCAAGTCGAGCAGACGTTTCGCGAGCAGTTCGAGGTCGAGCTCGTGCACGTGAAGGCCGCCGACCGATTCCTCGCCGCGCTCGACGATGTCATCGATCCCGAACGCAAGCGCAAGACGATCGGCGAGCTGTTCATCCGGGTGTTCGAGGAAGCGGCCCACGACCTCGGTGACGCGCGCTATCTCGTGCAGGGGACGCTGTATCCCGACATCGTGGAGTCGGGAGGCGGCGACAACGCGAACATCAAGTCGCATCACAACGTCGGCGGCCTGCCCGACGACATGGACTTCGAGCTCGTCGAACCGTTGCGACACTTGTTCAAGGACGAGGTGCGCGAGATCGGCGAAGAGCTCGGGTTGCCCGCGGACATCGTGTGGCGCCAGCCGTTCCCGGGTCCGGGCCTCGCCGTGCGCATCATCGGCACGATCACGCGAGAACGCGTCGAGATCCTGCAACAGGCCGACGCCATCGTCGTCGAGGAGATCCGACGGGCAGGCTTGTACCGCGACATCTGGCAGAGCTTCGCGGTGCTCCCGGCAGTCAGGACCGTTGGGGTCATGGGCGACGACCGGACCTACGCGTACCCGATCATTCTGCGCGCGGTGACGTCCGACGACGCGATGACCGCCGATTGGGCGCGCTTGCCCTACGACGTGCTCGAGCGCATCTCGAACCGCATCATCAATGAGGTCCCCGGTGTCAATCGTGTCGCGTACGACATCACGTCGAAGCCGCCGGGCACGATCGAGTGGGAATAGGCATCGGCCCACAGGGAAGGTAGAGAATGGAGCGGTTCCGGCCGGCACGAAAGGAAGAACCGATGGACGCGGCATTGAACGAGATCGCCCGAGCGCTGGTCGCGCCCGGCAAGGGCATCCTCGCGGCCGACGAGAGCAGCGGCACGATCAAGAAGCGCTTCGACTCGATCGGATGCGCATCGAACGAGGACCGCCGTCGCGCGTACCGCGAAATGCTGTTCACCACCAAGGGCGCGGCCCAGCACATCAGCGGCGTCATCCTCTTCGACGAGACGATCCGCCAGAAGGCCTCCGACGGCCGGCCCCTGACGAAGATTCTCGAGCAGCAAGGCATCATCCCGGGCATCAAGGTCGACAAGGGCACGACGACGCTCGCGAAGTCACCCGCCGAGCTCGTGACCGATGGTCTCGACGGGTTGCGGGAACGTCTCGTCGAGTACCGGGAGCTGGGCGCCAAGTTCGCGAAGTGGCGCGCGGTGATCACCATCGGCCCGGGCATCCCTACGCGGTACTGCCTCGACGTGAACGCGCACGCGCTCGCGCGTTACGCAGCGTTGTGCCAGGAGGAGGGCATTGTCCCGATCGTCGAGCCCGAAGTGCTGATGGACGGTGATCACACGCTCGAAACCTGTTACGAGGTGACCTGCGACACGCTGCACGACGTGTTCACCCAGCTGTATGCGCAGCGCGTGGCGTACGAGGGCATGCTGTTGAAGCCGAACATGGTGGTGCCCGGCAAGCAGAGCAAGCAGTACCCGGCGTCGCCCGAGCAGGTCGCGGTGGCGACGATCTCGTCCTTCCGGACGGTGGTTCCCGCGGCGGTGCCCGGCATCGTGTTCCTGAGCGGCGGCCAGGGGGACGAGGAGGCGACCGCGAACCTCGACGCGATCAACAAGCTGGGTCCGCATCCGTGGCAGATCTCGTTCTCGTACGGTCGCGCGCTCCAGGCACCGTCGCTCAAGGCGTGGAAGGGCGACGACGCCAACATCGGCGCCGGCCAGGCCGCGTACCTGCACCGGGCGCGCATGAACGGTCTCGCGCGGTCGGGCGAGTACACCCCGGACGCCGAGAAAGCGGCCGGGTAGCGCTCCGTCGTTGCCTTGCGAGGCCTGAGTGCGCGCTCTCGTGCAGCGGGTGACCCGGGCGTCGGTCACGGTGGACGGTTCGGTGGTCGGCGAGATCGGTGCCGGTCTGTGCGTGCTCGTGGGGGTCACGCATTCCGACGATGCGGTGGTCGCCGCGAAGCTGTCCTCCAAGGTGGCCAACTTGCGCGTGTTCGACGACGACGCGGGCGTGATGAACCGTTCGCTGCTCGAGACTCGTGGCGGCGCGCTCGTGATCAGTCAGTTCACGTTGTACGGCGACACCGTGCGGGGTCGGCGACCGAGCTGGGTTGCCGCGGCGCGCCCCGAGCAGGCCGCGCCCATTCTCGACGCTTTTGTCGGTGCGCTGGGCGCGCTCGGCGTGCCGGTCGCAACCGGGGTGTTCGGCGCCGACATGCAGGTCGCGCTGGTCAACGACGGCCCGGTGACCTTGCTGCTCGAGGGCTGACATCGATGTAATTCGCACCGGTACCATGGGGTCGACATGGTGGACGTGCAGCCCTCTCGGCCCCGGCGTGAGCTCGATCTCTCCGGGCTGAACCCTGCCCAGTACGAGGCGGTGACGCTGCCGCCGGGACCGGTGCTCGTCGTCGCAGGCGCGGGATCGGGCAAGACCCGGGTGCTGACACACCGGCTCGCGTATCTCGTCGCCGAGCTCGACGTGTCGCCGTTCGAGATCCTCGCGATCACGTTCACCAACAAGGCCGCCGGGGAGATGCGCGAGCGCGTCGCCGAGCTCGTCGGTCCGGTCGGGCGGCGGATGTGGGTGTCGACGTTCCACTCGGCGTGCTCGCGCATCCTGCGTCGGGAAGCGTCATTGCTCGGCTATCGGTCGAGCTTCACGATCTACGACCAGGCGGATGCACAACGCCTCACCGACTGGGTCCGGCGTGACCTCAACCTCGACCCGAAACGATTCCCGGCCCGACAGATGCACGCGCAGATCAGCTCGTTGAAGAACGAGCTCGTCCTGCCTGCCCAGTACGCGGACATGGCGTCGGGCCCGGCCGAACGGCGGGTCGCCGAGGTGTACACCGAATACCAGCGGCGCCTGGCCGATGCATCAGCGGTCGACTTCGACGACCTGCTGGTCCTTGCCGTGCGGTTGTTCCGCGAGCACCCCGAGGCGCTGACGCGTTATCAGCAACGCTTCCGTCACGTCCTCGTCGACGAGTTCCAGGACACCAACGTCGCGCAGTGGGAGCTGGTGCGGATGCTCACGCAGGAGCACCGCAGCATCATGATCGTCGGTGACGACGCACAGAGCGTGTACCGATTTCGTGGGGCGGACTTCCGCAATCTGATGCGGTTCGAGGAGGCGTTTCCCGAGGCGACCGTCGTGGTGCTCGACCAGAACTATCGCTCGACCCAGCGCATCCTCGAAGCTGCCAACGCGGTGATCGCAAACAACGTCACGACGCGCAAGAAGCATCTCTGGACCGACAAGGGTGAGGGCGAGCAGATCACCCGGTACCAGGGCGACGACGAGCACGACGAGGCGCAGTTCGTCGTGCGCGAGGTCCACCGCCTGGTCGACGGCGCCGAGTTCCGCTACGGCGACATCGCGGTGTTCTACCGGACGAACGCGCAGAGCCGCGTGCTCGAAGAGGCGCTCGTGCGCTCGGGTGTGCCGTACCGCGTGTTCGGCGGTGTGAAGTTCTACGACCGCCGCGAGATCAAGGACGCGTTGGCGTACCTGCGCGCGCTCGTGAACCCCGACGACGAGGTGTCGTGGAAGCGCATCGTCAACACGCCCCGGCGGGGTGTCGGCGACACGTCGGTCGCCAAGATCGACGCATATGCGAAGGGCGCGGGCGTGACATTCCGCGCCGCGGCGGAGCACGCAGCCGCGGCCGGCGTGCACGGAAAGGCGTTGGGAGGGACACGCGAGCTGCTCGATTTGATCGCCGAGGTCGAGGAAGCCGCCGCGGGTGGCGTCGGCGCGACGTTGGAAGCGGTGTTGCTGCGCAGTGGCTACCTCGCCGAGCTCGAGGCCGAGCGGTCGGTCGAAGCCCACGGGCGCGTCGAGAACCTCCAGGAGCTCGTCGGTTCGGCTCGCGAGTTCGATGAGCAGATCGAGCAGGGCGACCTCGCCGGCCTCGTGGCGATCGGTGGCATCGGAGTCGGCGAGGAGACCGCCGAGCCGCCCGGGGGTCTGGCGCGCGTCCAGGCATTCCTGGAGGCGATCTCGCTGGTGACCGATCTCGACGAGAACGATCCCGAACAGAGCTCGGTCACGCTCATGACGTTGCACTCGGCGAAGGGTCTCGAGTTCCCGGTGGTCTTCCTGATCGGCTTGGAAGACGGCGTCTTCCCACACGTGCGGAGCCTCGGTGATCCCGACGAGCTCGAAGAGGAGCGTCGCCTCTGCTACGTCGGGCTCACGCGCGCGGAGGAGCGGTTGTACCTGTGCCACGCGTGGAGCCGGATGATGTTCGGAGCCACGGACTTCCGTCCGCCGAGCCGGTTCCTCGATGAGATACCGGCCGAGCTCGTCGATGCGCTGGCCGACGACGACAGTCGCCGGCGTGGCGGTGGGCGGGGTGCGCACCGGGAGGCAGTCGTCGCGGCTGCACTACGGCGCGACGGCGCGTCGATCGGCGCACGCGGCGCCGAGCAACTCGGCCTGCAGGTCGGCGACGACGTCCGCCACGACAAATTCGGCGAAGGCGTGATCGTCGACATCACCGGCACCGGCGACAAGGCCGAGGCACGCGTGCAGTTCCGCGACGTCGGCGAGAAGACGCTGCTGTTGTCATGGGCACCTCTGGCCCGCGTCCACGCCTAGCTCGTCGGCGGTACCGGCGGACGGAGGTCGACGATCACCGCGTCGATCTTGTCGATGGTCCTCGTTTCGACCGGGTACTGCGCAAGGTCTTCCGGCGGAACGACGCGGCCGTCGCACTCCCAATGGTCACGCTTGAGCTTCAAGGTGCACTCGGCGCCCCCCGCAGGCTGTGTCACCTTGTATGCCACGACTTCGCCGTCGGCGAGCGCCAGCCAGAACCCGCATCCCGCGCCGCCCGTCTGGAAGGTCGGACCGCCGTTGAGGAGTATGCGCCGGATGTCGGCGACGGCACCGATGTTGAGTTGCGGGCACACCGTGCTCTTGCCACCTCTGGTCGTCACGAGGATGCCGCCCGCGATGAGGAAGCCGACCATCAGCACCGCGACCGTTGCCGCGACGAGCAGCTTGATGTCGTTGCGGGTGCGAGACGAGGGCAATGGTCACCTTGGCTATGGTGAGCCGATGCTGCGACGCTACCGCGTCGTCATCGCCAAGCCCGGTTTGGACGGGCACGATCGCGGCGCCAAGGTCATCGCTCGCGCCTTGCGTGATGCCGGCTTCGAGGTTGTGTACACCGGCCTGTTCCAAACGCCCGCGCTCGTTGCCGAAGCCGCGCTCCAGGAGGACGCCGACGCGGTCGGACTGTCGGTGCTCTCCGGCGCCCACATGACGTTGATCCCGGCGATCGTGGCCGAGCTCCGAGCCCGCGCGCTCGAAGACGTCCTCGTGTTCGCGGGAGGCATCATCCCCGAGGACGACCGCGCCGCGCTCGAGGCGGCGGGGATTGCCGGCGTGTTCACGCCCGGTGCGCAGCTCCCGGACATCGTCGGATGGCTAGAGGCCGCGCTCGATCGTCGGGAGCGGCAGCTGACCGCGTAGGTTCTCCCCCCATGGATCTCTTCGAGTACCAGGGCAAGCAGCTCTTTGCGCGCTACGGCATCCCGGTGTCGGCGGGCGAGGTGGCCGAGACCGTCGACGACGCGGTGCGCGCCGCCGACCGCGTCGGCTACTCCGTCGTGGTCAAGGCGCAGGTACTCGTCGGCGGACGAGGAAAGGCCGGCGGCATCAAGCTCGCGTCGAATGCGGACGACGCGCGGGCCCACGCGTCCGCCATTCTCGGCATGGACATCAAGGGCCACATCGTGAAGCGCGTGTGGATCGAGCACGCCTCCGACATCGCTGAGGAGTACTACGCATCGTTCACCCTGGATCGGGCGGCGAAGAAGTATCTGGGCATGCTTTCGGCGCAGGGCGGCGTCGACATCGAACAGGTTGCAGCGTCCGCGCCGGAGGCGATCGCGCGGTTGCATCTGGACCCCGTCGCGGGGTTGCCCGAAGCGGAGTGCCGGGCGTGGGTCAAGGCTGCGCAGTTGAATCCTGCGGCAACCGACGGCACGGTCGACATCCTGATGAAGTTGTTTCACGCGTACGTCGATGGTGACGCCGATCTCGTGGAGATCAATCCGTTGATCCTGACGCCGGAGGGACGGGTGCACGCGCTCGACGCCAAAGTGTCGCTCGACGAGAACGCCGCGTTCCGTCATCCGGAGTGGGACGAGTACGCGGCCACCCAGGAGCTCGACGACCGCGAGCGCCGCGCGCGCGAGAAGGGCTTGAACTACATCGGCCTCGACGGCACGGTGGGGATCATCGGCAACGGCGCGGGGCTGGTAATGAGCACGCTCGACGTGGTCAACCAAGTCGGCGGCGCGGCGGCGAACTTTCTCGACGTCGGGGGCGGCGCCGACGCGAACGTGCTCTCGAACGCGATCGAGGTCATCAACACCGACGAGAACGTGCGGGCGATCCTCGTCAACATCTTCGGTGGCATCACCCGGTGCGACGAGGTCGCAAACGGCATCGTCACCGCGCTCGGGCGAGTGAGTGTCAAGGCGCCGATCGTCATCCGTCTCGACGGGACGAATGCCGTCGAGGGACGGGCGATCATCAAGGCGCACGAGTCCGATCGATTGATCTCCCAGCCCACGATGCTCGATGCGGCACACAAGGCCGTCGAGCTCGCGTCGAAGTAGCCGGAACAGGAGCGCGGTCATGTCGATCTTCGTCGACGAGCACACCAAGGTCGTCTACCAGGGCCTGACCGGATCGCAGGGCCGGTTCCACGGCATGCGGAACCGGGCGTACGGCACCCAGGTGGTCGCCGGCACGAACCCGAAAAAGGCCGGCACCGACGTAGACGGCGTGCCCATCTTTGCGTCGGTGTCGGATGCACGCGAAGCGACCGGCGCGAACGCGTCGTGCATCTTCATTCCCGCGCCGGGTGTCAAGGACGCCGTGCTCGAAGCCGCCGAAGCGGGGGTCGAGTTCATCGTCGTGATCACCGAAGGCGTGCCTGCCCACGACGAAGCATTCTTCTTCAATGCGTTGAAGTCGCGCTTTCCCCGCACGCAGCTGCTCGGCCCGAACTGCCCGGGCGTCATCTCGCCCGGCAAGTGCAACATCGGGATCACGCCCGGGGAGATCGCGTTGCCAGGCGGCCCGGTGGGGATCGTGTCGCGGTCGGGCACGCTGACATACCAGGCCCTGCACGAGATGACCCGGCAGGGCATCGGCCAGACCACGTGCGTGGGAATCGGTGGCGATCCGGTGCCGGGAACGTCGTTCATCGAATGCCTGGCGGGCTTCGAGGACGACCCGGACACGCGCGCCGTCATCATGATCGGCGAGATCGGCGGTTCGGCCGAGGAGGAAGCGGCGGAGTTCATCCGCACGAAGATGTCGAAGCCTGTGGTCGCCTACATCGCGGGCGTGACCGCGCCACCCGGCAAGAAGATGGGACACGCGGGCGCGATCATCTCGGGCTCCAAGGGCACCGCCGCGGCCAAGATCGAGGCACTGGAAGCGGCCGGCGCCCGGGTCGCCCGCAACGCCCCGGAGATCGGGCCGCTCATGGCGGAGGTGGTCGCGGGCTTGTGAGGCGGTCTTGCCGATGCGGCGGCGCTCGGCCGGATTGAGAAGGCCGATGGCGTAGACGCCGCGGTCGATGCGCCGGGCCCGGCCGACGCGGGTCTCGTACCCGAGCGCGTCGGCGAGTCGCTTCACGGGATAGCGCGAGACGATCGCGTAACCCCCGAGGTGCAGGGCCCGGTGGATCTCGACGAGCTTCATCGGCCGCCCGTGCTCGGCGAGGATCGCGAGCGCCGCGTACCGGACGTACTTGCCCTGGGCAGGAAAGGCGTTCGGTGCGATCGGCGGGATCGGGTGCGGGCCGTTCACGCGTGTGAAGCGAAAGCCGTAGACGATGTCCTTGGGCTCGACCTTCGGCCACATCACGACGCGCATCGACGCGAGCGCATGCCTCACTTCGGCCATTTGCTCCGCGAGCGCGCGTTGTGCGTGGTCGATCTGCTTGGCGCGGTCGAGAAGCACGTCGCGCTCGTCGTTGAAGCGGGCGCGTTCCTCGGGGCCGAACGGCGGACGGCGATAGCGGATCGGAAAACGGCGTGCGTGCACGGTGCTTCCCCTTGTCGTGCAGCCTGGTTCGAGACGCGGGGAAGCGGTGTGACGACCCTACCGAGGCGATGTGACATCGACGCCCGGTGACCGAGCCTCGCCACCTGCGCTCCAACCACAGGCGGCAGGCACCAACCCTCCCCCAAACCCGTCGCGACGATTCTTCCGACGAATCGTCGCGACGGGTTTGGGAGGGGTATGTGCCTCGAGGAAAGGTCGCGGGCGGGCGGCCTCGCGCCGGGCCGTGCGCCGTCACCCGAGCGGAGGCGTCCCGGCCCTTTCTGTCGTCCGCATCACGGCACCCACAGCAAGTCCGATCGACCCGAGCAGCATCAGCCAGACGCCGATGCCCTTCGACGGGCTGATGGTTGCGCCGCGAGCGGAGACGCCCGCCTCTCCCACCAGGAAGCAGAGCATCATCAGCGCGGCCCAGCAGCCCAGCGCCACATGCACCTGCGTCCACGAGAAGTCCAGCACACGGTCTGAGGTCTTCACACCCTTTGCGACTTCGGTCGCGAGAACGTGCGCCGCCATGATCACGCCGAAGATCGCCGGGAGTGTGAGCACGGGGAAGTAGCCCGACGACCAAGCCGAGTTGCTTTCGTACACGTGCAGGAGGGAGCCCACCAGGACAACCGCGCCCGAGGCAACGATGACGATGCCCGATCTCGACAGTCTTCCGTCCACGGTCAGACCTCCCGCTGCTGTGCTCGCGCCATGAAGATGCCTGTGGGAAGTGCGAGCGCGGCGAGCACCATGAGCCATGCTCCGACGCCTTTGTCGAGAGCGCCGGTGTCGCGAATCACGTAGCAGAGCATCGTGATCGCGATGAGTGTCGACAGGGCGAGCTCCAACTGCGCGGCGCTGAACATCCACACCCGTGCCGGCAGCGCGACGTGGCCGAAGCGCCGCAGCGCGACGGCGATGCCGATGGCCAATGCGAGCAGCACCATCAGGATCGTCAGTGGGAAAAGGCTGAACGCATTCGACCACGCGCTCCAACTGAAGGGACCCGCCTCGTAGAAGGGCAGGAATGAGCCGGCGAGCATCAATACCGCGCCCGCCATGATCACGATCTCTCCGGGTGTGGGTTGTTGCCGGTCCGCCATCGCAGCGCTCCCCCTGGTGTACACAGAAGTGAAACACCTCAGGGGGCGAGTTCTGCGGATATCCCGGCCTTCGGATCCGCTCGAAAGCGAGGGCTAGGGTGGCCGAGTGCGCGTCGGAGTGCTCGCGTCCGGCAGCGGGACCATCCTCAAGGCCATGCTCGACCGTGGCCTTCCGGTGGTCGTCGTCGTTGCCGACCGGCCGTGCGGCGCGCTGGACATCGCTCGGGGCGCGAGCGTTCCCGACGAGCTGGTCGAACGGCGCGACTTCGCACCGAGCTTCGACCGCGTCGCGTACACGCACGACGTCGTCGACGCGCTCCAGCGTCACGACGTCGATCTCGTGGCGATCGCCGGCTTCGGTACCATCCTCTCGAAGCCGTTCATCGACGTCTACAGCGGTCGCGCCGTCAACACCCACCCGGCACTGCTGCCTGCGTTCAAGGGCTGGCATGCAGTGAGGGAAGCACTCGAAGCCGGAGTGAAGGTGACCGGGACGACCGTGCACCTCGTGACCGAGGACGTGGATTCCGGGCCGATCCTCGCCCAGGAGGCAGTGCCGGTCCTCGACGGCGACACCGAGGAGACGCTGCACGAGCGGATCAAGGAAGTGGAGCGGCGCTTGTACCCCGAGGTCATCGAAAGGCTCGCCGGCCCCACCGGCGTCGGAGCATGAGGACGAAGATCAAACGGGCGCTGGTGTCGGTCTACGACAAGACGGGACTGGTCGAGTTCGCCCAGGGGCTGCACGACCTCGGCGTCGAGCTCGTCTCGTCGGGCAACACGTCGAGCGCGCTCGAGGCGGCCGGAGTCCCGGTGACCAGAGTGGAGGCCGTCACCGACTCGCCGGAGATGCTCGACGGCCGGGTGAAGACGCTCCACCCGAAGATCCACGGCGGCCTCCTCGCCGATCTCGGAAATGAGACCCACCGCCACGACCTCGACCTGCACGGGATCCGCCCGTTCGAGCTCGTCGTCTCGAACCTCTATCCGTTCGAGCAACGACCCGAGATCGAGACCATCGACATCGGGGGCCCGGCGATGACGCGCGCCGCTGCCAAGAACCACGCGTGGGTGACGATCGTGACCGACCCGTCGCAATACAAGCCGCTGCTCGTCGAGCTCCACGCGAACGACGGGTATGTCGGCCCTGACACGCGGCGGGCCTTCGCGCTCGAGGCATTTGCGCGTACTACCGCCTACGACGCCGCGATCGTGCAGTGGCTCCAGGCCGACGAGCTGCTGCCGCAACACCTCACGCTCGCACTGACACGCACGGACGAGACCCTGCGGTACGGCGAGAATCCGCACCAGCGCGCCGCGCGTTACCGCAACAACGGGTCGCGCAGCTGGTGGGACGACGTCGTGCAGCACGGCGGGCTCGCGCTCTCGTATCTGAATTACTACGACGCGGACGCCGCATGGAAGCTCGTGCATGACCTGGGCGATCGCCCGGTGTGCGCGATCATCAAGCACGCGAACCCGTGTGGAGTTGCCGTCGACGAACTGCTCGCGGACGCGTACCAGCGCGCGCTCGAATGCGACGAGCAATCCGCGTTCGGCGGCATAGTCGCGCTCAACCGTCCCGTCGACCACGTGACCGTCGAACGCATGGTCGCCGGTCCGCAGGCCGACGTCGTGATTGCGCCGGGCTACGAACCGGGCACGATCGAGGCATTGCAGAAGAAGCGAAGGAACACGCGCATCCTCGAAGCGCCCGCCCCCGCGGCGGAAGCTCGCGACATCCGGCAGATCTCGGGTGGCTTCCTCGTGCAGGACGCCCATCACTTCGCGGCATCCCGCAACGACTGGCGTGTCGTCACCAAAGTGGCACCCACGCCCGAGCAGTGGCGCGACCTCGAGCTCGCGTGGCGTCTCTGCGGGCACGTGAAGTCGAACGCGATCGTGCTGGTCAAGGACGGTCAGGCGGTCGGCATCGGCGCCGGACAGCAGAAGCGCGTGGAATCCGGCGAGATTGCCGCCCGGAAGGCGAACGGCCGCGCCCGGGGCGGCGCGTGCGCCAGTGACGCGTTCTATCCCTTCGAGGACGGCATCGAAGCGGCGGCCGCCGCCGGCGTCGCGGCGGTGATCCAACCGGGAGGCGGGATGCGCGACGAGACGATCGTCGCCCGAGCCGACGACCTCGGGCTCGCAATGGTGTTCACCGGCGAACGACACTTCCTGCACTGATGACCGCCACATTGCTCGACGGCAAGGCGCTCCTCGACGCCGAGAAGGACGACCTGCGGGTGCGCATCAAGCGGCTCGCGGAGGTCGGCGTCACGCCGGGGCTCGGCACGGTGCTCGTCGGGGACGACCCTCCGAGCCATGCGTACGTGCGACTCAAGCGGGAGGACTCTGCGGAGATCGGGATCCAGTCGGTACACACCGAGCTGCCGGCCACGACGACCCAGGAGGAGCTCCTCGGGGTCATCCGGCGCTACAACGACGATCCCGCGGTCGACGCGTATCTCGTCCAGGTGCCGCTGCCTGCGCACCTCGACGAGGAGTCGGCCCTGCTCGCACTCGATCCCGGGAAAGATGCCGACGGTCTGCACCCGGTGAATCTCGGCAAGCTGGTGATGGGCGTCAAGAACGCGCCGCGACCGTGTACCCCGCTCGGTATCCAGTCGCTGCTCGTGCGGCACAAGGTGCCGATCGAGGGCCAACACGTCGTGATCATCGGCCGCGGGCTCACGATCGGCAGGCCTCTGGCCAACCTGCTCTCGTTGAAGGAACCGCACGCCAACGCCACCGTTACGGTGTGCCACACCGGCACCCGGTTCCTGCCCGAGTACACCAAGGACGCCGACATCATCGTGGCCGCGGCCGGCCGTCCACAGCTCGTGACCCCCGACATGGTGCGGCCGGGTGCCGCGGTCGTCGGGGCCGGCGCGACGATCGAGGGCCGCCGGGTCATCCCGGACGTCGACGAAGCCTGTGCCGAGGTTGCCGGCTGGATCACCCCCCGGTTGGGCGGCGTCGGGCCCACGACTCGCGCGATGCTGCTTCGGCAAACCGTCGAAGCGGCTGAGCGGAGGGCCCCGCGATGACTGCTGCGCCCCAGGCAGCCCCCACCTGCGCAGTCTGCGGCACGCTGGTCGCCCCGGACGCTCCGCGCTGTCCGTCGTGTGGGCTGACCCGCCCGGGCGCTCGTGGCAGCCGAGTGCTCGGGCGTCATGGGTTGTGGTTGCTCGCCGCGATGATGCTTGCCGTATACCTGATCGTGTTGTTGATCGTGGCTGCCGCTCGCTGAGTTCGTGTACGGCGATCCGCGTGGCCGAAGATCTGTATAGAGGAACCCTCAGTGCTACTTGCCGAGCTGACCGTCCGCCATACGCGCCGGCACATGCCGACGCGGCGCGTCGCGCTCGGGGGGGCCTATCTTCCGACATCAGGTTCCGCGCACGGCGCGGCGTTGCTCTCGGCCGTCGTCGCAACGAACCTGCTCGCGATCGACGAGGAACAGCGTGAGCTCTTGCCTAGGCTTCTCGACGACGCGCGCCGCGGGCTGACGATCCCGCGCATCGCGCTGCGACATCGTCTCCAACACGACGTGCACGGACTCGACCGTTCGCGCCACCGCGTGCTCGGCGAGGATGGTCGGATCATCTTCGAGCTCGACGTGCACGGCGCGCCGGCACCGCAGGTGCTGGGCGCGGTGCTGGGAGCCGCGTCGTTGCCGGCCGTCGGACGCGCGGTTGCGCTCGATGCCATCCGGCGGGTGATCAACGGCAGGTGGCGCGGTCTCGCGCCCGAGGTCGGCGTCCGGTTCGTCGCGGAGGCGACGTGGAACGGTCTCCGCCCGCCGCTCGCCTCCACCGACGCGTGGACGCGTGGTGGTCCGCCCGAGGAGGAGCACTGGACCGGCGTCGCCCCCGACGAGCGGTGGGCGATGGAAGTACTGGGGCTCCGCGCCGGAATGCAGGTCGAACGCGACGACGTGAACCGCCGGTTCCGCCGGATGCTGCGCGACGCGCATCCCGACAGCGGCGGCGTCGCAACCGGCGCGGCGGCTCGCATCGCCGAGCTCACCGAGGCCCGCGCGATCCTGCTGGCCATGACTTCCGACGAGGTCGCGGCCGAAGGCTAACTTCGGGCTCGTGAAGAACCCGTTGCGTGTCGCAGTGACCGGCGCAGCCGGTCAAATCGGTTACAGCCTCGTCTTCCGGATCGCGAACGGCGATCTGCTCGGCAAGGACCAGCCGGTGGTGCTGTCGTTGCTCGAGATCACGCCGGCGTTGGGCGCGCTGCAAGGCGTCGTGATGGAGCTGGAGGACTGCGCGTTCCCGCTCCTTGCCGGCGTCGACACGAGCGACGACGCCGGGGCCGCGTTCGAGGGCGTCAACTACGCGCTGCTCGTCGGTGCCCGCCCGCGTACGAAGGGAATGGAGCGCAAGGACCTGCTCGAGGCGAACGGCGCCATCTTCACTGTGCAGGGGCGGGCGCTCGCCAACAGCGCCGCCGACGACGTACGCGTGCTCGTCGTCGGCAATCCGGCCAACACCAACTGTCTCATCACGATGAACAACGCCGGCAAGATCCCACGCGAGCGGTTCACCGCGATGACGCGCCTCGATCACAACCGAGCGATCGCACAGGTGGCGAAGAAATGCGACGTCCCCGTTTCCGCGGTCACCAACATGACGATCTGGGGCAACCATTCCGCGACGCAGTACCCCGACCTCTTCCACGCAAAGGTCGACGGCAAGGTCGCCGCCGACCTCGTCGGCCGGGAGTGGATCGAAAAGACGTTCATCCCGACCGTGCAACAGCGCGGCGCGGCAGTCATCGAGGCGAGAGGCGCGTCCTCGGCGGCTTCGGCGGCGAATGCCGCGATCGATCACGCGCACGACTGGGCGCTCGGCTCGCCCGAGAACGACTGGGTGAGCATGGCGGTCTGTTCCGACGGCTCCTACGGCGTTCCCGAAGGTCTCATCTCCGGCTTCCCGTGCACCACGAAGAACGGTGCGTGGTCGATCGTCCAAGGGCTCGAGATCGACGAGTTCTCACGCGCCAGGATCGATGCGTCGGTCGGCGAGCTCGGCGAGGAGCGAGACGCGGTCGCCGAGCTCGGCCTCATCTGACGTGAAGCGCTGGGCGCAGGCGAGCCCATACGGCACCGTGACGGTCGTCGTCACCGACGTCGGGCTTCGCGAGATCAGCCTGCCCGGGGACAACCCGCTCGACGTACCGATCGGCGCTGCCGACCGTCGCATCGCGCGGCAGCTCGACGACTGGTTCGCCGCTCGGCGCCACGCGTTCGACGTGGCGCTCGACCTGGACGGGGTCGACGGCTTCCGGCGAATGGTGCTGGAGACGCTCGTCCGTGAGGTCCCGTGGGGCGAGACCGTCCCCTACGGCGAGCTCGCCGCGCTCGCCGGCCGCCCCCGCGCCGCACGGGCGGTCGGCAGTGCAATGCGCCGCAACCCGATGCCCTTCGTCATCCCGTGCCACCGCGTGATCGGGGCGGGCAACACGATCGGTGGGTACGGCGGCGGCCGGCGCGACGCGATCGCGCTCAAGCGCGAGTTGCTGGCGCGCGAAGGGGTGCTGACACCTCGCTGAAGAAGTCGTTGCCCTTGTCGTCGACGACGACGAACGCCGGAAAGTCGCGCACCTCGATCTTCCACACCGCTTCCATACCGAGCTCGGGATACTCGAGCACCTCGACACGGGTGATGCAGTCCTGACCGAGGCGCGCCGCAGGGCCACCGATCGAGCCGAGATAGAACCCGCCGTGCTCCTTGCACGCGTCCGTCACGGCTCGCGACCGGTTGCCCTTTGCGAGCATCACGTAGGAGCCGCCGTTGCGCTGGAACACATCGACGTAGGAATCCATGCGCCCGGCCGTCGTCGGCCCGAACGAACCGGACGCGTAGCCGGCCGGTGTCTTCGCCGGCCCTGCGTAGTACACGCAGTAGTCCGCGAGGTACGACGGGAGACCCTCGCCGCGGTCGAGCCGCTCCTTGATCTTTGCGTGCGCGATGTCGCGCGCGACGACCATCGGACCTGTCAGCATGACCCGCGTCCTCACCGGATACCGCGACAGCGTGGCCCGGAGCTCCGACATCGGCCGCTCGAGGTCTATCGAGACGACCGGATCGCCTTCGAGGTCGGCGTCGGTGACGTCCGGCAGGTACTTCGCAGGATCGGTTTCGAGCTGCTCGAGGAACACGCCCTCGGCGGTGATCTTTCCCAGGGCTTGGCGATCCGCCGAGCACGACACCGCCAGCGCGACCGGGCACGATGCGCCGTGCCGGGCCAACCGGATCACACGAACGTCGTGGCAGAAGTACTTCCCGCCGAACTGGGCGCCGATGCCGAACTGCTGCGTGAGCGCGAGCACTTGCGCCTCGAGATCGACATCACGAAATCCTTGCCCCAGCTCGTTCCCGGACCTCGGCAGCGCGTCAAGCGAGTGCGCCGACGCGAGCTTGGCGGTCTTCAACGTCATCTCCGCGGAGGTACCGCCGATGACGAGCGCAAGATGATACGGCGGGCACGCAGCAGTTCCGAGCGTGCGGAGCTTCTCGTCGAGCCACGTCATCAACGACGACGGGTTGAGCAGCGCCTTCGATTCCTGGAACAACAGGCTCTTGTTGGCCGAGCCGCCACCCTTCGCCATGAACAACAGCTTGTAGGTGTCGCCGTCGATCGCTTCGATCTCGATCTCGGCCGGCAGGTTCGTGCCGGTGTTTTTCTCCTCGTACATCGTCAGCGGCGCCAGCTGCGAGTAACGCAGGTTGTCCTCGGTGAAGGTACGGAAGATGCCGCGTGCGATCGCCTCGCGGTCGCCGCCGCCGGTGAGCACGAGCTCCCCCTTCTTGCCCTTCACGATCGCGGTGCCGGTGTCCTGGCACGACGGCAGCACGCCTCCCGCCGCGATGCACGCGTTCTTCAACAGCTCGAGGGCGACGAAGCGGTCGTTCGCGGAGGCCTCGGGATCCTCGAGGATCGCCCGGAGCTGCGCGAGGTGGCCGGGACGCAGGAGGTGGGAGATCTCGAACATCGCCTGGCCGGTCACCAACGTGAGAGCCGCCGGATCGACCGCGAGGAACTTCCGGCCTCGGGCCGTGAACGTCGAGACGTGGTCCGCGGTGAGCAGCCGGTACGGGGTCTCGTCCGCTCCGACGGGCAGAAGCTCCTGATATGCGAACCCGGCCATGGCAAGAAAGTACCGTCAGTCCGTGGCTGCATACCGTGTCGAGCACGATTCCATGGGCGAGGTGCGGGTTCCCGGGGATGCGCACTGGGGTGCGCAGACCCAGCGGGCCGTCGAGAATTTCCCGATCTCGGGTCTTCCGCTCCCACCCGCGCTCGTGCGGGCCCTCGCACTGATCAAGGCCGAAGCCGCCCGCGTCAACAAGGTCGCGCCCGCGATCGCCGAGGCGGCCGAGGAGGTCGCCGCGGGACTCCACGACAACCAGTTTCCCATCGACGTGTTCCAGACGGGCTCCGGCACGTCGTCGAACATGAACGCGAACGAGGTGATCGCGCACCTCGCGGCCGATCGCCTCGGCGCGGCCGTCCATCCGAACGACGACGTGAACATGTCGCAGTCGTCGAACGACGTCTTCCCGTCCGCGGTGCACGTCGCGGCGGCCGAGGAGATCGTGCGGGATCTCATCCCGGCCGCGCAGCACCTCGCACGAACGTTGCGCAAGAAGCAGCGTGAGTTCGATCACGTGGTGAAGAGCGGCCGTACGCATTTGATGGACGCGACACCCGTGACGCTGGGCCAGGAATTCGGTGGCTACGCGTCGCAGGTGGAGGATGGCATCGACCGGCTCCGGGACACCCTGCCGCGCGTGTGCGCCCTCCCGCTCGGAGGAACGGCCGTCGGCACGGGCATCAACGCGCCCAAGGGCTTTGCCCGCAAGGTGATCAAGCGGCTCGCCGAACGCACCGACTTGCCGTTCAGCGAGGCGAAGGATCACTTCGCCGCGCAGGGCGCCCGTGACGCGCTGGTCGAGGTAAGCGGCCAATGCAAGACGCTCGCGGTCTCGCTGATCAAGATCGCGAACGACCTGCGCTGGATGGGAAGCGGACCGCGCACCGGCCTGGCCGAGATCCGGCTGCCCGATCTCCAGCCCGGCTCGTCGATCATGCCCGGCAAGGTCAACCCGGTCATCCCGGAGGTGGTCACGCAAGTCGGCGCCCAGGTGATCGGGAACGACGCCGTCGTGACGTTCGCGGGTTCGCAGGGAAACTTCGAGCTCAACGTGTTCGTGCCCGTGATCGCCCGCAATCTCCTCGAGACGATCGAGCTGCTCGCGCGCGTGTGCCGGGTGTTCGCCGACAAGTGCATCAGCGGGATCGAGGCCAACGTCGACACGCTGAAGCGGTACGCGGAGTCCTCACCATCGATCGGCACTGCGCTCAACCCGCACATCGGGTACGAGAAGGCGGGCGAGATCATCAAGGAGTCGAGCCGGACCGGCAAATCGATCCGCGAGATCGTGCGGGCCCGCAAGCTCATGACCGACGAGGAGCTCGACCGCGCGCTCGACGTCGAGTCGATGACACGCGGCGGCATCATCGAATGAGCACGGAGTCGACCCACGGTGAGGGCGACTCCACGCGGGCGATCGTTGCCGCGTTCTTCGCGAACATCGGCATCGCGGTGCTGAAGTTCGGCGCGTACCTCTTCACGGGGTCGTCGTCGATGCTCTCCGAGTCGATCCACTCGCTCGCCGATACCGGCAATCAGGGCCTGCTGCTGTTGGGGCGCCGGCGCGCGGACCGGCCGGCCGACGAGCGACACCCGTTCGGGTACGGCCCGGTCCGGTACTTCTACGCGTTCATCGTCGCGTTCGTGCTGTTCACGCTCGGCGGGATCTTTTCCATCTTCGAGGGCGTCGAGAAGCTCAGGAATCCGCACTCGGTCGACGCCGTGGGATGGGCGGTCGCGGTGCTGCTGGGCGCGATCGTGCTCGAGTCGTTCTCGCTGCGCACCGCGGTGCACGAGGCCAACCAGGTCCGTCCCGCGAAAGAGGGGTGGTGGCGCTTCATCCGCCGCACGAAGAGTCCCGACCTGCCGGTGGTGCTGCTCGAGGACACCGCGGCGCTGGTCGGGTTGGCGATCGCGCTCGTCGGCGTCGTGCTCGCCGGCATCACCGGAAACGCGCGCTGGGACGGCCTCGGCAGCCTCGCAATCGGCATCGTGCTCGTCCTCGTCGCGATCCTGCTCGTGGTCGAGATGGGCAGCCTCCTCGTCGGCGAGTCGGCGCGTCCGGAGGACGTGGCGCGCATCGCGGCGGTCGTCGAGAGCTTCCCCCTCGTGCGCCGGTGCATCCATCTCCGCACCGAGCACCTCGGGCCCGACGAGATCGTCGTCGCACTGAAAGCAGAATTCGACCACGATCTGTCGATCGAGCAGCTGGCAGACGCGATCAACCGGCTCGAGGCCGCGATCCGCGTCGCGGAGCCGCGCGCGTCGTTGATCTTCGTCGAGCCCGACGTCTATCGCGAGCCCGCGGAAAACGCCGATTAGACGTTCGCGAGCGCGGCGCGGAACTCGTCGTCGATCACCCTCGGGTCGGTTGCGTCATAGCACCGGCCGTTCGTCGCCTGCGCGATCCGGCGCAGCGTCGAGAGATCGGCATCGGGCGAGTACGAGATCGTGAACATCCGTATCGGCTCGCGGAGATGCGCGAGCAACGCCCGTCGATTGTTGTCGCGCTCGACCTCGTTGTAGCCATCGCTGAGCATCACGACCGCGTTGATCCGCTTGCTGTCGTACCGGCCGGCAATGGTGTCGTAGCCGTCACGGGCGGCCGCGTACAGCGGCGAGCCCTTGCGCGGAGCGAGGGCGTCGACGGCGCGCATCAAAGCGCGCCGCTGCCGGTCGAACCGGCCGATCGGCACGACGTCCGCCCAGAACGGGCTCGCACTGTTCCGGATGTCGGTCGTGAAGATGCGCAATCCGACTTCGTCTCCGGGCCCGAGCTCGGAGAGCGCGGCGAGCAACGCCCGTTTGGCGAGCGCGATCTTGGTCGGGCTGTCCGGATCCTTGGGGTCGCTGTGGTCGCCCATCGAGTCGGAGACGTCGAAGAGCAGGAGCACGCGCGACCGCTTGCGCGTCTTCGCCCAACGATCGAGCGCGGTTGCGGTCGTGCGGAGCTCGGGGGACGCGGGATCGATTGCGTCACCCCGGTGCAACCCGGCCGCGACGATCTTCTTCTGCGCGGCCGCCGTGCGCGTGTACGCGACGAACGCGGCGGCACCCGCACGCGCCTCCGGACGCACCCACGATGCATCGGGGACGGCGAGCGGGTTGTCGGCGTCGAGGGTGCCGTCGGACGGAACGATCGCGACGAGCGGCGTGTGCGGGCGCTTCAGGTGCTTGTTGTCGGGGATCAAGCCGTTCGAGCTCCCCGCGTTGTACGCGGTGACGGCCCGCTCGTCGGTCACGACCGCGGAGAGGTACGAGAACGGCAGGTGCTTCTGGTCGAGCCGGAACCAGTTGTCGAGGAAGCCCCACGACGCATCGCCGTAATACACGACCGAGGACTCGAGCGCTCTCGCGGCCGAGGCATCGGCGAGGTGCGAGATCGCGATCGTGGAGAGCAGCGCGTCGGTCGCGTGTGTGGGTTTGGCTTTGCCCAACCGGAATGCACCCCACTCCGGATGCCCGTATGCAGCCCAACCGCGGGGGTTCTCCGCGAGGCGGGCGAGGTCGCGCCAGCCGATGGGCTTCTCGGGCCATCCGAGTGCCTTCGCCATCGGCGAAGGCATGGCGACGGCCAGGCCGGTGCGACCGAGCGACGTGCCCGCGGCGGCCGGCGGCGGGCGGCCGGCCGCCCTGAAGCGCGCGTTGGCGAGCGCGAGCCAGGCACTGGAAGCCGGCGCCCAGAGCGCCGGGGGCGGCCCGACCTTCTCGGGATCGGGCCACCCGTCGAGGAGGTACTGGACGGCGGCGGATGGCTCCACCGGTTGCACGCGCACGAATGCACACCTCGCCGTCCCGGATCGGAGGCGGGCGGCACTCGACCCGTTGAACGCATGCGCGAGGTCCTCGAGCAGTCCCGCGATCTCGGGCGCGGCGGCGACGTCTATGGGTGTGCAGCGCCCGGGGTCGTCGAGATGCACGGTCGTCGACGGCGCGTCGTGCGTGCAGCCGGTGAGCGCGACGACGAACGCGGCGAACAGCGCGATCCACTTCACGATGACGCGTCGTCTTCCGACGATCGGTTCGCGCCGAGCGCGAGCAGGAGATCCTCGTGCAACTGCATCCATACCGTGTGGTACGAGTCGCAACGGGGGGAGGTGATCCACTCGAATGCACCCTCGTCGACGAGCGACAGCGCGGCGCGCAGGCGCGGGCGGTACGAGCCGAAGCGGGCGTGCACACGCCCGACCCGGTTGATGGCAGGTGCGGCCCGATCGTCGATCGCGCGGAGCCGGTCGACGACCGACCAGTCGTAACGCAGGTCACGATGGTCGTTGGGCGCGCCACCCGGTCGTACCTGCCAGTCGCTGCAGACGCGCAGCAGCTCACGATTCAGCGGGAGGAATCGCTCGTACGCGCGTTGCGTCGCCGCCTCCTCGTCGCTGCCGGGAACGAGCCGGGCCCACGACGCGTGCGCATCGCGGCCGGTGGCGGTCACGCGCACGCCGCGGGCCGCACGCGTCACGAGCCCGACCTCGAGGAGGTGCTGCACGAGCACGGTGTCGTCGAGGTCGGCCACGCCCCGCAGGCGCACCTCGTGCAGGAGCAGCCAGGCCTCGTTGTCCAGCGCGAGCACGTGAGGATCGTAACGGCGACCGCACGGCTACATTCCATCGCCTGTGCAGGAGATCGGGTCGGGGACACGCGTATTCGAGGCGGCGCCGGTACGGGGCACGTGGCGGCGCCTGTCGTCGCCTGACGACGTGCTCGTGCTCATGGACACGACTGCCGAAGGCGTCGTCGCGTGCGTCGCCGACGCGGGTGCAACCTTCCTCGCGCCGATCTTCGACGAGCTCACCGCAGTCGTGTGCTTGTCGGGAACGCCGCAATCGCACATCGGCATCGTCAGTCGGGAGTACCAGGTGCCCTGTGTGATGGCGGCCGCGCTGACGATCGAACCGGAGGACGACGACGAGGTCGAGGTCGACTGCTCCGACACGCCGGGCATCATCCGCGCGTGAGCCAGGTGATGAATCGCGACGAGATCAATCGATGGATCCGCTATCACAGTGAGATCTCGTACGCGCTCACCATGGAGCGCACCGCGCTCGAGTCCGCGCTGATCCCGGTGAGCGCGTACATCCTGATCGCGTGCGTCGAGTGCTATCGCCGGTACCCGGAGATGATCGGCGAGATCACCGGCGCGGTGACGCCCGAGGAGCTCGGTCGCGCCGGCCACGACGTCACGACACAGGTCGACCCGGTGCACGTGTGGGCGGTACCGAACTTCGTACTGCTCGGCCGCAAGATCCTGATGGCTGCCAGCCTCGTCGATCCGGACGACGATGCGCTCCGTATCGGAACCGTCCTCGATTTCTGGGCGCGTACGTCGGGCGCGTATCGCTTCGATGACGGCACCCACCAGGCGGCGGACGCCGCGGGAACCGCGACGCCGTACCGCGCGTACGTCGACGACGTCGCGGCGGCATGTGAACCGATCGCGGCGAAGAGCGGCGTCAGCCGTTTGAACGCGCTGCTCACGTCGTATCTGTTCCTGCTCTGGTTCGATACGCGCTCGGGATATCAGGACACCGGTCCGTACGCCCTCGCCGACGGTCGGGTCCTGCTCCTGCGCCGGTACAACGGCCTCGGCGTCTCACACTTTCCGTGGAGCGCCGACGTCGGGGCGACGATGCCGTTCACCGAAGTGCTCGGCGCGTTCGTGCTCCGCGACGTCGAGCTGCGGGTCACGGACTTCGGGACGTCGGTGACGAAGCCCGAGGACTACTGGGCCCATGTCGAGTCGTGCACCTTCTTCGACGTCGCGGCGGGCGCGCTGACGCCGATCGGGGCCGCCGGCCGCGACGCGCTCGGGATCGCCGCCAAGAGCGCACAGAAGCAGCTCTACCGGATGATCGCGGGCATGGAGCGTTCGGCGAAGATCGACTCGGGCGCGTACGTGTACTTCACGTTCTTGCGTCCCTTCGCCGAGATCGCGCGCGTCGCGCTCGACTGGACCGTGCCGTCGGCGAGCCTCGACCTCTATCCCTTCCTTTCGTTGATCGACGGCGCGGCGACACCGCCTCCCGACGCGCCGGTCGACACTCCCGAGACCTACTACGCGCCCTTGTTGTGAGTGCATGGCACCTCGACTTCGCGCGTGACGACGGCTTCGCCGGATTCGTGCGGCTCGAGCTGCGCGAAGCGGAGAAGGTTGCGTGGTACTGGACGTACCTGGTCGGCGTTCCCGGCGTCGAAGGCATTGTCGTCGTACGCGATCACGACGTGCCGTTGCCCCGGCAGGCTCGCGCCTCGCTCGAGATACGCGCCGACGGGCTGTGGGCGGAGCTGTGGTGCGAGACACCCGGCGAGCACTGGACGTTCGGGCTCGAGGCATTCGGCGTGCGGCTCGACACGGCCGAGGAGGCGCTTCGTCCCGGCGGCGAGATCGGCGAACGCGTGCCGATCGGCCTCGACCTCGAATGGGAAGCTCCCGACACGGGAGGCGACAGCGAAGCGACCGCAGGGGAGCGGAGCGTGGAGTCGACCCACGAAGGCCTCGTGCACGGCGACGTGCTCGTCGGCAGGGAGCGCTGGACGATCGACGCCCGCGGGTCGTTCTACGAGGACGGCAATCTACCACCGCCCGTCGCCGGCGACGTACAAGCGCGAGTGATCATTCCCGGCGTGGCCGAACGCGTGCTCGTCCGTACCGCCGACGGCCTGCGTTGGACGTCGCTATAGGGTGAGGCAGTGATGGATCTCGATCATCGTCAGAACGCGTTGCTGCTCGCGCGCGGGCGCGCGCTCAACGGCCTGGTCATGCTCGCGGTGCCGGGTCTGGTCGGGCGCGTGCTGTTCGGCAAGCAGGGGAGCCAGCCCGTGACGAAGGCGCTCGTGCGCCTCGTCGGCATCCGTGACCTGGTGCTCGGTGTGGGCGCGATCACCACCGTCAAGGAGCACACGATGGACGCGGAGTGGGTCGGCGTGGGTGCGGTGGCCGACGCGGTCGACGGCGTCGTCGCGATCGCCGCCCGCGGGCTTCCGGCGCGCTCCCGGCTGATCGCGCTCATGGGAGGAGGCGCGGCTGTCGTCGGTACGCTCGCCGCACGCGCGCTGGCCGATGACCGCGCCCCGACAGCGGCGTCAGAGATCGATTCCTGAGAGCTCGGGGATCCAGCCCCGCGCGCGGCGCAGCGCGTCGCGCCAGCGATCGCGGTCCAGCACGCGTGCCGGTTCCACCCTCGTTCGCGGCGACCACGTCGACGCGAGATCGTCGACGTCGCGGTGATGCCCCAGCGCGAGGCCGGCCATGAGGGCGGCGCCGCGCGCAGTGGCCTCGCGTACAGGAGAGATCTCGACCGGCCGTTGCGTGGCGTCGGCGAGGGCCTGCACGAACGTGGGGTTGTCGGTCATCCCACCGTCGACGCGCACCGTCGGAATGGCGATGCCGCTGTCGGACTCGGCGGCGTCGACGAGGTCGGCGCCGCGGTGCGCGACGCCTTCGAGCACTGCGCGCACGATCTCGGCGCGACCCGAGCCGCGCGTGAGCCCGAACAACGCGCCCCGCGCGCCGTAGTCCCACAAGGGCGTCCCGATGCCGAGCAGGGCGGGCACGTACACGACGCCGTTCGTGTCGTCGCACTGCGCGGCGACGTCGTGTGATTCGCCGGACGACGCGATCACGCCGAGGTCGTCGCGCAGCCACTGCACGTTGGTGCCCGCCGCGAGCATGACCGCCTCGACGCCCCATGTGATCCGGCCCCGGTGACGCCACGCCACGATCGGGAAGGTGCCCGCCTTGCCGCGCCGGCCGGCGCCGGGCGCGTCCGGCCCCAGCACGAGGTCGAGCATGCCGCCGGTGCCGAAGGTGATCTTCGCATCGCCGGGCCGTACGCAACCCTGTCCGACCAGCGACGCCTGCTGGTCGCCGAGCAACGCCGCGATCGGCGGCGCGCCGGGCAGGGCGCGCGCTTCGCCGATGACACCGGACGAGTCGACGATCGGAGGCAGCATCTCGGCCGGGATGTCGAGCAAGGCCAGCGTCCGCGCGTCCCACGACGACGGATCGTCGATCACCTGCATGCCGGTGATCGCCGCGTTGGTCGCGTCGGTGACGTGCACGGCTCCTTCGGACAACGTCCACGCAACCCACGTGTCGACGGTGCCGAAGCAGAGGTCGCGCGCGCGTGCCCGGTCCGGAAGTTGACCCAGGAGCCATTGCAACTTGGTCGCCGACTCGTTGGGACCGACGTGCAACCCTTGCGCGCGTAGTGCGAGGCATTCGCCGACCGTCCGCAGGTCCTGCCAGCCGATCCCCGGCCCGACGGGCTCGCCGGTGGCGCGGTCCCAGACGATCGTGGAGCCGCGCTGGTTCGAGATCCCGACCGCGTCGACCGGGCCCGCATCGGCGAGCGCGCGTCGGGCGAGATCGAGACAGGTGCCGGCCATGACGCGGGCGTCGAACTCCACCAGCCCGTCGGCGGGAGAGTCCGGCAGCAGCTCCCGCGTGGATGCGCCGAGCTCCGCACCGGAGCGGTCGAACACGCACGCGCGCACACTGCTCGTCCCGACGTCGACGACGAGGACCCGGTTCGTCCGCTCTCCGCCCCGTTCGCTCACGGCCACGGCCGGTCACCGAACGGGCTGCGCAAACCGAGCTTGCCGGGATTGAGCACGCCGTTCGGATCGAGCGCGTCCTTGACCGCCTGCAACACGCCGAAGCCTGCACCGAGCGCCTCGGGGACGAAGCGTGCACGGTTGAGACCGACCCCGTGGTGGTGGGACAGCGCCCCGCCGGCTTCGAGCACGGCGCGCTGACCGGCGTCCCACACCGCGCGGTAGTACTCCTCGCGCGCGTCTTCGGGTGGTCTCCCCGCGAACGTGAAGTAGAGACAGCCGCCGTCGAGATACGAGTGGCTCTGGTGCGCGGACGCGACGATCGTGTGCTCGACACCGCGGATTGCCGCAGTGGCCCGTCCGTACATCTCCGGCAACACGCGCCACGACCCCGAGACCTCCATCGTGTCGACGACGAGACCGCGAGAGATCAGTGCCTCGAGCGCGGAGACGTCGTTGCGGTGGCCGAGCCACCGACCGACGAGCGCAACGTCGAGCGGCTCGGCCTTTGCCCGCGCGGTCTCCTCGTCCACGATGCGCCGAGTGGCCTCGACGACATGGGCGTCACCTTCGTCGAGCACCAACAGCACGTTGGCGTCGCCAGTCTGGTAGCTCCGATCGCCTTCGATCGGGTCGTACAGGCGCAGCACTGCCGGCGTCGCGCCCCGTTGCACGATACGACGCATGGCGACCAGGGCGTCGGTGAACGAGACGAAGGCGTACGCACCCCGCATCTCTGCAGCCGGCACGCGGTGGGCGCGCAGGCGGGCGCCGACGATGATCCCGAGCGTGCCCTCGGATCCCACCAACAGCTGGGTGAGGTCGGGGCCGACCGCCGCCCGCGGCGCGCCGCCGGTGTGTACGAGGGTGCCGTCGGCGAGCACGACGTCGAGGCCTTCGACGATGTCCTCGATCTTGCCGTAGCGCGTCGAGTACTGGCCTGCGCCGCGGCACGCGAGCCATCCCCCGACCGTGGACAGTGCCATCGACTGCGGCCAGTGCCCGCAGGTGAGGCCGTGCTCGGCGCGCAGCACGTCCTCGAACACGTCGCCGAACGTCCCCGGCAGGACGTCCACGAGCAGCGACGTGTCGTCCACGTCCACGATGTCGCAGAGCTCGGTCAGATCCAGCAACACCCCCCCGAACGCCGGAACGCTCGCGCCGCAGACACCGCTGCGACCGGCGGCCGCGGTCACAGGCACGCGGGCGTCGTTGCACGCGCGCAGGACGCCCCGGACCTGTGCGACGTCGGCCGGCCGAACGACGACCGACGCCCGCGCCGCCACCTGCCCGTCGAGCGCCCAGATCATCGCGAGAGGCCACCAGTCGCGACTCGCCTCGGCGACGATGTCGGGCGTGTCGATCAGCTCGGCGCCGGTGGCGATCAGCCGCGACCGCAACGCGGCATCGACCTCGATCCGCTTTCCGGTCAGGCGGTCACCGACCTCGCCCTCGGCCAACGCGATAGGAGGCGTCGGCGCCCCGCGATTGGTCTCCACGACAGCGGAGAATAGGGATCAGGTGGGCGGCTGCGACAATGCGTCGAGCGCCGTCTCGGGGAGACCGCCGGCCTTGCGCTCGTTGTCGACGAGCGCGCGGTATGCCGCGACCTGTGAGGCACGCTCATCGTCCGACCAGCCCAGCTCGTCACCCATCAACGTGGCGACGTCCTCGGCCGCCATCGCCGACGCGTCGCGACCCAGCAGGCGGGTGCGCGTGCGACGCGACAGCACGTCGTCGACGGTCAGGGCCATCTCGGCGCGCGCCGCGTACACGACCTCGGCGCGCGAGTACGGCAGGCCTTCGACCAGCGGCCGCGCCAGCTCCGGGTTGGTGTGCTGCAGCGCGACGACCTCGCGCGCGTCCGCGCCGTAGCGCTCGCCGAGCTCCTTCGGGATGTCGGGCGCGTCCCAGCCCTCGGCGCCGTGCAGGCGCACGTCCTTGGTGCCGCTGCGACCTCTTCGCCCGAGCGATTTGTTCACCGCGTCGACCGCGTTGGCGGCCATGCGCCGGTACGTCGTGAGCTTCCCGCCCGTGACCGTGACCACCCGGCTGGGTGCGACCTGCACCGTGTGCCGGCGCGACAGGTCGGCGGTGCGTTCGCTCTTCGCCGCCGCGACGAGCGGCCGCAAACCGGCCCAGGTGCCGAGAATGTCGGCCTCGGTGATCTTCGTGGTGACGGCGCTGTTGATCGCGCCCAAGAGGTACGCGACGTCCTCCGGTGTGATCTGCGGGTCGTCGAGCGGACCCTCGTAGTCGGTGTCGGTCGTCCCGATGTACGTGAAGCGATGCGGGCCGCCCTCCCCGCCCCACGGCACGACGAAGACCGACCGTCGATCCTTCGGGACAGGGATCACCGCCGCGATCTCGTTGCGTACCAAGGACCACGGCACCGTGATGTGGATGCCCTTCGCCGGTCGAATCGATCGCGGGTGCGTTCCCTCGTCGAGCGCGCGCACGTCGTCCGACCATACGCCCGTCGCGTTCACGATCACCTGCGTGCGCACATCGAGCTCGACGCCGTCGACGCACACGCGGGCAGCGGAGACACGTCCGTCGCCATCCTTCACGATGCCCACCAGCGACGCGTAGTTCGTGACGGCGGCGCCATGGTCGGCTGCGGACCGCGCCACCGCGAGCGTGAGGCGGGCATCGTCGGCCTGCGCGTCGTAGTAGATGTACGACGCCGCGATGTTGTCGGGCGGCAGCGTCGGCATGTAGCGCAGCGCGTCCTCCTTGGAGATTCGCTTGTGCAGCTTGCCGATCCGGACTCCTCCGGTGAGGTCGTACATCCACATCATCGAGCCGAGCAATCGCGCCAGCCGGCGCGGCAGCAGGCCGTCCTTCGTGAACACCGGCAGGAGGAAAGGCAGCACGCGCACGAGATGCGGCGCGGTCTTGCGCAGGGTCTGACGCTCTGCCAATGCTTCGTAGACGAGCCCGACCTCTTTTTGCTGCAGGTATCGGATGCCGCCGTGGACGAGCTTCGACGATTTCGAGGACGTCCCGGACGCGAAGTCGCCCTTTTCGATCAACGCGGTGCGCAAGCCGCGCGTCACCGCGTCGAGCGCGACCCCCGTGCCCGTGATGCCACCCCCGACGACGAGCACGTCGAAGGCCTCCTCCGAAAGGCGGCGCACTGCAGTGGCGCGGTCGAACTCCACTGCGCCAGGCTAGTTGCCTTCCCGCCCACGCAGTCAGAGCAGGAGAACCATCATGCCCAGCACCCGCTTCGAGCTCCCCGGCTTCCGTGGCGACTTGATCCATTCCGACGACGCCGAATACGACGACGCGCGGAAGATCTTCAACGGCATGATCGACCGGCGCCCCGCGCTCATCGCGCGCTGCTCGTGCACCGAAGATGTCGTTGCCGCCGTCAACCTGGCACGTGAGCAGTCACTGCCGCTGGCGGTCCACGGCGGCGGGCATGGCGTGACCGGCGCCTCCATGTGCGACGCGGGTGTGGTCATCGACCTGCGGGGCATGAAGCGCATCGAGGTCGACCCGAAGGCGAAGATCGCGCGCGCGGCGGCCGGTCTCAACTGGGGAGAGTTCGACGCCGCCACGCAGGAACACGGCCTTGTGTGCACGGGCGGTCGCGTGACGACGACGGGCATCTCGGGGTTGGCGCTCGGAAGCGGCAGCGGTTGGCTGGAGCGCAAATTCGGCTTCGTCTGCGACAACCTCGTGCAGGCCGAAGTGGTCACCGCCGACGGTCGCGTCGTCACCGCGTCGGCGCACGAGAACGCGGATCTGTTCTGGGGCATACGCGGAGGCGGCGGCAACTTCGGTGTCGTGACCGAGTTCCACCTGCGCCTCCACGAGCTGGGTCCGATCGTGCTCGGCGGAATGCTCATTTACACACCCGACCAGGGCCGCGACCTCACGCGCTTCTACCGCGACTTTGTGCGCGATGCGCCCGACGAGGTCGGATCGGCACTCGCCTTCATCTGCGCGCCGCCCGAGGATTTCGTACCGAAAGAGGCGTGGGGACAGCCGATGATCGGCGTCATCTGCTGCTACGCGGGTCCGGTCGAGGACGGCGAAGCCGCGTTCAAGCCGCTGCGCGAGTTCGGTCCGCCCCTCATGGACATGGTCCAGCCGATGCCGTACACCGCGGTGCAGCAGCTTCTCGACGGCGCGAACCCGAAGGGACGTCTGAACTACTGGACCGCCGACTTCCTCGAGGAGCTGCCGGACAAGGCAATCGACGCGATGGTCGAGGTCGCGACCCAGCCGGTCTCGGTGTTCTCGCAGATGCTGCTCATCCCGGGCGGCGGGGCGATCGCACGGGTCGACGAGGACGCGACCGCGTTCGGACAGCGCAACGCGCCGTGGAACACGCATTTCCTGTCGATGTGGGAGGACCCGGCCGAGACGGAGAAGAACATCGCGTACACCCGCGAGATCGCGGCGACGATGAAGCCCTGGACGACCGGCCGCGCGTACCTGAACTTCATCGGCGACGAGGGTGAAGGCCGCGTCGAAGCGGCCTTCGGGCCCGAGCGGTTCAAGAGGCTCCGCGAGCTCAAGAAGAAATGGGACCCGAAGAACCTCTTCTCGCGGAACCAGAACATCCCACCCGCGGAGTAGCGGCTCAGATCACCTCGCCGGGAGTGCCGTCGTCGCGGACGACCGGAAGGCCGTTCTCCACCCATGCCTTCATGCCGCCGGTCATGTTGACGGCCTTGAAGCCCATCTGCACGAGCTCGGCCGCGGCCTTGGCCGATCGGCCGCCCGACCGGCACACGCACACGATCGTCCGGTTCATCGGCAGTTGGAAACGCACGCTCTCCAGCTCGCCGAGCGGCACCCACCGGGCGCTGGGCGCGTGTCCCGCCTGCCATTCGTCGGCTTCGCGCACGTCGAGCAGCACGTTGTGCTCGCTGCCCGCCTGTGCGTCGGTGACCTCGATCGCCTCGATGCGCTGGCCCTTCCACATGCTCATGGCGACCTCTCCTCCTCGATGGCTTTCGCGGCCAGGTCCCGCAAGAGCTTGTAGTCCGCCTTGCCGGCCGGTGAGCGTTGCAGCGACTCGAGCGCGACGAACCGCTTCGGAACCTTGTAGCCCGCGAGCGAGTGACGGCAATGCTCGTGCAGCGCGTCGCCGTCGAGCGGCGCGTCGTCCGTCGGCTGCACGAGCGCGACGACCACCTCTCCCCAGCGCGAGTCGGGGACGCCGACGACGACGCAGTCGAACACGTCAGGGTGCGAGCGCAATGAGAGCTCGACCTCCTCGGGATAGACCTTCTCGCCGCCGGTGTTGATACAAGCCGAGCCGCGACCGAGCAGCCGGATCGTGCCGTCGGACTCCACGGTCGCGTAGTCGCCGGGAATCGAGTAGCGGCGTCCGCGAACGGTGCGGAACGTGGTCGCCGTCTTCTCCGGGTCCTTGTAGTACCCGAGCGGGATCGCACCGCCGACCCCGAGCATGCCGATGCGGCCGTCGCCCGGCTCGGCGACCAAACCGTCGTCGGTCACCACCACCAGTCGATCGCTCGCTTTGAAACGAGCAGGCGCGATGTCGTCGGCGGCTCGGGTCTCGGTGCGCGTCATGATCCCCTCCGACGCGCCGAGTGAGTCGATCAGCGTGATGCCCGGAAGATGTGCGAGCAGCCCCCGTTTCGTCTCGGGACTCCAGGTCACGCCCGAGGACGTGATCGCGCGGAGGCTCGACAGGTCCCAGCGTTCGGGCTCGGCATCGAGCGCGGCGAGCATGGGCCGCGCGAAGGCATCACCGACGATCGTGCAGACCTGCACGCGCTCGCGTTCGATTGCGCTCCACACCGCCTCGGCGTCGAGGCGGAGGGTGTCGAGCAACACGACCGTTCCTCCTCCCGACAACGTCGACAGTGTGATGAACAGCCCGGTGCCGTGCATCAGCGGGCACGCGGGCAGGAGCGTGGCCGCCCGCTTGTCGGCGCGCATCGACGCGGCAACGTCCGGCGGGTCGGTGCCGGGGCGCGCCATCTGCCACAGCGAGACGTACAGGTCGTCGCTCGGCCACATGACCGCCTTGGGAGAGCCCGTGGTGCCACCGGTGTAGACGAAGATCAGGTCGTCCGGAGACGGCTCGCGCCCGATCGGTTCGTCGCCAGCAGTCGCGAGCAAGCGCTCGTAGTCGCGTTCGACGTTGCACACGACGCGCGGCCGGCGCTCCGCCGGAAGCGCTGCGAGCGCGTCCCGCACCGTGGACGCGAACTGATCGTGGAAGATGAGGGCGGCGGCGTCGGAATTGTCGAGAAGGTACGCGAGCTCGGCGCCCACGTACCGGTAGTTCACGTTGACGGGGACACAGCCGACTTTCTGCGCCGCGAAGAATGCCTCCATGAACTCGGGCGTGTTCACACACATGATCGCGACCTTGTCGCCGGGCACGAGACCTGCGTCGCGCAGCACGCGCCCGAAGCGCTCCGCGCGCTCGTCGAACTGTGCGAACGTCACGCGGCGCTCGCCGCACACGAGCGCGATCCGTTCGGGAGCCAATTCGGCGACGGTTCGCCACGCCCGGGCGAACGAGTGTCGGGTCACGACCGTGCCCGGCGCTTGCGGTGCCAGCGCAGACCACCTTCGAGCGCGGCAAGGATCGTGTCGTTGTCCTTCGAGAGCCGCTGGTGCACGGCGCGCTCCAACAACACGCGCATCACGGGATTGAACGCCTCGTACTCTTCGACGAAGGTCACCCGCGTGCGGCCGTCGCCGAGGTCGGTGAGACGGGTCCAGCCCGTCGCACGCGACCACAACGGCTTGCCCACTGCGTCATACCGCCACGACTCGTGCGGGCGCACCTCCGTCAGCCACTCCCACGACTGGCCGACCCCGCGCGACAGCAACCACTTCGGGACCGGGAAGGAGCAGTGGCGGACGAGGCCGTTCCCGGCCGCGTCGCCGGGATGCAGGATCTCGATGCGCGTGCGCACGTCCTTCGGCTGCGGGCGATCCGGTGCGCGGTACCAGAACACCTCCCACACCTCTTCCCGGGGCGCGTCCAGCTCGACCGAGAACTCGTGCCGTTGCATCAGGTCCTGCTCACGTCGCAATCAGCTGCTGGACCGACTGTGCGAGGCCGTCTTCCCAGGCCCAGTTCTCCTGGAAGTGGCGGTTGCCTTCGGTCATCAGGTCGTATTGCCACCACAACCCGTAGATGCCGCATGTCAGCAGAGTGGCGACGATGCGCCCGACGTAGTTGTGCGGTCCCTTCAATCGAGCGGGATTCGGGCTCGCGACCGGCGCGCCGAGACGCGTGTAGATCGTGGACAACTCGCTCTCGATCGCGCCTTCCGCGTGGTCGTGGGTGATGAGGTCGCCGTCCAGAAGGATGTAGATGATGAAGTGACCGATCCCGCCGGTGAGCAGCGAGATGATCATCCAGATGACGGGATCGCGGAACTGCGTCGTCTGGTTGCGCAGCACCGCCATGTGCGGTGCAATGCGTTCGAACGCGGGACGGAGCTCGTCCCCGAGTCCCTTCGCCTGGGCCTGCTCCCACGCGAGCGTGGTGGCCGCGTCGAGCAGCTCGATGCGGCGCGCGTTGTGATCGCGTGAGCGTCGCACCAGCTGGTAGATGACGTAGAAGCCGTAGATGCCGCACGTCAGGATCGACCAGCCCAACGCAGTCCAGAAGTCGAAGATGTAGTCGGACTCGTTGCGCCGGTGCCACGCAGCCCGTACGCGATCGGCCGGCAATGCTGCGGGCGGGGCGGGAAAGGAAGGGGCGGGCGCCGCGTACGGCGTCGGCGGCGGAGAGACGGGCGGCGTCGGCGGCGGTTCGGGCGGCGGGAGATCGGTCATGGGGCGCATATTGCCGCGTCTCCCGCCGTCGGGGAACATGACAGGCATGACGTCCTACGTTGCGGAACCAGGCGATCAATTCACCTTCGGCCTCTGGACGGTCGGCAACCGGGGTCGGGACCCGTTCGGCCACGAGACCCGGCCCGCCCTCGACCCGGTCGAGGCGGTGCATCGCCTGTCCGATCTCGGCGCCTACGGCGTCAGCTTCCACGACGACGACCTCGTGCCGCCCGGCTCGACGGCCGCGGCGCGCGAGGAGATCCTGAAGCAGTTCCGTCGCGCGCTCGACGCCACCGGCATGAAGGTACCGATGGCAACCACCAACCTCTTCTCGAACCCTGTGTTCAAGGAAGGCGCATTCACCGCCAACGACCCTGCCGTGCGACGCTACGCAATCGCCAAGACGCTCGACGCGATCGATCTCGGTGCCGAGCTCGGCGCCAACGTCTACGTCATGTGGGGTGGTCGCGAGGGCACCGAATCGGATGCGGCCAAGGACGTACGCGGCGCGCTCGACCGCTACAAGGAAGCGGTCGACATCTGCTGTGCGTACGTACGCGACCGCGCATACGAGATGCGGTTCGCGCTCGAGCCGAAACCGAACGAGCCGCGCGGCAACATCTTGTTGCCCACGGTCGGACACGCGCTGGCTTTCGTGTCGCAGCTGAAATGGCCCGAGATGGTGGGGCTGAACCCCGAGTTCGCACACGAGACGATGTCGGGCTTGTCGTTCCACCACGGGATCGCGCAGACGCTGTGGCAGGAAAAGCTGTTCCACATCGACCTGAACGCGCAGGTGATCGGCAAGTACGACCAGGACTTCCGGTTCGGCTCCGAAGGCATCCGCGACGCGTTCTACGTCGTCAAGCTGCTCGAGGACGCACAGTGGACCGGCATGCGCCACTTCGACGCACACGCGTACCGCACCGAATCCGCGGAGGGCGTCTGGGACTTCGCGCGCGGGTGCATGCGCACGTATCTGATCCTGCGCGAAAAGGCACGCCGTTTCCACGAGGACACCGAGATCCAGGCCGCGCTGGCCGACGCGATGGTCGAAGCGATCCACACCCCCGCGATCGACGGGTCGCCGACGGCCGACGCGATCGGCGCACTCCGGCGCGGCCCACACGACGTCGGGGCCCTGGCGGCGCGCGGCTACGGCCACGAACGCCTCGACCAGCTGGTCACCGAGCTCCTCCTCGGCGCGCGTTAGGCACGCTCACACGCGCGCGACCGGCGGCGTCACCCCGGGCACGTCGAGCCGTGTCCGCAGCACACAACCCCGCAGCTCGGGCTGATCGGTGTGGTCACCGGTCGTCACATAGAGATACGGGCCGTCGAAGCACAGGCTGGTGGTCATCGCCGACGGCGGTTCGAGCCGACGATCGAGGATGCCTTCGGGCGTGAAGCGGCAGATTCCGCCGCTCACGAGCGCGAGCCAGATCCCGCCCAGCTCGTCCACCGCCATGCCGTCGGGATGGCCGTATTGCGACACGTCGATATCGCGACGAGTGGCGTGGCCCACGTCGAACACGATGACGCGCCGGGCGCGGGTGTCACTCAGGTAGATCGTGCGCTCGTCGGGCGAGAGCGCGACGCCGTTCGCATGCACGACATTCTCGACGAGCGGTTGCGGTCCGACATCGGGATCGACACACCAGAGCTCGCCCGGTACCTCGTCGGAGTCGGGATCGAACACGGCGAATCGGAGCGCACCGGCGTAGACGCGGCCGGCCTTGTCGGTGGTGAGGTCGTTCCATCCCGCCACGCCGTCGACGTGCAGGACGGTGCGCGTCTTGTCGTCGCGCACGTGGATGACGTCACGACCGGTGCATACGATGCCGCCGTCGGCGTGTACCGCGATTCCCCCGACACCCCTGCGCTTCGGCACGACGGTGGCGACCCAGCCGTCGGGCGCGAGGCGGTAGACGCCACCGACCAGCACGTCCGAGAACAACAACGTGCCGTCGACGTCGATCGTCGGCGCTTCCGCGAGCCCGTACCCGTGCGCGCACACCTCCCAGTCCATAGGGTTCGGATGCTACGTCGGACCCCACTGAAGGGAGCCATAGAAATTGCCGCTTGTGCTTGGTGTCGACTCGTCGACGCAGTCGACGAAGGTGGAGGTCCGCGACGCCGACAGCGGCGCGCTCGTCGGTGAAGGGCGCGCGCCGCATCCCTCCACCACGCCGCCGCGCAGCGAACAGCATCCCGACGCGTGGTGGGAGGCCTTGGAGACCGCCCGCGCAGGGTTGCCCCCGGTCGATGCCATCTCGGTTGCCGGTCAGCAACACGGCCTGGTCGCGCTCGACGCCCACGACGAAGTCATCCGGCCGGCCAAGCTCTGGAACGACACCGAGTCGGCGCCCGACGCGCAGTGGCTGCGGGGACGGCTCGACGACGAGGGCTGGGCGCGCGCGTGCGGATCGGTGCCGCTCGCGGCGTTCACGATCACGAAGCTGTCGTGGTTGCACCGCGTCGAACCCGAGGCATGGGCGCGGCTTGCACGCGTGTGCCTCCCGCACGACTGGCTCACGTGGAAGCTCGGCGGCGAGCTCGTGACCGATCGGGGCGACGCGTCGGGAACGGGCTACTTCTCGCCAGCCGAGAACATCTACCGCACCGACCTGCTCGGGTTCGTCGAGCGCGACGCGGACTGGGTCTCGCGCCTGCCGCGCGTCGCATCGCCGACCGAAGTCGTCGGTCGCTGTGGCGACGCGGTCGTCGGCCCGGGCACCGGCGACAACATGGCGGCGGCGCTCGGCATCGGCCTCGAGCCGGGCGACGTCGCGATCTCCATCGGGACGTCGGGCACGGTGTTCGCGGTCAGCGACACGCCGACGTTCGACGCGTCGGGCGCGGTCGCCGGCTTCGCCGACGCGACCGGCCAGTACCTGCCGCTCGTGTGCACGCTGAACGCGACCAAGGTGATCGAGGCCGTCGCCGGGCTTCTCGGCGTCGATGCGATGCGATGCGACGCCCTGGCGTTGGAGGCGAGTGCGGGTGCGGGCGGTGTCACCGTTGTGCCCTACTTCGACGGCGAACGCACGCCGGACCGACCGGATGCGACGGGGACGATCGCCGGTCTCCGATCGGACGTGACCCGCGAGCAACTTGCTCGGGCGACTTACGAAGGAGTCGTGTGCGGACTCCTCGAGGCACTCGACGCACTCGCTGCTGCGGACGTCGACGTGACGGGCCGGCTCCTGTTGCTCGGCGGCGGCGCCCGTTCGCCCGCATTCCGGCGCGTGCTCGCCGATCTCGCCGGCCGCTCCGTGACGGTGCCGGCGCCGGGCGAGCACGTCGCGACGGGCGCATGTGTGCAGGCTGCCGCCGCACTGCGCGGTGCCTGGCCCGAGTGGAAGCTGGGCCACGCCGAAGTTGTCGAACCCACTGCCGTCCACCGCGACGCGATCCGTGATCGATACCGCAACGCGGCCCACTAGCGTTCCTCCTTGTGGAATACGCCGCGTCGATCCTCGACCTCGTCGGCAACACGCCGCTCGTGCGCCTGACGCGCATCTCCGAGGCCGACGCCGTGACCGGGCTGCTGCTCGCCAAGGTCGAGACCGTGAACCCGGGCGGGAGCGTGAAGGACCGCGCCGCGATCGCGATGATCGATGCGGCCGAGCGCGACGGACTGTTGCAACCGGGCGGCACGATCGTCGAGCCGACATCGGGCAACACGGGCGCCGGTCTCGCGATCGTGGCCGCGCAGCGCGGCTATCGCTGCATCTTCGTGATGAGCGACAAGATGAGCGACGAGAAGGTCGCGCTCCTGCGCGGGTACGGCGCCGAGGTCGTCGTCTGCCCGACCGCGGTGCCACCCGAGGATCCGCGCTCGTACTACTCGACGGCCGAGCGGCTGGTCCGGGAGACGCCCGGCGCGTTCCGGCCCGACCAGTATTCGAACCCGGCCAATCCGGCCGCGCATTTCGCCACGACCGGGCCCGAGATCTGGCGACAGACCGACGGCCGCATCACGCATTTCGTCGCGGGGCTGGGTACCGGCGGCACGATCACCGGGGTCGGGCGCTTCCTCAAGGCGCAGAACGCCGACGTGCAGATCGTCGGTGCCGATCCCTCGGGCTCGGTGTACTCCGGTGGCACGGGGCGCCCGTATCTCACCGAGGGCATCGGCGAGGACTTCTGGCCGACCACTTACGACCCTTCGATCGTGGATCGCGTCATCGAGGTCAGCGATGCCGAGGCGTTTGCGATGGCACGGCGCGTCACGCGCGAGGAAGGTCTGATGATCGGCGGGTCGGGCGGAACGGCGGTGCACGCTGCGCTCGTCGTGGCGCGAGCAGCAGAACCAGACGCGGTTGTCGTCGTGCTGCTCCCCGATTCCGGCCGCAACTACCTGTCCAAGATCTTCGACGATCAATGGATGTTCGACATGGGCTTCCTGCGTGCCGAACCCCCGATCGCCGGTGACGTCCTCGCGACGAAGGGCCACGCGATGCCCGACCTCGTCCTCATCACGCCCGAGGAGCCGGCGCGCGACGCCATCAAGCTGATGCACGACACCGGCGTGTCACAGCTCGTCGTCAGCGTGACCAAAGAGCTGCCGCTCGCAGCGAAGGAAGTGACCGGGACGCTGCGCGAGCTCGAGCTGATGGACCTGGCGTTCCGCGACCGCGACGTGCTCGAGCGCCCCGTCGGCGACATCATGAGCGCGCCGATGCCGATGATCGGGATCGGCGAGCCGGTCGGGCGGGTCGTCGGCTGTCTCGAGACGCAACCGTCGGTGCTCGTGCTCGAGGGCGGGCACCCGATCGGCGTGCTCACGCGGTCCGACGTGCTCGGCTTCCTCGCCGCTCGCGCCGAACAGCACACATGACTGCGTCGGACGGGTTCGAGACCCGCGCGATCCATGCCGGCCAGGATCCCGATCCGCACACCGGCGCGATCGTGCCGCCGATCACCCTCGCGACGACGTTCGCGCAGGATGCGGTCGGAAGGCACAAGGGCTACGAGTACGCGCGCAGCGGAAACCCGACGCGCAGCGCCCTCGAGACGTGCCTGGCCTCGCTCGACGGCGCGGGCAACGGCCTGGCGTTCGCGAGTGGGCTCGCGGCGGAGGACGCGCTCCTGCGCACGTTGGATCCCGGTGATCATGTGATCCTTCCGAACGACGCGTACGGCGGCACGTACCGGCTCGCGGCGCACGTGCACGAGCGCTTCGGCCTCGCGTGGAGCGCGTGCGACCTGCGCGACCTCGATGCGCTCCGGGCGGAATGGCGGGACGAGACGCGTCTCGTGTGGATCGAGACGCCGACCAACCCGATGCTGCACATCGTCGACATCGAGGCAGTGGCGCAGGTCGCGCACACGAGCGAGGCGCGCGTTGTCGTCGACAACACGTTCGCCACGCCGTACCTGCAGCAGCCGCTCGCGCTCGGCGCGGATGCCTCGTTGCAGTCCTCGACGAAGTATCTCGGCGGCCATTCCGACGTCGTCGGCGGCTTCATCGCCCTGCACGACGCGGAATGGGCTGACGAGCTGCGCTTCCTCCAGAACGCGATGGGCGCGGTGCCGTCACCCTTCGATTGCTACCTCGTGCTGCGGGGCGTGAAGACGCTCGCGGTTCGGATGCGGGCGCACTGTGAGAATGCCCGCGCGATCGTGCAGCTGTTGCGCGAGCACGACGCCGTCTCCGAAGTGCTGTATCCCGATACGTCTGACGTCGCCGCCCGCCAGATGCGCGACTTCGGGGGCATGGTGAGCTTCCTCGCGCTCGACGAGGACATGGCACTCGACGTCGTTGCCCGCGCGCGCCTGTTCACGCTGGCGGAATCGCTGGGTGCCGTCGAGTCGCTCATCGAGCATCCCGCCCGGATGACCCACGCGTCGGCCGCCGGCTCGCCCCTCGAGGTCGACCCGCGTCTGGTGCGGCTGTCGGTCGGCATCGAGACCACCGACGACCTGATCACGGACCTGCGCCAAGCGTTGGATGCCGCACGGCCGGGTAGCGCGAGCGTGTGACGACGACACTCGACGAGCTGCGCGCCCAAGCCGCGCAGTGCCAGGCGTGTGACCTGTGGCGCAACGCGACACAGGTCGTGTTCGGTGAAGGCCCCGTTCCGGCGCCGCTGATCTTGATGGGCGAAGTCCCGGGCGACAAGGAGGACCAGGCAGGGCACCCGTTCGTGGGGCCGGCGGGCCGCGTCCTCGACGACGCGCTCGCCGATGCGGGCATCGAGCGCTCGCGCGTCTATCTGACGAACGCGGTGAAGCACTTCAAGTGGGTGCCCGCGCGTGGCGGCAAGGTCCGGCTGCACAAGAAGCCGAACCGCGCCGAGATCGCGGCGTGCAAGCAATGGTGGGAGCGCGAGCTCGAGGTCGTGCGGCCGGCAGCGCTCGGCCTGCTCGGCGCGACCGCCGCCCAAGCCGTCCTCGGTCCGCAGTTCCGCGTGACGAAGGAGCGCGGCAAATGGTTCGACCTGCCGTCCGGTGTGCGCGTGCTCGCGACGATCCACCCGTCGGCCGTGTTGCGCGCCCAGGAGCGCCGCGACGAGGAGTACGCCGGCCTCGTCCGTGACCTGAAGCTCGTCGCCCAGCGCCTGTGACTAGGGGAAGGTCTGGCCGATGAGGCGACGCTGCTTGAGCTGCGCTTTCAGGTAGTCCTTGTTCATCAGCGCGATGAAGTCGATCGAGATGCCCTTCGGGCACGCGGCCTCACACTCGCGATGGTTCGTGCATGACCCGAAGTACGTCTCCATGGTGTCGACCATGGCGATCGTGCGGTCCCACCGCTCGGCCTGACCCTGCGGGAGCAGGTTCAGGTGCTGCATCTTCGCCGAGGTGAACAGCTGCGCGGCACCGTTCGGGCACGCGGCGACGCACGCCCCGCAGGCGATGCACTCGGCGGCGTCCATCGCGGCGTCGGCCACCGGCTTCGGGATCGGGATCTCGTTGCCGTCGGGCGCGCCGCCGGTACCGACGCCGATGTAGCCGCCCGACTCGATGATGCGATCGAACGGGCTGCGGTCGACGATCAGGTCCTTGATCAGCGGGAAGCCGGCTGCGCGCCACGGCTCGATGGTGATGTGGTCGCCGTCGCGGTACTTGCGCATGTGCAACTGGCATGCCGCGGTTCGGCGCATCGGTCCGTGCGCCTGGCCGTCGATCATGAACCCGCACGAGCCGCAGATCCCTTCGCGGCAGTCGTGGTCGAACGCGATCGGCTCCTTGCCGTCGTGCACGAGCCGCTCGTTCACGAGGTCGAGCATCTCGAGGAACGACATGTCGGGACTCACGCCCGGCACGTCGTATGTTTCGAACCCGCCGGGCGCGAGGGCCGACGACTGGCGCCACACCGTCAACGCGATCTTCATACGCGCGGTGGTCATTTGTAGCTCCGTGTCGACGGGTGGACGAACTCGAAGTTCAACACTTCCTTGTGCAGCTTGGGCTCGATGCCGACGCCTGTGAACTCCCACGCGGCGACGTACGCGTAGTGCTCGTCGTCGCGTAATGCCTCGCCATCCTCGGTCTGGTACTCCTCGCGGAAATGGCCGCCGCACGATTCGTTGCGGTGGAGCGCGTCGAGGCACATCAACTCGGCAAACTCCAGGAAGTCCGCGACCCGGCCCGCTTTCTCGAGCGCCTGGTTGCGCGTCTCGTTCTCGCCGAGCACGCGCACGTTCTTCCAGAACTCCTCGCGAATCGCGGGGATCTCCGAGAGTGCCTTGGTGAGCGACTGCTCGGTGCGCGACATCCCGCAGTTGTCCCACAGCACCGTGCCGAGGTGGCGATGGATCTCGTCGACGGTCCTCTCGCCGTTGATCGACAGGAGCTTCCGCACCTGGTCCTCGACGCCGTGCTCCGCCTCCGCGAACGCAGGGTCGTCGATCGGCACCGGCTTCGTCCCGAGCATCGGGGCGAGGTAGTCGCCGATCGTGTAGGGGAGGATGAAGTAGCCGTCGGCAAGCCCCTGCATGAGCGCCGACGCCCCGAGACGGTTGGCGCCGTGGTCGGAGAAGTTCGCCTCGCCGAGCACGAACAGTCCCGGCACGTTGCTCATCAGGTTGTAGTCGACCCAGAGGCCGCCCATCGTGTAGTGGATCGCGGGGTAGATCCGCATCGGCACCCGGTACGGATCCTCTCCCGTGATCTTCTCGTACATCTCGAAGAGGTTCCCGTAACGCTCCTCGATCACGGGGCGACCGAGCCGCGCGATCGCCTCCTTGAAGTCGAGGTACACGCCGTTCTTCAGTGGTCCCACGCCCCGCCCCGCCTCGACCATGCGCTTGATCGCGCGCGATGCGACGTCGCGTGGCACCAGATTGCCGAACGCCGGATACTGGCGCTCGAGGAAGTAGTCGCGATCGTCCTCGGGTATCTGGTCGGGTGGCCTCGTGTCGTCCATCTTCTCGGGGACCCAGACCCGCCCGTCGTTTCGCAACGATTCCGACATCAACGTGAGCTTGCTCTGAAACTCGTCGCTCGCGGGGATGCACGTCGGGTGGATCTGCGTGAAGCACGGGTTGGCGAAGTACGCACCTTTCTTCGCGGCGCGCCATGCCGCGGTCACGTTCGACGCCTTGGCGTTCGTCGAGAGATAGAAGACGTTGCCGTAGCCGCCGGTCGCCAGCACCACCGCGTGCGCGGACATCGAGAACACCTCGCCGGTGTTGAGGTCGCGGCACACGATGCCGGCCGCGCGACCGTCTTTGACCACGAGGTCGAGCATCTCGGTGCGGGGGTACAACGTCACGCTGCCGGTGTGCACCTGCCGCATCAGCGCCTGATACGCGCCGAGCAGCAGCTGCTGGCCCGTTTGGCCGCGCGCATAGAACGTACGCGACACCTGCGCGCCGCCGAACGACCGGTTGTCGAGCATCCCGCCGTACTCACGTGCGAAGGGCACGCCCTGGGCGACGCACTGGTCGATGATGTCGACCGAGAGCTGCGCGAGGCGGTACACGTTGCCTTCGCGCGATCGGTAATCGCCACCCTTGATCGTGTCGTAGAAGAGCCGCTGGACGCTGTCGCCGTCGTTCTTGTAGTTCTTGGCGGCGTTGATGCCACCTTGGGCGGCGATCGAGTGAGCCCGACGGGGCGAGTCGTGGAAGGTGATGACCTTCACGTGGTAGCCGAGCTCGGCGAGGCTCGCGGCTGCGGACGCACCACCCAGGCCGGTGCCGACCATGATGATGTCGAACCGGCGCTTGTTCGCCGGGTTCACGAGCTTGATGTCGAACTTGTGCTTGTCCCACTTGTCCGCGAGCGGACCTGCGGGAACTCTTGATTCGACGTCCACTGTCATGCCTTCTTGCAAGGTGCGGTCGTCGGGATGGTGTGTGGACACTTCAGGTCGACCGCGTGCGTCTGCACGGCGATCGGGAAGCTCAGGTTGCCCAGGGCGATGAAGCTCGCGAAGCCGATCGCGAACGCGCGCCGCGCCGCATTGAACCGTTGGTTGTTGATGCCCATCGTCTGGAACATCGACCAACCGCCGTGGTACAGGTGGATACCCAGCGCGATGTTCGCGGCGGCGTATGCAATCGCGACGACCGGGCGCTGCAGGCTGTACACCAGGTTGTTGTACGGGTCGCCGCGCACGAACTCGGGGTTGGCGGAGCCCCACGTCAGGTCGGTGAGGTGGAAGATGAGGTACAGACCGACGATGATCCCGGTCCAACGCATCGTGCGCGACGCGAAGTCGGCAGCCACGTAGTCGCGCTTGGACTTGTAGCGGTCGGGCCGCGCCGCCCAATTGATCCGCGTGAGCCCATATGCGGCGTGGACGTGGAAGAAGAACGCGGCGATCAACCCCGCACGGAATCCCCACAGCAGCCACGTGCGCGGCAGCAGATGACCCGGCATGTCGCGCAGTGCCTCGCCGTAGAGGTTGATCTCCTCCTTCGACAAGAACAATTTGATGTTGCCGATCAGGTGCACGAGCACGAACGACATGAGGATGACGCCGGTGATCGCCATCACCCACTTCTTGCCGACGGCACTGCGGTAGAAGCGCACCGGCAACGGACCACCAGGCCGCGTACGCCGGATGGGCCGGGGTCCCTCTCGTGCGCTGGCCGGCGGCCGAGCTGACGGCTCGGCCGGCGGCGTGGTCGTCGTCGCCATCGTTCTCCCGCTTCGTGACCTTGTGAATCGGGACTCTAGGCTTCGCCCGCGAACGCTCGGCGAATCGTGCAGCAGTTCACATGCTCGCCCACACACGCCCCCTTCCTGCTTCGAGGATGAGGAGCGGCGAGCGGTTGACGACCCGCCCGACCGAGGGATGCGTCAGCACTGCCTCGACATCGATCGCATCGCCGAGCTCGACCCGGCCGATGTAGGCGAGCGCGTCGGCGTCGACGTCCCCGTGCCATCGGCGCGCGCGACCGTCGACGACGACCTCGACATCGGCGCCCGGAAGCCCGACGCGCCCGTCGTTCGCGACGTGCACCCGGCCGGTGCGGGGGTCGACCATCGGCAGGACGGGCCGGCACGCGTCGCGAAGCGCGACGTAGGCGCGCTTGGGGACGCGTGCGTGATCGAGGACACCGAAGCCGATCGTCGGTGCCGTGTCGGCGAACGCGAATACGGCAAAGCCGCCGGTCGGAGAGCCCTTGCAGCGGCGAAGGTCCTCGATCTGCAGCTGGAGGAGCGCGGCGTGATACGCCTGCGTCGCGTCGCGCCATTCGTCGAACGACTTCACATCGTCGGACGGTACATGCGCGGCGAACGCGGTGCGCTGCATGCCGTGGTGTGCAACGAGATCATCCCAGTCGAGGTCCGGCCACCGTTCCGGATGCATCCACTCCGTGGTATGGGGAACCGATTGCGCGCCGAACATCGACACGAACCGCCCGAGCCGGGGCAACGCGCGAATGGCGGGCGCGAGGCCGGCAACGTCGCCGTGCAACCAGCCGAACCACAGGTGCGTGTCGTCCCCGGCCCCGGAGTGGCGCAACACCGGCCGGCTCGGATCACACCGCGCGATCGCGCGCGCCACGGAACGGTCGAGGACCTCCTTGCCCCAAGTGGGCGCGGTCGCACTGACGACCAGTCGCGTGGGCGTGTCGTCGCCGAGCGGCGCGTCGTGGGCACACCACAGGAAAACACTCGGCCGGTGGCCCAGGAGATCGACCATGGCGCGCGCCTGGCGGGCCGCCTGCTTCCGAACGCCGCGCGCGTAGCCCCCCTGCATCGGGAAGTCCTGCCAGAGGAGCAGCCCGGCTTCGTCGGCCGCGTCGTACAGCGCGTCGGCAGCGACGTGCGCATGTACCCGGAGGAAATCCAGGTTTGCGTCGACGGCAAGGTCGACGTCGCCGCGCACGACCGACTCGTCCACGTCCCCGGGGAGGGCACACGTCGGTCCGTAACACGCGCCTTTGAGAAACATCCGTTCGCCGTTGACGAAGAACTGCCAGTCGCGGCTCCGCACCTCCCGAAAGGCCGTGCGGAACGTCCGAGCGTCGCTCGGAGCGCCGTCGACCTCGACGGTGAGCTCCAGCGTGCACAACGGTTGGGGCCCGAGCGCCCGCGGCCACCAGCGGGGCGGAGCGTCGACGCTCAGCGTCCACGAGAGCTCGTTCGTGCCTGTCGCCAGCGTCGCATCTCGCGTGGCGTCGAGGATCATGGCGCCGTCCGGGCCGCGCAGCTCTGCCCGCAGGCGCGCCTCGCAGACGCGGCTGCCCGCGTCAAGCGTCAGGTGGCACGCGACGCGCCCCTGCTCGAGCGATGCCTCGACGCAAATGGCGCGTGCGCGCGCGATGCGAACCGGCCCGCACTCGACGACACGAACGGGTCGCCATATTCCTCCGGGATTCAGTTCGGGGTCGAGCAGGGGCGACTGCCAGTACGGGCCGGTGATCGTCCGCTTGGCGCCCCGATCCCGCTGCGGCGGGCACGCGACCTCGATGGCGAGCATGTGCTCGTCACGAGCGCGCAATGCGTCGGACACCTCGAACGCATGTTTCACGAACGACCCCTCGGTCGCGCCGAGGTACTCGCCGTCGAGCCATACATCGCCGTAGTACAGGACGCCGTCGAGCTCCAGGAACGCTCGGCGTCCACTCGACGCTGTCGCGCACCTGAACTGCTTGCGGTAGAGCACGGGCCCGTCGCTGTGCGCGAACCCCGGTTCGGCGCGCCAATGGTGTGGTACGCGCACGTTCTCCCAGGACTCGCTGACCAGCTCCATTGCGGCGAAGGTCCGGACGAGCTCGGGATCGGCCGTGTGGGCGTGCCATGTACCCGACAGGTCGACCGGTGAGGGCGAGTGTTTGCGCACCGAGACCTCAGCGTATGCTCCGAACCCATGAGCCGACCTGCCACACTCGGAGACCTGCGCGCAAGCGGTTGGGAGTCGCGTCCGGTCAAAGAAGAGATCCGAGCGAACGCCGTGCGCGCGCTCGCCGAGGACCGGCCGCTCGTCGACGGTGTCGTCGGCTTCGACGACACGGTGCTGCCGCAGCTCGCGAACGCGTTGCTCGCAGGCCACGACATCATCTTCCTCGGCGAACGCGGCCAGGCGAAGACCCGCATCATTCGCGAGCTGGTCAACTTGCTCGACGAGTGGATGCCGATCGTCGCCGGCAGCGAGATCAACGACGACCCGTACCATCCGGTGTCGAGCCATTCCCGTCATCTCGTTGCCGAGCGCGGCGACGAGACGCCGATCGAGTGGGTACCCCGGGACCGTCGCTTCGGCGAGAAGCTCGCGACTCCCGACACCTCGATCGCGGACCTCATCGGCGAGGTCGACCCGATCAAGGTCGCGGAGGGCCGCTACCTGTCGGACGAGCTCACCATCCACTACGGCCTGGTGCCTCGCACGAACCGCGGCATCTTCGCGATCAACGAGCTCCCCGACCTCGCCGAGCGCATCCAGGTCGGACTCTTGAACGTGCTCGAGGAGCGCGACGTGCAGATTCGTGGCTACAAGATCCGGCTGCCCCTGGACGTCTTGCTGCTCGCATCGGCCAACCCGGAGGACTACACCAACCGGGGGCGCATCATCACGCCGCTCAAGGACCGGTTCGGCTCACAGATCCGCACCCACTACCCGCTCGACACCGAGCTCGAGATGGCCATCATCGACCAGGAAGCACGCGCGCTGAAGGCCGAAGGCCTCCAAGTGAGCGTGCCGAAATTCATGACCGAGATCGTCGCCGAGATCTCGCAGCTCGCGCGCCGGTCACCGCACGTCAACCAGCGTTCCGGCGTGTCGGCGCGGCTGTCGATCACGAACTACGAAACGCTTGTCGCGAACGCGGCGCGGCGCGCGCTGGTGCACGGCGAGCGCGAGGTCGTGCCGCGCGTCTCGGACCTGGACGCGCTCGCGGCGTCGACCTCCGGCAAGATCGAGATCGAAACGCTCGACGACGGCCGCGAGAATCAGGTCCTCGAGCGGATCCTCAAGGCGGCCTCGCTCGAGGTGTTCCGGGCGCGTGTGCGGCCCGAGCGACTCGGCCCGATCGTCGCGTCGTTCGAGGACGGTTCGCTGGTGCACACCGGCGAGGACGTGCCGGCCGCGGAATACCGCGACCTGCTCGCCAAGCTCGATGGGATGCCGGCGGTGCTCGCAGACCTGGGTGTCGGTGAGTCACCGGCAGGGATCGCGAGTGGCATCGAGTTCGTCCTCGAGGGCTTGCACCTGACGAAGCGCCTCAACAAGGACGCCGTCGGAGGGCGCGCCACCTATCGCGGCCGCGGCTGACGGGTCACCGTCCCTTGCGCCGGGGGTCGTTCGTCGTGGTCATGTGGCGTGTTCCCGTAACAGCTCGGCGCTGCCACGAGGCTCTCGCGCACGCGTGAAGCAGCCGAACTGCACGTCGAAGCCGTGGTTCCACTCGTAATTGTCGACGCCGGTCCAGTGGAAGAAGCCGCGCACGTCGATGCCGTCGCCGATCGCTTCTTCGACGATCGCGAAGGAGTCGCGCAGCACGTCACTGCGCCACTCGTCGTCATCGGTGCCGACACCGTGCTCACAGACCAGCAACGGACGACCCGGCAGCTCGTCGTGCAACCGGCGCAAGACCAGGCCGAGCCCTTCGCTCCACGGCGCGTACCCCATCGGCCCGACACGCGCACCCGGCGGGTACGGCACGATCCCGCCCTCCTCCCCGATGCCGATCGCGCTGTAATACGAGAAGCCCACGAGATCGCACGCCTCGCGGAGGTCGGGCACCTCTCTGTCGGCCCTTCCCGGCAACGCGAGCACGCCGTCGCGATCGGCCCGCATCCACACGTCCCAGATCATCGCCTCCGCTTTCGGGGACGAGCCGAAGATCGGCGAAAGATTGTGAATCGTCGCGACCGGCTTGCCGCCGCTCCGAAGCTCGCGCCATGCATCACGTTGGGCGAGCAGCGTTGCCCCCAGCACGTCGAACCGCCGCGCTCTTTGGAAGTAGATCGCCGCGTACGCGCCCGGCTCGTTGACCGGCTTCCAGCCGAACACCAGGTCACCGAAGGTCTCTGCACAGAACGCCACATGGCGCGCCCAGTAGTACGAGCGAGCCCGATCGTCGACGAAGCCGCCCTCGCCCATCTCCGTGAACCACCCCGGCAACGTGAAGTGATGGAGGCACACCCACGGCGACACTCCGGCGTCACGTGCTGCGGTCAGCACCGACACGTAGTGCTCGACCGCGGCGTCGTCGCGCCTGCCCTCCTCGGGCTCGATGCGCGCCCACTCGATCGACAGGCGGTGATGGGTGAGCCCGTACTGCGCGTACAGCGCGAAGTCCTCGGCGTAGCGGGACGCAAACCCGTTGCCGTCACCCGACGGCGGCACGCGGCCCGCCCGCTCCATCGCGTACCAGTCGCTCGCGGGCGCCGCGCCCTCGGCCTGCGTCGACGACGCACCCGTGCCCCACCAGAAGTCCTGCTTCTTCACGTTCACATGACTCCCTCGCTGCGCCATCCCTGGCTCCGCTGCGTCCGCACTTTCACATGGCTCCCTCGCTGCGCCATCCCTGGCTCCGCTGCGTCCGCACGGGAGTACGGTAAACCCCATGTCCTCTTCTCGCTTCCAGTACTCCCGCTGGGACGGCACCCAGGTCGGCTTCGATCTCGATGCCGACGCGCTGCTCGAGGAGATGACCGACGACCTGCTCTACCACGGCGACCTCAATGCCGCGTTGCGCCGGATGATGCAGCAAGGTTTTCGCGACCGGCAGGGCCGCGACGTGCAGGGCATGCGCGAGATGCTGGAGAAGCTGCGCGAACGCCGGCGCGACCAGCTCGACCGCTACGACCTCGGCGGTGTCTACGAGGACATCGCCCGCCGGCTCGACGAGATCGTCGACGAGGAGCGCGCCGGCATCGAGCGCCGCCTCGACGAGGCGGAACAATCCGGTGACAAGCGCCGCGAGGAGTTGCTGGACGAGCTCGCGCAGCAACGCCGCGACCAGCTCGAGCAGCTGCCGCCCGATCTCGCCGGCCGCGTGAGCGAACTGCAGCAGTACGACTGGATGGACGACAACGCGCGCCAGCACTTCGAGGAGCTCATGGAGGAGCTGAAGAAGCAGCTGCTCGACTCGATGTTCAACCAGCTGCAACAGGGCATGTCGCAGATGTCGCCCGAGCAGCTTCAGCGCATGAAGGACATGCTGGCCGAGCTCAACCACATGCTCGAACAGCGCGAGCGCGGCGAGGAGCCCGACTTCGAGGGGTTCATGAACCGCTTCGGCGACTTCTTCCCGGAGAATCCGCAGACGCTCGACGAGCTCCTCGAGCAGATGGCGCGTTCGATGGCGCAGATGCAGCAGCTGCTGAACTCGATGACGCCCGAGCAACGCGCGCAGCTCCAGGAGCTCGCAAACTCACTGCTCGACGACATGGACCTTCGCTGGCAGGTCGACCAGCTCGGCCAGAACCTGCGCAACGCGTTCCCGCAGATGGGCTGGGGCCAGCAGATGCGCTTTCGCGGCGACCAGCCGCTGCCGCTCGAAGGGATGAGCGGACTGCTCGACGAGCTGGGTGACATCGATGCGCTCGAGAACCTGATGCGCAACGCGACGAGCCCGGGTCCGCTCGCGGAGGTCGACCTCGACAAGGTGCGCGACCTGCTCGGCGAGGATGCGGCCCGCTCGCTGCAACAGCTCGCGAAGATCGCCAAGGAGCTCGAGGAGGCCGGCCTCATCGAACAGCGCGAGGGCCGGATGGAGCTGACGCCCAAGGGCATCCGCCGGATCGGTCAGCGCGCGCTCGGTGACCTGTTCAAGCGTCTGCTGCAGGACCGTGCCGGCAAGCACGAGATCGAGCGCTCCGGCTTCGGTCACGAGCGCGCGGACGAGCACAAACCCTACGAGTTCGGCGACCCGTTCCACCTCGACGTCGGCCGCACACTCAAGAACGCGATCACGCGCCAGGGCGCGGGAACTCCCGTCGCGATCAAGCCCGAGGACTTCGAGATCGAGCGCACCGAGCAGGTGACGCGCAGCGCGACAGTCCTCATGCTCGACGTCTCGCTCTCCATGGAGATGCGGGGCCGGTTCCTCGCGGCGAAGAAGGTGGCAATGGCGCTGCATGCGCTGATCAGCTCGCAGTTCCCGCGTGACTACCTGGGCATGGTCAGCTTCGGTCGGGTCGCGCGCGAAGTGAAGCCCGAGCGGCTCCCGGAAGCGACGTGGGACTTCGAGTGGGGCACGAACATGCAGCACGCGTTGCTGATGGCCCGTTCCATGCTCGGCCGCCAGACCGGTCGCAAGCAGATCATCATGATCACCGACGGCGAGCCGACGGCCCACATCCTCGACAACGGCGAGCCGTTCTTCGACTACCCGCCCGACCCCCGCACGATCGAGATGACGTTGCGCGAGGTGCAGCGTTGCACCAAGGACGGCATCCGCATCAACACCTTCATGCTCGAGGACAACTTCTATCTGCGGGAGTTCGTCGAGCGGATGATGCGCATGAACCGCGGTCGTGCCTTCTACACGACCCCGGAGACCCTCGGTGATTACGTCCTCGTCGACTTCCTCGAGCAGCGCCGCCACGAGCGGCGAGCCGGCTAGCCCACCCGTTCAGGCGACCCACGGCGACGGGTTGTGTCGTCAAATGCCGCAAGAAACGCGGGGAGTGGCCGATATTGACGTCACCGGGCAGGGACGGTTGGCGGGTCCGCTCACGGAGGAGGTGCTCGGTGTCACCGCGTGTGCTGGTCGTGGAACCGAGATTCGAGCTCGAGGGTGTCGAGCAGGTCGTCGCCCCCGACGGGGAGGCCGCCGTCGCGCTTCTCCAGCGGGAGTGGTTCGACGCCGTGATCATCGATCTGCGTCGGGAGCCGCTCGACGGCTGGTGCGTCCTGTCTGCGATCGGGTGCTGGCCGACGCGGCCCCGCCTCGTCGCGATCGTGGGCGAGCGAGCCGACATTGCCCGCGCGAAATCCCTGGGCGCGGATCGTTGCACGTTGGCGGGAACGCGCCTGAACCTGCGAGCGTTGCACGCGGCATGCCGACCACACCCAGAGACCAGCTCCCGCAGTCCGAAGCCGACTGGCGTGCGCGCCTGACCCCCGAGCAATTCGAAGTCGCCCGCAAGGCGGGAACGGAGCGGGCGTTCACCGGTGAGTACTGGGACTGCCACGACGACGGCACGTACACGTGCGTCTGTTGCGGTGCGCCGCTGTTCTCGTCCGACACGAAGTTCGAGTCCGGCACCGGCTGGCCGAGCTTCTTCGAGCCGCTCGAGGACGACGCCGTGGAAGAGGCGACCGATGCCAGCCATGGCATGGTCCGCACCGAGGCCCGGTGCAGCAACTGCGGCGCCCACCTGGGACACGTGTTCCCGGACGGGCCCCACCCGACCGGGCTCCGGTACTGCATGAACTCGGCGTCGCTCAGGCTCGAGAAGGTCGAGCAGAAGGATCAGGAGCGCAGCGACTCGTAGCGCTCGCCGGCCTCGATTGCCGAACGCGTGAGGCCACGAGATGAGCGCGCGCGCCCACGTACCGCGTTCTCTTGTGCCCGCCTCCTCCTCGCCCCTTGCGCCGGCGGTGGCACGCGGCCATGATGACACCGCTGTAATTCCATCGGCGGCATTTCAGCGGCCCGACGACCCCGGTGCCCGGCCGGGCTGAGGGCCAACAATCCACCAACGAGGGGGCAGCCGATGAGAGAGATGCTGATCCAGCTCGAGACCGACGCCTCAGACCGGCGTTGGCAGGAGCGTGCCAACTGTCTCGGCGTCGACCCGGACCTGTTCTTCCCCGAGCGCGGCGCCTCCACGAAGGAGGCCAAGTCGGTCTGCGGCGGCTGCGAGGTGCGCATGGAGTGCCTCGAGTACGCGTTGCGACACGGCGAGAAGTTCGGCATCTGGGGAGGCATGTCGGAGCGGGAGCGTCGCCGCATCCGCCGGCAGCGGGCGCTCGCGCGCCGCGGCCTCGCCAGCGCCTGACCGACGCCGGTCACACGGAGTCAGGGATGGGGTCGCCCGGCCACCAGCGTGGACCCTGACCGATGCGTTCCTCGATCGTCGAGGCCCGGTCGATCCGGCTCCACGACAGGAATTCGTCGGAGCACCGGTCGAGCTCACGCCGCGGCAAGAGCCCGACGAGCTCGACGCGGGAGACGTCCGAACCGAGCTGCGTGGCCAGGTCGCGCACACGCACGCATGCCTCCTGCATGCCGGTCCGGTCGAGATCGGTGAGGTTCATCGAGACTTGCACGCGGCGAGCTCCCGGCAGGTAGAAGCCGAGCGCACGCACGCCCGCCAGACCGCCGTCGCGCTCGCGCACCATGCGCGCAATACGACGAGCGACGCTGATCTCGCGCGTCGCCAGGACACAGTTGACCGCGACGAGCGCACGGCGCGCTCCCGCCGCGGTCGCGCCCAGCTCGGCGTGAGGCGCGGCCGGCCCGAAATCGGGCCGGCGCGTCTGGAACGCCTGCGCGCGCGTGGACGGAAGGTCTCGACCCTCGGGGTCCGCGTCGTCGTAGAGGAACACCGGAACCTTGGAGTGCTCGGACCACCATTTGCCGAACGCGCGTGCCTCGTCGGCCGCCTGCACCCGCTCGGCGGTTGTCCCGCCCAGCGCGACGAACGGCACCACGTCGAGCACCCCGAACCGGGGATGTTCGCCGTCGTGACCCACGAGAGAGCCTCGCCGGGCGACGACTGCGGCGAGCGCGCGGGCGCCTTCGCATGTGTCGCCAGGTTCGGGACCGGCGAGGGTGAAGACCGAGCGGTGATGGTCGGCGTCGGAGTGCACGTCGAGCAGGGACGGCCCGCACGCCTCCGCGAACAACCGAAGCAGATCCATGTTGCGGCCTTCGGAGACGTTCGCGACACACTCCAGCACCTCATCAGCGTAGGGGCGGTCTGTAGCCTTTCAATCGATGCGATTCGGTCTCGCGCTCCCGCAGTACGACTTCTCTGTCGCCGGCGAGCGACCACTTCGATTCGAGACGATCGCTCGGTATGCAACTGCGGCTCGTGACGCCGGCGCGTCATCGGTATGGCTGTCGGACCACCTCTTCTGGGATCTCGCGAAGTACGGCGGGCCACCCGACCAGGAGGACTCCTTCGAGCCGCTCGTGACCCTGGCCGCGCTCGCACGCGCCGTGCCCGATGTGCGCGTCGGGACGCTCGTGCTGTGCGAGGCGTTGCGCCCCGCGTCGGTGCTCGCCAAGGCCCTCGCATCGCTCGACCGGATCAGCGACGGCCGCCTCGACGTCGGACTCGGCGCGGGATGGTACGAACCCGAGTACGAGGCGATCGGCATGAAGATGCCGCCCCCGGGCGAGCGTCTCGATCGGCTGACAGAGGCGCTCGAGGTGGTGAAGGGTCTGCTCTCCGGCGGACCGTTCACCTACGAAGGCGTGTACCACGGCGCGATCGATGCGAAGAACATGCCGGCCGCGCAGCAGCAGCCGCGGCCCCGCGTCTTCGTCGGCGGCAAGGGCGACCGGTTGTTGCGCATCGTCGCCGCGCACGCCGACGGTTGGAACACCTGCTGGGCGTGGACGCCCGACGACTATGCGGCGCGGCTGCGGGTCCTCGAGGCTGCGTGCGCACGCGTGGACCGCGACCCCGCGAGCGTATGGCGAACCCTGGGTCTCTACGCGCTGTGCGGCGAGAACGCGCGCGACCTCGAGCAACGGTTCGCGCGCCTCAAGTCGACGTCGCCGCCCGGGATCCTCGACGACGTCGACCTCGCGTCGTTCCGCAAGGGACGGCTCGTCGGCACCGTCGAGGAGGTGCGAGAGCAGGTGAACGGGTGGGAGGCGCTCGGCGTCGAGACGATCGTGCTCGGCGTCGGCGCGGTGCCATTCCAGGTGTCGTCGTCTCTCGACGACGTGGAGCTCCTGCTCCACGCCTGCACCACGGGATGAACCGAAGCGACGGGCCTACGGGCGCTGCGCGGGCGCGAGGCCGCGTCGGCGACGGAGAATGCGGCGCCGTTCCCGTTCGGAAGCCCCGCCCCATACGCCGTGCTCGATGTGGTGCTCGAGCGCGTACTCGAGGCATTCGACGCGCACGGGACACGCCACGCAGATGCGCTGCGCGGACTCGACACCGAGACCATCGGAGGGGAAGAACTCGGTAGGGGCCGCCCCTCGGCAGCGTGCGTGGAGCATCCACTCGTATTCCTTGGGAATGTCGTCCACGGTCACCTCCTTCAGACGGAGCCTACGGCTCGGCGGTTACCGAAGTTCGAAAAGGGCCTGCCCTGTTGATTCGTTCAGCAAACTCCCAGACGTCCGAGGAGCCGCTGACGCTGCATCGATCTTCGAATTTCGTTCCGTTGACTGTACGGCGCCGCAGGCCGCCCTGGATCGCACGGGACGCGGCGACCGAGGTTCTTCGGTAGCCTTTCCTGTTCCCTATCGAGGAGTTCGTCATGGCGATCGAGCCCGAAGAGATCGAAGAGATCCCGCCGCAAGGCCATGTGAAGATTTTGTACACGGGCCCCGTCGCGCCTCACTGGGAGATCCATCGCGTGTTCGGCGATCAGCGTGCGATCGACGAATTCCGTCAGCGGGCAATGGCGCGGCTCCAGCTGCTTCCGGTCTACGACCCGCAGTTCCGTCGCAACCGGGAACGGGTCGCCCGCGATGCCGAGCGCGAGCACCTCATCCTCGAGTGGGATCTCGGCGACGAGCCCGAGTAGTCAGGGCCCCGCGAGTCGCTCCGAGGAGTCAGCCCCGAGGAGTCAGCGTCGCGCCATCGCGAAGCGCGATGACACCAGCCGCGCGATCACCGTACAGACGAACACGATCACGATCAGCGTCAGCGCCTCGCCCCAGGCGCGGTCCTTCGCTGCGGCAAACGGCGTCTGGGCGTTGAACCAGATCTCCTGCGAGAGCGCGGTGTTTGTGCCACGGAAAGGGTTCGCGTTCGTCGACCTCGTGATCCCGATCGTGAACAGCAATGGCGCGGTTTCCCCCGCGGCACGCGCGACCGCGAGCATGGCGCCACTCACGATGCCCGGCAGCGCCGCGGGGAGCGCGACCGAGAGGACGGTACGCCACCTCCGTGCACCGAGCGCGTCGCTCGCGTCCCGCAGGTCGTCCGGCACGAGCTTCAGCATCTCTTCCGATGAGCGGATCACGATCGGCAACATCAGCGCACCCAGCGCGAGGGAACCGGCGAGGCCCGAATAGCCGCGGTGCAGCCCCGAGCTGACCCAGATCGTCGCGACGAACAGGCCCATCACGATCGACGGCACGCCGGTCATCACGCCTGCCATGAACCGGATCACATTGGCGACGGGCTTGTCGCGCCCGTACTCGTTCAGGTAGACGGCCGCGAGGACGCCGAGAGGGATGGACAAGAGGGCAGCGAGGCCGGTGATCACGACCGTGCCGACGATCGCCGGCTTGATCCCGCCTCCCGCGAACTGCGTGATGATCGGGAGGTCCTTGATGAGGAAGTCGCCGTTGATGACGCCGGCACCCTTGCTGATGACGTACGCGACGATGACGGCGAGTGGCACGAGCGCGACGAGGAGCGACGCCATCATCCACGCGGTCGCGAGGTTGTTGACGACGCGCCGCCGCGGCGAGAGCGCTCGTTCCAGGATCGAGGACGCGGGATTGGGGTCGGACGCGGTGGGCGGTGCGGGAGGAGACGCGATGCTCATCGCGCGGCTCCCATCGCGCGCGCCGTCCGCCGCGTGATGAAGCGCGCGGTGATGTTGACGACGATCGTGATCGCGAACAGCACGACACCCATGCCGATGAGCGCCGCGCGCGGCACGCCGGTCGCTTCGGGGAAGTTGTGGGCGATGACCGATGCCATCGAGTCGCCCGTCCGGAAGAGATGCGACGTGATCTGCGGCGAGTTCCCGATCACCAACGCCACGGCGATCGTCTCTCCCATCGCGCGTCCGAGTCCGAGCATCACGGCGCCGACGAGCCCGCTTCGCACGCGCGGGAATACCGCGACGCGCAACATCTCCCAGCGCGTCGCGCCCATCGCCCACGCGGCGTTCTTGTCGTCCTGCGCGACCGTCAGCAGCACCTCGCGAGCCAGAGAGGTGATGATCGGGATGATCATCACCGCGAGGATCACACCCGCGGTCATGAAGCTCGCACCGCTCGCGGGCCCCCCGAAGAGGCGACTCAGGAGCGGGAGCTTCCCCAGCGTGTCCGCGAGGTGGGTGTACAGGGTTTTCGCGGGAGTCGTGAAGACGGCGAGCGCCCAGAAGCCGTAGACGACCGACGGGATCGCGGCAAGCAGATCGATGACGTAGGTCACGAACATGCGCAGTCGCTTCGACGCGAGCTCGGTGATGAACAGTGCGATGCCGAGGCTGAGTGGTACGGCGAACGCGATCGCGATCGCCGATGACACGAGCGTGCCGAAGATGAACGCGAGGGCCCCGAACTGGCCGACGTTCGGGTTCCAGCGATCGCTCGTGACGAAGCTGAAGCCTTGCTCGCGAAACGCGGGCCACGCCTTGCTCGTCGTTGTGTACGCGATCAGCCCGAGGATGATGAGCACGAGCAGGCCGGCGACCAGAGCGACCGCGCGAAACGCGCGGTCGCTCCAGATGTCGCCGGCCTTGGGTCGCTTCGTCGCGGCGACGCCCGTCATGTGCGTGACGTTACGCCGGGATCTCGAGCTTGCTCAGCTGGGCGTTCGCCTTCTCCTTCAACGAGTCCGGCAACTTGGCGTAGTCGGCGTCCTTGGCGAGGGCCTGGCCGTCGTTCAGCACGAACGTGAGGAAGTCCTTCAGCGCCTGGCCCTTCACCTTGTTGGTCTGCTTGGCATAGACGATGATCCAGGTCGGCGCGGTGAGCGGGTAGGCGCCGGCGCCTGAGGTGTTGAGCGGGCTGTAGGTGAGGTCGTCCGCGATGGTTGCGCTTTCGACGGCAGCTTGCGCGCTCTCCAGCGTCGGCTCCGTGTAGTTGCCGGCGGAGTTCTTGATCGACGCAAACGTGAGGTTCGCGGCCACCGCGTCACTGAAGTCCACGTAGCCGATCGCACCGTCGGTCTGGCCGATGATCTGCGCGACACCTGCGTTGCCCTGTCCCGCCTGTGAATCGGCCGGCCAGGTGACGGTGTCGCCACTGCCGAGCGTCCACGCGCTCCCGGCCGCACTCACGAGGTACTTGGTGAAGTTGCTCGTCGTGCCCGAGGCATCGGCGCGGTGGACGATCACGATGTCGGTCGACGGCAGGTTGACGCCGGGATTGTCATCGGCGATCGCCGCATCGTTCCACTTCTTCGCATCCCCGGAGAAGATCTTCGCGAGTGACTCGGCGGAGAGCTGGAGCTTGTCGAGGCCGGCCACCTTGTACGAGACGGTGATCGGTGCGGAGACGGTCGGGAAGTACAGCACTGCGCCGCCCTGGTACCCCGCCTTTTCCTCGTCCTTGATGAGGCTGTCCGTGCCGGCGAAGTCGACGGTCTTGCTCTGCAGGTCGGTCTTGCCCTTGCCGGACCCGCCGCCGGCGTAGTTGACCGTCACGCCCGGGCTCTTCTGCTTGAAGGCCGCGATCGCCACCTCGTCGAATGTCTTTTGGAACGTCGAGCCCGAGCCGTTCAGCGTGTTGTCGGACGAGCCGCTGCTCGAGCTCCCGCATGCGGCGGCGAGCAGTGCGAGAAGGAAGAAGATGGCGGCGGCGCGTCGCGCGCGCCGATTCGACAACGATGCGGTCAAGACGGGACCCCTCTGTTCGGCAGCCGGCATCGATCTCGATGTTAAGAACGGTGCATGGAGACGCAGCAGCCGAAGGGTGAACGTGAGGTGAACCGCATTCGAACAGTCAACGCGGCTATTGCTCGGGCTCACCAGGAAGCTGACCCGTGATCATGAACGCAACCCAGCGCCCGATCATCACGGCGTGGTCGGCGGCTCGCTCATAATCGCGGCCGACGAACGCCAGCTGCACGGCCATCTGGAGCGCCGCTTCGTCGGTCGAACCGCCGGAGAAGCCCGAGAAGATGGCCCGGAAGAGCTCCTTTTGGAGATCGTCCATGACATCGTCCATATCGGGGAGCGCCGACGCCACTCTCTCGTCGCCGTCGGCGAAAGCGTCTACGGCGAGGTGCATTTGCACGCTCGCCTGTGCGCCCATGCGCTCGACGATTCCGCGTATACGCGGCGGCAGCTCGCGCGGATAGAGCCGGCGTGACGCGCGTGCGACGTTGCGCATGAGCCCGGCGGTGAGCTCGATCTCGTGCAGGATCCGGAGCACGGCAAGCATCGTCCGCAGATCGGAGGCCATCGGCTGCTGCAGGGCGAACAGCTGATAGACGCGTTGTTCGACATTGAGCGCGCGCTCTTCGATCTCGCGCCGCACTTCGTAGATCTCGTCGACGAGCGCGAGGTCCGCATCGAGGAGCGCCTGCGTGGCGGCGCCGATCTGCTCACAGCTCCTCACCGCCAGCTTCACGACCTCAGCCCGGATGTCGTCGAGTTGTTCGCCGAAGGTCCGTCGCGATTCGGGCATCCGCTCCTCCGATCGTGTCGCCGGATGGCAGTTTGCCGTCGCCGGCTCCTGTCACGGTGGCCCCTCGTTCCTGTTCACCGCCAGTTCACCCGACGGACACCCCGAATCTCTCGGCGAGCCGAGGTCGTTCCGTACGATGGGTCACCAACCCGGAGGCTTGGTGAGGACCTCCCCAGCCGCGATGCTGAGAGGCGGCTTCAGCCCTCAGAAGGTCGGAGGGGCCCTGGCTCAGGTACCGCGCCTCCCGCGGCGGCGATATCCGACAGTGAGGAAACGTGTCGACAGCGGAACCGAGCGCCGGACGGGGTGACTACATGGCGATGCCGACTGTCACGGTGCGACCAACCGTTTCCGACTCCCCAACCGATGCCGCGGCGAACGAGGTCGTGTTCAGACTTCGCGACGTGAGCATCCGGTACTCGGGAGTGCTCGCGGTTGACGATGTGTCTCTTGACGTGCCTCAGCACCGGATCACCGCGCTGATCGGGCCATCGGGCTGCGGCAAGAGCACGTTGCTCCGGTCGTTCGACCGCATGAACGACCTCGTGCCCGGCGCACAGGTTTCGGGCCAGATCCTGTATCACGGTCAGGACCTCTATGCGACCGAGGTTGATCCCGTCGAGGTGCGGCGCCGAATCGGGATGGTCTTCCAGAAGCCGAATCCATTTCCGAAGTCGGTGTACGACAACGTTGCCTTCGGACCCCGTATCCAGGGTCGGCGGAAGGAGTTGGACGACACCGTCGAGCACGCGCTGATGCAAGCTGCCTTGTGGGACGAGGTGAAGGGCAAGCTGAAGCAATCGGCGTACACCCTTTCCGGGGGTCAGCAACAGCGCTTGTGCATCGCGCGATGCCTTGCGGTCGAGCCGGACGTGCTGTTGATGGACGAACCGTGCTCGGCGCTCGACCCGATCGCGACATCGCGGATCGAAGACCTCCTGACAGATCTCAAGCGTGACTACACGATCGTGATCGTGACTCACAACATGCAACAAGCCGCCCGGGTCTCCGACATGACCGCGTTCATGACGGCCGAGCTCGACGAGCATGGTCACCGTGTTGGTCGACTCGTCGAGTACGACGCCACCGAGAAGATCTTCACCAACCCTTCCGATCCCCGCACGGAGGGTTACATCACGGGTCGGTTCGGCTGACGCCGTGACAGCGTTCTTCGTCGTCCTGGCTCTCGCCGGGTGGGCGCTGGTGACCGTCATCGCGCGTCGGCTCTACACGGTACGGCGCGAGCTCTCCGACGCTCGTCGCGTCACCGAAGCGGGCCATCGCGAGTCGCTCACTGGTGCCATCGTCGCTGACCGGCAAGACGCCAGAGAACGGGTCGCGCATGCCGAAGCGGTCCAGTTCTGGATGAAAGCCGCTCTCGACGAGTCGACCGACGCGATCGTCGTCGTCGACCGCATCGGGCGGGAGATCGTTCGCAACGCCGTCGCGCGCCGCTTCGCAGGGGCGCGTACGGGTGAGGTGCTGGCGGAGGACGCGCTGACGGAGCTTCTGCACGAGGCCCTCGACGGTCACAGCTCCGGGCGTGAGATCCAGCTGTACGGACCGCCGCGTCAGGTGCTTCAGCTGCGGGCGTTCACGCTGAGGCGCGACGGCGAGGTCGTCGGCGCGGTGGCGTTCGCGCGCGATATTTCGGAGTCGCGTCGAGTCGAAAGCGTGCGGCGCGACTTTGTCGCCAACGTCAGCCACGAGCTCAAGACGCCGATCGGAGCGCTCGCCGTACTCGCGGAGACCATGTCCGCCAGCGAGGATGTCGCGGTCCTGCGACAGCTCGCGGACCGCGTCGTTCGGGAGGCCGATCGCCTCGCGCGCATCGTCGACGGCCTGCTCGACCTCAGCACGATCGAAGCGCAGGAGTCATCCACTCGCGCGCCCTTGCCCGTCCCGTTGTTGATCGCGGACGCGGTCGACGTCGTGCAAGCGGCCGCAACCGCTGCTCGGGTGCCCGTCCGAATCGCACCCGAGCCTCCCGATGTCGAGATCTTCTGCGACGTGCGCCAAATGCGCAGCGCGGTCGTCAACCTCCTCGACAATGCGATCAAGTATTCCGGCGCCGGTGCGGTCGTCGAGATCGGCGCCCGTATCGACGGCAACCGGATCGCGATCACGGTGCGCGATCACGGCATAGGGATCCCTACACGCGACCTCGAACGCATCTTCGAACGCTTCTACCGCGTCGACCGCGCCCGGAGCCGCGATACTGGCGGAACTGGACTCGGGCTGTCGATCGTGCGCCATGTCGCTCAGGTACACGGCGGCGAAGTGGTCGTTCAGTCGCGAGAAGGCGAAGGTTCGGTGTTCACGCTCTTCATACCGACCAGGACCGGCAACGTTCGACCCCTCTCGTGAAGCTTCTGACGCATGCTGGAGATACCATGACGGACCCGCCGCTGATCCTCGTCGTCGACGACGAGCAGTCGTATCGTGACGCGTTGACCGTTGCGCTCCAACGCGAAGGCTTCCTTGTTGATACGGCTGCTGACGGCCTCGAGGCACTGTCCCGCTTCGACGCCGCCCGACCTGCGCTCGTGCTGCTCGACGTCATGCTTCCGAAGATGTCCGGCATCGATGTGTGTCGCCAGCTGCGAGCGCACTCGCGTGTCCCGATCATCATGGTGACCGCGCGTGACGCCGAGATCGACGCGGTGGTCGGCCTCGATGTCGGCGCCGACGACTACATTGCGAAGCCGTTTCGTCTCCGCGAGCTCATTGCCCGGGTACGCGCGACCCTACGACGCGTGTCCCCGGCGGACGACGACGGGGACCGACCCGATGTCGTCGAAGTCGGTGACGTTCGTCTCGATGCGGGGAGACACGAGGTCTACGTGCGCGGCTCACCGGTGGCGTTGCCGCTCAAGGAGTTCGAGCTGCTCGAACTGTTGATGGAGAACGCCGGTCGCGTCCTGACGCGCGACGTGCTCATCGACCGCGTGTGGGGACCCAACTATTTCGGCGACACGAAGACGCTCGATGTGCACATCAAGCGGCTCAGGGCGAAGGTCGAGTCCGATCCCACGAACCCGAGCCGAATCGTGACGGTGCGGGGCGTCGGCTATCGGTACGAACGTGCTTCTGCCGCCGCTTCGTGACACGAACGCTGCGGCGAGGACCTCAGGGAGCTAATCGGGCGGCGGCGGGACGTACCGCGCGGTCCGCACCTCACTCGTCGCGTCGGTTTCGAGTACCCAGGTGCAGCCCTTCGGGCACTGGGGTGTCGAACCGATGTCGACGCCGCGCGCGGCGTAATAGTCGAGCAGCATCGGCATCACGTCGCCGTGCGTGCACATCACCGCGCCCGTCGCCGCGTGCTTGCGGACGAGCGCGAGGGCCTCGTCGAGCGACGCCCCCTCGGCAAGCGCTTCGGCGGGCTCGATCGCCATCCGTCGCACCGAGGCAATCGGCACGACCGATTCCATGCAGCGCACGTACGGACTCGACAACACGCGCTCGAAGCGCGCATCGGCGAGCACGTCGAGCAGTCCACGGGCTTGCACGTGGCCGCGTCCGGAGAGGGGACGGAGCTCGTCGGCGTCGGTCCACGCGCGGCGCTCGCCTGCCTTCGCATGGCGTACGAGGTAGATCGTCATAGAGGGTCTCCACGCCTTTCCCGCATGACGCCCGCCAGCAACCTCCGATCGGCATCGTACGTGAGGAGCGCCGACGCGTCATCCGCCCGCACCCATCGCACCTCATCGACCTCATCGTCTGCTTCGCGCGGCTGCGCGTCGACGGGTGTCATCTCCCAGTAACGAACGACCTTGTCGCGACCGTGGCGGTCGACGTACCGGTGTGAGGGGAGCTCGGCACCGAGCGCGCCGCGCACGCCGGTCTCTTCCTCCACCTCGCGCAGCGCGGCGTCTTCGTGCGACTCTCCGCGCTCGAGCTTGCCTTTTGGCAGCGTCCAATCGCCGTAGCGCGGCCGGTGCACGAGGAGCACCTCACGGTCGCCGTCCGGCGTCGCGCGCGTCACGACGCCACCCGCGGCTTGGACCACCACGTCTACATCCAGGCGCGGAGGCGCTTGCGACGGGCACGCCTCCACACGCGGCCGAAGTCTGTGCGCGAGCGATCGGCCGCGACGTGCTCGATCTCGGCGAGCCGTCCCAGCGCGAACGCCTCGCCGGGCGAGCACTCGTGCGCGGTCTTGGCGAGCCACGCCCCGGCGACGACGCCGTCGTGGTGCTCGCCGAGCACGTCCTGGACACGGGCCATCTCCCGGGCGAACCGGGTCGCCTGCTCGCCGAAGACCGGGACACATGCCTCCGCCGCGTAGCGGCACCGCTTGGAACGGATGCGTACGCCGTGCAGGGCCTCGTCCGACGGCGTCGCGCCGAGCTCGTCGACGGCGCGTTCCAGCTTCTTCCAGCGACCCCGCACCACCCGCGCCAGCGCCCGGTCCGGCCGCTTGCCGGCCCGACCCGAGAGCCGCGGGCGCTTGGCGCCCTCCGCCAGTGCAGCCCGCAACTGCGTGTACCTGACCGACCGCATCGACGCCAGCAGCGCCGTGCGCGCGGCCTCGCGATCGGCGTCGAGGCGGCGGAGCACGTGGCCGGCCGTGTCGGCGTCGCTCGGCGCCAGCTGCTCGGCATGGCCACGGAGCCGGTCACGCATCACCTCGATGTCGCGCACCGCGCCGAGTTCGGAGGTCAGCCACCGGAGCTCCCCGCGCAGACGCGTGGCCCACTGCTCGTCGAGGAACGGCTCGAACGTGCGAAGGTCGGAGCGCAGACGGCGGGTCGCCACACGCGCTTGGTGCACGGCGCGCGGGTCGGCGCCCTCGAACACGCCCTGCTCGTGGGCTTCGAGCTGCGCCGACGACTTCCCCAGCGCGGCTCGGACGACACTCGCAACGGTCGGCGGATGCCCGGCCACCCGTTCAGCCTTCCACCGGCCGGCTCTTCGACCGGGCGATCGCGAGCTCCTGGAACTTCGCCTGCGAGTCGACGCCCGCGGCGGTCGGCACCTTGCGCCACGTGCCGTCCGGTTCCAGTGTCCATGCCAGCACGTCGTCCGCGAACTCGATCTCGAGTATCTCGTCGAGACGGGCGCGCATCCGCGTGTCGACCACACGCAGATCTGCTTCCACCCGGCGATCGAGGTTGCGGGGCATGAGATCGGCCGAGCCGATGAGGTATTCCGTCGCGTCGTCACCGGGAACGCCGAAGCGGAAGATCCGCGAGTGCTCGAGGTTGCGTCCGACGATCGAGCGTACGGTGATGTGGTCGGACAACCCCGGGACACCGGCACGCAGGCAACAGATGCTGCGCACGATGAGGTCTATACGCGCGCCGGCCTTCGAGGCCGCGTACAACTCGTCGATCATCTCCGAATCGACGAGCGCGTTCGTCTTGATCGTGATCATGCCGCCTTCGCGCGCCTGCGAACGGATGAGCCTGCGCAACTCGTCGCGCAGATGCATCGGCGCGACGATCAAGCGGCGGTACTCGCCGGGACGGCTGTAGCCGGTGAGGTAGTTGAACAACTCCGAGAGGTCGGCGCCGAGATCGGGATCGCACGACAGCACTCCGAGGTCTTCGTACGTTGTCGCCGTCTTCGGGTTGTAGTTGCCGGTGCCGACGTGGCAGTAGCGGCGTATGCCATCGGGCTCCTGGCGCACGACGAGGAGGATCTTGGCGTGGGTCTTCAGTCCGACGAGGCCGTAGACGACGTGCGCGCCGGCCTGTTCCAGCATGCGGGCTCGTTCGATGTTCGCCTGCTCGTCGAAACGCGCCTTGAGCTCGACCAGGGCGACCACCTGCTTGCCGGCTTCGGCCGCCTTGACGAGGGACGCCACGATGCCGGCTTCGTCGCCGCCCGTGCGGTACAGCGTCTGCTTGATCGCGAGGACGTTCGGATCACGCGCCGCCTGCAACACGAAGAGCTCGACCGAGTTCGCGAAGGACTCGTACGGGTGGTGCACCAACACGTCGCCGTGACGCAATGCCCAGAAGATGTCGGTCTCGTCACCTCCGGCGAGCTGTGGCGGGTTCTGCGGAGTGAAGGTCGGAAACTTCAGATCCGGACGGCGGAGCCCGTAGATGTCCCACAGACCGCTGAGATCGAGCGCGGCATCGACCTGGTAGACGTCGTTGCTGTCGAGCTCGAGCTCGCGGCAGAGCAGCTCGAGCACTTCCGGTGTCATGTGCGCGTCGACTTCGAGCCGCACCGCAATGCCGAACTTCGTGCGCTGGCGGAGCACCACTTCCATCGCGGCCAGGAGATCTTCGGCCTCGTCGTTGAGCTCGATGTCCGCATCACGTGTGACGCGGAACGGGTGGTGCGAGAGCACCCGCATACCCGGGAACAGTTCGTCGAGATGCGCGGCGATCACTTGCTCGAGCGGGACGAAGCGCGAGGTGTTCGGTACAACCACGAAACGTGGGAGCAGTGGCGGCACCTTGACGCGCGCGAAGCGCTCTTCGCCGGTCGCCTCGTCCTGCACGACCACCGCGAGGTTGAGCGACAGGTTGGAGATGTACGGAAACGGGTGCGCAGGGTCCACGGCAAGTGGCGTGAGCACCGGGAAGATCCGGTCCTCGAACACGCGCGTGAGCTCCGCGCACGCGTCGCGGTCGAGATCGCGCCAGTCGATGAATTCGACACCCGCTTCCGCCAGCGCGGGCGCGATGTCCTTGGTGAACGCCGCGGCCTGACGCGTCACCATCTCCTCGACACGCCCTCGGATCGCACGCAGCTGCTCGACCTGGTCGAGACCGTCGGGTGAGGTGGAACGCACGCCGGCTGCGAGCTGCTCTTTCAGCCCCGCGACCCGTACCTGGAAGAACTCGTCGAGGTTGCCACTGAAGATCGCAAGGAACTTCGCGCGCTCGAGAAGCGGCAGCGACGGGTCCTCGGCGTACGCGAGCACGCGCGCCTGGAAGTCGAGCATCGAGACCTCGCGATTGAGGTACCGCGTCTCGGGCCCGGCGATAGGCGAGCCGGGCGCGTCAGTCACCGTCATGCCGCGATGGTAGGTGCCGGTCGGGCGTCCCGTCTCCAGCCCCGAGGAGCCTGATCGGGACCTGTGGCACCACGATGGGCGGCAGTACGCTTCGGACACGGACACTCGCGGCCGCCTCGAGTCGACCACCTTCACGCCATTCTCCCGGCTCGCGGTCGCGCACGCGATCGGCGTCGCCGGTGACGTGTTCGTGACCGTGTCGCTCGCCGATTCCTTGTTCTTCGGGGCCTCGGTCGGCGCGGCGCGACCCAAGGTGTTGTTGTACCTGCTGATCACGATGGCACCGTTCGCGGTCGTCGCGCCGGTGCTCGGGCCCTTCCTCGACCGCACCCGAGGGGGTCGCCGGCTGCTCTTCGCCGCTTCGATGCTCGGTCGGGCGATGCTCGCGATCCTGATGTCGAGCAATATCGACAACCTGATGTTGTTTCCGCTGGCGTTCGGCACGCTCGTCCTGTCGAAGGGCCAGTCGATCGCCAAGAGCGCGCTCGTTCCCGCCGTGGTGGCCGACAACGACGAGCTCGTGCTCGCGAATTCGCGTCTCGCGATCATGAGCGTGCTGGCCGGCACGGTCGTTGCGCCGTTCGCGGCCGGGATCTTGAAGTTGCTCGGCGCGCCCTGGGTCCTGCGGACCGCCGCGGTCGTCTTCCTCCTCGGGGCCGTCGCCGCGCTGGGCATCCCGCGCGCCGTGCGCGTCGGCCCGGACGAGACGCAGGATCAGCGGGAGCTGCTGCATGCCCGGAGCATCGTCGTCGCCGGCACCGCAATGGGCCTGTTGCGCGGCGTCGTCGGCTTCTTCACGTTCTTCGCGGCCTTCGCGCTCAAGAGGTCCGGCGAGCCCGCATGGATGTTCGGCATCGTGCTCGGCGGCAGTGCGGTCGGCAACGCGTTCGGCACGATCATCGCTCCGTTGCTCCGCAAGAAGGTGCGAGAGGAATGGATCCTCGCAGGCACGCTGCTCGTTCCCGCGGTACCCCTCGTGTACGCCGCTCGTTCGTACGGACGGGTCTCGCTGGTCGCAGCCGCCTTCGTGGTCGCGGCGTCCGCGGCGTGCGGTCGCGTCGCGTTCGACAGCCTGCTCCAGCGCGACGGCGCCGACGCGGCCCGCGGCCGGGCGTTCGCGCGCTTCGAGACCAGGTTCCAGCTCGTATGGGTCGCGGGCGCGGTGCTCGCCGTGGTGTTCCCCGGTGGGGGGCGGGGCGGCATCTTCCTGGTCGCGCTGGTACTGCTGTTCGCCGGCTTCACCTACGTCGGCGGCGCACGCCGGACGATCCAGCGAAATGCGCAGGCGCCGCTCGACCCTTCCGGCTAGAACGGTCGGGTGCCGTACGAGATCCGAGCGATTCGCCCCGACGAGCTCGACCGCTTGGTGCTCGCCGACCAGCGCGGGTTCGGCGGGTCGCCGACGTCGCCGAATGCGTCGCGCAGCTGGGCCGAGGCGGAGCTGGACCGCACGCGCGTCGCCTTCGAGGACGACGAGATCGTCGGCGTGTCGCGGAACTACTCGTTCGAGCTGACGGTTCCGGGCGGCGCGCTCGTCCCCGCCGCGGCCGTGTCATGGGTTGCGGTGCTCCCGACGCACCGCCGCCGCGGCGTGCTCACGCAGATGATCGAGGCCCTGCACGACGACGCGCGCGCACGTGGTGAACCGATCGCGATGCTCACCGCGTCGGAGAGCGTGATCTACGGCCGCTTCGGCTACGGCGTCGCGACCTGGCGGCTCGGGTTGTCGGCGGAGCGTGCCCGCATCGAGTTCATCGATCCGGACGCCGCGGGCCGGATGCGCATGCTGACGCGCGAGGAAGCCGAGAAGGTGTTGCCGGAGCTGTACGACCGCAGCCGACTCCTGCGCGGCGGCATGGTGTCGCGGCCCTCCTTCTGGTGGCCACAGGTGTTCTGGGACTTCATGGGCGGACACGGCAAGAAGGCATTCTTCACCGCGGTGCACACCGATGCCTCCGGGAGTGACGACGGATTCGTCGCGTACGAGATCAGTGACGATTGGAACCGCGGGCTCCCGGATCGTCGCCTGCTGGTGTGGGACATGCAGGCCGTCGACGGCAATGCGCGAGCTGCGTTGTGGAAGTACGTCTTCGGTATCGACCTCATCGACAAGGTTGCCGCGACGAACTCACCGATCGACGATCCGCTCCGCCGTCTCGTCACCGACGGTCGCCGGGTACAGGTGGACTTCGTCAACGACGGGCTCTGGATCGCCCCGCTCGACCCGGCGCCGCTGCTCGCGGCGCGCCGTTACACGATTGAGCATGCCCTCGTGATCGAGGTGCACGCGCCCGACGGCACCTCGCGCCGCTTCGCGCTCGAGGGTGGCCCCGATGGCGCGCAGTGCGTACCGAGCTCGGCGAGTCCCGACTTGGTGTGCAGCACTGCAACCCTCGGCGCGTGCGCATTGGGCGGGAACCGGTGGAGCGAGCTCGCCGAGACCGGTCTCGTCGAAGCGGTCGGCGCCGAGGCGCTCGCCCGCGCCGACGCGATGTTCATGTCGACGCCCGAACCCGCGCTTCTCAGCGGGTTCTAGCTCACGATTCCGGTAGGTCGATCCGCGCGAGCCAGAGCCCCGGGGCAGCGAGCTCGGACTGCGTGGGGACCATTTCCTCGCGCGTCCAGAGGCGGTTCAGCTGTTCGAGCGTGCCGTCGCTGCGCTCCACGACGCCTCGGCAGAACGCGAGTCCCGCGTCGTAGTGGTCGCGATCGAGCTCGAGGCCCAGCAGACGGTCGACGAATGTCGCCGCGTTGCCGCGCTCCAGTCGATGACGGCGCAGCGCTTCGTCGATCCGCACGTGCGACGCGACCATCCGCTCGCCGAGCATCTCGACCACGACGTCGGTGTAACCCTCGAGCACCGACGCGAACCGCTGCATCTCCTCGAGCATTGGCTTTTGGCGCTCCGACTGCATGGCACCGAGCAGCGCTTCTGGATCCGAAAGGTTCTCGAGACCGGTCATCGACGATGGATCGGTGAAATCGAGCTGGCTGAACTGCTCCTCGAGCGCGTCGGTCTGCACTTCGTACGCGCTCACGTAGCTCGACGCCAAGCGCACCAGCCGATCCCTGATCCAGGGAATCGCGCGTTGCGCGCTGTGCACCACCTCACGCAACGCGAGGGCGTACCGAAGCTCGTCCTGCGGCAAGGACCACTCGCGGCCGAACGCCTCGACATTGTGTGCGACGAACAGCATCGCCGGGTCGCCGGTCAGCGGCAACGGAAGGTCGTACTGCCCGAGCGCGTGATGTGACAGCGCCCCGATCATCGCCCCCGACCAGGCGCCGAGCAGCAGCGGCACGAGCTGCTGCATCAGCATGCCGAGAAACGCCTCGGGTGAGACGGCAGAGGGGTCGTCGCCTTCGGGCGCCACCTGCCCGCGCCCGAGCGCGCTCGCGAGCGAGGCGAGGACGGGCTCGAGCCCGTTCAGTGTCGCGTCCGCCCAAACGTTTCGATCCACCGCGCGCGCCGGGACGGTGAGCGCCGCGGAGATGCCCGTCGCCTCGGCAACCGAGAGTTGTGCGGCACGCACGACATCGTCGAAGGCAGCAACCGCCGCGGGAGCCATCGCCGGCTCGGGCTTGTCTTCGCCGGTTTCGGGATCGTGAGTCGCGCTTTCGTGCGCGGTCTTGCGGGCGATCTCCATGTTCACCGGTCCGGGCGACTGCAACATCCGAATGAGCTCCGACAAATCGAAGCCGAACGGGTTGTTGGAGCCCGGTCCCATTTGGGGAACGTCGCTCACTGGGCCAGTCTATGGACCATGGTCGAGCTCAACGACGGCGGGGAGCGGGTGATCGCGGTCACCGGCGTCTCCGGCTTTCTCGGACAGAGATTGCTCCCGCTGCTCGACGCGAGCCCCCGCGTCGATCGCGTCGTCGGCCTCGACGTCCGCGATCCCGCGCGCCGTGCGCGCAAGCTCGAGTTCCACCGTACCGACGTGCTGGGCGCCGAGCTCACGCCCTATCTGCGAGGGGTGAGCGCGATCGTGCATCTCGCCGCGGTGCTCGGTCCGTCGCTCGACGACACGTTGTTCACGCGGGTGAACATCGACGGCACCCGGCGCCTGCTCGGCGCGGCCGGCGCCGCCGGCGTGCGAAAGGTCATTCGGCCTTCCAGCACGTCGGTGTACGGCGCGTGGCCGAACAATCCGGTGCCGATCACCGAGGACGCCGCGCTCCGGCCGAGTCCGAACTTCCTGCCGGCGATCGTCGACGCCGAATGTGAGCGGCTGTTGGTCGAATGGGCGGACGCGCAGGACGGCCGTGTGGCGACCCGCTTGCGCATCGCGCCGGTCGTCGGCGTCGGCGCCCCCTCGTTGTTCGCGGCCGTCGCGATCGGCCGAGCGCCGGTTCGTGTACGCGGCGCTGCCCGTCCGGTGCAGGTCGTCCACGTCGACGACGCGGCCGCCGCCCTCGAGATCGCCACCGAGAAGGATCTTGAGGGCGCGTTCAACGTCGCGGCCGACGGCTGGTTGACCGCGGACGAAGCTGCGTCGCTGTTGCCGGGCCGGCGGGCTCCCGCGCTGCCGTACGAGCTCGCCGAGCGCTTCGTGTCGGCCGCATGGTCGACCGGTCTCGGCGACGCGCCGGCGTCGGTCGTGCCATATCTGGTGCACCCGTGGGTCGTCGGCAACGACCGCTTGAAGGCAGCCGGTTGGAAACCGCAGCACTCCAACGACGAGGCAATCCTGCTCGCGACTCCTCTGGCGGAGCCGAGCATCGTGCCGTGGCTCGCCGGCGCCGGGGCGGTCACCGCCGGCGTCGCGCTCGGCACGTGGTGGCTCAAACGACGCTCCCGGCCCTGAGCCGAGGTCTCGTCACTGTTGCAGGTGCTTGGCGCTCCAAGTTGCCCAGTCGGGGGTGAAGTACTGGAGGCGCACCTTCTTGTACTCCTTGATCGACCAGAGCAAGCAGTACTCGTCGATGCCCGTCTCGTCGCGGATCGCATCGACCGTCGCCTCACAGTCACGCGCGCTGCGGCCGTGGATCATGGTGAACACGCTGTACGGCCAGTCGTCGTAGATCGGGCGGCGGTAACAATGCGATACCGCCGCGAAACCGGCCATCTGCGGACCGATCTCGTCGAGATGTCCGTCGGGGACCGCCCACACTCCCATCGCGTTCGCCTTGAATCCGGCGGCGCGATGGTTCATCACTGCCGCGAAGCGGCGCATCCATTTGCGCTCCTTGAACGATTGCAGGAGCGCCAGCACGTCGTCCTCGGATACTCCGCCGCCGATCTGCTCGGCGTACGCGGCGAATGGCCGCTCCACGGTCGGAAGGTCGTGCTGCACGACCTGGATCGTCGCGAGCTCGAGCTCGGAGAGCTCAGGCACCGGCATCTCGGCTTTGCGTTCCGGTCGCTCGTGTTCGAGCACCTCGGCTTTGGCATTGGCCGCGGTCTTGCCGGTCATGTCGAGCTTCACGCCGATCTTGTACAACGTGAGCGTCGGGAGCTTGCGCGTCACGAGCGCGCCCGACTCACGGTGCAGCACGTTGACGTGATCGTCGAGCGTCTCGCCGGGCGGTACGGCCACCGTGTACCAGAGGTTGTACGCGTGGTTCCGCTTGTAGTTGTGGCTGACGCCGGGATGGTCGCTGACGGCGGCGGCGGCCTCGTCGACGCGTAGGGGATCGACCTTGGCCGCGACGAGCGCAGACGTGTAACCGAGCGCCCTCGTGTCGAAGATCGCGGACAGCTGGCGCAGCACGTCCGCGTCCTTGACCTTCTCGACCCTCGCCCGTGCGGTCGGTTCGTCGATCCCGAGACGGTCGGCGAGCACGGCGAAGGGCCGGGGTACGAGCGGAAAGTCCCACTGGACTGCATTCAGGAGCTCGCGATCCAGATCGTCCAGCGCGTTGGTCTCGGCAGTAGCCACGGACCATCGTCGCGCAGTTGGGCCCGGCGGTGGGATTCGTGTCAGCCGGTCGTCGCTCCGACGTGCACGGGGACCCAGACCTTGTCCTTGCCCCGCCGCACCTCGAGAGTGAGGGTCCCGGCTGGCAGGCCGGCGCGCACGATGGCGATCACGTCGTACGGGGACTCGACCACCCTGCCGTCGATCGACATCACCACGTCGCCGACGCGTGCGCCCGCGCGCGCCGCCGGGCCATCCGGAGACATCCTCACGATCGTCGGCCCGCCGGCGCTGTCGACGAGCGACACACCTACCGAGCCGTGTGGCGCGACGCCGCGCTCGTCCAACTCCTCGCCGATCGCGACGGCCCGCAGGATCGGCACCGCGTATGTCGTGCCGCTCTGCCCGACGCGCGAGACGACGATGCCCGCCACGGCGCCGTCCCCGTCGATCAATGCACCGCCGGCCGCAGCGTTGCCCGAGCTCGCATCGGTTTCGAGGAGTCCACTCGTCATCGGACCGCCTTCGACCGCGACGATCGCGTCTTTCGAGGCCAGCAGCCCGCTGCTCTGCCAGAGATCGGTGGAGCCCGGGCGCGCCGCCCCGAGGACCCATACCGATGATCCGGGCGCGGGCGCGCCCTCGGCGAGGCGCGCGGCCGGAACGCTCGCGGCGCCGTCGACATTGAGGAGCACGAGATCCGTGGTGCGATCGCGCCCGACGACCCGGGCGCGATGCTGCCGGCCGTCGCCGGTCAGCACATCGACCGTCGTCGCGTCGCCCACCACCCGTGCCGACGTCAGGACGCGGCCGGCGTGCCGCACGCACACCCCCGACCCGCGGCGCGCGCCCCGGGCGTCACGAGCTGAAATCGCAACGATCGAACGACCCGCGGTGAGCGCGTTCTGCGGCGCAGTGGAGGTCACCCGCACGCCGTTCGGGACCATCCCTGCCTGATCGGCGGTCGATGCGCCGCGATCGAGCACGCCGGCGACCGCAAGTGCCGCAACGGTGACGAGCGCGCCGGTCGCGCCGCCGACGATCGGGAGCGTCCACGCGCGGGACCGCCGGCCGGCGGCTCCGCGACCGGGTGGTGCGCCGACAAAACCCGACGCCAGCGGCGGGAGCTCGGTTGGATGCCGCCAGAGCCGGTCGAGCGGATCGGGGAGCGCGCCGCGCGGCGCGTGCTCCTCGGCAGAGCCCTCGTCGGGGGGCTCGTCGTCGTGCTCGCCGTGCCCCATGCGTTGGCGAGTGTAATGACGCATCGCGCTCGAACGGCCGCGCCAGTGGCAGCCTGCAGGGCCGACTCCTGGGCGTTCCACCAGGCGTTGTTCCTAGACTGCGCCCGTGCTCCGGCCCTCGTCCGACGCGCGCGAGTGGATCGCGCTCACCTCCGACCCTCTGCCGAGCAGTGAGGCCGTCGATTGGGCGACGACGCCGGCTGCGGGGGCGGTCGTGACGTTCGCAGGTGTCGTCCGCGACCATGCCGAGGGCCGCACGGACGTGCGTGCGATGACCTACGAAGCGTACGACGGGCCCGCAACGCGCGCGCTGGGTGAAATCGCGCGACAAGTACGCGATCGCTGGCCGGACGTCGAGCGCGTTGCGCTCCTGCATCGCGTCGGTCACCTCGAGCTGTCGGAGACTTCGGTGCTGGTCGTCGTGTCCTCACCACATCGCTCTACCGCGTTCGAGGCGGCATCGTTCGCCATCGACACGCTGAAAGAGAGCGTGCCGATCTGGAAAGAGGAGCACTGGTCCGGCGGGTCCGATTGGGCAGTGGAGCAGCATCCCATCCGCCCGGTAGCGCCGGCCTAGGAGCGATGTGGCGTTCTTGCTGTTCGCAGTGATCGGAAGCGCGGTGGGAATCGCCATCGTGCTCGTGCGGAACCGTCGTCCGACCTCGATGGAGCACAGCATCGCCGAGTTCGAGCGCGGACGACGGGCGCTGGCGCCCGACGAGCCGGCGCTGCCGCCGCGCCGGCGCCCGCGGACCGAGTGAGAGGCGGTGCGCCCTGCCTCGTGACCTTGCCATCGACCTCGGCACCGCCAACACGCTGGTGTACGCGCGCGGCAACGGCATCATTCTCAACGAGCCAACCGTCATCGCGCTGAACAGTCGCACGCAGGAAGTCCTCGCGATGGGACAAGAGGCGTGGCAGATGATCGGCCGGACCCCCGGCTACATCGTCGCCGTACGACCGCTTCGCGGAGGAGCGATCACCGACTTCGACATCACACAACGCATGATCCGGTTGTTGTTCCAACGCGCCGGCGTGAACCGGCTCTCGCGCGCGCGTGTGTTGATCTGCGTACCTTCGGCGATCACGCACGTCGAGAAGCGAGCCGTCCTCGAGGCGGCGCGGCGCGCGGGTTCCGCGCAGACGCACCTCCTCGAGCAGCCGATGGCAGCGGCGATCGGTGCAGGGCTCCCGATACACGAACCGATGGGCAACATGGTGATCGACATCGGCGGTGGGACGACGGAGATCGCGGTCATCTCGCTGGGCGGTGTCGTCGCGCTGGAAGCGCTCCGCGTGGGTTCGTTCGATATCGACAGCGCGGTCCAGACATACGTCCGGCGTGAGTATGGCATCGCGATCGGCGAACGCACCGCGGAGGAGATCAAGCTCGCGATCGGTTCCGCGTATGCGGTCGACGACGAGTTCAAGGCGGAAGTGCGCGGGCGCGACCTCATGTCGGGCTTGCCGAAGACGATCATGCTCGTTCCCGAGGAAGTGCGCGCGGCGATCGAGGAGCAGCTACGCGCGATCTGCGACGCGGTCATCGCATGCCTCGCCCGCACGCCGCCCGAGCTCGCGCAGGACCTGATCCTGAACGGTGTACACCTCGTCGGCGGCGGCGGCATGCTCCGAGGGCTCGACCGGCGCATCAGCGACGAGACCGACCTGCCGGTGCATCTCGTCGACGCGCCGCTCGAATGCGTGGTGCTCGGCGCCGGCCGCTGCCTCGAGAGCTTCGATTCTCTGCGAGATCTGTTCATGGAATGAAGGCTCAGTCGCGGAGCAGGTCCTCGGCGGCTTGACGGACCTGCCAGTCGCGGTCTTCGAGCGCGCGCCGTAAGCGCCCTTCGACCTGCTCGCCCTCGAACGCGGCCAGGGCGAGGACCGCGCGCCGCCGGATCGCGGGCTTGTCGTCGCACGCCTGGAGCACCGCCGGAAGCGTCGATGGATGGCCGAGCGCCCCGAGCGCGGCGACCGCCGCCTCCCGCACGAGCGGGTCGGGGTGCGACGTCGTCGCGGCGGTGAGCGCGTCGATAGCTCGCGCCGAGGGGCGCGGGTGCTCGCCGATCGCGTAGGCGGCGGCTTCGACGACCCAGGGGTCCGCATCGGCGAGCAGCGCGAGCAGTGTCGAGCTCGCCGCCGCCCGGCCGAGCCGGGGCGCGACCTGGGCAGCGCGGAGGCGAACCGCAGGGTCGTCGTCCGCCGCGGCGTCCGTCCACACGGTCAGGCTGACGGCCCGCGGCGCGTCCCTCACCAGTCGGGCAAGTGCCACTGCCCGCACCCGGGGATCGTCGTCGTGGTGCACGAGCTCCGCCAGCGCCGGCCAGTCCGACGTCGTCGCGGCAGCTGCAGCCCGGGCAGTCGCGTCCACGCCGTCAGACGGTAAACGGATTCGCCGCGGTTGCGGGCGGGTTCCCTACAGCGAGATGCGTTGCGTGCCGATCTGCACTCGACGGCCGGGAGCGCGAAGGGCGGCGAACGCTCGGACGGCCGCCGCGGGTGAACCGAGCGGCGGGGCCGGTGTCGTTGGACGGGGCGACACCGGCTCACGTGCTCGAGTCGAGCCCGGTGCCGCCGGAGACGGCCGTCAGCCGCGGGCGGTCGCCAACGCCAAGATGAGCGCCAGCCCCACCCCACCGGCCGCCAACGCGCCACCCAAGGCGGTCAGCGCGATCAGTCCGGAGATCTTGGCGAGCGTGCGCCCGTGTTGCGGTTCCGGAGCGTGCAGGAGTGCGCGGTGCCGCGATCGGGACGCGACCTCGGGCATGGCAGTCTGGTGGCCCATGGACACGACGCGGCTCCTTCTCCTCGCGCGACAAGCCTCATGTGGTGCGTCGGCGCGCGGCGCTCGGAGCTGAAGGGATGGACGACACGCTCCTCGGCCCACCGGCGGCCGAGGTCGAAGCCCGACGAAGGCGGCGTGTCCCCTTGTGGGGCAAGGCCGGCCTCGGCGCCGCGATCTTGCTGCTCGCGATAGTGATCGCCGGCTTCGTCATTCACCTGCCGTATTCGACGCTCTCGCCGGGCGACGCCGTGCCGCTCACCCAGCTCGTGCGCGTCACGGGGGCGAAGACCTTTCCCGGGCCGCGTGGCGACATCCGTCTGTTGTTCGTACGCGAACGAAATCACGTGAACCTGTGGCGTTACCTCCAGGCCCAGCTCGATTCCGACACGGAGGTGATCAAGGAAAAGGTGCTGAATCCGAGCGGGCAGTCCCAGACGCGGCTCAACGAGCAGGCAGCACAGCAGATGGCCGACGCAAAGAACGCCGCGACGAAGGTGGCACTCGAAGCGGCGGGCTACAAGGTGCGCGACGCGCCCGGGTTGACCGTGAGTGACTTCGAAGCCGGTATGCCTGCAGAGAAGGTGCTGAAGTACGGCGACGTCATCCTGAAGGCCGACGGACGCACGATCACGGGCAATCGCGACCTCACCGACGTCATCGGGAAACACCGTGCCGGCGAGCAGGTGACGCTCGAGATCCTCCGCGGCGGCAAGCCACGAACCGTCACGGTCGGAGTCGCGAGTGAGGTGAACACCCGGGTGATCGGAGTCTTCGTGACGCCGCGCTTCGACTTCCCCGTCAAGGTCGACGTCGACACGGCCGGCATCGGGGGACCGTCCGGGGGTCTCGCGATGTCGCTCGCGATCCTCGACGACCTCACTCCCGGCAATCTGGCGGGTGGCACGCGGGTTGCGGTCACCGGCACGATCGGCCTCGCGGGAACCGTCGGCGAGATCGGCGGCATCGAGCAGAAAGCGGTTGCCGCGCGAGCTGCAGGCGCGCGCTTGTTCATCGTGCCGGCGTGCACCACGCCGGAGAACAAGACCTCGTGCGAAGCCGACCTCCAGCGCACGACGAAGCGCGCCGGCGCGAAGGTGAAGGTCGTACCCGTCAAGACGTTCGACGAGGCGCTGCGCGTGCTGCGTGAAAACGGCGGCGATGCGGTTGAGAAGGTCGGCCCGGACGCGAAGGCAGCCTGACCAGGCGCGTCGCGACGAGCGGTGGTTAGCATGCCCGCGCGTGGAGGAGCGCCTACCCCGCTGTTCTGGGGTGTCTGGGGGAGCCCGATGACAGAGACCGACCGGAGGCAGCGGCTCATCACGAGCACGCCGCATCTCTCGCCCGAAGAAGTCGCGGCGCGTTCGTTCGCGACGGGGTTCCGGGGCTACTCGGAAGCCGAGGTCCGTGGGTTTCTGAAGCGCGTCTCCGAGCAGCTTGCGGCCGAGCGCGAGCGCGAGCGTGAGCTCGAGGGAGCCGTCGACGCGCTCGAGGAGCAGTTGCGCGAGCCCCGTCCGCTGAACGAGAAGGAGCTCCTCGACGCGCTGGGCGAGGAGACGGCCCAGCTTCTGCGCTCGGCCCGCGAAGCGAGCGAGAACATTCGCAAGAAATCAGAAGAGCGCGCGGCCCAGACGCTGGACGAAGCAACCACGATCTCGGAGCGCATGCGTACCGAGGCCGAGGAAGTGCTGATGGTGCGCACACAGGAGGCCGAGCAGCGGGTCGCGGAGATCATGGCGACCGCGCAGACTCGCGCCAAGGAGCTGTGCGACGCGGCGACCGCCGAATCCGAGGGCATGGTCGAAACGGCGCGCGTGCAAGGCCGGGAGATGTTGGACGAGGCGAAAGCCGCGCGGGAGCGGGTGCTCGGCGATCTCGTGCGGCGCCGCGCGCTCCTGAATGCACAGATCGAAGTCTTGCGTCGTGGCCGCGACCGGCTGCTCGATGCATACCGCAACGTCAAGCGCACGTTCCTCGAAGCAACCGAAGCGCTCAGCGACGTCGAAGCACGCGCCGCGGCCGAACGGTTGACCACCGCCGCGGAGCCACTCGACATCGCAGCCGAGGTTGCCGCCGAGATCGCAGCGCTCGACACCGACGGGTCGCCGGAGGCCGAGATGGCCGAAGACGAGATCCTCGAGACCACCGTCGATGTCGTCGGCGCCGAGACCCGTACCGACGACGACGAGAACGACGACCGGACGACGGGCGCGCTCGCCGATGTCGATTCGCTGTTTGCCCGTCTGCGTTCCAACCACGACGCGCCGGCCGTCGCCACCACGACGCACCCGGCCGCGCAGCCCTGGACGGAACCCGCGCCGCGGTTCGACGAGCAGGCACCGGACGACGAGGAACCGAGGGTGACTGCGTCAGAGTGGAGGGGCGTCCGCGCCCGTGTCGTCGATCCGCTGCTCGGGCCGCTGCTCAAGAAGGCGAAGCGCGTGGCCCAGGACGACCAGAACGCACTGCTCGATGCGGTTCGTCGCCACAAGGGTCGACCGACCGCGGCGCAGGTCCTGCCCGACCCGGAAGCGCTGCTCGCGTCGTGGGGCACCGTGTTGCGCGATGCCGTCGATCAGGCCTATGCCGCGGGCAGTGAGGCCGCCGGCACCGAGGGCCGCGAGGCGGACGAAGCACTGGTGCGAGAAGCAGCAGACGCGCTCGTGACCCCCGTGCGCCTGCGTCTCACCGTGGCGATCGATTCCGGTGAGGCCGGCGACACCGGCGGGCTCGTCGAGCGCATCGGAGCCCGCTATCGCGAGTGGAAGAACCAATCGCTTGAGTCCGCCCTCGCCGAGGTGCTCGCGCTCGCGTGGTCGCGCGGCGTATATGACGCAGTGCCCGAAGGCGCGGTGCTGTGGTGGGTGCCGTTCGAGGAGGGCCGCTGCTCCGACTGTGATGACAACGGCCTCGAACCGACGGTGAAGGGCAACGACTTCCCGACCGGACAGCCGTTGCCGCCCGCACACCCCGGCTGCCGCTGCCTGCTGGCTCCTGCGGAAATCCTCAACGCTCGCACAGCAACGACTTGATGCAAGAGGCACGCGCCCGCGGCCGCCGCATCGCCGGCCGCAGCGAGCGCGACCAGAAGACATAGCATCCGCGGAATGCGCGTTCCGTCCGTCGAGGCTCGACGGCGCTCGCTCGGCCTGCGCGGCTGGCTGATCGGCGTCGCAATCCTGCTCGTCGTCTTGTTGCTGAGCCTTCGCGGGCTCGCGCGCTTCTACACCGACTATCTCTGGTTCGACGACGTCGGGTTCACGCGTACGTGGCGGGCATTGCTCTCCGCCAAGGCGGTGCCCGCGCTCATCTTCTCTGCAGTGTTCTTCGTGCTGATGCTCGTGAACCTGATCGTCGCGGACCGCGTCGCACCGCGCTATCGCGGCACGGGTCCGGAGGACGAGATCATCGAGCGCTATCGCGGCTACGTCGCGCCGTACGCGGGTCGGGTGCGCGTGGTCGTCGCAATCTTCTTCGCGATCGTCATGGGCTCGGGTGTCTCCGCGCAGTGGAACCACTGGATCCTGTTCAGCAATTCGACGAGCTTCGGCATCAAGGATCCGCAGTTCCACAAGGACCTCTCGTTCTACGTGTTCCGCTTGCCGTTCCTGCAGTTCGCGGCCGGCTGGACCTTCGCGGCGCTGCTCGTCGTGCTGATCGTCGCAGCGGTCTTCCACTACCTCAACGGCGGGATCAGGCTCCAGAGCCCGTTCCAGCGGGTCACGCCCCAGGTCAAGGTGCACCTGTCGGTGCTGCTCGCCCTCATGGCACTGACCAAGACGTACCAGTACTACCTGGCGCAGTTCGCGCTCACGAAGTCGCACCGCGGCTTCGTTGACGGTGCGACATACACCGACGTGCACGCGCAGCTGCCCGCGTTGCGCCTGCTCATCGTGATCTCGGTCGCGGCGGCCGGTCTGTTCATCGTGAACATCTGGCGGCGGGGCTGGGTGTTCCCGATCATCGCCGTGGGCCTGTGGGGCTTCATCTCGATCGTCGTCGGAACGATCTACCCGGCTGCGATCCAGCGCTTCACCGTGCAGCCGAACGAGCTGTCACGAGAGCAGAAGTACATCGACCGCAACATCAAAGCGACACGCGACGCGTTCAACCTGACGAACATCGACGCGAAGCAGTTCCAGTATCAGCAAGCGCTCAACCCCGCCGATACCAGCGACGTGAAGTCGACGCTGAACAGCGTGCGGCTCTGGGACCCGAAGCCGGCCAGCGACGACTTCAAGGTCGACGAGGCCCAGTCGACGGCGTACGAGTTCAACGACGTCGACGTCGACCGCTACAAGATCGGTGACGAGCCGTCGAAGCCCACACTTGCGGCCGTCCGTGAGCTCGATCAGGCACACCTGCCCGACAACTCCTGGACGAGTCAGCATCTCGTGTACACGCACGGCTACGGCGTCGTCGCGGCCGCGGCCGACCAGGTCGGCGGGGATAACAACGACCAGCCCAGCTACGTCCTGCGCGGCGTCCCGCCGAAAGGCGATATCACGCTCGACCCGAAGTTCGCCCCGGTGTATTTCGGAGAGACTCTCGGTGGATACGCGGTCGTCGACACGAAGGTGCCCGAACAGGAGGCCACGTCGATCGCGACGGCCACGCCGACGAGATATTCGGGGCAGGGTGGCGTCCAGGTCTCGAGCTTCCTCCGCAAGGCCGCGCTCGCGCTGCGCTTCGGCGACTGGAACCTCTTCGTGTCGGGCCAGGTCACCAGCGAGTCACGCGCGTTGTACATCCGTGACATCAAGACGCGGGTGCAGACCGCCGCGCCGTTCCTCAAGTTCGACGCCGACCCCTACCCGGTGGTGCTCAACGGCCGGATCACGTGGATCTACGACGCGTACACGATGACGGACGATTACCCGTACTCCCAATCGATCCACCCGCAGGAACCGATCGGGAGCGGCCTCGACACCGACTTCAACTATGTGCGCAACTCCGTGAAGGCCACGATCGACGCGTACGACGGCACGATCAAGTTCTACGTGGTAGACCCGAAGGACCCGATCATCCGCACCTATCGCAAGGCGTTCCCGGAACTGTTCAGCGACGTCAACGAGATGCCGCCGGGACTGCGCGAGCACTGGCGTTATCCGGAGGACCTCTTCAACGCACAGACCGAGCAATACGCGCTGTACCACATCACGGATCCCGTGCAGTACTTCAACAAGCAAGACATCTGGGACATCGCGCCGACTCCCGAGCAAGGGACGACGGCCGCGGTGACGACTCCGGCGCAGGGCGGCAACAACGGCGGCCGCAACACGACGCTGGCAGCATCGGGCGACGCGAGCGATCCGCTCTACCTCACGCTCCAGTTACCGGGCTTGCAGAACGCGCCGCGTCAGGAGTTCACGCTCCAGCGGTCGTTCACGCCGAGACGGAAGGGAGGAATACTTTCGTCATTCATCTTCGCGCGCACCGACGGCGCGAACTACGGCCAACTCGTCGTGTATTCAGTGTCCGACGCGTCGGCGCCGTCGTCGGCGAAGGCCGCGACCGCGATCGAGTCCGACCAGTTCATCAGCAGCCAGTTCACGCTGCTCGGCCAGGCCGGATCGAAGGTCGAACGGGGCGCCGTGCAGCTGATCCCGATCGGCAATGCCGTCTTGTACGTGCGTCCGATCTGGGTGACCGGCCAAGGTCCGCAGCCATACCCGCGCTTCCGCTTCCTCGCGGCGGTCGCCGGCGATCGGGCGGTGCTCGGCTGCGACGTCACTGACGCGGTCACGGCCCTTTTGGGCGACGTCCAAACGCGCTTGCAGAAAGAGGGCACGGGAGCGTGCGGACGAACCAACGAGCCCGCCACGCCCGTCCAGAACCCCCCTCCGGGAGGCGGGACCACGACGACCACGACGCCGGCGACCACGCCGGGCACCGGGAGCCAGCCGCCGCCGAACGCGACCGTCGATCAGCTGGTCGCGGACGCCCAGCGCGAGTTCCAGGCCGCGGACGACGCGCTGGCGAGGAAAGATCTCGCGGAATTCCAGCGGCATTACAAGCGAGGGGTGGACGATGTGAACCGGGCCACGGCCCTGCGTTCGCGCTCGACCTCGACGACGACCACCACCACGGGCCCCTAGCCCCCGAGCGGGGATTGTTCGGGCCCGGACCGATTGTTACTATGGGCGTAGTGTTAATTCCCGGCCGCGATGGGGAGGCCCCCCACCCCGAGTCGCAAGCGAGCCGGGATCGAGGAGGCAGTCGCTGATGGCCGTTTCGGGCATCGATCTGGGCAAGTACAAGCTCGGCTGGCACGACACCGAGCAGTACGTCTACGAGCCGAAGAAGGGCGTGAACGAAGACGTGGTGCGCGAGATCTCG
>JBBQXS010000010.1:0-112659 GCA_038209365.1 Acidimicrobiia bacterium | reverse complement strand
CACCCCCCCACCAGGGCGCCGCCCTGCGTCGTCGGGCGGTGAGCTGGGTGGGCACCGAGCGCGTGGGGGCGCAGCTCGGCGGGGTGGGGCCACGTGCCTGTGGGGGGGGGGGTGGGGGGGGGGGGGTCCCCCCCCCCCCCCCACGCCCCGTGGGATACGCGGCGCATTATCGTCGACCCATGCTCGAGGTGATAGGGCCGGGGTTCGGTCGCACCGGCACGATGTCGTGCAAAGCGGCGCTCGACCAGCTCGGCCTCGGGCCGTGTTATCACATGATCGAGGCGTACGCGAACGAGGGTCACGTGGACGCCTGGACGCGCGCGATCCAAGGGGAGCCGCTCGAGAGCGAATCCTTGTTCGCGGGCTACCGCTCCACGGTCGACTGGCCGGCGTGCTCGTTCTGGAAGCAGTTGAAGGTCGAGAACCCCTACGCCAAGGTCGTCCTCACGCGACGCGACCCCGACGCGTGGTACGCGAGCATGGCGAACACGATCTTCGAAGCGCTCCGTGCCGAGAGCGACGACGAGCAGCTCATGCGCTGGCGCGTCGCACTGCGCCGACTGATCTTCGAGCAGACGTTCGGGAACGACTTGACGCGCGACCACGTCGTCCGCGTGCTGCGTGCGCACGAGAACGATGTGATCGCGTCACTGCCGGAGTCGGCCTTGCTGGTGTTCGATGTCGTCGACGGCTGGCCACCGTTGTGTGAGTTCCTCGGTGTCCCGGTCCCCGACACGCCGTTCCCGCACGCGAACTCCACCGCCGAGTTCCGGGTCTGGACGGGCCTCGATCAGCCAGCGTGAATCACCGACACGAAGATGCCGTGAGCACGAGGTCCGACATATGTGTCGGGATTGGTGCCCACGCCCGAACTGCGCTCCGCCGTTCTCGGCGTACTACCGGGGCCAGAAGGTGGCGGACCTGTAGGGCGGCGTCGCCGACGCCGACACGGGTCGTCCGTGCTACGCGGCCGTCGGCTGATCCGGCGATCGATACCCTGCGAGCGGTGACGAAGGTACCGGCCATCGACGTCGACGTGCCGTTCGAGCGGCTCGAGCTCGAAGGCGGTTCGTGGGTCGACGTCGCGCGGGGTTGGTTGCTCGCCGCCGACGAGTTGTACGCGCACCTCGAGGCCACGGTCGCATGGCAGCAAGGGCGCGTCTGGCGGTACGAGCGCCATGTCGAGGAGCCGCGGCTCGGCGCGGTCGGTTCCCTCCGCAGTCCACATCACCCGGTGCTCGCCGACGTGCAGAAGGCGATCGAGGCGCGCTACCACGTGCACTTCGACGGGTTCGGGCTCCAGTACTACCGAAATGCACGCGACAGCGTCGCGATGCACCGCGATCGCGAGATGCGATGGCTCGACGACACCGTGGTCGCGATATTGACGACGGGCGCGCGACGCCCGTTCCTTCTCCAGCGGCGCAACTCACACGACCCGACGACGGCGCAAGATCTGGCCCCCGGAGCGGGTGACCTGATGGTCTTCGGCGGACGCTTCCAGGCCGACTATCTCCACGGGGTGCCGAAGGTGCGGCACGCGGTTCGGGGACGTATCTCCGCGCAATGGCGGTACACGACCAAGCGGGGCAGGCCCGAGACGACACCGGGCTATTACGCGCCGCGTGAGTTCTCGAAGTCGTCTCGCGCTCGGAGGTGAGCGATGAGCATTCCCGTTTCGTTGGACGAGCTTCGTGACGTCGCGTCACAGCAGGCACCGTTCGCGTACCTGTTGACCGTGACCAACGACGCGAGCACACACGTCGTCGCGGTGACGGTGTCGATCGACGACGGGGTCGTCGCATGCGCCGCCGGAAAAGGGTCGTGCGCCAACGCGGCGGTCCGGCCGAACGTCTCGTTGTTGTGGCCGCCGGCAACCGCCGACGACTACTCCCTGATCGTCGACGGGCAAGCCTCGGTCGACGGATCGACGGTACGCGTCGTGCCGTCTCGGGCAGTGCGCCACCGCCCCGCGCCCGGCGGCGGCAACGACTGCGCCCCGGTCACGCTCGGCTGACTGGAGGTCGTCGAGCGGCGAGATAAAGGCAGCCGGGGTCGATTACCTGAGGCTTCGTGCCAGCGCATAGTCGATGAGCTCGAACGCCTGGTCGGGGTGGAGGCCACCGTCGAGCACGTTCTGGCCAAGGGCGGGCACGAGTGCGGTGAGGATTGCTGCTTCATGGTGGACGTCGGCTCCTTTGACAAGTCGACCTCGTTGTAGGTGTTCGGCGATCGTCCGGTGCATCGTGCGAGGGACTTCGAGCGCTTCGGCTCGGGCGAGCATCGGGTTCACGAGCGACTCCGTGTGGAGCGCGACGTACATGAGCATCGCGACGCGGCTCTCGTCGTCGATCGGAATGAACGATCCCATGAACGCCCGAAGCCACGCCCGCGGCGAACCGTCGCTCTCGGCCACCCACGCCCGAAGACGCGTGATCGAGCGGCGGGCGACGTCGCGTTGCGTTGCGAGCAGCAGTTCGTCCTTGGTGCCGAAGTAGTACTGCACGAGGCGCACCGACACGCCCGCCTCGGCCGCGACTTCGCGGAACGTTGCGGCCGCGAGTCCGCCCTTGAGAGTGATGCGGACGACTGCGTCGGTGATCTCGCGTCGCCGCTCTTGATGATCTACTCGCTTCGGCATCGCTTTCATGATACGTATGTACCATGAAAGCACGGCAACACCTCGCTCGCTGGCGCAGCCCGGAGGCCGAACACCGGTTCCGGGCGATGGAGGACGAGCTGTGGGCCGAATATCCACGCCGTCCGCACGCCGTCGACGTCGAGACCCGCCTCGGTACGAGCCGCGGGTATCGGTGGCCGGGCGCGGGCGAACCGATCGTCTTCCTCCACGGCATCGGCGGCACGTCGCTGGTCTGGGCCTCTTATGCCGAGGCACTCGAAGGGCGCGACGTGTGGTCGATCGACATCCTCGGCGACGCCGGCCGCAGCGTGCAGCGCGTGCCGTATGCCGTGGCCGACGATCTCGGCGAATCGTTGGACGATGCGCTCGCGGCCATGGGTATCAACCGTGCCCACCTCGTCGGCCATTCGCTCGGTGGATGGCTCGCACTCAACCTTGCGATTCGCCGGCCATCCCGCGTCGCCTCCACCGTGCTGCTGGATCCGGTCGGCATCTCCGAACTCCACATGCTCCGCTTCATGCTGTGGGGGGTGCCGGTCCTCCTTGGCGCGCGTGCGCCCGCACCCGTGCGGCAATGGATGGCGAGACGGTTCCGGATGCCCCTCCTCTACGACAAACGCGCCATCCGACTCGCGCTCTACGGGCAGATCAACCATCCACCTCGAATCCCTCGGCTCCTGCCCTTCCCCGACGACGAACTTCGCTCGATCACAGTCCCCACCGCGGTTCTCGTCGGTGACAAGACGGAGCCGTTCGACGCAAACGAGCTCGTCAACCGCGCCAAAACACTGATCCCACACGCCGACGTCAAGCTTGTCCCCAACGCCGGACATGCCTTCCCCCTCGACCACATCGACCTCGTCCTGTCGTACATCACGCCGGTCAACGACACGAGGAAATAGCCACGCACGCCTCGACAAATCAGTACAGGTCGACGGGGATCGTCGGCCCGCCCTCCGGCTTCACGTACAGCGTCGTGATCTCGGGCCGGATCGCGGGTGCGAACTCGCGAGACAACCGAGTGACGGCGCCGGGCTCCATCGCGAGCGGCAGCGCCTCGACGTCGTCGGCGGCGGGTTCGAGACCGGCGTACCGGTAGCCGGTGTCGTCCTCGAGTGACACCACCGCGATCGGGAGCGATTCGTCGTACGAGCCGGGTACTCGCCGGAGTGCGAACTGCACGACGATCGCCTCGAGCCAGAGCTCGACGCTGAGCACGAGAAAATGCCGCCCGTCGACGAGGGAGCACCCGCGCCCGACCGAGACGACGCGTATCGCGTCCTCGTCGTACCAGTCGCCGAGCACGGAACGGCGATCAGCGATCGAGGGGGACGTCACCGGTCATCGGCCGGGTACCCCGTCGCTCGCTGTCGCGATATGCGGTCTCGGCCATCCGGTCGCCGAACACGACCTCACCGGGGCTGCGGCCGTCGATGTGGCCCATGATTCCCTTGTACAAGCGGTAGCCGAGCAGCTCGAGCAGGCGGTCCGAGAATCCCGCCGCGATCTCGGACGGGATGCCGAGGTACGGATTCTGCTGCTGGCGCACGAAGCCGGGGCAGTACTGGACGTTGACGCCGAGGCGCCACTCGTCGGTGGTCGTGTTGGCGCCGCCGCCGTGCCACAGCGAGCCGTGGAAGATCATCACTGCGCCGGCCGGCATCTCGAGCGCACGCACCTCGGCGCCGTCGAGCGCGCCCGGCGCATCGGCGCTGAGCGGGGAACGGTGGGAGCCGGGCACGAACCACGTACCGCCGTTCGCCGGGGTGAAATCTGTCAGCGCCCACATGCTCGTCACCATCATCGGCGCGTGGGGACGTTGCAGATGACGTGACATCACGATGTCGTCACCGTGCATCGGTTGCGGATGCTCGCCGGGTCCGATGTCGATGGCAGTCATGCCGCTCAACAAGCAACCGCGGTCGAGCATGCGCTCGACGATCGGGAGCACGCTGCGGTGCACCGGCATCGCCTGGAACAACGGATCCTTGGCGAGCAGGTTGTACATCCGCATCGTCGCGTGACCCTCGGCGGCGGTCTCACGAGGCCGCACGTCCAGCTCGCGCTCCAGGCGCCGGATCGTGTCGCACAGGTCGCGCACCAGCGCAGGCTCGATCGCATCCTCGACGATCGTGTAGCCGTCGGCGTCGATGCGCTCGACATGGTCGAAAATCGAAGCCTCCGCGAGTGTCACCATGACACCATCGCGGACGTGGAGCCGCTCGACAACCCCGTATGGCACGCGTTGACCGGTCCGCACGCCCCATTCTGCGAAGGCACCAGCATCGCGGTCCGCTACGACCCGGAGGTCGCGCCCTTCGCCGGGATGCCCGACAACGCCGCCGGTGACGCGTGGATCGCGCTCGGCGGGCTGATCGGGCCCGGCGGCGCGGCCGTCGTGTTCCGCGGCGATGATCTCGACGTCCCCGGGGAGTGGGATGTCCCTCTCCGGCTTCCGGGGCTGCAGATGGTCGCGACCGCGAAGATCGGGGAACCCGATTCCGTCTTCGTCCGGCTCACGAACGACGACGTCCCCGACATGCTCGCGCTCGTCGGACGCACGCGACCCGGCCCTTTCTTCACGCGCACCATCGAGCTCGGCACGTACCTCGGTCTGCGGGAAGACGGCGTTCTCGTCGCGATGGTGGGTGAGCGCATGCATCTCGAGGGCTACACAGAGATCAGCGCCGTCTGTACCGACGAAGCCGTCCGCAAGCGCGGCCTGGCGACGCGCCTCGTACGCGCGATCGCGGCCGGCATCGAAGCGCGTCGGGAGACCGCGATACTGCACGTCGCGAGCGAGAACGTCCGCGCGATCCGCGTCTACGAAGCAGTCGGGTTCGAGACGCGGGCCGCGTACGACTTCCTCATGGTGCAACCGCCGCGTTGATCCGTTCCACGAGGTCGTCGACCGGGGCGGTCGCGTCCACGACGAGCGACGCGAGCGAGCGATAGGCGTCGTCACGCGCGTGGAATTGCTCGCGCAGCACGTCGTCGGGGTCGCGCCCGCCGAACGGTCGGTACCCGTCATCTTGCAGCAGCCGTTCGGCCAGCGCATCGGGATCCGCACGCAGGTAGACGATGGTGTGGCCGCGCAACGCGTGCGCGACCTCCGGCTCGAGCACCGCGCCTGCCGCCGCGGCGATCACGGCGGGCCCTTCCAACGCCTCGAGCAGTGCATCGGCCTCGGCGCGGTGCAGCGCGTCGAACCCTTCCGTCTGCTCGATGTCACGCGCGGTGCGGCCCGATCGTCGTAGGAGGATGGCGTCGTTGTCGTCGAACGGGAGCCCGAGCCGCCGGGCGAGCCTCCGACCCACCGTGGACTTCCCGGACCCCATCAGACCGATCAGCACGACCGCGCTCGGCACGGGCGAACGTATAGCACTGGTAAAGAGCGGTATCCCGCCGGCGCGGCATACAAGATCGTGCGACCAAGCTTCGATAGATTTCCTCGGCATGCGCGTGCCTCCTGCCCGGGTGTTCTTCCCGGACGAAGACCGCGCTGAGATCCTGGCGCAGATAGACCACGCACTCGCCACCGGACAGCTCACCCTCGGGGCGATCGGCCGCGAGCTCGAAGAGGCGTTCGCGACGCGCCATCAGGTCGGCAACGCCGTCTCGGTCAGCTCCGGCACCAGCGCGCTCGAGATCATCCTGCGCGCTCTCGACGTGGAGGGGCGAGAGGTACTCGTCCCCGCCAACACGTTCTTTGCGACCGCGGCCGCCGCGCTGCACGCGGGCGCGCGCCTGCGATTCGTCGATTGCGACCCGAGGACGATGTCGTTCGACCTCGACGACGTCGCCGCCTCGATCGGTCCCGAAACGGCGGCCGTCGTCGCCGTGCACATCGGCGGCCTGATCAGCCCGGCAATGCCCGCGCTCGCGGCACTGTGCGCGCAGCGAGGCGTGTCCCTCGTCGAGGATGCCGCCCATGCGCACGGCAGCGCGCTCGACAACCGTCCCGCCGGGACGTTCGGCGTTGCGGCTGCATTCTCGTTCTATCCCACGAAGGTTGTCGCCGGCGGTGAGGGCGGCATGATCGTCACCGACGACACTTCGATCGCGGAGGAAGCGCGCACGTACAGGGACCAGGGCAAGGGCTCGTTCCATGCGAACTTCCACACGCGGCTCGGCGCGAACTGGCGCATGAGCGAGCCGCATGCCGCGATCGTCCTTGCGCAGTTGCGCCGACTCGACGAATTCATCGCGGCACGTCAATCGCTCGCGAAGCGATACGACGCCGCGATCGAGCAGATCGGCCTGCGCCCGCTCGACGTCCCTCCGAACGCGCAATGCAACTACTACAAGTACGTCGCGTTCCTGCCCGACGGCGTCGACCGGGCGGAGCTGAAGCAGACGCTCCGTGAGCGATACGACATCGGCCTGTCCGGCGAGGTGTACGACACGCCCCTGCATCAGCAGCCGGTGTTCGCATCGTTCGCCGATCGTTCGCTCCCCGGCGCCGAACGGCTGTGCGCGCGTCACATCTGCTTGCCGTTGTATCCGACGCTCGAAGAGCGCGACGCTGACTACGTCCTCGAGTCCCTGGCATCGGAGCTGCAGTGAGCGACGAGTTGATTGCCGTCACGGGCGGGTCCGGCTTCGTCGGTTCCCACGTCGTCGACGCGCTGTTGGACGCCGGCCACGCGGTACGCGTGATCGATCCGCAGAAACCGCTCCAGGCCGACGACGTCGACTGGGCCGACGTCGACATGCTCGACCAGGAGGCACTCACCGACGCGTTGCAGGGCGTAGGCCCGGTCTTCCACCTGGCGGCGATGGCCGACGTGAACGACATCGTCGCCGATCCTCCGCAGAGCGTCTGGCTGAACACCTTCGGTGTGGCACGTGTGCTCGAAGCCGCGCGGCAGGCCAACGCGGGTCGCGTCGTGCTCTCGAGCACTGTGTGGGTATACGCCGCGACGCAGGGCGACGAAGTCGACGAGTCGACGCTGTTCGACCTCCAGACGGACCGCCACCTGTACGTGTCCGAGAAGATCGCGGCAGAGATGTTGTGCCGCGACTACGCGACCCTGTTCGGTCGTCCGTACACGGTGCTTCGCTACGGCATACCGTTCGGGCCGCGCATGCGCGCGGATCTCGTCGTTGCCGCCTTCTTGTTGCGGGCGTTGCGCGGTGAGCCGCTCCGCATCGACGGTGACGGCTCGCAGGAGCGGCGGTTCGTCTACGTCCGGGACCTCGCCGCCGCGCACGTGCTCGCGCTGAGCGGCATCGCGGAGAACCGCACCTACAACCTCGAGTCCGACGAGGCAATCTCGATCCGCATGCTCGCCGAGACGGTACGCGACCTCGTCGGCGACGTAGAGGTGACGTTCGGGCCGACCCGGCCCGGCGACTATCGTGCGCGTGTCGTGCGCAGCGACCGCGCACGTGAAGAGCTCGGGTGGCGGCCGCAGCACACCTTCGCAGATGGGCTACGGAAGACGCTCGCGTGGTACCGCGAGCAGCAGACAGCGGGGTCCTAGGAACACGTGACACGAACGTCGCGCCGCATCGCGGTGGTCCCGGCGTACAACGAGGAGCCGACGGTCGCAGCCGTCCTCGACGAGCTCTATCCGCTCGTCGACGAGCTCGTTGTCGTCGATGACGGGTCCACCGACAACACGCGCCTCGAGATCGAACGTTGGATGGTCGGGAATGAGGACGCGGGGAACGATGCAACGCGCGCACGCTGCCGCCTGCTCGTGCACGAGGTCAACCAGGGAATGTCGGAGGCGTACTACACGGCGCTGAGCGAGCTGCGGGAACGTCTGCGGATCGGCGAGCTCCACGCCGACGACCTCGTGTTCACGGTCGACGCCGACGGACAGCACGACCTGCACGTGCTGAACGAGCTCGTGCAGATGACGATCGACGAGGGACTCGACGCGAACCTTGCACGCCGCGACCTCTCGTACCACGGACCGTTCAAGCGGACTGGCAACTGGGTGCTGTCGAAGTGGGCGTCGGCGTGGGCCGGGACCCCGCTCCACGACGTCGAGTCGGGCTATCGCATCTTCCGCCTCGGCGCGCTGGCGCACGCGCTCGACTACTACTCCGGCTACAAGTACAGCGAGACCGTCGAAGTCGCTGTGGTCCTGTGCCAGCTCGGATACAAGGTGCGCAACGACCATGTCGTGCCGGTGCCCGTGGCGCGGTCACGCACGCGCATGCGCGACGCGTTGATCGACATGAGCGTGATCCCGATCGCCGCCGGGCGTGTATGGCACCGCGACCGCATCCGCGAGGCGCTCGCAACCGACGCCGTCGCGCACGTCGCGATCGCGGGGATTCTCGGGCTGCTGTGCTCGCTCACCTACGCGCACACCACCGACACGATGCTGACGCTCATTCTCGCCGCTATTGCAGCATTCGGCCTTGGCTCGTTCATCCGTAGGTTCGTGCCCCGGCCCTCGCTCGCACTGCTCGGCGCCCTCCTCGCGCTCGTCGCGGCCTGGCTGGTGCCTCAACGACCCGACATGGGGAGCGCCATCGTCCTCGCGGCATTGTTCGGTGTCGGCGCGTCCCTTGCGGCGCCGCCGGTACGACGCCCCCGTCCGCTGGTCCTGGGCGGCGCGTTCGTGGTCTTCGTGCTTGTTCGCATCGGCGGCACGCGCGCGAGCCTGCTCGGACTCGCAGTGATCGGCGTCGCGATCGGCGCCGTCGCGGCGCGCTTCGGGCGCTTCGCGATGCCCAGCGCGCACCGGATGCGCACGCTTGCCGTCGGGAGCACGCTGGTGCTCGCGACATCGGGCATCGCCGGATACTTCGGATCGAGCACCGTCGGCGCGACGTGGTTCGGCGGCGGTGTGACCCACGGGCCGCGCGGCACCGATACGGTCGCAATCACGTTCGACGACGGCCCGAACGTCGCCGCCACGCCGGCGATCATGAAGATCCTCGACGACGCCGGCGTGAAGGGCACCTTCTTCGTCGTGGGCAAAGCGCTGGACGCCCAGCCGCAGATCGTGCGCGCGTTGTACGCCCATGGCCATCTCGTCGGGAATCACTCGTACCACCACGACGACTGGCGTTGGCTCGATCCGCGGTATCCCGAGCTTGCCCGCACGCAGGATGCGTTCGCCCGCAACGTCGGTGCGTGCCCGGTCTGGTTCCGGCCGCCCCACGGCCAGAAGACGCCGATGATGGCGCGCGTCGTGCACGAACACCACATGCACATCGCGCTGTGGGACGTGTCGGTCGGCGACTGGGCGACCGCGGATGCCGACGTCGTCGCCGCGAGGGTGCTCGAGCGCGTCCGGGGCGGATCGATCATCGACCTGCACGACGGGTTCGACGGCAAGCCGTGGGTCGATCGCTCGGTGGTGGTCGCGGCGCTTCCGAAGATCCTCGACGGTCTGCGGGAGCGGCACCTCCGGCCGGTGCGCCTCGACGAGCTCGTGGGCGGCAACGCGTACCAGCCGTGCACCAAACAGACTTGAGCGAAGCGTTCGCGAGCCGGGTATCGCGCTCGGGATATGCCGAATCCGAGGCTTCGCGGCGGACCGATCGGGTTCCCGGTGGGCGCGCCGCGCTGGCGCTGTTGGTGCTGGCGTGGGTCGTCGTGCTCGCGGTCTACCTGCGTCACGCGATCGTCTTGTCGTCCGACAGCATGAACAACCAAGTGCACGTGTGGCACATCGCCGACGACCTCTGGCATCACGGACGATTGCCTTGGCGGTTCCCCCAGCTCGGCCACGGCGAGGCGTTCGCGTATCCGTACGGATTCGTGAACTGGACGACCGCCGCGTTCGCCTGGCCGCTGTTCGGCGACTGGGCCGTCACGTTGTGGACCGTCCTCGGAACCGTCGGGTGCATCGTCGCGACCTTCCTCGCGTTCCCGGAGTTGCGACGCGGCTGGTGGGCGGCGGCGGTGCTCGCCAACCCGGCGATCCTCCAAGCGCTCCTGTTCGGCCAGCAGGCTTTTGCATGGGGCTCGATGCTGATGCTGTTCGGCATCGCGGCCTGGCGGCGCGGCGCCCGCGTTTGGGCCACGCTGCTCCTCGGCGTGGGATTCGCCACGCATCCGTACATCGTGGCCCCGCTCGCGCTGGTGGTCCTGCTGCTCTACCTGCCGTTCACGCGCGACCGTCCCTCAGCCGTCAGGTGGTACGCGCTCGCGTGCGTCGTTGCGCTGCCGGCAGTCGTGATCGTCTTCATCTCACCGAGCGCCTCCGATTCCCGCCCGAGCGCGCAGGTCGTGAACTTTCTCGCCACGCTCGGACCGCGCGTCTTCATCGCGGTGCTCCCGATCTTCTATGTACTGCTCCGCCGCCTCGCGTGGAGCTGGCTCGCACCGGTCGCGCTCGCCGTCCCACTCACCCTCTTCATCGTGCTCTCGTTTCCGCTCAACGGATGGGCGCAGTGGCGAGTGCTCGCGTGGGACGGCGCCGACACCGCGACGCTCGACGCGTACCTGCGCTCACCATCGTTCGTGCGCGGAGCGACCTACCGCGTCCTGCGCGGCGGCGACGGCAAGCTCGGCCTGTATCACGTCGTGAAGGCGGGCGGCCGGCTCGATTCGGAGATGTTCCCGGAGACCATGGCCATTCGCGACTTCCACGAAGTGCCGGATTACGAGAAGCTCCTCTGCGATCGTCACGTCGACCAGATCCTGCATTTCGCCAGCTACGACGCGTCGCGCCACACGAACGAACGCGAGACGATCACTCGGCTTGCGGCGCGAACCGGCGGGCGCATCCGTCTGCAACGACTGGCGGACGGCAGGGGTTTCGAGGCGTACGCGGTCGATCGCCGGGGGTGCCGCACGGTCCCCGCCGAGGCGTCCACGTCCTCCTAACGTTGCCGGCGTGCCTGCCGAACCGCACTGGATCGACCTCTGCGACCCCGATGAAGGGACCCTTCGAAACGTGCTGCCGGCGCATCTCCACGACGTGACACTCGAACGGCTGCTCCGCACTCCGGAACGGGACGACGAGGTCCGCCCTCGCCTCGAAGCCCGCGTCGACTACGTCTTCGGCGTGCTCGTGTTCCCGTCCCTGCCCGAGAACAGCGCCGCGGTGTTCCAAGAGGTTGACGTCGTCGCGACGCTCGACATGATCGTGACGGTGCGCAAGACGCCACCCGGGCACGTGCCGGTCGACTTCGACGAGGCCCGCCACACGGCGGTGCGCTCGGGTGCGAGTCCCGGCATGTGCCTCTACGCGATCGTCGACGAGATCGCCGAACGCTTCCTCGACGTGGTCGACTGCTTCGACGACGCCATCGACGAGCTCGAGGATCACGTCATCGACTGGCCGTCAGCGGAAGTGCGCACGCGCATCTCGTCGCTGCGGCACGACATCTTGCACGTCCGGCGTGTGCTCGCGCCCACTCGCGATGCCGCACGCGCCGTGCTCGACGACCGTGTGGAGCTCGACGGTGACCTCACGTTGTTCCCGCGCGATGTCGAGCTGCATTTCGCGGACGCGTACGACAAGCTGCTGCGCGCGACCGACGGTCTCGACCTCTCGCGTGACCTGCTCGCGGGCGTCCGGGACTTCCACCAGTCGGAGATCGCCAACGACCAGAACGAGGTCATGAAGCGCCTGACCGCGATCGCTTCTCTGCTCCTGGTCCCGACGCTGATCGTCGGCATCTACGGACAGAACTTCGAAGTCATGCCCGAGCTGGGGTGGGCGCAGGGCTACGCGTTCTCGTGGGCGTTGATCGTCGTGACGACGATCCTGCAACTGATGTACTTCCGAAGAAAGAAATGGATCTGAGCACCCGCAACCGGCGCGAGGCGATCGTGCGCGAGCACATGGAGGCCGAGAACCGTCTCGACTTCGACGCCGCGCTGGCGACGTTCACACACCCGAGGTACGAGCTGATCGGTCTCGGGCAGGTCTACGACGGACCGGACGAGGTACGCGAGTACTTCCGTCGCAGCCGCCTGCCCTTCCCGGACCAGCGCAACGAGGTGATCGCCCTGCACCACGCGGACGACGCGGTGGTCAGCGAATTCTGGCTCATGGGCACGCATTTGGGACCGCTCGGCGATGTCGCCCCGACCGGGCACACCTTCCGTGTCCGCATGTGCGCGGTGTTCGAGTTCGACGGTGACGGTCTCGTGTGCGAGCGCGTCTACTTCAACCCCGGCGATGTTCTCGGCCAGCTCTCGCAGGGGACCTGACCAGGTACGGAACCGTCCCGAGCTCGTCGCGCGCCCGGTTGTTGATGGCCTACGCTGTTGCTGACGGGTGCGCGAACCGGGTGCGCCTACGGCAAGAGAAAGACAGTGAGTTGGCAACAGGAACAGTGAAATTCTTCAACGCCGAGAAGGGCTTCGGCTTCATCTCTCGCGAAGGCGCAAAGGACGTGTTCGTTCACCACTCCCAGATCCAGATGGACGGGTACCGAGCCCTCGAGGAGGGTCAGACCGTCGAATTCGACATCGGGCAGGGTCGGAAGGGCGAGGAGGCGCAGAACGTTCGCCCGGTCTGACTCGTCAGAGTGCGAGTTGAAGCCGCCGAGCCGTGGGCCCGGCGGCTTCTTTCATGAGCGCTTCTCTCACGAGAGCACATCTTTGCGCTTGAACCACCAAAAGGCGATCGCAAGGAAGACCGCGAGGTACGGGAGCTGGACGAGCGCGCCGTGGAGGAGGCCGGCCGCGGAGTCCTGCCGCACGATCAGCCCGCGCCAATCGTCGAGGTAGTGCGTCGGGAACCCGTTTCGGAGGGAACCCAGTTGCGGGATGGCGTTCAGGATCTCCGACGTCATGAACAGTCCGATGCCCGCGCCGATCGCGCCGTTGGACGAGTCGGTCATCGTAGACACCATCAGTGCCATCGCCACGATTGACGTCATGCTCCAGGCGACGTACGCGCTCGCGATCGCGAGATCGAAGAGCAATTGCGACGACGACTTGTGCAGCGAGAAGAATCCCGTGAACTCGATGTCGATGCGATGCCAACCAAAGGCGAGCCCGCCCGCGAGCAAGCCGGTGACGACGACGAGCAGGGTGGCGATCGCGACGAACAGCAGCGCCATTGCCAGCTTCGCCGCCAGGAGCCGCGCCCGGCCCACGGGACGCACGAGCGTGTAGCGGAGGTTGCCCCACGTGGCTTCCCCCGCCACCGCGTCGCCTGCGAAGATCGCGACCACGACCACCAGCAGGAATCGGCTCATGAACAAGAGGGCCGCGGCCGGCATCACGAATCCCGACTGACGGGCAATTGAGAACAGCGAATCGACCTCTGCCCGGTCCGCACGTCCGCCGAACTTCACCGCGATCGTCATGATCGCCGGCAACACGACCATGATCCCGAGCGCGACGTACGTACGCGGCCGCCGCACCTGCTTCGACATCTCGGTCCGGAACAACGAGATCACTGTCGCCCCGTCACTGTCTCATCGTCTCTTCGCCCACGAGGCCGACGAACGCGTCCTCGAGCCGGTGGCGTTGCATCACGGTCTCGACCCCCACGCCGGCCCGCACCAGGGCCGCGACGAGCTGCGCGCGCTGCACCCCGTCCAGGTCGACCGCGAGCCCCGGAGGCGCGTCCGCGACCGAGCGCACGCCGGGCACCGCACTGAGCACCCGCCGGGCCGCGTCGACGTCGTCGATCTCCAGGTACGCAGTGCGGGTACCGGCGCTGGTCAGGTCGGCGACAGTCCCCTCGGCTACGAGCCGGCCGCGGTCCATCACCACCACGTAGTTGCAGACTTCCTCGACTTCGGTGAGCAGATGGCTGGAGAGCAACACCGTCACGCCTTCTCGACCCATGTCCTTCAGCATGCGACGGATCGAGCGCATCTCCTGAGGATCGAGGCCGACCGTCGGCTCGTCCAGCACGAGCACTTCCGGGTTGCCGAGCAATGCGCGTGCCACCCCGAGTCGTTGGTTCATGCCGAGCGAGTAGGTCTTCACCTTGCGATGGATCGCAGGACCGAGGCCGGCGATGTCGAGCGCGCGATCGAGACCGGGTGGCGGCCACTTGGTGCCGGCGGCCTCCCACCACAGCTTCAGGTTGCGGAAACCCGAGAGGTACGGCACGAACGCCGCTTGCTCGATGATCGTGCCGACGCGCCCGAGCACCGGCGCGCTGGGCGTGATCCGGGTGCCGAAGATCGATACCCCGCCCGACGTCGGTCGCACGAGCCCGAGGAGGACACGCAACGTCGTCGTCTTGCCGGCACCGTTTGGCCCGAGGAGCCCGCACACCTGCCCGGACGAGACCCCGAAGGTCAGATCGTCCACGGCGATCACGTCGTCGCCGAAGCGTTTCGTGAGCGCAGAGATCGAGATGACCGGTGCGTCCTGCATCAGGCGCCGCACGCTACCGGGGGAGCGTGCGATCGACGGCGCGAGGGTATGCGTCGTGAATGTCCGAGACCTCGGAGGCACAAGACGTCGGCGGTCTCCTCTCGCGCGCGCAGCTCACGATCGCGACCGCCGAGTCGATGACCGGCGGGGCGCTGGCCGAGGCGCTCGTCGCCGTTCCCGGCGCGAGCGAATGGCTGGCGGGCGGTGTGATCGCGTACATGTCGCGCGTGAAGTACAACCTGCTGGGCGTACGCAAAGGTCCGGTCGTGTGCGAGGACGCGGCGCGCCAGATGGCGGTCTCCGTCGCGCGCTTGCTCGGCACGGACGTCGGTGTGTCGACGACCGGCGTCGCCGGACCGGAGCCCATGGAGGACCAGCCCGTCGGCACCCTCTTCGTCGGCGTCTCGGTCCGCGGCCACGTCGTCGCCCGGCACTGCAAGCTCGACGGCGACCCGTCCGAGATCCGGACGCGAGCAGTACGCGAGGCACTGGAACTGACGACGCGAGCACTCTCGAGCTGAGCCGGCTCCTTGCGCGAAGCTGAGCGGGTGCCCCAGGAGCTGATGCGCGCGGCCGTATACGTCGGCGAGGGCGCGCTCGAGGTGCAGGAGCTCCCCGTTCCCGAGCTGGGACCCCGCGACGTGCTCGTCGAGGTGTCGCACTGCGGCATCTGCGGCACCGACCTGCACCTCGTCCTCGAGCGCTACGCGCGTGCCGGGTCGGTCCTCGGCCACGAATGGGCGGGCACGGTCGCCGCGGCCGGCACGGAGGTGGATGACCTCGAGTGGCCCACGGGAGCGCGCGTCGTCGCCAACCCCACGCCGGGCTGCGGCGAGTGCCGCGCGTGCAAGCGCGGTCGCCCCTCGGTGTGTCTGCGGCGCGAGCCCCCGGACCTCCTCGACTTCTCGCGCGGCGCATTCTGCCGTTACAAGGTCGTCACCGCGAACCGCTTGCTGCTCGTACCTGACGCGCTCGACACGCGCTCCGCCGCGCTGACCGAGCCGACCGCGATCGCGCTTCACACCGTGAACCTCGCCGGTGTCACCCCCGACGATCGGGTGCTCGTCACGGGTGCCGGACCTGTGGGTCTGCTGACGATCGCAGTCCTGCGCGCCCGCGGCGTGCACGACATCACCGTGTCCGAGCCCGCACCCCGGCGGCGCGAGCGCGCCCTGGCCGTCGGTGCACAGATTGCCCACGAACCGGACGCGCTCCCCCGCGCACCGATGGGGCGTCCGGTCGAGCGGCCGTTCACGTTCGCGTTCGAGTGCTCCGGCAACGCCCGCGCTGCGGAAGCGGCACTCGACCAACTCGATTACGCGGGGACCCTCGTGTTCGTCGGCACCGGGCACGACATGCCGAAGATCAACCACAACCGCGCGATCGTGCTCGAGCTGACGTTGCTCGGCGCGTACAACTACGACGCGGCGGGGTTCGCGCCTGCGCTCGAGCTGTTGGCGTCGGGTGACCTGCCGCTCGACCTCCTGATCGAGCCCATCGACGTGCGCCTGGGCGAGATTGCGCCGACGCTGCTGCGCCTCGCGGCCGGCGAGCTGCCCGGCAAGGTGATGGTGGTGCCGACATGACGAGCCGGCCGACGCTCAACCACGTGGCGATCAGCATGGATCCCGCGGTGCTCGATGACCGTGGGCGCGCCGACATCTGCAGGTTCTACGGCGACGTGTTCGGCTGGACCGAGGGCGACAACACCGGCGAAGACGGCAACCCGTTGATCTTGTACACCGGAGCGTTCGGCCAGTTCGTCTACCTGCTCCCGGGCGATCCGCCGATGCGCGCGCCGGCCCTTGATCACTTCGGCATGCAGATCGGCTCTCTCGAGGAGCTCCACACGATCGTCGAACGGGCGAAGCACCACGCGGCGACCGACCGGCGTGTACGCATCATCGACGTGCACGCGCGCACCACGCATGGTCCGATCCACGACTACACGCTCACGAGCGCGTACATCGGGTTCTTGCTGCCGCTGATGGTGGAGCTCCAGCATTTGTCTCGAATGGATCCTTGACCGGGCTCCGGACCCCGGGTGTACCGTCATGATCGAAGATCTCGATGGGAGCGGCGCCCATGGCGAACACGGTCATCTGCCCACATTGCGGGGCCCGGCTCGAGGTCGCCGACGGCGATGTCGAGCGAACGATGATCGAGAGCAGCGGCAAGCCGCGCGAGTGGGTCTTGCGCGTCGATCGCCTCGAGATCCATCGGTGCACGGTCGATGCCGAGCGCGCCCTCGCCACCTGACCGCCGACCCTCACCCCGACTGGTGACCGCACCCTGAGCGGACGCTGGACGCCGGGCTTGCCCGGCCAAGGTGTTCACGGGCACGATGGTGCCCGGGGGAAGGCAGCATGACGAGTGTCGCGCGTTCCAGGGCTTCATCGCGGCCGATCAGAGGCCGTGGCATCGTCTTGTGCAATCCCGCGTCCGGCCCCGACGACACCGCCGTCGAAGAGCTGCGGGCTCGGTTCCTCGACCACGACGTCGCGGACTGTCCGCCCGCCGACCTGCGCCGCCTGGTCCGGGAAGCCCGCGCCGAGGGCCGGCCTTTCGTGGGAATCGCCGGCGGCGACGGCAGCATGCGAACCGCCTCCGAGGAGCTCGCACACGCGGACACCGCGCTGCTCCCGATCCCGGCCGGTACCCACAACCACTTCGCCCGAGCGTTCGACATCGAGACACTCGACGATGCCGCCAAGGCTGCCGATCCCGATGGCGCCGAGGTGCGCGTCGTCGATCTCGGACGCGTGAACGACCGATCGTTCGTCAACACTTCGAGCGTCGGCTTCTATCCCGGCCTCGTGCAACAGCGCGAGTGGCACCGGCACCGGCTGCCGAAGCCGCTGGCGAGCGTGCTGGCGGCGTTGCACCAGCTCTTCTCGGGCCGCCGCATCGTCGTACACATCGATCGACGGCCGGTCGTCGCATGGCTGGTGTTCGTGGGCAACGGATGCTACGGCGAGCGTATGACCGATCTGACGAGCCGCGACGGTCTCGACGAAGGCGTGCTCGACGTACGGATCGTGCGCGCGGATCGACGCTTCGCCCGCTTGCGCCTGTTGGCGGCGCTGCTGCTCGGAAGACTCGCGCGCACGGCTGTCGTCGAGCGGCGCACCTGTCGAGACATCACGATCGACATACGGGACCGGCGCCGGATCGACGTCGCGCTCGACGGCGAGATCATGCAGATGTCGACACCGCTTCGCTACGAGAGTGACGCCCACGCGCTGCGTGTCATCGCGCCGAAGTAGCAGCTAGGGCACGAGTGCCGACCGTCGCAGGTCGTAGACGTGCTGGAGCAACGTGATCAGCGCGTACTTCACCGACTCACGATCGCGGGCATCGCAATCGATTACGGGAATGTGCAGCCCGACACCCAACGCGTCACGCACCTCGGGGATCGGATAGTGATAGGAGCTGTCGAAATGGTTCACGGCGACGACGAACGGCGTGTCGCGAGCCTCGAAGTAGTCGAGCGCCACGAAGCTGTCGCCCAGCCGGCGGGTGTCGGCGAGCACGACCGCACCCAAGGCCCCGTCGCACAAGTCGTCCCACATGAACGCGAAGCGTTCCTGGCCAGGCGTGCCGAAGATGTACATGACGAGAGAGTCGTCGACCGTGATGCGACCAAAGTCCATCGCGACGGTCGTCGTCACCTTTTCGCGCACCTGCGAGGCGTCGTCGACCCCGGCCGACTCCGTGGTCATCGCGGCCTCGGTCGTGAGCGGCGGGATCTCGGAGACGGCGGAGACGAACGTCGTCTTCCCGACGCCGAAGCCACCGGCGACGACCAGCTTCACCGAAGTGACGCGCCGGTTCATCGACCGACGCTCAGAGGGCTCGGACACGTTCGATCATCCTCGTGAGCGCCTCGAGCTCGAGCTCGACGGGGTTGCTTTGCGTGACTTCGAGACAGCCGGCCTCGACGAGATCGCCGACGAGCACCATCGCGACACCAAGCGGCATCCCGAACTCCGCCGCGACCTCGGCCACGGAGCGCGGCTCCCAGCAGCCGTCGACGATACGTGCGTGCTCGAACGTGAGACGGCCGAGGGCGTCGTCGACGGTCTGCACCATCGTCTCCATGTGCAGCGAGGCGTCATTGCTGCGAGTGCGGCCACCCGTGAGCACGAAGGGCCGCACGAAGTCATGCGCACTCCGTTCGCCCGGCGGGCGCGGTGGGAGTGTTCCCGTCACTGCAGCACACTCTCCTTCAGCTCGGCGACGAGCGCCGGGCTCAGCGCGGCGCCGACGCGCTGCACGAGCAACTGCATCTGATACCCGACCGCGCCGACGTCGCAGCGGCAATCGGCGACGACACCGAGCGAGCTGCCGTCCGACACCGACGCGACGAAGAGGTAACCCTCCTGCATCGCCACGATGACTTGATCGAGTCTGCCTAGCGCGAAGCATCGGGCCGTGCTCTCCGCCAGGCTGGTCAGCCCCGCGATGATCGCCGCGAGCTGTTCCGCGCCGGCGCGCTCCAGCGTGCTCGACATTGCCATGAGCAGCCCGTCCGACGAGACGGCAACCGCGTCGGTCACGCCCGCGGTCGTCTCGACGAAGTTCGAGAGCAACCAGTTGAAGTTTCGAACGTCAGCGCTCTCGGGTGTCGACGCGTCGTGGGAGTGCAACCTCATTGGCCCATCCTTCGATTGTCGATGCCCGCTTCCTCGCGGGCCTGCTCGGCGGCGGCGCGGAACGCGGCGAAGAACGCGAACCGGTTCTCGCCGTCAGTGCTCGTCGCTGCCGGTTTCCGCTCCGGAGCCGTGCCGTTCTCCTCGACCTCAGCCCCGCCCCCGGGGGGCGCCGGGGACGCCGGACCGCGGGGCGCGAAGTGCGGGGCACCGGCCCCGTCGTCGGCGTGGGTCGCGGGCGGTCCCACGACGCGCTCGTGCGCGTCCGCGCCGGCGTGCGCCGGCGGAGGAGCCGGCAACTCGTGCGGCACCGTGGGCGATGGGCGAGGTGCAAGCGCCGCGTGCGCGGGCTTCTCACGGGACCACGGCGCGCCGAGACGCGACGAGCGCCGGCCGCGCTTGGGGAGCCTCTGCGGCAGCAGATCCTCGGAGAGGATCGCCGGCGGGGTCGTGTCCGGACCTGTTCCGGCCACCGTGTCGACGGCCTGGGAGACCTCGGCGAAGACGGCCGCCCGGTCGGGTGTTCCGGTGGGCGCCCGGTCGGGTGTCTCGGTGGGAATCATGTCCGCGGCTTGGGGTACCGGCACCACTGGCTCGGGCGCCCGCGGTTCGGGTGCGGGGGTCCGTGATGCCCGCACCGGGGCCGGTGCGGTGGCGCGGAGGTCGGCGAAGCTGCCGAGTCCGACCGGCGGCTGCGCCCGAACGGGTGGTACTGGCGTCTGCGGCTCGGGTGCCTCCGGCTCCGGCTCCCGCTCGGCCGCCACGTACGCGGCGAGCACATCCTCGAGCGGCGCGGCAGGCGCGACGGGCACGACGGGCGCGGCAGGCGCGGCGGGCGCGACGGGAGGCCGCGAAGGCTCGGGGAACCCGGACGGCGCGCGCACCGGAAGCTCCGGCGCCGACTCCCGCCGCGGCAATGCGAGCTCGGGCCGATCGGGTTCCGGCTGTTCGACAACGGGCACTGCCGGCGCCGCGTCCAGCGGCGGCGTGTGCTCGCCGAGCAACACCGCGGGCAGCGCAATCATCGCGGTGATCCCGCCCAGCGGAGATGCGGCGAGATGCACACCGAGGCCGTGGCGGGCGGCGAGCTGGGCGACGACGTAGTGACCGAGGAACCGCGACGCCGAGAATTTGCCGTCCTCCTGCGAGGCGATCAGCGCGTTTGCCCGCTCGAGCTCGCCGGCGGGGATCCCGATGCCCTGATCCACGATCGTGAGCAGGTAGCCGAACTCGTCACGCCGGCCGTACACCTCGACGTCCGCGTCGGGCGGTGAGAACGTCAGCGCGTTCTCGACGAGCTCGGCGACGACGTGGCTGACGTCGACGGCAGCCGCCCCGTCGACGCGTGCGTCGTCGAGGTGCCGCAACCGCACACGCTGGTAGCCCTCGACCTCACCGAGCGCGCCCCGCACCACGTCGCCGATCTCCACGGGGCCGGTCCAGGTGCGCGGCGGCTCGTGACCGGCGAGCACGAGCAACGACTCGGCATTGCGCCGCATGCGTGTCGCGAGATGGTCGAGCTTGAAGAGATGCTCGAGCGTCTCGGGGTTGGACTCGTCGTTCTCGAGTTGGGTGATGAACTCGAGTTGACGCGACAAGAGGTTCTGGTTGCGGCGGCCGAGGTTGACGAAGGCGTCGGCGACGTTGCCGCGCAGGCGCGCCTGCTCGACTGCGAGACCGATCGCGCTTTCCTGCACTCGGTTCAGGGCGGCCGCGACCTCGCGCACCTCGCCTCCGCCGCGTGCGCGCACGGGCTCGACGTCCGGGTGGACGACGTCCGCGCTCCGACGCGCCGCGAGAATCTCCTGCACCGCGGCCGGAAGCCGGTCGCCGGCCATCGTCGCCGCCTGCTCGGCAAGCGAGCGCAGCGGGCGGGTGATCCACCTGTTCGCGAGCCAAAGCATCGCGATCGCGAGCAACACCGATGCAATCGTCACGATCACCCAGGTGCGCTGCTCGGTTTGCGCGTCCGATGTCAACTTCTGCGCCCGCTCGGTCACCACGTTCGTCGTGTTCGTCTGCGGCACGCGCCACAGGTTCGTAGCCGCGGAGGCGGTCTTGAACGCTTCGTTCATGTTCACGTGCAACGGGTCGGCCGCCACCGCTTGGAGCTTCGTAACGATGGTGGCGCGATCCTTTGCCGTGAGCGTCGAGATGATCGCCCGCGCGTACGAGCCGTCGCCACGCACGCGCAATTCGGCCTCGCCCGCCGCCTGGACGCCTGCGAGCCGCTCCACCTGCGACGCGGTCGCGGGATCCTGCGACACGGTTGCGAGGATGCCCTTCACCGCGATCTGCTTTTCGACGTCGTTCTGGCGGGCGATCGCGTTGAGCAGCTCCGCGCCGCTGCGGAGGTTCGCGTCGTCGATCGTGTGACCCGAGCGCTGATCAGCGTCGAGCAGCTGACCGACGAGCGCCGTGTAGCGGTCGAAGATGTCGTTCGCGTGCTTCGCGGCGGCCGGAGAGGCCGTCTTCGATGCGTGAGCCTGGGCGTCCTTGCGGAGCTGCGACAGTCGCCCGCTCACGTTGGCGAGCGTCGTCCTGTAGTTGCTCGACGCGTCGCCACCGCGTTCGAGCACTTGCTGGCGGAACCGCAGGAGCGCCTGGTTCGTGCGGGAGGTCGCGTCGCCCGAGGTCTGCAGCTGCGGATCGACGAGGTCCTGGGCGCCAATCTCCCACAAGGACTGGTAGTCACGCTCGGTCTCGAGCGCGGCCAGGAGCCCGGCCGGCCCGGTGGCCGAGGTCGCGAGCGCGGCCTGGCGCTTGACCTGGTCGGCGCGGTCGTACGCGCTCCGCACCTGCAAGGCGGCGAACGCGGCCAACGCGACGAGCGGCACCGCCAGAGCCGCTGCCAGCTTGGTCCTGATCGTCAACTTCCGTGTCACTGCGATCCCCGATGTCGCCCCGCGAGCCGTCCTCGAATGCGCGCCCGCTGCCAACAGGCCCGCCCCAAGGGTTGTCGGCGTCCAGGGTCGCCGCCCTAAGCCCGATGTTCGGGGGACCCCATCGGAGGTCGTTCACCGGGTACGCACACGCCTACGCGCCTATGCGTCTACGCATTTCTGCCTGGCGTCGCGGCCTGTCCACGTGTCGACGTATTCGGCATACTGCGGACCGGCGACCGTGGTGACAACGCCGAGGAGGCTGGCGCGGATCGCGGGGTCAGTCACACGGCAGAGCAGGAGCTCGATCGTGACGACCACCTCGCCGAACTCGCCGTCGTAGTCCACGCACGAGCACTCGCCGGTTTCCTGTTCTACCCCTTCGAGGACGAGTGCGCAGTACAAGCAGAGATCCGCGTTTGCTTCCCCGGCTTCCATGTCCGCCCGTCCTCTTGTGTTCGTGCGCGAGAGTCTCCGCAGTGTCGCCCGAACGAGACCAGCTGGATATAGGCCGAACGAAGCATGGTGCGCGTTCCGGCGCCGAAAGTGACGGAATTCACTGGCACAACGGAGCCGGCATCCTCATGTGTCAACCAAATCCGGGCGGTACTCCGGATGGGCCGACAGGTACGCCGACGCCCGGCGCATGCTGTCCTCGTTGTTCTTGTTGATGAATTTGTAGATCGGTCCTTCGAACCATTTCCACGGCGCTTTGGTGAGGTGGTAGCGCTCGTCGAACTCGAACCTCGTGCGGTTCGGTCCGAGCGGCTCCAACCGCACGTGCCCGATCTGGTCGTCCCCGGGCGTCCGGGAGATCATCGTGTACGTGTAGCCGTGCTCCGGCTCGACGTCGGTGACCAACTCGAGCGCCGATCCCTCACGCCCGAACGGCATCTTGTAGATGACCCGTCGCAGCCGTCCGTTGTGGTGCTCGTCGCCCGGATACAAGACGTCGACGCGCTGCACCATCGGCGCGTAATCCGTCCAACGGTCGTAGTCCTGGAACAACGCCCAGATCCGCGCCGCCGAGTGCGGCATCTCGAACGAGTAACGGTGCTCGCGCATGTCGGTTGCCTCCGGCGTTAGGGTGCCGCCGTGATTCTTGAGGAGCTGGCGGTCGACGCCGGTGTATTCGAAGCGCGGACGGGCTGGGCGATCAAACCCCAGGGTGCGTGCAAGGGCGAAGTGTGCGTTCCCCTGCCGGACAGCCCGTGGCTCGCGGACGGCCGGCTCGACCCGACCGTGCTCGCCGAGCGATTGGGAATGCCGCTCGTCGTCGACGAACGCCGGAGGGTGTGGGCGCTGGGACCCGAGACCGCGGTGACCGGCCGATCGCTCACAACGGCCGTTGCACCCGAGCTCGTGCTCCCCGATGCCGAGGGCAATCCGTTCCGGTTGTCGAGCCTGCGCGGCCAGAAGGTGTTGCTGGTCGCGTGGGCGTCGTGGTGAGGCTGTCGCTTCGATCTGCCCGTGTGGCAGGCGCACCGCACGAGATGGCATCCGCAGGGTCTCGAGATCGTCACGGTCGCGCTCGACGTCGACAGGACCGAGGCACTGCCCTTCATCGAGCAGGCGCACGCCCAGCATCCTTCGCTGGTCGACGAGGCGCACGTGTGCGACGAGCTCTTCGGCTTCGTCAACGTGCCGAATGCCGTGTGGATCGACGAGCGCGGCACGATCGTGCGTCCCGCCGAGCCCGCGCACCCGGGAAGCAACCCGTTCACCGAGTCCTTCCGCACGATCGATCTGTCGACGCTGCCGCCCGACATCGCCGACGTGCTGCGTGAAGCGCGCAAGATCCGCAGCGATCCGGCGCAGTACGTCGCCATGATCGAAGACTGGCTCGCGCGTGGCAGCGACAGCCCGTATGCGCTCGCGCCGGATGAGGTCGTCCGACGGTCGGGAACCCGCACCACCGCCGAGGCGACTGCGGCCGCCGAGTTCGAGCTCGGCCGGTTCCTCCACGATCACGGCGATCACGCGGCCGCGATTCCGCACTGGCGCGAGGCACATCGCCTCTATCCCGCGAACTGGACGTACAAGCGCCAGGCGTGGAACTTCGAGGACCCGATGCGCCAGGGCCCGACCGACGTCTACGACAGTTCCTGGTACGAAGACATCAAGAAGATCGGCGCCGAGAACTACTACCCCCCGATCGTGTAGCTGGGTCGTGCGTAGGCTCTGCGCCGTGGCACGGATCGATGTTCCTGACGGGGCGGGCGGGGACGCGGCGATGGTGTGGTCACTGCGGCCGGAGATGACCGGCATGGTCGATCGCATGATCAGCACCGCGTATCAACGCTCGAAGCTGCCGGCGTCGGAGCGCGAGGTGGCGCGCATGCGGATCGCGCAGCTCAACGCGTGCGACGCGTGCGCGACTTTCCGGGCGCCCTCAGTCCTCGACGCCGGCATCACCGAGGACGACTACGCGCACGTCGGGGAATGGCGAACCTGGCCGGGCTACACGGACCGGCAGCGGCTCGCGATCGAGTACGCCGAGCGGTTCGCCGCCGACCATCGCGGGATCGACGACGAGATGTTCGGCCGGCTACGGGCCGGCTTCGCCGACGACGAGATCCTCGACCTCACGTTGTGCTGCGCGGTGTTCCTCGGGCTGGGCCGCACCCTCGAGGTCCTCGGTATCGCCGACAACTGCCCGCTCGAGATCTAGACACCCGGGTCGCGCGGAGCGAGCTACCGGTCGTAGAAGAAAGCGCCGTGGAGCCCGAGGATCGTGCGCGCCCGCTCCGTCGTCGCCCTCGCGATCGCCTCGGGTGATGCATGGTGAACCTCGGCGGTGGTCTGGATCCGCTGCGCGATGTCGCGGCGGCCGTAGTGCACCTGCAGGAAATACCGGCCCCGAGCCCCTTCGCCGGCGGGCAGGCCGCGGTGCCACGCGTCCGAGGCGAACAGCGCGACGTCGCCCGCGCGCACCTCGACGACGACAGCCGGACGGCCGTCGTATGACAGGTTCTCGTCGGCCATCTTCTCGAACGGCGCGAGGCGTCCGCTGCGGTGGCTGCCCGGCACGACCGCAGTCGGTCCGTCCGCGAGCGCGCAGTCCTGGAGCATGAGATGGGCGCCGATCGCGAAGATCGGGTACGGGATGCGGTCGTCCCACGGCACGTCTTCGGAGCGCGGCACGTGCGGCCCCGCGTCGCAATGCCACGGTCCACCCTTGAAATCCGGTGGGTTCCGCCACGCGGTGTTCGCGATCACGTGACAGTCGTCACCGAGCAGCGGCTCGATCACCCCGAGAATGCCGGGATGCATCACCGCGGTCTGGCAGGCCGCGCTGCGGTTCAGCATCTGGTAGCGGAACTCCTCCTTGTCGTCACGCTCGCGCTCGGGCGGAGAGTTGTCGAAGATCGCGTCGATCTCCTCGCGGAGCTCGGCGACCTCCTCGTGCGTGAACACCTCTGGGAGCAACGCGTAGCCGTCGCGCTCCAGGTCAGCACTCGCGTCCGGCGCTTCTTGCGGATCGAGGAGGGTGAGGTTCTTGCCGAGACGGCGGATCACGCCGCTACCGTAACCGTTTGTGTACGAGTTCGACCCGGGCTACGGGCCGCTGGTATCGACACGCGTTCGCATCGCCACGTGGAACCTCTGGGGTCGATACGGACCCTGGGAAGCGCGGGCGCCGGCCATCGAGGCGACATTGCGGAACCTCGACGTGGACGTCTGTGCGTTGCAGGAGGTCTGGGAGGACGACGAACGGAGTCAGGCGCGCGAGATCGCGGCCGCGCTCGGATACTCGAACCAGGTGTTCGCCGCGAACCTCGAGCGCGACGGCGCCCGAGCGGGGAACGCCGTGGTGTCACGCTGGCCGATCGTGCGCCACGAGGTTCGGCAGCTCCCTCGCACCGCGGGTGACGCACGCGACGACGAGGGCGAAGAGCGGCTCGTCGTGTTCGCCGAGGTGGAAGGGCCGCGCGGCCCGATCCAGGTGTACTGCGCGCACTTGAGCTGGCGGGACGATCACAGCGCCGTGCGTCAGGCGCAGGTCGCGGAGATATGCGCGTTCGTACGCGCGAACCGGCCGCGTCCGTTTCCGGCGGTGCTGTGCGGCGATCTCAATGCGGAACCGGACGCCGACGAGATCCGCATGCTCACCGGGCGTGCCGCGGTGCCGGTACCGGGCGTCGTGTTCCGCGATGCATGGATCGCGGCAGGACACGATGGTCCCGGCCACACGTGTGTCAACGACAACCCGTTCATCGCACCGCTGCTCGGTCGTGCCATGCGCATCGACTACGTGATGGTCGGCCAACCGAAGCTCGGCGGCGTCGGCCACGTGCTCTCCGCACACGTCGCGGGCAGCACCCCCATCGGCGGAATGTGGCCATCGGATCACTTCGCAGTGGTGGCCGAGTTGCGTTATTGAACCGGATGGATCGCGCCGGTTCGCGCGTTCACGTGCTCACGTAGCCTGCGCATGTGACCTTGCTGTACGCGACCCTCGTCGGGCTTGGTCTCATCGTGTGCATCGGCACCGTGCTGTGGTCGGTGCGGACGCGCGACCAGCGCAAGCTGTTGCGAACACTCGTCGCGATCGTCGGCGTCACGCTCGTCGCCGCCGGCGTCTTCGGCCTCGCGACGCATGACCGTGCCCCCGGGACGTCCACCGCCGCACTGGTGCCGCCGGTGACCGTGCACGCCGTGGACAGGTTCGTCCTTGTCGACGCGCGTGGCCGGCTCTATGCGGGTGGCGCCGCGGACCGCCCCTCCGCCTCGGACGCCGTCGTGTCCAAGGACGCAACGGTGGTCGGCGCGACCGCCTCGCCGGACGGCGGTCACTGGCTCGTCACGAGCGACGGACGGGTCATCGGTGTCGGAACTCCTTCTCTCGGCCAGCACAGGATCCGCCGGCGATCGTCGCCGATCGTGGGCATCGCCGCGTCGCCCACGCGCGGCTACTGGATCGCGAGAGCCGACGGTCACGTCTACGCATTCGGCACCCGCCATCACGGTGACCTTTCCGCTTCACATCACGCGCGCGTGGTCGACATCGCGGCGACGCCCGACGGCGGTTACTGGCTCGTGATGTCCGACGGGAAGGTGAAGGGTTTCGCGACCTCCCGGAAGGGATCGTCGGTTCGCCGTTCTCGCCCACACGTTGTCGGGATCGCCGCGTCTCGCAGCGGTGGGTACTGGTTGGCGAGCGCCGACGGCCACGTGTATCCGTTCGCCGGCGCGTCGGCGCACGGCGATGCCGCGCGCGCGAAGCTGCGCGCGCCGGTCGCGGACATCGCGCCGTCGCCGAACGGCGGCTACTGGTTGGCAACGACCGACGGAAACGTGTACGCGTTCGGAACATCCGACGACGCGCCGCGATCGCCGGTGAAAAGCCGGATCGTCGCGATCCTGCCGGCCTGAACCGGGCTTACGGCTTGAGGAGCAGGCCGAGACGGCGGGTTGCGACCCAGAGCCCTGCCGCACCCATCGCCGCGAGATACGCGGCGTGCAAGAGCAGTGTCCAGTGCAGATCGCCGATCACGAGGGACCGCTCGAGTACCACGCCTTGGTAGAGCGGCGTGCAGCGGATCACTACCTGCAGCGCGTCCGGATACCGCGAGAGCGGGAAGAACGTCGCGGAGAACAGGAACAGCGGGATCATCGCCATGTTTACGTAGTCGAAGTCGATGAACGACCGCATGAACGTCGTCGCGCCGAGACCGGCTCCGGCGAACGCGAAACCGATCAGCACCGCGGCCGGCAGCGCGAGGATCGCCCACCATGACGCGATGTCTCCGAACGCAGCCATCGTCACGAGGAAGCCGGTCGAGTAGGTCGCGCCGCGCAGGAGCGCCCATGTCACCTCACCGAACGCGATGTCGCGCGTCCCGAGTGGTGTCGCGATCACACCGTCATAGGTGTGCGCGTACTTGTACTTCGCGAAGAAGTTGAACGTCGTGTCGAGCAACGCGCCGTTCATCGCCGTCGTCGCGAGCAGACCGGGCGCGACAAACGTGCGGTAGTCGACCACGTGGCCACCGATCCGGAGGTCGCCGACGAGATGGCCTACCCCGATCCCGATCGACAGCAAGAAGAAGAGCGGCTCGGTGAAGCCCGACAAGAAGACGTACCAGATCCTGCGGTAGGCGAGCACGTTGCGTTCGACGAGCCGCCACGGCCTCCGCCGCCAGCCCGGCAGCGGGAACATCCGCGTGGCAACGGCATTCATGCGTTCCCTCTCACGCCGACAGCCTTCGGGTGAAGGTGCGGACGCCCCAGAACGCGCCCACCGCGACGCAGGCGGCGAGCACGGCGACGTGCCCCACGTCCGCGAGCACACCGAACCGGCCCGTCGTCGCGTCCCGCGCCAGCTCGACCGCATGCCACAACGGCGACACTGCGGCGAGCGGGCGTACCCCGGCCGGCAGCTCACTGATCGGGAAGAACGTGCCGGAGAACAAGAACAACGGCAGCACGCCGAGCCGCATGATCATGGGAAACGTGAGATCGCTGTCCTGGGTCATCGAGAACGCGGCGACCGGCGCGACGAATGCCGCCGCGCACAATGCTGCGATCGGGATCGCGAGGATCGCCCACGGCGACGGGATCGCGCCGAGCAGCGCGGCGACGAGCAAGAACGCGCTCGAACCGAGCACGCTCCGGATCGCGACCCACAACACATAGCCGCTGTACAGCTCGGCCGGCCGGATCGGTGTTGCGACGACGCCGTGGAAGAACTTGATCCACTTCACGCCGGCGAGCACGGGCCACATCCCTTCGCCGACCGAGAGCTGCATCGTGCTCGCGACGAGGAGTCCGGGCGCCACGAAGTCGAGATAGTCGAGACCGGCCACGTTGCCCGAGTGGGCATCGATGAGGGTGCCGAGACCGAGCCCCATGGCCGCGAGATAGAGCGCGGGCTGCACGAAGATCGAAAACGCAAGGCCGCGCCACAGCCGGAAGTACACCCGCGCTTCGCGTTCGACCACACGCAACACCGGCGCAGTCATCGCCGCACGCTCACGTCAGTCTTCGAGGCTGCGGCCGGTGAGGATCAGGAACACGTCCTCGAGGCTCGCGCGTCGTACGAGCACCGACGCCGCGCCGAAGCCGTCGTTCGCGACCTTGTGCGCGATCGCATCACCGTCGTGCGTGTAGATGAGCACCCGATCCGCGAGGGGTTCGACCCGATCGCCGAGCGACCGCATCTGCGCGGCCGCGGTCGCGGGCTCGGTCGCGAGGTCGAGCCGCACCTCCACGACTTCACGGGTGACGTGCCGCGCGATCAGCTCACGTGGCGAACCTTCGGCGACGATCTGCGCCTGATCCATGATCACGAGCCGGTCGCACAGCTGCTCGGCTTCGTCCATGTAGTGCGTCGTCAGCACCAGCGTCACGCCACTGCGCTTCAACCCGTACAACCTGTCCCACAGGAGATGCCGCGCTTGCGGGTCGAGACCCGTCGTCGGCTCGTCGAGCAGGAGCAGCTCGGGCTGGTTGATCAGCCCGCGGGCGACCGTCAGACGTCGCTTCATGCCGCCCGACAGCGGGTCGACCTTCGAGTTGCGGCGATCACTCAGCTGCACGAACTCGAGCAGCTCGGCCGCGCGTTCACGGATCAACGGGCGCGGCAGGTCGAAATAGCGGCCGTACACGACCATGTTGTCCCACACCGTGAGCTCGGTATCGAGGTTGTCTTCCTGCGGGACGACTCCGAGCCGGGCCCGGATGCGCGGGCCGTCCGATTCCGGGTCCATGCCGAGCACACGCAGGTCGCCGCCGGAACGCGGCGACACGCAACTGACCATCCGCATCGTCGACGTCTTGCCGGCCCCGTTCGGTCCCAGGAACCCGAACGCCTCACCTTGTTGAATCGCGAAGTCGATGCCGTCGACCGCGACGAAGCCACCGAACCGTTTCGTCAGGGCACGGGCTTCGACCAACGCAGGCACGGTCCTCGACGCTAGCGCCGACCACCGCGCCTCACGGTCGGATTAGGGCCGCCTCGAATTACTTGCCGGGCGGCTTGTAGCTCACCTGGAGCTTCGCCGCCTCGTCGACCTCGCCCGGCGTGAGCAGCACGATCGTGCGGATGTTCACCAGCCCCGCCGACGACACATTCATCGCGAGCGCCGCGGCCGCCGAGTTGTCCGGGAGGTCGCACACCACGTACACGTCCTCACCGCCGAACGCGAAATAGAAGCTGTCCACGGAGCCACCGACACCCTTGCACGCCTCGCGTACGGCGTCGACGCGCGCGGTGCCACCACCTTTCAAGACTCCTTTGATGCCTTCGGCGGTGTAGTTGCCAATGACCATGAACTTCGCCATCGAAGTCCTCCTTCAGATGGGCAGCCGGTACAACTCGACGGCATTCTGACCGAGGACACGCGCCTGCGCCATTGCGTCGAGTGACGCGATCGATTCTCGGACTTCGTTGACAACACCTTCGTGATATTCGGGGTGCGGGTAGTCGCTCGCCCATACCACACGATCAGCGCCGAGGAACTCGGCGCACGCCGCGAGATTCCACTCCTCGGGCTCGAAGCTGACGAAGCCTTGACGCCCGAAGTACTCGCTCGGCAACAGCGACAGCCAGCGCTTCTCCAACGGGAACGCCTTGACCTGCTCGTCCATGCGCTCGAGCTGGGTCGGCACCCAGCCACCGCCCGACTCGAGGAACACGATCCGCAGGCGGGGGAAGCGCTCGCAGACGCCACCCATGAGCATGCGACCGAGGCTCACCACCATGTCGACGGTGTTGCCGATCGCTTGACCGAGCGCCGAGCCGCCGTGCAGCTCGTCCATCGCCATGTTCGACACCAAGATGTTCTCGCTGTCTGCGACCAGCCCGAACTTCCGGCACGCACCCGGCGTGTCGACGTGGACGCCGGGATGCAGCGCCACCGGCACGTCGAGCTCCTGGCACGCGTCCCAGAAGGGGTCGTAGACCGAATGGTTGAGCGGGAGCTCGTCGACGTACGCCGACGGCCGGATGAACGCGCCGCGCAGCCCGAGCTCGGCCACCGCTCGTTCGAGCTCGCGCGCCGCGAGTCGCGGATCCTGGAGGGGCACGGCCGCGATGCCGAACAGCCGCGACGGGCTGCCACTGCAGAACTCGGCCAGCCACTCGTTGTACGCGCGTTGGCATGCCGCCACGAACTCGACGTCGTGCAGCGCCTCGATCGGGTCGCACGGCCCGAAGAACATCGCCTGGCTCGGGTACAGCACCGACACGTCGATACCTTCCGCGTCCATGTCCGCGACGCGCGCCTTGGGGTCGTGGCCGCCCTCCCGTCGCAAGCTGATCGTGAGGTCGTGGAACTGCTGGGGCGTCATGCCGACCGCCGCAGACATCTGGTCCTGGAGCTCGCGACCGCCGCCGCGCACGACGCCACCCGTGTAGACGACGTCGTAGTAGCCGTCCTCGACGACGCGCCGCGGGATCCAGTCACCCCAGCGCGCTTCGTCCATGCGCGCGGTCCAGAGATCCTCGGGCTCGTACACGTGCCCGTCGGCGTCGATGACCTTCTCCGTGGGAACGTGCGGAGGCGTGGTCACGGCGCCATCGTCGCAGGGGGCACCGGCGGAATCCAACGCCCGGTCTCGCTGTCGGGGTTCACATCGCCGAGCGACGAGCTCACGATACGGCAGGTAGAGAGCACTTTCCGTGGCCGCCCGGGCGGGTTGGGATGCGCGGGGGTACACGTCGAAGATGGTTCCGAGCAGACCACGTGATAATCGTGTTCCGATGGCTGCGAACCGCGGGTCGCGTAGGCACCCATGAGCCAGGTCGTCCCGGTCCCGTTGCCGCGGCGGCGATCGCCGCGCGAGTGGGTCGAGGGATGGCCGAGCCTCGTCACCGTGTTCGCGGTCGCCGGCGCACTCGCGCTCCTTGCCGTGTGCCTCGGCTGGCGCGGCTCCGACCTGCCGGCGCAGGTGTTTCGCACCGAGCTCGTTCGACGCGACGGGTTCGTGGTGTGGAACAGCCAATGGTTCGGCGGCCATGCGATGCTGACGTACAGCGTGTTGGCGCCGACCGTCGCGACGTTGACCGGGCCGGTCGCGCTCGGCGCACTCAGCGGCGTGGTGTCCGCAGTCCTGTTCGAACGCATCCTGCGCTTCGCGTACGGCCGCACTGCCTGGCTCGGCGCGCTCTGGTTTGCGCTCGGCACCGCGACGAATCTCATCGTCGGGCGCGTCACGTTCGCGCTCGGCGTCGCGTTCGGACTCGGCGCGGTGTACGCGCTGCAGCGCCGGCGCGCGCTTCCCGCCGTGATGCTCGCGCTGCTGTGCTCGCTCTCGAGCCCGCTGGCGGGCGCGTTCCTCGCCGTCGCGACCGCCGCATGGGCATGCGCGCAGCGCGAACGACGCGTGATCTCGGTCGGGGTGCTCGTCGCTGCTGTGGCGCCGATCGCGACCGTCGCGCTGCTGTTCCCGAACCCCGGCAGCGAGCCGTACGAGCCGTGGGCATTCATCTGGGACCTCGCGCTGTGTCTCACGCTCGCGATCGCGGCGCGCCGGGTACCGGCGCTGCGTTGGGGTGCCGCGATGTACGCAGTCGCGGTCGTGGGCGCGTTCGTCGTGCCCAGCGCGCTCGGGGGCAACGTGAGCCGGCTCGGTCAATGCGTTGGCGGCCCGTTGCTGGCCTGCGCACTGCTTCCGGCACGACGCCTGCTCCTTGCCGCCCTCGCGATCCCGCTGCTGATCTGGCAGTTCTATCCGGCGGTCGACGGCATCGCGTACGCGCGCACCGATCCGTCGACGAAGCAGTCGTACTACGCACCGCTGGTCGCGTACCTCGACGCGCAACACGGACCGATCGGCCGCGTGGAGATCCCCTCGACCTACCGGCACTGGGAGGCCGCGTACGCGGCGCCGCACGTACTGCTCGCGCGCGGATGGGAGCGTCAGCTCGACATCGCGTACGACCCGATCTTCTACTCCGAGCCGCTGACCGAGCACAGCTATCACGCGTGGCTGACCGCGAACGGCGTCGCGTTCGTCGCCCTGCCCGACGCCAGGCTCGACGACTCTTCGCTCGGTGAGCGCGCGCTTCTCGAACGAGGCTTGCCCTATCTCCGGCCCGTCTGGCACGACGCGCATTGGCGCGTGTGGCGGGTCGAGAGCTTCCGCGGCCTCGTCGACGAGCATGCGGAGATGCTTCGCCTGTCGCCCGATGGCTTCACCCTGCGGATGACGCACCCCGGCGACGTCGCCGTCCGGGTGCGCGCGACTCGTCACTGGCGGGTGCGCGGCGGTGGTTGCGCGGATCGCACCGACGCCGGATGGACCGTGCTGCGCAACCTGCCTTCGGGCACGGTCGAGGTGACCCAGTCGCTCAACGGCACGCCCTGCCCGCGGCCGTAGTCGTCCCGGCCGCCCCGACGCGCTCGGACCGCCCGGCTGCCAGACTGTGCTGCGGTGTCACGAAACCGCGTCTTTGCCGCAAGCGCGCTCGTGCTCTCCCTGGGCGTGCTCGCAGCGGTGACGACCACTCGCGTCCGCGGCTCCGACGATCATGTCCTCGTGCGCGCCGCGAACTCGACGACCGTCGTCACCGCACCGCCGGCGCCGACCACAACCACGGGGCCCACGAGCACTACGACGACGACGATCCCTCACGATCCCGCTCGCTCGTTCGTGCTCACGCAGGTGCGCACGATCGGCGGCCCGATCTCCCCGAAATCGGTGACCGCGTCGGGCACCGGCCTCGTGTTCGCGCAGAACATGATGTACCGGCACTCGATGAGCGTCTACGACCGCGACGGCGCGCTGGTGAAGACGATCCCCGACACCGTCGACCTGTCGCAGTACGGCATTGGCGGCCACCCGGGGCCGTCGCGGGGCGCGCCCGTCGAAGCCGCCGTCGACCACGCGCACCACAACATCTTCGCCACGAACTATTCCATGTACGGCGCGAACTTCGGCCCCGAAGGTTCCGATAGCTGTCGCGGTCCCGCGGGGTTGAGCCCCAGCTACGTCTACCGCGTGAGCCTGAAGACGCTTGCCATCAACGGCGTCGCGCAGGTCGGCATGGTCCCGAAGTACGTCGCGGTCACGCCGAACGATCGCTACGTGCTGGTCACCAACTGGTGCAGCTACGACCTGAGCGTCGTCGATCATGACGCGTTTCGCGAGGTACGCCGGATCAACCTCGGCGCATACCCTCGTGGGATCGCCATCGACCGGTCTTCGCGCGTCGCGTACGTCGCGGTGATGGGCTCGCGCGACATCGCCCGGGTCGATCTGGGATCGTTCGCGGTGTCGTGGTTCCGAGGGATCGGGAGCGCGCCGCGGCACCTCGTGCTCTCGGCGGACGACTCCCGCCTGTTCGTCACGCTGAACGGCGAGAATCGCGTCGTCGCCGTCGACACCACGACCGGGAACGTGGTCGCCGGCGCGTACACCGGCTCCCAGCCGCGCAGCATGGCAATCTCGTCGGACGGCCAGGCGCTCTACGTCGTCAACTACTCGTCGAACACGGTGTCGGTCCTGCGCACATCAGATCTCGGCATCGCGCGGACGTTCCCGGTCGGGAGCCACCCGATCGGCATCACCTACGAGCCCGTTGCGCACCGCGTATGGGTCGCGTGCTACAGCGGAGAGATCCTCGTCTACGACGCGTGACCCTTTTGCGTAGGCGTGTGTGAGGTGCGGGTTGCGCACCGCACACACGCCTGCCGCGGAGGTAGGACTCACCGCGGGGCGAGAGCTCGTACCCGATCTCGAGGCTCAGCGTGAGGCCGAGATTCTTCAGCTTTCGCACGTCGAGCTTGAACGGCTGTGTCTCGCGACCGAAACCGCGCGCCAGGTCCGCCGCGCGCACGCCCGGATGCGCGGCGATCGCCTGCAACACCGCGTGTGTCCACGGGCCGTAAGAACCGGCGCGGTCGAGACGCTCGAGGCGACGGGCGATCTCCGCGCGTTGCTCGTCGGTCAGCACCGCGGTGACCGCGAGCTCGGCGCGCGGATCGGCACCTTCAGCCGCGTGCAGGCGGATGCGATATGTCGGGAGCTCGGGGTCACCGCGCAACGCGGCGAGGAGGTCTGCACGTGACGAGAACCCGGCGCGCTCGGCGTCGGCTTCGGTGATGCGGCCGGGGTCGACCTCGTCGACCGCGTCCACGACGATGCGACCGGCCGCCGTGCGATACGTGTTTCCGGCAACGACCTGGCAGCGCTTCCACAGCCGGAACGTCAGCGTCACCTCGCCGCGCGCGATGGGTTCGCGGAAGCGGGCCTGGATCAGCACCGCGGCAGACTGCCACGCGAGCCGGGCGTGTGTAGAGCTCGCTTTTCGAGCTTCACACACGCCCGGTCGACGTGACTTACGCCGTCGTGCGCATGGTGCGCGAATGCACGCGCGTCCGGCGGGTGCCGCTGAAGAACACCGGTGACACCAGCGCCACGAGCAGCGTGACCGCTCCGACAATCGTGAACAACCAACCGCTGCGATCCGTCACTGCGAACCATTTGGTCAGGTTGTCCGGCGCGGCATCCACGAGGATCACGATGCCGAACGCGAGCGAGATCGCACCGAGCAGTGCCATCAGCGAACGCAGTCCGCCGGGGACCACCGACGCGAGGACCATCAGCACGCCGAAGCCGATCTCGCTGACGGCCAGGAGCGGGCTGTGCGGCAAGCGCCAGACGACGTAGTGCGGCCGGTAGATGTGATCCACGTCGAAGCCCGTGCGGGCGACGGCGGCGATGCCGAGCACGGTGAACCCGATCCCGATCACCAGGCCCACGAGCTGCGCCGGGCTCCACGGCGTCGGGGCCGTCCCCACCCCCGGCCGCTCATCGATCTCGTCGTACTCCACGTCCCGGACGGCCGGGTCGGCGGGCTCGACGACATCCTGTCGTGCATAGCTTCTTCGGAAGGCCATGATCCTCTTCTCCCTGGTCAGCGCCCTGCCGTCAGTGGTACCCGCCCCCTCCGACCACTACACGTGACGGCCACCTCGCTTTGCGAGGGCTCCGCCCGGGCTGGTGCCCGGCGGGGTCCGGGCCTCGCCGGGCGGCAACGGAAAGTGACTAAGGGAAGCCCGAAATCGCTCCGAAAACCACCCTATGTGGTCGCCACACCGCGCCTTGCGCATCGTGGTCGTCTGTGCGCTGGCGACTGCCGGGAACGCAGCCGCCGCCACCCGTGTGAGCGCCTCCGGCGCTCCGCCCCGGACCTCGTCATTGCAAGGGGCGCGGCTCTCGGCGTCGTCGACGCCGGCCGTGTCCGTCCCGCCGCCCGTGACTGCGAAGCGGCGCCGAACGAGCCCAGTGCCGAGAAGATCCTCGGCGCGTTCGCGGGCGTCGACATCGCGCCGCACGGCGGCGGTGCCGACGATCCGGCTGTCATCCACGTCACAGCAGGCTGTGACCACGGCCCCGAGCACTTGCGAAGACGTCGTTGCCGCCATTGCGTGGCCGCCGACCTGGCATGTGCAGTGCGCGGGGGCGCGGCCCGGGATCCTGGGAATGACCGATCCCGCGGGGAGCACGACGTTGTACGTGCGGCCCGGGCAAAGCCTGTCATTCTTGCGTGTCGTTGCCTTGCACGAAGCCGGTCACGCCTGGAATCTCGCCACGCTCGACAACGACAAGGTCGCGCGCTGGTGCGCGGCACGCGGCTGCGACGCTGCACACTTCTTTTCGGGCGGGGCGAGCGGACCCGGGTGGCACGAGCCCGGCGGGGCGGAAGACTGGGCCGCGTCATGGGACTCCTGCCACGGCGGCGAGTACCACCGGTCCTATCTCGGGCTCGGACCGCCGACCGCGTCCCAATGCGCGTTGCAGAACACGCTCACGAGCTCCTGACGCGAGCCGGCCCTCTGCACCACGTCAATGAGATCGCCCGGCGCCGGCGTTCGCCATGCGACCTGCTCGGACACGGTCCAGGACCTTCGCGAGGCTGAGGACGCCGCCATCAGATGTCCATGTGTTCGATTCGCACGCGGGACAGCGCCGAAACACGAGGTCCTGTTCGGCGATGCGCATCCGGATCGTCATTCGTGTGCTCCCGCACGTCGTGCATCCATTCATGCCGTCTCGCCTCCACAGGGTGGCGTGTGGCCGTTTGCTCCCGGGCAGATGATGCACGGGGAGTTTCGAAAGGAACAGCAACGGCACGTCAACATCGTGCGGGTGGAGTTGTGGACTGCTCCGTGACCTGGGCCAACGTTGAGGCCCGCGCCGGAAGAAGCGTAGGTTCATGCAAATGAAGTTTGCGATGTTCTACGAGATCCCGGTCGCGAAGCCTTGGACACCCGGGCAGGAGCACCAGGCCTACAAGGACACGATCGAACAGGTGAAGCTCGGCGACCGCATGGGCTTCCATTCGTTCTGGACCGTGGAGCATCACTTCCTCGACGAATATTCGCATTGCTCGAATCCCGAGGTGCTCTACGGCCACATCGCCGCAGTCACCGAGAACCTGCGCATCGGATACGGCGTGCGGCTCTTGCCCAGGCCCTACAACCATCCGATCCGAACCGCCGAGAGCGTCGCGGTCCTGGATCTCATCAGCGACGGTCGCGTCGAGTTCGGCACCGGCCGCTCGTCGACACGTGCGGAGATCGAAGGCTTCGGCATCGACCCGCGCGAGACGCGCGAGATGTGGACCGAAGCGCTCGAGCACATCGTCGGCATCTGGACCAACGACCAGTACGAGTTCGACGGCAAGTACTGGTCGATGCCACGCCGGCGTGTCCATCCGAAGCCGTTGCAGCAACCGCATCCGCCGATCTGGGGCGCGACGTCGAGTCTCGAGGGCCACTACGAGATCGGCAAGCGCGGGATCGGCTTGCTGTCGTTCACCGTCGGTCTGCCACCCGAGACGCTCGAGGAGCGCATCGCGAACTACCGCAAGGGGCTCGCCGAATGCGACGAGCCCGTCGGCAAGTTCACGAACAGCACGGCCGCCACGTTCACGATGGTGCACTGCGACGACACCAACGCAAAGGCACGCGCGGGTGCCGAGGAGTCGTTCGTCTGGTACCCGAAGGCGGCGGGACGGCACATCGCTTCGTTGGCGGAGTGGATGGAGAGCCGCGGTCAGGACCTCGGCAACTACAAGTACGCCGGTGAGGCGCGCAAGGGGGAGCAGAACGGCTTCTTCGACCACCTGACGATGGACTACATCTATGACAGCGGCGCGGGCGTCGTCGGCGATCCCGACCGTTGCATCGAGATCTGCAAGCGCTACGAAGCCGTCGGTTGCGAACTGTTGTTCTGCCTGTTGAACCCGTACAAGATCCCGCACGAGAGCGTCATGCACTCCATCGAGCTGCTGGGCAAACACGTGATCCCGGAATTCGAGAAGTGATGTTGCTCGACGGCGTGAACCACATCGCGATCCTCACCGACGACACCGATCGCCTGGCGCGCTTCTACCGAGACATCTTCGACGCCCCGGCATCCCGCCGCCAGGAGATCGGGCCGGGAACGCTGACGTTCATCGACATCGGGCCTCGCACCGAGCTGAACGTCTTCGAGCTGCACGACGGAGCCGACTACACGCGCGGCTCCATGTTCGGCCACGGACCCATCGACCACATCGGACTGCAGGCCACCGATCGCGACGCGTTTGTCGAGATCCGCCGGCGATTGATGGCGTGCGGAGCCTCGGACGGGTTCGTCACCGACTTCGGCAGCGCGCACAGCATCTTCTTCCGAGACCCCGACGGGCTCGAGTGCGAAGTGCTGCTCTTCATCTCGCGCGACGCGCAATCACATCCGCCGGGCACACCGGCAACCGGTTACGAGTAGACCCCGGGCGGAAGAGACCCTCTAGGAAAAGACGTCATCACCGAAGCACTTCAGCCCACGCGCGTCTGCGCGCGCGAGGTGCGGGAGACCGAAGACATCCTCGATGCTGCAGAGCAACGAGTAGTGGTTGTACGGGGTCTCGTTCGTCGTTCCCGCGCCGACGTGCGGTGAGAGCAACAGCGCGCCGACGCGACCTCCGCCGGCACCTTTCTTCTGGCCGCAGCACGACGACGCGTCGTTGTCCGATTCGTCGAGCGTGATCACCAGCAAGCCGTCGGCCTTGTAGGCGGGCGACGCGAGGATCTTCGGCACCCACGTCGAAAGGAACTTGTCGGCGGACACGAGACCACCCGGCTGGCCGTCGACGCACGGCGTGTCGTGCCCGTCGTGGCACAGGTTCGGCGTGATGTAGACGAGACTCGGCGTGCGCTCGGCCGCCGCCATGTCCGCGTCCAGTGCGTTGAGGTCGACCACGTTGGTCTTGCATTTCGGCGTGTCGATGATCGAGTGGAAATACACGAACGGGTTGTGGCGCGTCGCATACATATCGCCCTTGCGTGCGACGAGCGTGGCGTCGCCGTCGCCGATCTTCGGATGCCGGCACGGTGTCGTCGTGTCCTCTTGGTACGACTTCCACGACCTGCCCGCGCCATCGAGCTGGTCAGCGATGGTCTTCACCGACGCCGGATACACACAGCCTTCGCCGTTCCGGTACTCGGTGAACGTGGTGCAGTCGCCGTTGGTCGCGGCATTCGACGGCCGGCCACTGATCTGGGTGATGTAGTTGCCCAGGCTCGCGTGACTCGTGCCGTAGTACTGCGTGAGCAACTGGCCCATCGGCACCAACGTGCCGTTCAGATACTTCGCGACGGACTTCTTGCCCCACGTCGTGGCGTAGTTCTTGTTCTCGAGGTTGATCACGAAGACATGGCCGACGTCGGGTCCGGACGCAACCGGCACCGTCGTGGTCGCCACGGTCGGTGCCGTTTTGACCGTGCTCGAGCCGGACGAGCACGCCGCGAGGAGCAGGAAGGCAGTGACGAGCTCCAAGCATCTGCGCACGGAGCGTGAGTCTTCTACATGCCGGGATCGCGACGCGCCGACACGGAGTCCGGTGTGTGAGGGGGGTCCCCGGCAATTGACGGCGGCTGCCTCGCTCTATGCTTCCGACGACCGATTGAGGCAGTGATGTTCCATCGTTCCGCCTCCGTGCTCGCGATCACCGTCTTGCTCGCGACGCTCGTGACGCTCCCGCATCCGAGTCCCGCGTCTGCCGCCGTCGCGGTCGAATCAGGCCGCGACATCAGCTTCCCGCAGTGCGGCGGGCCCCTCCCGCAGGTGCGCCACGCCCGGTTCGCCGTGCTCGGCGTCAACGGCGGCCGGGCGTTCACGAAGAATCGGTGCCTCACCCAGCAGTTGCATTGGGCGAAGCGGCTTGCACGACCGCCCGCGTTCTACGCGAACACCGGCAACCCCGGGCCCAAGAAGTCGTCTCACTGGCCGTTGGGGCAGACGTGGCCGCGCGAGTGCTCGCGTTCTCACCCGAACTCGGTCGGCTGCTCCTACGACTACGGCTGGAACGCGGCCAAACATTCGTTCAGCGTTGCGACCGACGCCGCCCAAGAGCTGCACGGAGTGTCGCGTGCGAACGCGCGCCAGCGTGTGGCCAATGTCGACTGGTGGCTCGACGTCGAGATCCTCAACAGCTGGCAGACACTCCACACCGTCCCGACGCGTGCGAAGCAACAAAACGACGTCGCAACGCTCGCGGGTGCGGTGAACGCGCTGTGGGACCTCAACGTCGCTCTGGTCGGCTTCTACTCGACGTCGTACCAATGGAGCGCGATCACCGGCGGGCTGCTGCGGACTCGCGACTGGTTCTCCGCCAACCCGGTGTGGCTCGCGGGATTCGACCACCGCGCCGACGCGGTCAAAGGCTGTGGTCGCCGCAGCTTCACGGGTGGACCGGTGCTGATGACGCAGTACCTGTCGCGGGACGGCTTCGACGGCAACGTCGCCTGCGCCTAACTTTCCCCTGACGAAGGGGAGGCGCATGGAATACCGACACCTCGGACGCACCGGGCTGCTCGTCAGCCCGATCTGTCTCGGCACGATGAACTTCGGGCCGCTGACGACCGAGGCCGACGCACACCACATCATGGATCGTGCGCTCGACCACGGCATCAATTTCTTCGATACCGCCAACCGCTACGGGGGAGAGAAGGGGCCCGGGACCACCGAAACGATCATCGGCAACTGGTTCGCGCAGGGTGGCGGACGACGCGAAAAAGTCGTGCTCGCCACCAAGGTGTTCGGCCCGATGACGCCGTGGCCGAACGACGGTTTGCTCAGCGCGCGGCACATCCTCGACGCGTGCGACGCGAGTCTCCGTCGCCTGCAGACCGACCGCATCGACCTCTATCAGATGCATCATGTCGACCGCGGCGCGCCGTGGGAAGACATCTGGCAAGCGATGGAGACGCTCGTCGCGCAGGGCAAGATCGTGTACGCGGGCAGCAGCAACTTCGGCGGCTGGCACATCGTGCAGGCGAACGAGGCCGCCAAGGCACGACACTTCCTCGGCCTCGTGAGCGAGCAGAGCCTGTACAACCTTGCGGCGCGTACCGTCGAGCTCGAAGTGCTGCCTGCCTGCCGGGCCTACGGCGTGGGCGTGATCCCGTGGAGTCCTTTGGCGAGCGGGATGCTCGGAGGCACGGCCACCAACGGCGACACCGCGCGTCGCAAGAACGTCCAGCCGCGCTACGAGCGGATGCGGCCGCAGCTCGAACGGTGGGAGAAGCTGTGCGCGGAGCTGGGAGAGGAACCCGCGGCCGTCGCGCTCGCGTGGCTTCTCCATCAGCCGGGGGTGACGGCGCCGATCGTCGGGCCCCGCACGCTCGAACAGCTCGAGGGCGCGTCGTTGCGCGCGGTGGAGCTGAAGCTCGACGCCGACACGCTGAAGACGCTCGACGGGATCTTTCCGGGGCCGGGCGGACCGGCGCCGGAAGCGTACGCCTGGTAGACGAACGGCGAAGCCAAGGAGCGAGCTGATGGATCTCTTCGAAGCGCTGTACACGACGCGCGCGATGCGCCGGGTGAAGCCGGATGTCATCCCGGTCGACGTGCAGGCGAAGATCCTCGACGCCGCCGTGCGCGCACCGAGCGGCGGCAACATGCAGAACTGGCGCTTCATGCTCGTCGACGACGACCGCGTGAAGTCGCAGCTGGGGCCGATCTACCGCGATTGCCTGAGCCGGCTCTGGGACACGATCTACAAGGAGCGGCTCGCCGCGGCACGGGCGTTGCCCGAGGATCCCGAGAGTGCGCAGCTGCTGCGCATCCAACGGTCGGCCCAGCACCTGGCGGACCACTTCGAGGAGTACCCGCTGCTGTTGTTCAGCTTCGTGCAGTTCGATCCGAGCGGCGGGTCCATCTTCCCCGCAACATGGTCGGCGATGCTCGCGGCGCGTGCGGAAGGCATCGGCGCGTCGCTGACGACGGTGATGATCTTCCGGATCGACGAGGTGCTGAAGATCCTCGGCGTGCCGGCGGAAGAAGGTTGGCTCGTCTCGTCGTGCGTCTGCTTCGGTTATCCGACCGGTAGGTGGGACGTCGCGGCGCGGCGTCCGGTGCACGAGGTGTCGTTCCGCAACCAATGGGGTGCGCCCGTCGGCTTCGAGGTCTCGACGCCCCTCTGGCCCTAGAGACCCGCGATATCGCCGCGCCGGACCCACGGAACGGGACGTCGTGATGTTCGCGCCCCAACTCGTGGAATCCGTACAGCCTGCCCACAGTTGATGCTCAGGGCTGCCGACGAGACTGTGCGCGACGGATCGGTCCCCCACCGGCACGGACACGCAGCGAGGCGAGACACCGATGAGCGACTGGGAGCACGACCCGACGACCGGCGAGGGCGACGATCTCTCGCCGCTGACGCCCCGCCCTGCCCCGCCTCGCCCCTGGTGGGCCGCCGACACCGACTCGACCGTCCCGCCGGATTTCACCGCACCGGTGCCTCCGGTCGAGCCGACACGACCCGCTCCCTCGACGCCCGAGATCTGGCCGGCCCAACCCCCTGCCTGGCCAGCCCAAGCCCCGCCGAGCTGGCCCCCGAGTCCCCCGCCCCCGGGGCCGCCCGGCGGTGGCTGGGGACCCGGGCCCGGTACGCCTGCGGGGAGTTGGCCCCCGCCGCCGGCGCGGTCGTCGGCCGCCAAGCGCGTCGCGGCCGCGGTCGCGGCTGTCGCCCTCGTCCTCGCGTCCGCAGGGATCGGCGCGGTTGTCGCAGTTGCGATCCAACACGATTCCCGTCCTCTGCCCGTCACCACGCCGACGCTCCCGGTCTCGCCGTTCACGCCCGGCACGAACGCGAACGGCTCGGGTGGTTCGACCTCGTCCGGCACGTTCGACGCGAACGTGATCGCGAGCAAGGTCATCCCCGCCATCGTGAACATCACGACGACGACCACGCAGGGCCGCGCGGCGGGAACGGGCATGGTGATCTCCGCAAGCGGTGAAGTGCTCACCAACAACCACGTGATCGCAGACTCCACCGACATCAAGGTCGACATCGGCGGCACCGGCAACACGCATCCCGCACACGTGGTCGGGTACAACGTCGCCGACGACGTCGCGCTGCTCCAGATCGAAGGTGTCTCCAACCTGGAGACGGTCAAGTTCGGCGACCCGGCGAAGGTGAACATCGGTGACCGCATCGTCGCGATCGGCAACGCGCTCGGACGGGGCGGTACTCCGGCCGTCGTGCAAGGCAAGGTCACGGCGTTGAACCAGGAAGTCACGGCCGGCGACCCCGTGGGCGGCACCACCGAGACGCTGCACGACGTGATCCAGATCGACGCGCCGATCCAGCCCGGCGACTCGGGCGGCGCGCTCGTCAACACGCGCGGCGAAGTGATCGGCATGAACACCGCTGCGGCGGGCGGCCGGTTCCGCCAGCAGAACGGGAACAACGTCGGGTTCGCGATCCGCGTCGACAACGCGGTGACGGTCGTCCGTCAGATCCAGAGCGGTGTCGGCAGCGACAAGGTGCACATCGGTGACAAGCGCGCGCTGCTCGGCGTGCGCGTGAGCGACATCGACAATCCAGGTCTCACGCTCCCGAGCAACGTGGCTCCGGTCGACTCGGGCGCCCTGGTCATCGGGGTCGAAGGCACCAGCGCCGCGGGCAGCGCGGGCATCAAGACGGGTGACGTCGTCGTGTCGGTCGACGGCACGTCGATCACCAACCAGAACGGGCTTCACCTCGCCCTCACCAAATACCAGCCGGGTGATGAAGTGCGCGTCGGCTGGGTAGACACCGGAGGAGCGCAGCACGCCGAGACCGTGAAGCTCGGAGCAGGTCCCCCCGCCTGACCTCCGGGCTTCCACCCCTCCGCCGCTCGACCGGAGCCAGTCCGGTCGGGCGGCGCAGGCGGTCGGTACCTCGACGCCCGCTTCGATACGCGAACCTTGGACGTGGACCGTACGGATGTGACGGCAGGACGACGCACCGGCCGGCTCAGCCCGGGCGAGCTGGCCGAGGCGGTCGTGCTCGCGGACCTGTCGCTCGCGTTGAACATCGTCGGCCACGTCGTCCCCTTCGGCAGCGTCCTCGTGATCGCCGCGGTGGTGCCGCTCGCGGTCGTTGCAACGCGTCATCGCCTGCGCGCCGTCATTGCGGGCGCGGTCGCCGCGAGCGTGGTCGGGTTCCTCGTCATCGGCATTCCCGCGCTCACCACGACCGCGGGGTGTGCCGCGTTCGGCGCGCTGGTGGGCGCGGCCGACCGGCGCGGCTGGAGCCGGCGACGCACGATCGCAACGGGCGTCGCGGTGTTGTGGCCGCCGATCGCCGGGCTCGCAGACCTCCTGTTGTTCGCGTTCCCGAACCTGCGCAAGCTCACGCTCGATCAGCTTCGCAACGGGTGGCACGGCCTGTTCCATCTCTTCGAGAACGTCGGTCTCGACGGCGTCGCCAATTCCGGCAATCACGCGGTCGACTGGATCGTCCACCACTGGTGGGTGAGCATCCCGATCGGACTGCTCGGTCCAATCGTGCTGGGAATCTGGCTGTCGCAGGGCCTCGCCGCACCCGCCTTGCGTCGCGTGCGCAGCGCGTTCACGACCGCGGTGCCGGAACGGCCGCCCGCGGACGACCTCACGCACCCGCCACAGCCATTGCCGGTGGTGCTGGAGGACGTGACGTTCCGTTACCCCAACGCGTCCGAGGACGCGCTGGCCGATGTGTCGCTACGCGTCGACCCGTCCGAGCTCGTCGCCGTCGGAGGCCGCAACGGATCCGGGAAATCGACCCTTGCGCGCATCCTCGCGGGGCGCCGCATGCCGGCGAGCGGCCGCGTCGAGCGTCCGGGACCGGCCGGCCTCGGGCGCCCCGGAGGAACGGCACTCGTGTTCCAGCGGCCGGAGGCCCAGGTACTCGGCGTGCGCGTCAGCGACGACATCGTGTGGGGATTGCCGGACGCTTCGGACGTCGACGTGCGCGCCGCGCTCGCGCGCGTCGGCCTCCAGGAGCTCGCCGACCGCGAGACGTCGACGCTGTCGGGCGGCGAGCTGCAACGGCTTGCGATCGCGGCCGCGCTGGTGCGGACACCGCGCTTGTTCGTGTCGGACGAGTCGACAGCCATGGTCGACACGGAAGGACGCACGCGTCTGGTCGCGCTCCTCCGTGACCTCACGCGAGACGGCGTGGGTGTCGTGCACGTCACGCACCTTCCGAACGAAGCCGACGTCGCCGACCGGACTGTCGTGCTCGACGCGGGCCGGATCGTCGAAAAACCGCCGGCGGCGCGCACCAGGATCAGCCTTCCGGCGCGGCCCCGACCGGCGGCGCTCGGCGCACCGGTCATCGAGCTGCGGGGAGTCGGGCACGTGTATTCGCGGGGCACGCCCTGGGCGAAGCGCGCGCTCGAGGGCATCGAGCTCACGGTGCACGAGCGCGAGTCGGCGCTGATCGTCGGTCACAACGGCTCGGGCAAGTCGACGCTCGCGTGGATCATGGGCGGACTCATCGTCCCGAGCGAAGGCGACGCGCTCGTTGATTCTCCTACGGGGTTCGCACCGATCGCCGAGCACATCGGCCGGGTCGGCGTCGCGTTCCAGCACGCCCGGCTGCAGCTGCTGCGCCCGACCGTGCTCGACGAGGTGAAGGTCGCCGCGGGCGTCGACGATCGCGAAGCGCTCGCCGCGCTCGCCGCGGTGGGGCTCGACGCAGCCATCGCGCCGCGCCGCATCGACGAGCTCAGCGGCGGTCAGATGCGACGCGTCGTGCTCGCCGAGGTGCTCGCGGCACGTTCGCGTGCGGTCGTGCTCGACGAGCCGTTCGCCGGGCTCGACCTCGAAGGTCGGGCCGACCTCGAGGGTGTCCTGGTGCGCATGCGGGACGAGCTCGGCATCCCGCTCGTGATCGTGTCGCACGACCGCGACCTGCCAGACGCGCTCCTCGAGCGCGTGGTCGAGCTCGAAGCGGGCCACATCGTGCGCGACGAGCGAGTCGACGACGTCGAGGCGCACACATGAGCGGCCTGAGCCGAGCGTCCACGAGCCGAGCCGGCGCGCCCGCGGAGTCGCCACCGCGCCGGCGATCGCGGCGCGACACCGAGTTGACGTTCCTGCGCCTCGTGCCGGGCGACTCGGTCGTCCATCACCTCTGGGCCGGCACGAAATTGCTGGTCGCGGCGGCGCTTGCGCTGATGGTGTCGATCTCCCCCACCTGGCCGATGCTCGCCGTGGCCGCGGGCGTGGTCGTCTTCGGGTTGCTGTGCGGTCGCATCCCGCCCGGCGCGTTCCCGCGGCTCCCCCGCTGGTTCTACTTCGCGCTCCTGATCGGCGCCGCGCTGAACCTCTGGTCGGGCGTGCAACCGATCGCGCAGGTCGGCCCGTTCGATCTCAGCCTCGGCGGCCTCGAGGAGTGGACTCGTTTCACGGTGCTCGCGATCGTGCTCATCGTTTCTGGCGCGCTCATCGGGTGGACCACGCCGCTGGGTGACGTCGCGCCCGCGCTGCGCACGTTGTTCAGACCGCTGCGCTGCGTGCGGCTCCCCGTCGACGAATGGGTGATCGCGATCGCGCTCGCGATCCGCTGCCTCCCCTTGCTGATCGACGAGATCCGCACGCTCAGCGCGGCTCGCCGCCTGCGCGCACACGAACCCGGCGGCGTGCGCGAGAAACCCGACAAGACCGTGCGCGAGATGATCAGGGAGACGCATGACCTCCTCGCGACGGCGATCGTGACGTCGATACGCCGCGCGCACGACCTGGCCGAGGCGATGATCGCTCGTGGCGGCCTGGGTGGGAGCGTGTCCGCCGGCCGGCGCGGCCCTGGTGTCCTCGACGGGTTCGTGCTGGTCGCAGCCGCAGCACTGTGCGTCGTGAGCCTCTTGGTGCTACATCTCTGACATGCAGCACGTTCGACTCGGCCGGACCGGCCTCCAGGTGTCGCGCATCTGTCTCGGCACGATGACGTTCGGCTTGCAAGTCGACGAGGACGACTCGCGGGCGATTCTCGATCACGCCGCCGACAAGGGCGTGACGTTCCTCGACACCGCGGATGTGTATCCGCTCGGCGGCGACCACCGCACCGCCGGCCGTACCGAAGAGATCGTCGGCCGCTGGCTCGCGGGCAAACGCGACCAGTACGTCGTCGCGACGAAGTGCTTCGGGCCGATGGGGCGCCGGCCGTGGGACATGGGCAACAGCCGCCGCCACATCATGGACGCGATCGACGCGTCATTGCGCCGGCTCCAGACCGACTTCGTCGACCTCTATCAGCTGCACTTCGACGACCCCGGAGTTCCCCTCGACGAGTCGCTCGAGGCACTCGACCACCTCGTGCGCGTCGGCAAGGTGCGGTATATCGGCTGCTCGAACTTCCTCGCATACCGGCTCGCGCGCGCCCTCGGCCGGAGTGAGACACGCGGGCTCGCCCGCTTCGACTCGGTGCAGCCGCGTTACAACCTGCTGTTCCGCGAGTTCGAGCGTGAGCTCCTGCCCTTGTGCCTGGACGAGCAGGTCGGTGTGATCCCGTACAACCCGATCGCGGGCGGGATGCTGTCGGGGAAGCACGACCGGTCGAAGGAACCCGAAGAGGGCACCCGCTTCGCGCTCGGCAACGCGGCGCGCACGTACCAGGACCGGTACTGGCACGAGCACGTGTTCGACACGGTCGACGAGCTGGTGAAGGTCGCAAACGATGCCGGCATGCCGATCCCCACGCTCGCGGTGGCGTGGGTGCTGCAGCATCCCGCGATCACTTCGCCGATCGTCGGCGCGAGCCGTCCCGAGCAGCTCGACGCGACGCTCGCCGCCGTCGACGTTCGGCTCGACCCCGATCTCGTCGCTCGCCTGAACGAGGTCACCGCGGCATTCCGCCGCGGTGACGCGCCTCGCTGAGCGGAAAAGATCGAGTCGCGGCACCACGCCGACAGCGAGTACGGCCGCGAAATGGGTACGGTCTTTTTCATGTCCGAGATCGCGGTTCCTTACTTCTGCTCGCTCCCTGCGTCACCACCGCCGTGGCCCGGCGTGGTCGTCGTGATGGAGGGAATGGGCCTCACGCCACAGCTGCTGCGTGTCTGCGAACGGCTCGCGGGCGAGGGCTACGCCGCCGTGGCACCCGACCTGTACTGGCGCTTCGGTGGCAACAACCCCGACGTGAGCGACCAGCATTTTCGGCAGCTGACACCGGAAGACGCCCGATCGGACATCGTCGACGTCGTGGCACGCGTCCGCGAGCTCGGCGCCGCGACCGTCGGTGTCACCGGCTTCTGCATGGGTGGCACGTTCGCGTATCTCGCCGCCGTGTCGGGAGTCGACGTCGATGCCGCCGCACCCTTCTACGGGGCGACGATCGCACAGATGCTCGGCGAGTCGTACTGCCCGTTGCTGATGTTCTTCGGCGGCAACGACCAACACATCAGCAGGGACGACATCGCCGAGATCGAAAAGCATCATCTGGGTCAGGTCGTCGTCTACGAGAACGCCGGCCACGGGTTCATGCGCGACGGCTCGGATGCCTACGACGAGGAAGCCGCAACCGACGCCTGGCGTCGACTTCTCGAATTCTTCGGCGCCCACCTCCGGGTCGGCTAGGCCGTCGCGCCGTCGCTGAAGAGATCCGTCTCCTTCGGGCCGCCCTCCCACGCCGGGACCGCGCGCACGAAGAAATCGTGCGAGAGGATCGTGCGTTCCAGCTCGGGTGAGAGGCCGGTGAAGGGCGAGAGTTGGGTGCGGTGCTCGGCGATCCCCGCCCGCCGCGTCTCGATGACGTGCGCGACGTCGACGACCGTGGTGATCTCGTCGTCGGGCCGACCGAGCTCCAAGTCGACGTACTGCTCGAGCAGGCCCTGCGCCTTCATCGCCGTGAGCCACCGATCCATCGTCGCCCGCGCCAACGTCCAGTGATACAGCCGCGCCGCCGGCAACGCGGCGCGGTCGAACGCGATCGTGGCCGCTTCACCGATCCGCATGTGATCGCGATGGTCGTTGACCGATTCCGGGTCGAGCGTGACCACCACGTCGGGCCGGCGCTCCTCGATCAGCGCGGCGATCGGCGTGATGACGTCCTCGAGGTCCACCGCGGCGAGAGCGTTCGGCGGCATCTCGCCATTGAGCCCGGAGTCGGCGAAGTCGAGCAACACGACGTCGTCGGCGCCCAGCACCTCGGCCGCGGCGCGCAGTTCCCCTTCGCGCACGACCGCGAGCTCTGCAGGTCCGCTCGTCGTGCCGCTCATGTCCTCGCCCGCCTCGCCTCGGGTCGCGCAGCACACGACGACACGCACGCCGCGCGCCGCGGCGTTGGCGATCACGGACCCGGTACCGAACGTCTCGTCGTCGGGATGCGCGACGACGACGAGCAACAGGGGTCCCTCTCGTTGCATGGCCGCCGAGCGTACGCGGAGCCGTGCGAGATGACCTCGCGCCGTGGCCACCGGTGTGTTCGGCACGAACCGGGCACTCATCGTCGGCTCGAACGGACGCGTACCGTGTCCGCCCGCCCGTCGGTGCGCGCGCTCGGCGCGTTGCATGGGCAAATGCTTGCGTTCGGGGCGCCGTTGGGAGCACCCTGTTGGTGGGACGGCGCTCACCCAGCCCAATGACCCCAACAGTGCCGGCCCGAACTGACCCCAGCCTCGGCCCCGCCTCCCCCACATCGGCGGGGCCGAGACGCGTCGTGATCCGGTCGAGGTCGTGCAACGAATCTCGCAGCATGACCGACCTCAAAGTCCTGCAACGACGGTTCGTCGAGGAATTCCAGACCGAAGGCAAGGTCGACGTCGCCGACGAGCTGATCGCCGACGACTTCGTCAACCACACGACGATGCCGCCGTTTCCGCCGACGAAGGACGGCGTGAAAGAGATGTTCGCCATGTTCCACGCCGCGTGCCCGGACTTCCGCGCCGAGATCCACGACATGCTCCTCGACGGCGACAAGGTCGTGACCCACAAAACGTTTCACGGCACGCATCAAGGCGAGCTGATGGGCATTGCCGGTACCGGAAGGGGATTCACCGTGGCGGTCATGGACATCGCGCGGTATCGCGACGGTCAGGTGGTCGAGCACTGGAACGTCGTCGACCAGGTCCCGCTGCTGCAGGCGATCGGCGTCATCCCGTCCTGATGCGCGCTTCCTGAGCAGCCTTCCTGAGCGGGCCTTCCTCAGCCGGCCGCCCGTTCAACGGGAGAAGTGCTTGCTCAGCGTCTCGTCTTGGCGTTGATAGTTCGAACCGATGCCCTGGCCGTAGAGACGGTCCGGTGCTTCGAGCATGTGTTCGAACGTGAGCTTGCAGACCCGTTGACCGTGCTCGATCATGAACGGCACGTCGTGGGCGCGCACTTCCAGCGCAGCGCGTGAACCGGTGAACTCCCCGGCCGGGTCGAACCCGAAACCGGGATCGAAGAAGCCCGCATAGTGCGTGCGCAGCTCGCCGCTCGTGGGGTCGTAGGCGGTCATCTCCGACGCGAGCGTGGGCGGGATCGACACCGCCTCGTTGCTCATCAGCAGATAGAAGCGCTGCGGCGTGAGCACGACCCGGTCACCGTCCTCGCGCTTCACCGGTTCCCAGAACGACTCCGGATCGACGGGGACGTCCGCGCTCTTGTACAGGTCGAGCAGCGGTGCGTTGTCTCGGGCCCGGTAACCGACCCGGCCGTCCTCGTCGCCGCGGAGGTCGAGCCCGAGGAAGAGCCCGCCGCTCAACGCGAGCTTGGAGTTCGACACCGGTTTGCCGTGGTCGTACAGCAGGGGCTGCTTGCGGTGGAACGCGCGCACGTCGTCGTCGTCGAGTCGCGCGCGACCGACCGACAGACGCAGCTGGTTGAGCGACACGTCCTCGCGAACTCGCACCGGGAACGAAAGCGGCACGACCTCGAGGTAGAGCGGCCCGTCGTAGGCGTCGGCGATCTCGTCGAAGCGGTAGCTCTCGTCGGTGATCACGCGGGTGAACACGTCGATGCGACCGGTCGAGCTCTTCGGGTTGGCCTTGCCGCGCACACCCGCAGGGAGCGCGAGCCGCTCCTTCAACGGGATGATGTACGGCCGCTTGGTCTCGAGCACGACGCCGTCCTTGCGGAGGTCGAGCTCGTCGATGATGTAGTCCTTGACGCGCCGTTCGACGGTCTGGCGGTCGGGGAGGAAGCTGCATCGGATGCGATACGCGACTTCACCGAGCCGCAGGTCGAGGCTCGCCGGTTGCACGTTCTCTTCCGGGATGGTGAACCGCCCCGCGTCGATGACGCGCGCCGCGATCGCACGCTCGAGGTACTGGCACGGCAGGACGCCGGCGCGGCCGGACGGGAGGTCGAGGTCCACCGCCGCCGATGCTATGCGGCGATATCGACGTTCTCGGCCGCCTGCGGCCTCGGTGGCGCCGACACCCCGGCTTCGTGGCAACGTGTGGGCATGAACTCGGTCGTCGAACCCCGCCTCGAAGGAACGTTTCGCGTCGCGACGCACCGGCGCATCAGCTTCGCCGAGTATGGCAACCCGCACGGGCGCGTCGTGTTCTGGTTCCACGGCACGCCCGGCGGACGCACCCAGATCTCGCCGCACACACACCCCATCGCGATGGAGATGGGCATCAGGCTGATCCTGCTCGAACGGCCGGGCGTCGGCTTCTCGACACCGCACGTCTACCCCAACGTGCTGGGCTTCGCCGACGACGTCGGCTCGATCGCCGACGCGCTCGGCGAAGAGCGATTCGCAGTCGTCGGCCTCTCGGGCGGCGGTCCGTACGCGCTCGCGTGCGCGTACCGCTTCCCGGACCGTGTGGTCGCGGCCGCGGTACTCGGCGGGGTCGCGCCGACTCGCGGCGCGGACGCGGCCACCGGCGGGGTGATCGGCCTCGCGCGACGACTGGCACCACTCGTGGAGCTCGCCCGCCGTCCGGTGGGCGACGGGTTGCACCGCCTGGTGCGAGTGCTCGCGCCGATCCGGTCGCAGGTGTTCGACCTGTACGTCGCGATCTCGCCCGAGGGCGACAAGCGCGTGTTCCGGCGGCCCGAGATGAAACAGATGTTCATCGAGGACATCCTGCGCTCGCTGCGCAAGCAAGCACACGCGCTCCCGACCGATGTCGTGCTGTTCACACGCGACTGGGGCTTCTCGCTGCGCGACATCCGCGTGCCGGTCCGGTTCTGGCACGGCGACGCGGACAACATCGTGCCGGTTGCCCACGTCCACCACATGATGGAGCTCGTGCCCGACGCCGAGCTACGCATCCGGCACGGCGAAAGCCATCTCGGTGCGCTCGACGCGTCCGAAGAGATCTTCAAGACCCTGCTCGAGCTCTGGCCCGTCGACTAACTCCCCGATAACTGTCCAATCTGATTGGACGCGCAGCCCGCCACACGCGTGCTGAGCGTCCAAACACCGATGGAGCGCCCCGGGCTGTTTGGACGCGTAGCCCGCCACACGCGTGCCCAGCGTCCAATCTGATTGGTCGTTTCACGGTCGGTGGATGGCAGAAGGTGTGCGCGGGTCACGCACCGGCGTCGATCAGGGCGCAGCGGCATGGCGGAATTCTTCGCTGCGCACCCGTTCCGGATGCACTCCTGCTGACAGCAGGGCGGCGGACACCTCGGCGTGGTAACGGCGCGGTCCGCAGACGAAGAAGCTGGCCGCGGGATAGTCGGCCACGAGACCCTCGATGTCGGTCGGCCCGAGTCGGCCGGTCTCCGAGGTCAACCGCAGCTGGATCGAGATGTTCGGCCGGCGGCTCTCGATTGCGCGCAGCTCGTCGCCGAAGACCAGATCCTCGCGGGTTCGCGCGGAGTAGTCGATGCGCAGGTGCTGCGTCGCGGCGGCCTGGTCGAGATGCCGGGCCAACGCGACAGCCGGCGTCACACCGATGCCCGCGACCAGGCACACGATCGGTGCGTCACCCAGCAACGTGTGGATGCCTGTGCCGGAGGGCGGCGCGACGCGCATGAACGGGTCGTGCCCCGCCCGCTCGAACAGCCAACCCGAGAAGTAGCCCTCGGGTTCGCGCTTCACCGTGATCTCGTAGCTGTCAAAGCTCCGATGAGATGTGAGCGTGTAGGTGCGCGAGATGAAGCGCTCGTCGATCAGCGACTGGATCACCACGTGCTGGCCGGGCTCGTAGGGTGCCACCGTGCCGGAATAGGGCGTGAGGCGGTAGCTGCGGACACCGGGACCGCGCTCGATGGCGTCGGCGACGCGCACGGGCTCCCAGCACGTGTTCCCCAGCATGGCGCTGATCTTCGGCCGGCAGCCGCCGCACACCGTGCCTGCGCCCGTTGCGCTCGACACGTCGTCGACCTCGGTGTCGCCGCCGCCGATGACTTCCCGCACCCGACCTCGCGTGATACGCATGCAATTGCAGAGCAGTGTGCTCGGGTCGCTGCTCTCCTCGGGTTCGACGATCTCGAGCCGGCCGGAATCGCGAAAGAGCGCCTCGCGCCATTCGTCCAACGGGGTCGCGTCGAGCGCCATCGAGCACGCTTGCTCGAGATCGGCCCAGTAGCCGTGGCAGACGATCGCCGTGATGCGGCCGTCCGCCACAGTGAGTTCGCGCCGCTGGAGATTCTTCTCCCAGCGCAGCACTCGGCCGTCGGAGGCACCTTCCTCGGCGAGCACGAAGATCTCGTCGCCCCGCACCTTGGACGCGCTGACCGAGCGGCCGTCCTGGAGCCGGAATGCCGAGGTGAGACAGCTCACGCCGCGGTACTCGCCCTCGAGGATCGAAACCACACCGCGCTTGGGGATCTCGTAGATGCTCTGCGCGTCCTTCACCCAATCCGCGAGCTCGGGGCGTAAGTCGTAGAGCTTCCGGAACTGCTTCCTGTCGAAGAACAGTGTCCGGGTCTGCGTGATGGCGCTCGCAGTGCCCGCGCGCCGGGCCGACTGCAGCGATCCGACCTCACCGAACATCTGGCCGGGGACCAGGATCGTCTCGCGCGGCTCGGCACCCTCGGCGCCGTCGGAAGCGATGACGATGCGCACTTCGCCATCCGCGATGAAGTACACACCATCAGCGGCGTCGCCCTGCGAGAAGATCACCTCGCCGCATTCGAAGTCGCGCACGTTACGCGACAGGCCCTCGAGCAACTTGTTGTCGAGCGAGCCGAACACGGGATGCTGTCGCGTCCACCTCTCGACGAGCTGCTTGGTGCCACGTTCGCGCAGCGACTGCTCGAGCTTGCCACTCGATTCGAGCACTCGGCGGAAATCTGTCTGCTCCAGTCGCAGGAGCTCGGTGTCGGCGATGGCTGTGGCGGATGCGTTGCGCCGGCTCGGGATCTCGTCGAACAGGGCCTGTTCGCCGAAGTACTGGCCGGGGTCCAACCGCGCGAGCACGATCTCGCGCGCGTTCACGTCGAGCGTGCTGATACGCACGGCGCCGCAGTCGATCACGTAAAACGCGTCCCCGACGTCGCCTTCCTCGACGATGAGCTCACCTTCGCGGTAGGTGATCCGGCTTACGCGCTGGGTCATCTCTTGCAGCTGGTCGGGATCGAAGGTCGAGAACAACCCGGTGCGCTTCAGGAGTTGTGCTTCCGGTGAATCGGACCCTTCGGCGCGAGTGTCGCGCTTCCTGCCGAGCTTCATCGCGCGAGCGGTCCTTAGATGAACCCTTGTGCTTGGAGCTGGTCGCGGCGCGCGAACACGTCGGCGACTCGCGGGTTCATTACTTTGAACCACAGCGGTGGGACCAGTGAGAGCACGAGGGCGGTGGCGTAGCCGTACGGCGGCAGCGGGCTGTCCTCGATCACGTTCAGGGTCGTGTAGCTGCAGAACGGATCGAGGTGGTGATGGGCGGGCCGGCCGACGCTCCACGGCTGCTGGAACGCGTGGCCGAGCGCGGCGATGGCTGGGAATGCGAAAGCGAGGAGATAGCCAGGCCGGGCCGACTTCATAGGCATGCTCGCTTCGTGCGCCGCCGAGTGCGCAACACCGTAGTCGTGTTCATGCGCCGCCACCCACGAACAATTTTCAAAATGCCTCGAATCGCGGAAACGCTTCGAGGTCCTTGTCCGGGTTGCATATGCGTCCTGGATACCGCTGAGTACCGGTGTCGGTGCGTGTGTTGTGGTGCCCTTGCCCTAGCTGTCCGAACATGTTGGTGCCCAGCGCGCCATCTGATTGGACGCGCAGCCCGCCACACGCGTGCTCAGCGTCCAAACACCGAGCCAGGGTCGCGGCTGTTTGGACGCGTGGCCCGCCACACGCGTGTCCAGCGTCCAATCAGATGGCGCGCTTTTATCTGTTGACACAGATATTGTTACGACGTAGATTCCGGTAGTGCGCATCGCGAACCTTCACGGCCGGGCCGCCCTCGTCGTCGACGGCGGGGCCGTGGACCTGGCGTCCGCATCCGACGGTTGGTTCGGCCCCGACCTGGCCGCCGTGTACGACGACTGGGCCGCGGTCCGCGAGTTCGCATCGACGCTCGACACTTCCCACGCGGAACCATTCGAGGAGAAGCATCTCGGCGCGCCGTCGCCGCAACCTCGCCAGGTGTTCGCGATCGGCGTGAACTACCGCGCCCACGCCGAGGAAGCGGGCATGGCGCTGCCGTCGATGCCGGCGACGTTCACCAAGTACCCGACGTGCATCACCGGCGCGTTCGCAGACGTCGCGCTGCCGAGCGCGCACGTCGACTGGGAGGTCGAGCTGGTCGTCGTGATCGGCGTACGCGCCGAGCACGTCACGGAAGCCGACGCGTGGGCGCACGTCGCGGGCGTCACCGTCGGTCAGGACCTGTCGGAACGCATCGTGCAGCTCTCGGCCGGAGCCCAGTTCTCGCTCGGCAAGTCCTTCCCCGGCTTCGGGCCGATGGGACCATGGCTCGTCACGCCCGACGAGCTCGACAATCCCGACGACCTCGCGCTCGGCTGCGCGGTCGACGGCGAGACCATGCAGGACGCCCGCACGAACGACATGGTGTTCTCGGTGCCACAGCTGATCGCCCAGCTCTCGGCGATCGTGCCGCTGCTGCCGGGCGACGTCATCTTCACGGGCACCCCGGGCGGCGTGGGCGTCACCCGCCAGCCCTCCCGCTACCTCCAACCCGGCGAACACCTCGACACCTGGATCGAGGGCGTGGGCCGCATGCGCAACCGCCTGGTCGGCGCCGGCACATGACGGCGACGAGCACCCCGCCGAAGGAATCACGCGCCGCACGTATCGGCCGCCTCGCGCACCTGAATGTGGTCATCGCGGCCGACCGCTTTCGCGATGCGCTCGCCGAGCGCGCCAAGCGCGAGGGCATCACGATGGCGCAGTACGCCGCGCTGTGGGTGTTGTGCCTCAGCGACGCGCCCGATGGCGTGACCACGGGTGCGCTCGCCGACGACTTGATCACACGCCAGCCCGACGTCACGCGTCTCGTCGACCGGTTGGTCAAAGCCGGTCTGGCCGAACGGCGCCCGTCACCGACGGACCGGCGCGTCGTGCTCGTCGCGGCGACCAAGGCCGGGCGCGAAGTGTTCGACCGTTTCACGCCGGTGACCGCCGCGTACCACGAGCAACAGTGGTCGAACCTCACACCGTCCGAGCTGCGCACGCTGCACGAACTTCTCGCCAAAGCCCTCTGGGGGTCACCATGACGACAACGACGCACGAACTCGAGCTCGGGTACCTCGGCCTCGAAGTCAGCGACCGGCCCGCCTTCGAAACGTTCCTCACCGACATCGTCGGCCTCGTCCCCGGTGTCGAGGACCACACGTGGCGGACCGATCGGAAGGCGCACCGCATCGTGGTCGAAGAAGGCCCGCGCAACGACGCCGCGTACGTCGGCTTCGAAGCGACCGATCAGGACGCGTTCGACGCGACGCTGCGCCGGCTCGGCGCGCTCGGTGTCGACACTGTCAAGGGCACCGACGACGAGAAGGACGAGCGGGCGGTCGCCGACCTCGCGTGGTGCACCGCGCCGTGGGGCACGCGCATCGAGATCGCGCTCGGCCTCGAAGCGGCCGGCGCACCGTTCGCGTCACCGCTCGTGCCGGCCGGCTTCCTCACCGACGACGAGGGCTTCGGCCACGTCGTGTTTGGCGTCTCGGATCTCGACGCTGCCGACCGGTTCGCGACCAAGGGCCTCGGCATGGCGCAGTCCGACTGGCTCGAGATGGACATGGGCGGTTTCACGCTCGAAGTGCACTTCTACCACTGCAACGCTCGTCACCACTCGCTTGCGGTGGCGGGTGTGCCGTTCGATCTTCCGACGAAGCTCCATCACCTGATGCTCGAAGCCAACAGTGTCGACGACGTCGGCGCCGCGTTCGACCGCGCGTTCAATGCCCGCATGCCGATCGCCAACGGCCTCGGCAAGCACCCGAACGACCAGATGTTCAGCTTCTACGTCGTCACCCCGGCGGGATTCCAGCTCGAGGTCGGCACCGACGGCCGCACGATCAGCGAGCCGTGGACCGACGATCGCCGCTACGAACGCATCAGCGCGTGGGGCCACCAGCCGGTCGTCTACGCCGCGCAATGAACGACTACGACGTCGCGGTCGTCGGCTTCGGACCCGTCGGCGCGACCCTCGCGGCATTGTGCGCACGGCGTGGTCTGTCGGTCGTCGTGATCGACAAGGACCTCGACGTGTACCCGCTCCCCCGGGCCGCGCACGTCAGTGACGAGGTCATGCGCATCTGGCAGGAAGTCGGGTGCGCGGACGAGTTGTTCGCAGGCATGCGCGAGAACGTCGGAATGGACTTCCTCAGCGCGGATCACGAGGTCCTGCACCGCATGCAATCGCCGGGCATGGCACCGTCGGGCTGGCCCGCTTCATTGTTCTTCCACCAGCCGGCGGTCGAACGGACGTTACGCAGGACGGCGCAGGATCTCGGCGTGCACGTCCAGCTGGGTACCGAGGCCACCGCCCTCGAGACGCGCATAAACGGAGCTGGGCTCACGCTCGCCGACGGCTCGTCCGTCGATGCGTCCTGGGTGATCGGGTGCGACGGCGCCAGCTCGTTCGTGCGCAAGGAGCTCGCGATCGACAGCGACGACCTGCAGTTCGAAGAGCCGTGGATCGTCGTCGACGTGTTGATCCGCGGCGACGCCCCCAAGCTGCCCGACCGCGCGCTCCAGGTCTGCGACCCGGCGCGGCCGCACACGGTGGTGCCGATGCCCGAGCCTCGGTTCCGTTTCGAGTTCATGCTGTTGCCCGGTGAGGACGCCGCCGCGATGCAGGCACCGGACGTTGTCCGCGGGTTGATGACCCCATGGGTCGATCCCGACGCAGTCGAGATCGAGCGCAGCGCGGTGTACACGTTCCACGGGTTGATCGCACGCACGTGGCGTCAAGGCCGTGTGCTGCTGGCCGGGGACGCCGCGCACCAGATGCCGCCCTTCCTCGGCCAGGGCATGTGCTCGGGCCTGCGCGACGCCGCCAACCTCGCGTGGAAGCTCGACGCGGTGCAGCGCGGCAGAGCGCCCGACGCACTGCTCGACACGTACCAGCTCGAGCGCGAACCGCACGTCCGCACGATTGTCGAGCTCGCCGTCGCGTTCGGGCGCATCATCTGCACGACCGACCCCGCCGTCGCGGCCGAGCGCGACAGCGTGATGAGCGCGGCGCACCGCGAGCGAGTATCAGAAGCCGACGCGCCGAACGCGCTGCCCGGTCTGCATCCCGGTCCACTCGTCCAGGGCGACGGGCGCCTCGCATCGCAGCCGACCTGCAACGGCGTCCGGCTCGACGACCTCGTCGGTCGACGATTCGCCGTGGTCGCGCGCGACCGGCTGCTGCTCACCGGTGAGGAGGCGGCGTTCTGGGCAAGGCGCGCGTGCTTCGTCGACGCGGTCACGTACCCCGCGCTCGGCGAGATGCTCGACGAGCTCGGCGCCGACGTCATCGTCGTCCGGCCCGACCGCTATGTGCTCGCCGCGGGAGCGACGCTCGGCCCAATTACCGCACGCGTACGCACCGGACTTGAAATGGAGAAGGTCGCATGAACACCGAAGAACGCCGCGAGTTCGTCCGCGCCCACCGAACCGCCGTGCTGGGCTACGGCCGCAAGAAGGACGGCCCGGCGATGTCGATCGTGTACTACACGACCGAGCCCGACGGCACGATCCTCGTCTCGACCATGGGCGATCGCGCCAAGGCGAAGGCGTGCGCCCGCCTCGGCAAGGTGTCGTTGTGCGTCCTCGACGAGCAATGGCCGCCGACCTACCTCCAGGTGTATTGCGACGTGACAGTCGACGACGACTTCGACCACACGGTCGACGCGATGATGCGCATCGGGGGCGTGATGGCCGGACGAGAGCTCGACCCGTCGGTCCGGCCGCTCGTCGAGGAGGGTGCGCGCGTCGAGGGCAGGGTCGTGTTGCAGCTGCGCCCGTACGCGACCTTCGAGACGCCGCCCAAACACGTCTCGAGCGAGGCCGACATCAACGCGGACCTCCTCCACTCGACGAGCGCATCGCAGCCCTGGTGAACCCCGGCCTAGGCTGACGCCTATGTCAGGTGAACTCCCCAAGATCATCAGCGTGGACGACCACGTCGTCGAGCCCGCGCACGTGTGGCAGGCGTGGCTCCCCGAGAAGTACCGGGAGAAGGGCCCGCGCGTCGAGCGCAAGCGGTGGGGCGCGTTCAGCCACAAGCCCGGTGCGAAGTACGTGAACACCGAGGATCCCGAGGGGCTGTGGGGCGACGCCTGGTACTACGAGGACCGGCTGATCTACGTGCACAAGCGCTTCGTCGCGATCCCGCTCGAGGCGACGCCCGACGGTGACCTGACGAAGTTCGACCGCACGAAGATGGTGATGGAGGCGCTGACCTACGACGAGATGCGCCCCGGCTGTTACGAGCGCGACGCGCGCGTCAAGGACTTCGAGCTCAACTGGGTCGACGGTTCGCTCCCCTTCCCCACCTTTCCGCGTTTCTGCGGGCAGACCTTCTACGAAGGCAACGACAAGGAGCTCGGCCTCGCGTGCGTCGAGGCGTACAACAACTGGATGATCGAAGAGTGGTGTGAGCCGTCGGGCGGCGTGAACATCCCGCTCTGCCTGATCCCGCTCTGGGACGTCGAGCTCGCTGCGAAGGAAGTGCAGCGCATCGCCGACAAGGGTTGCCGCGCGATCTGCTTCAGCGAGCTGCCGCACCACCTGAAGCTCCCCACGATCCACAGCGGAGAATGGGACCCGATGTTCCAGGTGTGCAACGACAACGGGGTGACGTTGTGCATGCACATCGGCTCGTCGTCGACGAATCCGTCGGCATCCCCGGACGCGCCCGGCGGTGTGGGCGGCACGCTCGCGTTCAACAACGCGATGGCGTCGATGGCCGACTGGTTGTTCTCGACGAAGCTGATGACGTTCCCGAAGCTGAAGCTCGCCTACTCGGAAGCGCAGATCGGCTGGATCCCGTACGTGCTCGAGCGGGCCGACCAGGTGTGGGACCAGCACGACAGCTGGCAGCACATGAAGGAGCGCATTCCCGAGCCGCCGTCGCGGCAATATCCGGGCCGGATCTTCGGGTGCTTCACCGCCGACTACCACGGCTTGCACTCCCTCGACGAGGTCGGCCCCGACAACATCTGCTTCGAGACCGATTACCCGCACACCGACACGACCTGGCCGAGCTCCAAGGAGTACGCCGAGAAGATGCTCGCCGACTTCGACGAGACCGTGTCGTACAAGGTGCTGCGCGGCAACGCGATCAAGATGCTCGAGCTCGACCGGGTGTGATCCCGAATGTCTGACGACCTGCCCGCCAAGCCCGAGCTCGCCGAGAAGCCGTCGGTCGTGCACAACGGGTCGAGCCGCGTCACGATCGCATTCCCGTTCTCGAACATCAACCTGCACCAGCCGCTCGAGGAAGTGCGAGAGCTGGCGGCGATCGTCGTCGCGCTCTCCGAGGAGCTCGCCGACTTCCGCCCGTCGCCCGGGACCACCGCGCTCGTCCAGCGAGCAAAGACCCTCATGAAGGAACTCGAAAGGTGACGCGACGCGTCGCGGCCACACTCGCGGTGGTCGCGATGCTGACCGTGGCCGCGTGCAGCAGCAGTTCGAAGCAAGCGGCCACGACGACGTCCACGACGATCGGCGGGCCGACCGACGACCCCGCGTACGCGAAGCCGGGGCCCTACAAGGTCGGCTATACGACGTTGCACATGACCGACCGTGACGTCGCGGTCTGGTACCCGGCCGACGATGCCGCCGTCGCCGGAAAGAAGAAGGCGACGTACGACCAGGCGACGCCGCTGCCGAAAGCTCTCAAAGGGCTGGTGCCGCCGAAGTACAACACCGTCGTCACGATGGATGCCTACAAGGACGCGCCCGCGAGCATGAAGGGCCCGTTCCCGGTCGTGTTGTTCAGCCACGGGCTGAGTGCATACCGGTTGGTGAACTCCGCGCTCGACGTGGGCATCGCGTCGTGGGGATTCGTGGTCGTGTCGGCCGACTACCTCGAGCGGGGCCTGGTCGCGCAGATCAACGGCACGCAGGTCGGTGACCAGGCGCGCGACCGCCGCCTGATGCTGCAGAGCCTGGACCTCGTGCAGCACGAGAACGACCGCGCGGGCTCCTTGCTGCGCGGCATCGTGAACGCGAGCTCGGCCGGTGCGATCGGGCACTCGGCCGGCGGCGGGACGGCATTCGATGCGTTGAGTGACGAACGGGTCAAAGTTGCCGTCGGGTGGGCGCCGGTCGGGCCGAGCATCACGCCGGCCGCCAAACCGACGATGATCATCGGCGCGTCCAACGACATCGCGCTCACGCCACGGCAACTGGCGAAGACCTACGCGAGCTTCCCGTCGCCGAAGCGCCGCGTGGAGATCGGGAACGCGGGGCACAACACGTTCACCGACGTCTGCACGGTGATCCGCGGCGGCGGCGGGCTCATCGAATTCGCGAGCCAGAATCACCTCGTCGCCGAGAACTTGCTGCGGTTCGGGCTCAACGGCTGCCAGAAGCGCGACATGGACCCGAAGGAGTTCTGGCCGATCGTGCAGCACTTCACCGTGGCCGAGCTGCGCAGCGTGTTGCTCGACGCGCAACCGGTCGGCCTCGGCGACGGCATCACACGCGCGTTCCCCGACCTGAAGATGTACACGCACCGCCCCTGATATCGCCGTCGGGCGCGCGCGCGTCAGTTACGGTTGCCGCGATGCTGGTGTCGGGGCCGTTCCTCGCCGCGTGCGCGCTGCTCGTCTGGTCCGGCGCGGCGAAGCTCACGCGTCCCGGCTCCACGAGCGCCGCGGCGCGTGCAATCGGCCTGCCGTCGTCATCCGGCGCGGTCCGCGTCTTCGGCGCGATCGAGCTGGGCGCGGCGTGTGCGGGCGCCGCCGCGGGACGCGCAGGCGCGCTGCTCGTGTCGTGCATGTATGGCGGCCTCGCGGTCGTTGCGCTTCGCCTGCTGCACCGGGCTCCGGCGACACCGTGCGGCTGCCTCGGAACGTCGAGCACCCCCGCGTCGCGGGCACACGTCGCGGTGAACGCCGGCGCCGCGCTGGTTGCCCTCGGCGCGACGCTCGACGGGTCGCCGTTGGCCGGGATCGCGGGGCTGCCCCTCGCGGGCGTGCCATTCGTCGTCCTGGTGCTGTGCGCGGCACGCCTTGCGGCGCTGACCATCGACGCGTTGCCCGTGCTCACACGCGCGTCCGAGCGCGGAGGTCACTGATGTCGGTGCTCATCGCCATCGAGACGGCCGTGATCGTGTTGTTGACGGTCCTGGTCGCCGGTCTGTTGCGCAGCCACGCCGAGATCCTGCGCCGGTTGCATGCGATCGACCAGGGCGGCGAGGCCGACGACGCCGCGGTGGTGCCGGCGACGATCGCGCTCGGCGACACGCGCACCGATGCGTCAGGCGCGCCCGGACGGCGTGCGCACGACATCTCGGGTGAGACGCTCGCCGACGACGTCGTGCACGTCGCGGTCACGGGCACTCGTCATCGCACGTTGCTGGCGTTTCTCTCGAGCAGCTGCTTGACGTGCCGTGAGTTCTGGGACGCGTTCGCGCGCGCCGACGAGCTCGGACTGCCGGCGGACACGCGCCTCGTCGTCGTCGTCAAGGACCCGCGCGACGAGAGCATCACCGCGCTCCGAGACGTCGCACCGCACGGGCTGGCGGTGGTGATGTCCAGCGCGGCATGGGCGGCCTACGACGTGCCGGGCTCGCCCTACTTCGTCCTCGTCGACGGCGCGGCGAGTCGCGTCGAGGGTGAGGGCACGGGTGCGACGTGGCCGCAGGTCCGCAACCTGATCGTGCAGGCAGGCGGCGACGCGGCGAACGGGCGCTCCGGCCGCGACGGCGCGGCGCGAGAGGCGCGGATCGATCGCGAGCTGCTCGCGCACGGCATTGGGCCCGGCGACCCGCTGCTCTACCACGACGGGACCCGTTCGTGAACGCAATGGCCGGCGCCGGTTGCGCACTCGCGTGCGCGGCTGCGATTCGCAGCATGTGGTCACCGTGAGGCGAGTCGATGCTCGCGAGCATCAGCCCGCTCGGTGAGCGGGCCCGACGCCAGCACTATGCGGTCACGGTCGCGGCATACGTCGCGGCGTCGACGCTCGCGGGTGCGTTGCTCGGTGGGCTGCTCGGCGCGGTGGGTGCGCCGTGGGCCGGCACCCGGGGATCGATGCTCGTGATCGGCATGCTGGCAATCATCGGGCTGCTGCTCGACGCCCGCGCGTTCGGGCTACACGTCCCGGGGCCGCGCCGCCAGGTGAACGAGGATTGGCTCGCAACGTACCGGGGGTGGGTGTACGGCATCGGCTTCGGCGCCCAGCTCGGGCTGGGCGTCACCACGATCGTCACCGCGTCGATCACGTGGGTCGCGTTCGCCTGCGCGGCCGCGACCGGCTCGCTCGGTGCAGGCATGCTCGTAGGTGCGACGTTCGGTCTCGCGCGTGCGTTGCCGGTGCTCGCGACCGCGCGCTCGCACGACCCGTCCGCTCTCCGCACCACGCTCGCGCGGCTCGAACGCCTGCGCCCGCCCGCCGCGCGCGTCGCGAGCCTGCTCCAGGTCACCTTTGCCGTGACCATGCTCGCGGCGACAACGGTGCACGTCGCATGACGCGCCTGGTCGCCCACGGCTTGGGTGTGACGCTGCCCGAGCGGTGGGAAGCCCGCATCGCGCGCCGTCGTACGTCAGGCCGCGCGTTCGCCGGCGCAGCCGCCGGCGCGACCCAGCGGCATGCGCTCGCCGAGACGGGCGAGCGCACGTTCGCCGTGCTCCACCTCGCGAGCTTCCTCCTTCCCGAAGACCGCGACGACTTCGGCGGCAATTTCACGCCGCGAATGCGCTCGTCGGATGCATTCGTTGCGCTGTTCGAGTACGGACCGGACGCCGCGCTGCAGCCGTTGTTCAGCGCGCGCGGCGTGCCACGGGTCAGTGCGCAGATGTTCTCGCCGAACCGGCTGCAGCGGCGCCGGCCCGGCCAGGTCGGCTGCCAGCTGTTCTTCAACGCGAGCGCTCGCGCGTTCTGCCTGTACGTCGTGGCCGGGAGCCGGGCGTCGCTCCCGCGCATCATCACGCAGGTGAACGGCGCGCTCGCGCAACTCGAAGTGGACGCCACGCCGTGACGCGCCCAGCCGTGTCGGAGCGGGTTGTCGCGCGCACCGTCGCGTGGCTGGGTCGCCGCATCGGACGTCGGAGCTTCCTCGTGCGCACCGCGGTCGTCGGGTCCGCGCTCGCGGTGAACCCGTGGCGCTTCCTGCTCCGACCGGGAACCGCACACGCGGCGGTGTGTGGTCCCGGCGCGGACTGCGGCTCGGGCTGGAGCGCGATGTGCTGCTCGATCAACGGCGGGCAGAACACGTGCCCGCCGGGAACGATCTCGGCCGGCTGGTGGAAGGCCGACAACTCCGGCTTCTGCGGCAGCGGCCCGCGCTACTACGTGGATTGCAACGCGAGGTGCTCGTGCGACTGCGGCTCGAACGGTGTGTGCGCGCCGAACTGCCAGAACTGCGGGTGCCGGTGCAACACGGGGTCGTGCGACGAGCGAGCGGTCTGCTGCAACCAGTTCCGGTACGGGCAGTGCCACCAGGAGTTGAAATGCGTCGGCGCGGTCGTGTGCCGCGTCGTGTCGTGCACGCCCCCGTGGCAGTTCGACCCGTCGTGCAGCACGACGAGCGCGACCGCCAATGCGACCGCCTTGCACGACGCACCGTGCCTGCACGGCGTGCGGGGCGCGGTGATCGCGTACGGCGCGGCGCCGTACAAGGGCCAGCCGCAGGGCGTGTTGACCTCGCCGGTCGTCGGGATGGACGCTACTCCGAGCGGCAACGGCTACTGGCTGGCGGCCTCCGACGGCGGCGTGTTCGCGTTCGGCGACGCCCGCTTCCGCGGGTCGATGGGCGGCATCCCGCTCACGCAACCGGTCGTCGACATCGCGACGACGCCGAGCGGCAAGGGCTACTGGCTCGTCGCCAGTGACGGCGGCATCTTCGCCTTCGGCGACGCCGACTTCCGCGGCTCGATGGGCGGCATCCCGCTCACCCAACCCGTGGTCGGCATGGCCGCGACGCCGAGCGGCAACGGCTACTGGCTGGCGGCTTCGGATGGCGGCGTGTTCTCGTTCGGCGACGCGAAGTTCCACGGCTCGATGGGTGGCATCCCGCTCGCGCAACCTGTGGTCGCAATCGCTGGAACCCGGAGCGGCAAGGGCTACTGGCTCGTCGCCAGCGACGGCGGCATCTTCGCCTTCGGCGACGCCAAGTTCCACGGCTCGATGGGCGGCATCCCGCTCACCCAACCTGTGGTCGGCATGGCCGCCGCGCCGGGCGGCAGCGGGTACTGGCTCGTCGCCGCCGACGGAGGCGTGTTCACCTTCGGCCGCGCGAAGTTCTTCGGCAGCCTCGGCCTCGACGCTTCCGCCCGCGCGGTGGACATGGACGATCGACCGACCGGCGACGGCTACTGGATCGCCGCATCCACCGCCCCGTAGCACCACGGCTTTGGGTTTTTGCGAGGGTTGGCGACACATACTGTCGTCAAACCTCGCAAGAACGGATGCGGTGCGCCGCTCGAACCGTGCGCACGACGGTGCCACTGGCGTCCATCACTTGTTCGTAGGTGAACCGACGGAGATCCCACCCCAGATCGGCGAGGACGCTCGCACGCGCGTTGTCGGCTGCACGTTGACGCCGAGTCGCGTGCGCACCGTGACCATCCAGCTCCCAACCGAGCATGAGCGCGGGATACGCCGCGTCGAGATACGCCTTTCGGCCGTTGGGGAGCTCCACCTCGTATTGGAGCTTCGGAAGAGGGAGTCCAGCATTCTCGAGCAGCCGCACGAAGCGGCGTTCGATCACGTACTTCGGCGGCACCACCACACGATTTTGCAGCACCACAGCCATCGGCCCGACACCATTTCGTCCCTGACGACGCACCTGCGCGTGCCGCCTCACTACTCGGAAGCGCTCGGTGAGCTCATCCCGTTCTGCACCGTCAAACGCTTCTTCGACGCGCTCCCACCGCGCGACGGCGCCGAGATCGATCAACGTCCGAGCCGGGCTGGTGACGGGGATTGGCCCGACGCGCATGTAGTCGTCCGGCGCGAGATCGAGCGATTCGTGCACGATCGCGTCCACGTTGAGCCGGCGCGTGCCTCTCGGGACCGTCACTTCGATGAGACCGCGACGCACCGCGTCGAAGCCGTAGAGCTCGGCGGCAGCGCGGTGCGACGCCAAGCACTTCTCGCCGCCGACAAAGCAGGCGGCGAGCAGCCGTTGGTGCCACGTCAGCTCACTTCCCCGCACTCGATACACGTGCCGAGCGAGTTGTTCGAGCACGCCGTTCCGCACCCGGTATTGCAACTGGCGGTCGCTCAATCCGCATCGGCGGGCCTGCATCCGGGTGAAAACACCATATTGCGTCGCCGCGATCGCAAGGAGCTGGGCCATGTCGCTTCCTCCCCGTGAGGTGAGGAAGCGTTCCGAACCCTACGCAGGGGGTGCGCCACTCAGTTCATGCGAGCGGCGGCGACACATAGTGTCGCCAAGCCTCGCTAAAACCTATCGGCGGAGGACGCGGTTGGCGAAGGCTTCGATCTGGGGTTCGCCCGCGCCGGGCCAGCCGCACACGAGATATGCGAAGCCGGCCTTCTCCCATTCGTCGATCAGGTTGGCCGCTTCGTCGATGTTGTCGAGTGACAACGATCCCGCCCGCGTGATCTCGGACGGGTCGCGGCCCGCGGCCTCGGCGAACTCGGTCAGCCGCTGCGACTTCTGCGTCATGTACCCGGGCGGACCGTACGAGTGCCACACGTCGGCGTAGCGCGCCGCGATCGGCATCATGCGCTTCTCGCCCGACGCGCCGACCCAGATCGGCGGATGTGGCTGCTGCACGGGCCGGGGTCGCAAGGTCGCACCGTGTGTCGAGAAATGCCGGCCCTCGAACGTGAAGTCGTCGGTGGTGAGCAGGCCGCGCACGATCTGTATCGCCTCTTCGAACGCGTCGACGCGTTCGCGTAGTGGCGGGAACGGGATCCCGAGCTCGTGATGCTCCTTGTCGAACCAGGCCGCGCCGTACGCGAGCTCCAGGCGGCCGTTCGACGCGTGGTCGATCGTGATCGCCTCCGCCGCGTAGACCGCGGGGTGCCGGTACGTCATGCCGGCGATGAGGATGCCCATGCGCACGCGTGAGGTGTGCCCGGTCAGCGCCGCAAGCGTCGTCTGCGCCTCGAAGCACTCCCCCGGCCCGTCGCCGTACATCGGCTGGAAGTGGTCGAAGCCCCAGACACCGTCGAATCCCAACTGTTCGGCGAACTGCGCACGCGCCACCACCTCGTGGAACGGCACGCGCTGCTGGGCGATGTCGAGACCAAATCGCATCGCGAGAACCTAGCTGAACGGCGTGTGCGGACGTCCGGTGCCCTCACCGTCGATCACGATGTCGACGCGTTCGTTGTAGAACGACACGAGGCCGATGATGCGCTCGCTCTCCGGCAACGCCGTGGGATACGACCAGGCGACATCCTTCTCCAGCCGGTTGCCGATCCGCGCCGACCAGTACTCGGCCGTGCCCTTGTACGGGCACCGCGACGTCGTATCAGTCGGTTCGAGCAGCTCCATGCGCACGTCGACCTTCGGGATGTACCAGTGCGGGGGTAGACCGGTCTCGAACAGCACACGCGCGTGGGTCGAGTCGGCGAGCACCACACCGTCGAGCTCGACCTGCACATGGCGCGACGTCGACAAGATGTCGACACGCGTGTACGGACTGCGCGGGTGGACGATCACTTCCTCGTCCTCTTCGAACCACGCGTCCATCGCGGCCCAGTCGAAGCGGATCGCGTCGCGCAATTCCTCGAACGGCGAATCTGTGTACTGCCATGCCGCGTCCTTGCGCTCGACGTCGTCGACCTTCACGGTGAAATGACGGGCGTCACCCCGGCTCGGTGAGTGCGTGACGGTGTCGGTGGGCACGAGGAGGTCCATGCGCACATCGGCCACGGGCACGTAGTACGCCGGGTAGTAGGGCACCTCCCAGACGAGCAACGCGTGTGTCGTGTCGACGATCGGTACGCCGTGCACGTACGCCCGCACCCGCTTGGCGCTCTGCTCGACCTTGACCCGTCCTCGCGGGACCCGCTGTTCGGTGCTCATTGCGCGGCCAACCCCTCGTCGGGCCCGTCGATTCCCTTTGCCGCCGCGGTTCGGCGTTGGGGTCCGATCGTCGCTCGCGGATCGTTGGCGGACGCCCGGCCCGCTTCGACGACCGCGAACCGCTCGACCGCGGCCCCGAGGGCGATCGCGACACCACCGAAGCGAGTGAGCAGCCGGCCCGCGCGGCCGGCGCGCATGCTCGCACCGGCCGCACACGTCCCCGCGCCGGCGAGCGACAACCCCGTCGCAGCCCGGCGGAGCCGCCCGGCGCGCCCCTCCAGGTAGGCGGCGCCGACGTCGTCCGGCAGCGACTTCACGAGCGCCGAGGACAACGCCAGCTCGGCGGCGACTCCCCCCAACGCCACGCGGCGGGCGGGCGCGGCGTCGGGAACGATCGCGGCAACGACGCCGCCCGAGGACGCGGCCGCGCCGGCCGCGAACAATCCCGGCAGGACCGTGCGTGCCCCGTGCCACGCCGGGATCGCGGTGTCGGCGACGAGCACGCCCGTATACGTCGCGACCGCGGGGGCAAGCGCGGCGGCGCTCCACGTCGCGACCTTCCCGAGCAGCGGCGCGCGACCACTCACGTCCGCCAGCGCCGCGACACCCACCGCGGGCCCGTACGCGGCGAGCACCCACGAGCCCATGTTCATGGGCGACGACGGCCGGAACACGCGCAACATGTGATGGAACCGTTCGGGCCGGCCGAGGTCCGCGACGAGCGCGACCGCGCCGCCGCCGAGTGCCGCCAGCGCGGTCACCCGCGCCGCGCGCCGGAGGCGCGCGTCACCGATCGCGTCGGCGCCCGCCGCGAGCAACGACGAGCCCGCGGCCGTCCCGCCGAGGAAGAAGTACGACGGGATCCAGAACCGCCACGTCGGCGCCTTCAGCACCGGCCGGTCGTAGTACGTACGCAGCTCGTCGGCGCCCACCGTTACCGGCGGTCCCGCGCGAACGCGAGGGCGACACCGGCGACGAGCGCGACACCGGACGCCGCGGCCGCGCGCCACGCCGACGCAAGATCGCGCGTCGGCACGACCGGATCGGGCGGGAGGCCGTACACCTCAGGCTCGTCGAGCAGCAGGAAGAACGCGCCCGCGCCGCCGATGCCGTCGTTGTCGCCGTCGAGATAGAGCCGCGCCGACGACACGCCCCGCTCGTGCAGCTCCTCGACGCGGTCGCGCGCCCGGATCCGGAGCTCGTCGAGCGGACCGAACTGGATCGACGCGGTCGGGCACGCCTTCGCGCACGCGGGCTCCAGCCCCCCGTGCAACCGGTCGTAACACATCGTGCACTTCCAGGCGCGGCCGTCGCCCTCGCGCTGGCCGATGACCCCGAACGGGCACGCCGAGACGCAGTATCCGCAGCCGTTGCACACGTCGGCCTGCACGACGACGGTGTCGAATTCGGTGCGGAAGATCGCGCCGGTCGGGCACACGTCGAGACACGCGGCATGCGTGCAGTGCTTGCACACGTCGGACGACATCAGCCAGCGCAGGCCGGGCTCCGACGCCGACGCGTCGGGCACGACCTGCTCGATGAACGCGACGTGCCGCCACGAGTCCGCGCTCAGCTCGCCCGTGTTGTCGTACGACATGCCGAGGAAATCGAACCCGTCCGCGGGCACGTCGTTCCACTCCTTGCACGCGACCTCGCACGCCTTGCACCCAATGCACAACGTCGTGTCGGTGAAGAACCCGACGCGCCGCTCGGTCCCCGACTCAGCCATCGCGACCTCCACGGGGGCGGCGACCCGGGCGGATGTCGCAGGTCGCAGCCTTCACCTCTTGGATGTGCACGTTCGGATCCAACGCGAGCGGGAACAGGTCGTTGGCGGCGTCGCCGGTCGTGAGACCGCGCGTCCCCCAGTGATACGGCAGCCCGACCTGGTGCACGGTGTGACCCTGGACGCGCAGCGGCCGCACGCGGTCGGTGACGAGCACCCGCGCTTCGATCGCCGTGCGCGCGGTCGAGATCGTCGCCCATCCCCCGTGTTGGAGACCGCGCTGCCGTGCGAGCTCGGGGCTGACCTCGCAGAACATCGCGGGCTGGAGCTCGGCCAGGTGGGCGAGCGTGCGGCTCATCGCACCCGCCGTGTGATGCTCCGTGACGCGATACGTCGTCGCGACGAACGGGTACGCGTCGCCGTCGTTGTACGGGTTCTCCCGGCGGAAGAACAGGTCACGCGCCGGGTTCGCCTGCTGCGAGTACAGCGGGTTCGTCACCGGCGACTCGTGCGGCTCGTAGTGCGCGGGCAGCGGGCCGTCGACCAGGCCGGCCGGCGCGAACAACCAGCCGACGCCGTCGGCCTGCATGATGAACGGCTCGTCCCCCGCGGTCGCGTCGCCGGCCCGGGCCCCGGGATCGGGCTCGTAGTCGGGCGGCTTGTGGAGGTCGAAGTCAGGCACGTCGGCACCGGTCCACTCGCGCCGGGCCGCGTCCCACCACACGTACTGCTTGCGCGCCGACCACGGCTCACCCGACGGCGAGGCCGACGCCCGGTTGTAGAGCAGCCGCCGGTTGGCGGGCCACGCCCATCCCCACTCGGGCGCCACCCACGACTGCTCGCGGGCCGGCTTGCGGCGTGCGACCTGGTTGACGCCGCCGGCGTAACACCCGCAGTAGATCCAGCAGCCGCACGCGGTGCTGCCGTCGTCCTTCAGCTGCGTGTACGACGACAGTGGTTGATCGCGGTCGTCCCAACCGTTGATCTCGCGCAGCACCGCCTCCGCCGACGGATCTTCGGTCTCACCGGCGACGGGGTAGTTCCACGTCAGGTCCAGCAGCGGTCGATCGCGTTCCAACGTCGATGCGTGCAGCTTCTCGCGGATGATGCGGCCGAGGTGGTATGCGAACCAGAGATCCGAGCGACGATCACCGGACGGCTCGACCGCTTGGTGACGCCACTGCAACAGCCGCTGCGTGTTCGTGAACGTGCCGGGCTTCTCGGTGTGCGCGGCGGCGGGCAGCAGGAACACTTCGGTGGCGATATCCGCGGTGCGGAGCTCGCCGCTCTCGATCTCGGGGGCGTCATACCAGAACGACGCGGACTCGACCTCGTAGAGGTCGCGCACCACGAGCCAGTCGAGCTTGGCCAGCGCGCGCCGGTGCAACTTCGAATGCGCGGACCCGACGGCCGGGTTCTCGCCGAGCAACAAGAAGCCATGCACCCAGCCGTCGAGCATGCCGAGCACCGACTGGTATGTCGAATGGTCACCGGTGATGCGCGGGAGGTAGTCGAAGCGGAAGTCGTTCTGCTCCGTCGCGGCGTCACCCCACCACGCCTTCAACAGGCTGACGGTGTAGGCCTTCATGTTGCCCCAGTAGCCGGTCGGCGCCGCGTCCTCTTCCACGAACCGGTCGAGGGTCTGGTGCTCGCGGGCGTGGGGCTGCGGGATGTAGCCGGGCAGGATGTCGTACAACGTCGGGACGTCGGTGGATCCTTGGATCGACGCGTGGCCGCGCAATGCCATGATGCCGCCGCCGGGCCGGCCGATGTTGCCGAGCAGGAGCTGGATGATCGCCGCGGTGCGGATGTACTGCACGCCGACCGTGTGCTGGGTCCAGCCGACCGCGTAGCAGAACGCGCTCGTGCGCTCCGGCCCGGAGTTCGCGCACAACGCCTCGGCGACGCGCACGAAGAGGTCGCGGGGCACGCCGCACGCGTCTTCGACCACCTCGGGCGTGTAGCGCGCGAAGTGCCGCTTCAGGATCTGGAAGACGCACTGCGGGTGCTCGAGCGTGGGGTCCGAATGCGGCGGACGGCCGGCGTGGGTCGCGCCGTGGCTGCCGGCCGCCTGGCCGTGTGCTCCCGCGACCTCGCGGCTGCCGGCCGACGCGGCCGTCGGCATGTCCTTGTACTGCCAGCTCGTGTTGTCGTACGCGCGCTGCTCCGGGTCCCAGCCCGAGAAGAGCCCGTCGAGGTCCTCGGTGTCGCGGAACTCGTCCTCGATGATGGTGCCCGCGTTCGTGTAGCGGCCGACGTACTCGCGGAACTCGCGCCCGTTGGCGATGATGTAGTTCACGATCCCGCCGAGGAACGCGATGTCACTGCCGGCACGCAGCGGCACGAACACGTCGGCGACCGCGCTCGTGCGCGTGAACCGCGGGTCGACGTGGATGACCGTCGCGCCGCGCTCCTTCGCCTCCATCACCCACTGGAACCCGACGGGATGGCACTCGGCCATGTTCGAGCCCATGATCACGATGCAGTCGGAGAACTGCAGGTCCTGCTGGAAGGTCGTCGCGCCGCCCCGGCCAAAAGACGTCCCCAAACTGGGGACAGTGGACGAGTGTCATATGCGCGCCTGGTTCTCGATCTGCAAGGCGCCGAGCGCGGTGTAGAGCTTCTTCAGGAGATAGTTCTCCTCGATGTCGAGCGTCGCGCCGCCCAGGTGCGCGAACCCGAGCGTGCGGCGCACCGGCACGCCGTCGTCATCGAGGTCCTGCCACGTGCGGGCCCGCGTCTCGACGATGCGATCGGCGATCATGTCCATCGCCCGCTCGAGCGGGAGCTCCTCCCATGCGGTGCCGTGCGGTCGCCGGTACTTCACGGTGGTGAGGCGACCGGGGCTGCTCACCAGTGCGCGGCTCGCGGCTCCCTTCGGGCACAGCCGGCCGCGGGAGATCGGGCTGTCGGGATCGCCTTCGATGCCGGTGACGCGCCCGTTCTTCACGGAGACGAGCTGGCCGCACCCGACCGCGCAGTACGGGCAGATCGACTGCACGACGCGGTCCGCATCCTCGGTCCGCGGGTGCAACTGCTGCGTCTGCGGCGACGCGACCGTGGCGCCATGTCCGCGCCCGTCCCGTGCCCGCAGCTGGCGGAGCACCGGCCACCGACCGAGGAGATCGCCGAGTCGCATCGACACGCGCGGCGGCTACCCCCGGCGCGCGGCGGTGAAACGTCGCGCCATCAGGCCCGGGTGTCGACGATCAGCAAGCTGCACGGCGAGTGGTGCGACACCTTGTTCGGCACGCTGCCGAGCACGAACCGGCGCACGCCGCTCATCCCGCGGTTCCCGACGACCAGCAGGTCGGCGCCCACCGCTCCGGCGACGTCGAGCAGCGCGTCCGACGCGTCACCCGGCACCTGGTGGGTCTCGACCTTCACGCCTGCGGCCTTGGCTTGCGCGGCGGCACGCTCACACACCTGCTTGCTCTCGTCTTCGATGCCGCGGTTGATCTGCGCGATGTCGAAGGTCGGCGCCCCGATGCTCGCGGCTTGCCCGATCTGCGCCGCCGAGACCAGCCGGTGCGCGTGCACGACGTGCAGCGTCGCGCCCTCGTGTCCGGCCAGCTCGATGGCTCTTCTGAGCGCGACCGAAGCCGTCTCCGATCCGTCCGTACCGACCACGATGACGTCGAACACCGGGGCTCCCCTCTCGTCGCGCGGCGAGCGTACTCCGATGACGATGCCGCCGATCGAGCCCGGCACCGACGCTGTGCAAGAACCGACGGTTTCCCGACGGCCCGTGACACCGGGCAGAATCAGGTCATGCCCAAGCGGGATCCGGTGGCCGAAGTGCGGCGCCTGTGCCTCGCGTTTCCCGAGGTCAGCGAGCGTTTGAGTCACGGCGCGCCGACTTGGTTCATCCGCGACAAGAAGACATTGGCAACCGTCTGGGACGACCATCACGGCGACGCAATTCTGGGCTTGATCTGCGCGGCGCCGCCCGGCGTGCAGCAGCAGCTCGTCGACGAGGAACCCGACCGTTTCTACGTCCCGCCCTATGTCGGGCACCGCGGTTGGATCGGTGTGCGGCTCGATCGCAAGGTCGACTGGCAAGAGATCAAGGAGATCCTCGGCGACTCGTATCGGTGCGTCGCCCCCGCCAAGCTCGCCGCCCAACTCGACGCGTGAGCCGGGGGGTTGGGTGCGGGGGCGTGTGTGAGGTGCGATTATCGCACCTCACACACGCCCCCGCCGCCCCGCCTCATACGCGGGCGAGGAACTCGATGATCGCGGCGGTGAACTCGGGCTTGACGACCACGGTGAGGTGATCGCCGGGAACGGTGCGCGCAACCGCGTTCGGGATGCGCGCGGCAAGCTCGTCCGGTGGTCCGGCGAGCGTGTCGTTCGCACCGACGAGGACGAGCGTCGGCACGCGTATCTCCTCCAGCGGTCCCGCGATCGCGTGGCGGGGCACGCGCTGGATCGCGGAGAGCGCGTCCAGGTCGTTGCCGCTCCTTTCCGCGAACCGGCGAAAGGCGCGCGCCGACGGGTCGCGGATCTCCGTGCCCGGCGACGCGGAGAGGGCCGCGGCGATCGCCGCCCGATCCAACGACCGGCCCGACACGAGGCGGCCACCGATGCCGCCGAGCACGAGTGACCGGACCCGCGGCTCGGTCGGCACGAAGCGGGTCGCGATGATCGCGCCCATCGAGTAACCGACGACGTCGACGGTGGTGACCCCGAGGTGATCGAGCAGGGCCGCGGCGTCGTGGACCATCGCCTCGTTCTCGTACGCGGCCGCGTCATGGGGCTTGCCCGACGCGCCGTGGCCGCGGGCGTCGTACAGGATCACCCGACGGCCCGCGGCCACCAATGCGTCGGCGATGCCGGGCGCGACCCAGTTGGCGTTCGCGTCGGACGCGAAGCCGTGCATGAGGAGCGTGTCCGGTCCGGCGCCCATGACCGCGAACGCGATCTCGAGCCCGTCGAACGATGCGAAGCGGTCCGTCGTCACGCCGGGTGATGCTTGCCCGGCCTCCCGCCCGGTGCAAACGCCCGGGCGAGACAACGGGGCGTGCGAGCCGCGCTCAGATGTAGCGTTTCGCAACTCGCTCCGGGAGGCACCGCATGCACCGCCGCATGGTCGCCGTCGTCGTGTGCTTGGCGTTCCTCACAAGTGCGTGCGGCGCCCGGTTCAAGGGGCACGAGGAGTCCGGCGCGCCGGCGGGCGCACCGGTGGCCGGTCCCGCGGTGACGGCGCCCCCCACAACCGTCGGAAGCGGTGAGACCGGGCCCGGTCCGACGCCGGGCATCACCGACAAGGAGATCAAGATCGGGTACCTGTTGCCGATCACGGGTGCCGCGCCGATCCCCGTGCAGTTCGACAAGGGCGTCAACGCCTACTGGAGCTACCTCAACGCCCGCAACGGCATCGCCGGCCGCAAGGTGAAGGTGGTCATCGAGGACACGCAGTCGCAGGCCGAGGTCGGCAAGGACAAAGCCAAGAAGCTCATCGAAGAGGATCACGTCTTTGCCGTTGTCGTGCTCGACCGCCTCGAGAACCAACAGGCGATCGGCGAATACCTCGACTCCCGCAAGGTCCCGAACATCGAGATCCAAACACCGGCGAACCTCTCGGCGGATCAGGTCTGGACGTTCGGGGTCACGATCGACCACGCGGTGCAGGGCAAGCTCGTCGCGGACTACTTCGTCAAGGTGCTGGGCGCCAAGAAGGTCGCCATCGTGTCCGAGAACACACCCACCCTCGATCCCGGCCGCAACGAATTCAGCAAGGAGGTCAAGGCCCTGAACGCCGACCTCGCGTACTCCAAGACGGTGGAGGGCCAGCAGAACGACTTCTCGAACGAGGCGCTCGCGCTCTCGAACTCCGGCGCGACTGCGGTGTGGCTCTACATGGCGCCGACGACCGCGGCCGCGCTCGCGAACCAGGCCGATTCGACCGGCTTCCATCCCACGTGGTTCGCCAACTCGATCTCCTGGGCGTTCGACCTCACGTTCGCGGTCGGTCCGAAGTCGTTGAAGGGCGCGCACGCGTTCAGCCCGTGGCTCCCGCTCGCCGATCCGCGCACCGACACGTACAAGACGGCCTACGTGAAGCAGAACCCCGGCGCGACGCCCGACGATCTCGGCCTCGTCGGCTGGGGCGTGGGGCAGATCGTGGCGAAGGGGCTGCAGGACGCCAAGCCGACCCTCGGTCAGAACTCGTTCCGGGACGCGATGCAGCACATGCACTTCCGGCCCGACGTCTGGGCGCCGATCGCGTTCGACGACGGCGTGCGCGAAGGCGCGAACGTCGTCGCGGTCCTGAAGGAAGACGGTGGACACTGGGTGCTCGAGCACGACTTCACCGGGGGGTTCTGAGACGTGCTGGCCCGGATCATCACGGGCCTGTCGGCGGGCGCGGCATACGCGCTCGTCGCCGTCGGCGTCGTGTTGATCTTCAAGTGCACGCGCGTCCTCTCGATCGCCCAAGGTGAGATCGGCGCGTTCGGGTTCTTCATCGGCTTGCGCTGGGCGGCGCGGGGAATCCCGGGGCTGGGTTGGCATCCGGCGCGCTTCGCCACGCTGTTGATCGCGGTCGTCGTCGGCGCACTGCTCGGTGGGCTGATCGAACGGATCGTGATCCGCCCGCTGGTCGACCGGCCGCCGCTCGACGCGCTCATCGCCACGCTCGGCATCGCGCTGTTCCTCGCGCTCCTGGAAAAGGAGATGTTCGGCACCGCGACGCAGTTCGCGCCGTCGCCGGTCGGCGAGTGGAAGGTCACCGTGCTCGGCGCCACGCTCATCGCGCCGCGCATCGTCGCGCTAGCTGCGGCGGCGATCGTCGCGCTCGCGGTCTACCTGTTCTTCTCGCGCACGCGCTTCGGGCTCGCCGTGCGCGCGACCACGGGCGACAGCACCGTCGCGCAGCTCATGGGCGTCCGGGTGAACCGCGTCTATCGCTTCGCATGGGTGGCGGCCGGCGCGCTCGCCGGCCTCGCCGCCGCGCTGCTCGGGCCCGCGTTCGGCGGGCTCACGCCCTTCGCGATGACGAAGTTCTCGCTGCGGGCCCTTGCGGGCGCGGTGATCGGTGGCCTCGACTCCATCTGGGGCGCGATTCTCGGAAGTCTGCTCGTCGGTGTGCTCGAAGCGGTCGTAGGCGGCCAGTTCACGACCTCGGGCACGGCGGAGCTCTCGGTCCTCCTGCTCGTCATCGCCACCCTCGTCGTGCGACCGCAGGGCCTGCTCGGCACGGAGGGCGCGACCTGACATGCAGCCATCACGCGTCGCAACGATGATCGTCGTGCTCGCGGCGATCGGCGGGTCGTTGCTCCTCGGCGACGTCAAGCTGTCGATCCTCGTCGGCGTGATCGTGACCGCGATCGCCGCGCTCGGGCTCGACGTCCTCGTCGCGCGCACCGGCGAGCTCTCGCTCGCGCACGCGGCCTTCCTCGGCATCGGCGCGTTCACGGCCATCAACGTCGGCAGTCGCGGCGCGCCGTGGCCGGTGGCGATCCTCGTCGCCGTCGCGACGACCGCGGCGGCCGCGACGATCGCCGGGTTGCCGTCGCTCCGCATCCGCGGCCTCCAGGTCGCGATCACCACGCTCGCGTTCCAGGGGTTCGCCGACGTCTTCTTGTTCACGCGCGCCGACGTCACCGCGGCGGGCCGAACCTGGAGCCGCCCGTCCTTCCTGCGCACCGACGTTCGCTTGTATGTCTTCGCGTTGACGCTCCTCGCCCTCGTGCTCGTCGTCCGCCATCGAGTCGCGGTGACCAAGGCGGGCCGAACGTTTCTCGCGGTGCGCGACATCGAGGACCGCGCGCGCGTCTTCGGGGTCGAGCCGGGCCCGAGCAAGCTGCTCGCGTACGCGATCTCGGGCGCGATCGTCGGCTTGGGCGGCAGCCTCTTCGCGCTCAAGGCCGGGTCGATCAGCGCGAAGGACCCGTTCCTGCTGCTCGAGTCACTGCAGCTGGTCGCGATCCTCGTCGTCGGCGGCACCGGTTCTGCGGCCGGGATCGTGACCGCGGCCGTGCTTGTGAAGGGCGTCCCGCAGTTCATGTCGACGATTCCGTTCACCGACTTGAAAGCCGACCGGATCGTGCCCATCGGCTCCGCGGCGCTGCTCGTGGTCGCGGTCGTCGTTTCGCCGGAAGGGATCGGCGGCCTGTACCGCGCCGCCGGACGGCTCCTCGACCGCATGGTCGGCGGCGGCCGGCGCGAGCGACCGGAACCGCGGCCGCGCGTCGTGGACGCGCGCGCCCCCGGTGCCGCGCTCCTTCCGCACGTCGACCGCCCGCTCTCGCTGCGCATGCCGGTGCCCGCGCTGCTCGAAGCGGACGACGTGCGCGTCGAGTACGGCGGCGTGAGCGCGCTCGACGGCGTCTCGCTCGAGGTGCGCCGCGGTGAGATCGTCGGCCTCATCGGTGCGAACGGCGCGGGCAAGTCGACGTTCTTCAACGCCGTATCGGGGCTCGCGCCCGTCACCGGCTCGATTCGCTTCCGCGGCGTCGAGCTGGTCCGCCGACCCGCATCGATCCGCAGCGCACTCGGCACGGCGCGAACGTTCCAAGACCTCGGGCTGGTGCGGGCCGAGAGCGTGCAGGAGAACTTGCTGCTCTCCCAGACGTGGCTGGCGCGCTACGCCGCCGCGGTCGGCATCGTCGGTCTCGGTGGCTCGGTGCGCACCGAACGCGAGCTGCGGCGGCGCGGCGGGATCGCCTTGGAGGTCTTCGGGCTCGATCATCTCGCGCGCGAGCGCGTGGGCTCGCTGCCGTACGGCACGATGCGCATCGTCGAGATCGCGGCCGCGGTCGCGGCCGGGCCCGACCTGCTGCTGCTCGACGAGGCAACCGCCGGGCTCGGTCCCGAGGAGTCGCATGCGCTCGGCGACCGCTTCCTCGTCATCCGGGACGAGCTCGACCTGACGCTCGTGATCGTCGAGCATCATGTGCCGCTCGTCGCGCGCGTGTGCGACTACGCGTACTGCCTCGAGTCGGGTGTCCTCATCGCCGAAGGCAAGCCCCTCGACGTGACGGCCGACCCGCGTGTCGTGGAGTCGTTCCTCGGCGCGGGCGCCGCGAGCACCGGCACCGCGAGCGGCGGAGCCACGCCGTGAACGGCGCGCCGGTGGAGACGCTGTTGGCGGTCGAGGATCTCTGCTCCGGATACGGGTCGTTGCAGGTGCTGTTCAACGTCGATCTCGACGTGCGCGTCGGAGAAGTGGTCGCCCTGATGGGCTCCAACGGCGCCGGCAAGACGACGACGTTGCGGGCCATCACCGGGCAGCTGCGAAAGACCGGCGGTCGCGTGCGTTTCGCCGGCACCGACGTGACGCGAGAACGCACCGAATCGCTCGTCGCCCGCGGCATCAGCGTCGTGCCCGAAGGACGCGGGATGCTCCGCGACCTCACCGTCGCGGAGAACCTCGAGATGGGCGGCTACGCGATCCGCGACCGCCGGGCGGTGGCCGAGGCGACCGACCGTGCGTACGAGACGTTTCCGATCCTCGGCGAGCGTCGGGAGCAGAAGGCCGGGCGCCTCTCGGGCGGCCAGCAGCAGATGCTCGCCGTCGCCCGTGCGCTGATCAGCAGCCCGCGCCTCCTGCTCGTCGACGAGGCGTCGCTCGGCCTGTCGCCGGTCATGACCGAGACGGTGTTCGCGCTGATCGCCGACGTGCGCCGGACGTCGGGCACCGCGGTGCTGCTGGTCGAGCAGAATGCGGGCGCGCTCGATCTCGCCGACCGGGCGTTCGTGCTCGAGAAGGGCCAGGTCGTCGACCGCGCCGAAGGCGCGGAGATGCGCGCCATGCAAGGCCGGCTCCGCGACGCGTACCTCGGCCGGCGCGAAGCCGGATAGCGGCCCGTCGTCATGCACCCGTCGTCATGCAAATGTGTTCCCATCACGTGCAGGAGGTCCATCCGTGACTGACACCACTGGCCGCTGGCGGCTCGTCGTCGGCGTGGCGTGTCTCGCCGCGGCGGCCGTCGTCGGCATCGTCGGCTACCTGAAGCTGAGCCTCGAGCCGTCGCTCAACCATCAACTTCCCTATCTCGCGTCCGCGGGCATGGCGTTGGTGCTGCTGTCGGCGGTCGGCGTCAGCCTGGTGGTGACCGATCAGCTCCGCAGCGACGACCTCCACACGCAGGAGTTGACCGCCGCGATCCAACGGTTGGCCGACGCGCTCGCCCCCGACATCGAGCGCCCGGCCCGCCGCGACTAAGAGTTTTTGCGAGCGACGGCGACAATATGTGTCGTCGGGGCTCGCAAGAACTGGCTCGCGTTACGGGGTGACGTCCGGGAAGTACTGGACCTCGATCGCCAGCGGCAGCAGGTGCTGGAACCGGATGGTGTGGTGACCGCCCTCGGTCGTCGACTGCGGCTTGACGGCAACGTCGGGGTGTTTCGTGCGGAGCTCTTCGGTCACGTGGGCGAGGTCGTCGGCGGAATGCACGAGCACGCCGAAGTGCTCGTATCCGGTGGCCGTCATCGCATCATCGCGCTCGCGCACATTCACATAGCAGCCGCGGCCGACCGCGATCGTGAGCCGGTCGGGCAAACGCAGTGCCTCCATCTCCCGCCACCCGAGCAGCTCGCCGTAGAAGTCGAGCACCTCCTTGCGATACGCGTCGGTCAACGTGCCCGGCGGCACACTCATCGCCACATGGCTGAGGCTGTGCGTCTTCATCGTGTACTCCTGTTCAGTCGACGTCGGCGATCAGCTCGATCTCGACTGCGATCCCGTAAGGCAGCGCCGCGACACCGATCGCGGTGCGCGTGTGCCGGCCCGCGTCGCCGAACACGTCGACGAGCACGTCCGAGCAGCCGTCGATGACCGCAGGCGTGTCGTCGAATCCCGGGCCGACGTTCACCATCCCGAACACCTTCACGATGCGGCGCACGCGGTCGAGGTCACCAAGCTCGGCGCGCATCGTCGCGATCATCGACAGCGCGGTCAGTCGCGCCGCTTCCCGGGCCTGTTCGAGCGTCAGGTCGGTGCCGACCTTCCCGACCACGGCCCGCGTGCCGTCGATCGGCCCGTGCCCGCCGACGTACAGGACGTCACCGAGGCGCGCGCACGAGAGATAGTTCGCGACGGGTGGGAACGGGTCCGGCAACACGATGCCGATCTCGGCAAGCCGGTCCTCGATCTTGGGCACAGCGGGACGCTACCGCGGCCACAATGTTGACGTGAGTGCCAATGTCGTCCGGGCCGCCACCAGCGATGATGCGAATGCGTGCGCGGACATCGTCGCGTCGATGCCCGAGTTCTTCACCGACGACATGCCGGCCAACGTGCGGATGGGCCTCACGCGTGACGACGCGTGGGTAATCACCGGCGACGAACGTGTCGTCGGGTTCGCGATCGTCGAGATGCGGTCGACGGCCGCGGCCGAGATCACGTGGGCCGCGGTGCACCCGGAGTCGCGCGGCAACGGCCTGGGCACGGCGCTGATCGAGCACGTCCTCGCCCAGCTTGCGCGCAACGGTGTCGCGGTGGTCGAGGTGAAGACGCTCGACGCCTCCGCGAACTACCCGCCGTACGAAGCGACGCGCGCGTTCTGGGAGCATCGGGGCTTCGTGCAGATCGACACGATCGACCCGCTTCCGGGCTGGCAGCCCGGCAACCCGTCGGCGATCTACGTCGCCGCCCTTACACCGACCCGCTGATCACGAGTTCTTGCGACCTACGGCGACAATATTGTCGTCAGGGGTCGCAAGAACTCGCCTGCTCGCGCCTTGACGGGCGCACCAATGGCCGAAAGCATGCAACGGCATCGCAGTCGCAGCGGGGGGATGCCATGGGCCAGGCCGGATTCGACCAGTTCGCGAAGCGCTTCTCGGGGACGGTGCTCACACCCGAAAGCCCCGAGTACGAGGACGCACGCACCCTGTTCAACGCGATGATCGCCACGCGTCCGGCGGTGATCGCCCAGTGTGCGACCCCGGACGACGTCAGCGCCGCCATCGCCTTCGCACGCAGCAGCGACCTCGAGATCGCAGTACGCGCCGGCGGCCACTCGGTCGCCGGGATGTCGAGCGTCGAGGGCGGCGCCGTCATCGACGTGCGGCCGATGAAGGACATCAGCGTCGATCCCGACCAGCGCACCGCGCGCGTCGGCGCGGGCGTCACATGGGGCGAGTTCGATCGTGCGGCGCAGGAACACGGGCTCGCGACAACGGGCGGGCGCGTCTCGACTACCGGCGTCGCCGGTTTCACACTCGGCGGCGGCTCGGGATGGATCGAGCGCGCACACGGTCTCGCGTGCGACAGCCTGCTGTCGGTCGACCTCGTGCTGGCGAACGGCGACCACGTCACGGCGGGCCCGAAGGAGCATCGGGAACTGTTCTGGGCGTTGCACGGCGGCGGCGGCAACTTCGGCGTCGCAACGAGCTTCGAGTTCCGCATGTCCCCGGTGGGCCCGGAGGTGCTCGCGGGATTGATGCTGTGGCCGGCCGCGGCCGGGCCCGACGTCGCGCAGGCATACCGGAACGTCGCGAACGACGCGCCCGAGAACTTGGGCAGCGGACTCGTGGGCCTGACGGGTCCGCCCGAGGAGTTCGTGCCCGCGCACCTGCAGGGTCAGCCTGCCTGCGGGCTCGCGATCCTGTTCAACGGACCGATCGCAGAAGGAGAAGCACTGCTCGCTCCGTTGCGCGCGCTCGCGCCCGAGGTCGACCTCGTCGGGCCGATGCCGTACGCCGACTTCCAGTGCATGCTCGACGACCCGCCCGGCATGCGGAACTACTGGAGCGCCGACTACCTCGCCGAGCTCAGCGACGACGCGATCGCCGTGTTCTTGAAAGCGGGCTCCGCCATGCGGTCACCGCTCGCGCAGAATCTCATGGTCCCGTGGGGCGGCGCGTTGGCTCGGGTCTCCGATGTCGACACTCCGATGTCCCAGCGAGACGCGGCGTGGGTGTTCCACCCATTCGCGGTGTGGGAGTCCGCCGCCGACGACGACGCCAACATCGCGTGGGCGCGCGACTCGATCGCGGACATGCGACAGTTCGCGACCGGCGGCACCTACCTCAACTTCATCGGCGACGAAGGCGCCGACCGTGTACGTGCTGCCTACGGCGACAAGAATTACGCGCGCCTGGCCAGCATCAAGGCCGAGTACGACCCCGAAAACCTGTTCCACCGCAATCAAAACATCAGGCCCGCCGGCAACTGACTTGCGCCGATGGCCAGGCGACGACGGCGACGAAGTTGCTCGACCTCTTGGCCACGCGATACGCACGACATCTACACTCCCGCGCGTGACGGCGGGGCTGGTGCGGATCGGGTTGGTGTGCATCGTCGTCCTCGCCACCGCGTGCAGCTCGTCGAACAAGAAGGCCCTACCGCCACCGACGACCAGCACCGCCACCACCACGCTCCCGTCCACCGCAGGCCGAGACGCCTTGGTCTTCCGAGAGGTCGTCGCCACACTGCCGTTCGGCGACAGCACCTCGCGTACGACACCGGACCGCACGCCGTCCCCTCCCCCCGGAGTCACGTCGTGCAAGGGCGGCGCGCTCGTCACACCGAGCAACGAGGACACGCCTGCGTCGCTTCAAGTGATCTTGCCTAGCCGCGACAAGACCCTCTGCTACGTGCTCGGTCGCGCGCTCCTCACCGGTCGGAGCGTCTCGAGCGCAGTGGCCATGAAGGATCCCAACGGAGGTTGGGACGTGAGCGTCCACTTCTCGAACGACGACTTTGTGAACAGGATTGGCCGGCCGTTGGTCGGCAAGAACGTCGCGATCATCTACGAGCACGTCGTCCAGTCGGCTCCCGTGATCCAGGAAGCGATCACGACTCCCGACGCGTTGATCTCCTCGAACCTCGACGAGCGCGCAGCCCGCGAGCTCGCGAGAGCGCTGAGCTGACCCAACCTTCCTTCGGTCAGATGTCGATGGCGTCGGCGTCGGCGCGGGCTTCCGGTGCCGACATGCTCGCGAACACGGGCGGCGGTTCGCGCCACGGGTCGTCGATGCGGCCGGCTTCCGCGTTGCGCACCGCCGTCCACACCCGCTCGGGCGTGCACGGGATGTCGATGTGGCGGATGCCGAGATGGCTGAGCGCATCGACCACCGCGCTCTGCACCGCGGGCGTCGAGCCGATCGTCCCCGACTCGCCGATCCCCTTGGCGCCGAGCTCGTTGCGCGGTGACGGCGTCTCGGTGTTCGACGCCTCGAAGCTCGGCAGCTCCGCCGCGCTCGGCATCTCGTAGTCGGTCAGCGTCGACGTGAGCGGGTTGCCGTCCTCGTCGTAGACGTACTGCTCCCACAGCGCCTGCGCGATCCCCTGCGCGATCCCGCCGTGCTGCTGGCCGGCGACGATCATCGGGTTGAGGATGCGGCCACAGTCGTCGACCGCGACATGGCGCACCGGCGTGACCATCCCGGTGTCGAGATCGACCTCGACGACCGCGACGTGCGCACCGAACGGGAATGTCGGCCCGTCCTGGGTGAAGTCCGAGACGGCGTGCAACGGTTCGTCGCCCGCGAGCTCGGCCCAACTCAACGCCCGCGCCGGCACGCCGGCCACACCGAGACGACCGTCGTCGGTGACGACGATGTCATCGGGGTTCGCTTCGAGCATCGTCGCCGCGACGTCCTTGGCCCGCGCGAGCACCTCCTCGGCCGCGTGCAGCACGGCCGAGCCACCGAGCTGCAACGAACGCGACCCGCCGGTCCCGCCACCCGTCGGTACGACCGCAGTGTCGGACTGCACGAACCGCACGTCCTCCAGCGGGATGCGCAACCGGTCGGCGACGATCATCCCGAACGACGTCGCATGGCCCTGCCCGTGCGCGGAGGTACCCACGTGAATGGTCGCGGTGCCGTCGTCGTTCACGGTCACCGACGCGTACTCCCCGCCTCCCCCACCGGCGGTGATCTCGACGTACGCGCTCACACCGATGCCGAGCAGCCGGCGGTCGCCGCGCACCCGCCGGGCCCGCTGTTCGCGTCGCAGGTCGTCGTATCCGGCAACCCGCAGCGCCTCGGTCAGCGCGCCGTCGTAGTCACCGCTGTCGTACTGCGCGCGCATCACGGTGGTGAACGGGAACTCGTTGGGCTGCAGGAAGTTGCGGCGCCGCATCTCGATCGGGTCGATGCGAAGCTGGACCGCGGCGATGTCCATCACGCGCTCGAGCATTGCAGCCGCTTCGGGACGCCCCGCGCCCCGGAACGCGCCCATCGGCGTGGTGTTCGTCAACGCGATCGCGCACTCGTAGGAGATCTTGGGGATGCGGTAGACGCCCTGAGCCATCACGCGCGTCGGCCCCATCGCGAGCGCGCCGCCGAATCCGGCGTACGCACCGGCGTCACCGACGATGCGCACCCGCATGCCGACGATCGTCCCGTCGCGCTTGCACCCGAGCTCGACGTACTGCACCTGCCCGCGCCCGTGCGGCATCCCGATCAGGTTCTCGGAACGGGTCTCGACCCATTTCACCGGCCGTTGCAAGCGCCGCGCCGCCGCGACCGCGACGCAGTGCTCGGCCGCGAGCCCGGGCTTGCCGCCGAACGCCCCGCCGACGTGCGGCGCGATCACCCGCACACGCGCCGGTTCGAGATCGAACATCGGCGCGACCCGGTCGGCGAAGCCGTGCGGCATCTGGGTGGAGACGTACACGGTGAGCTCGTGTCCGGCGCCGTCGTCGCCCGGCAGCACCGCGATCGCGCTGCCCTCCATCGGCATCACCGCGATGCGCTGGTTCTCGATGCGGGCGCGTGCAACGACGTCGGCGCCGGCAAGCACGTCATCTGCCGAGCGGGGTTGTATCGCCGCCGCGAGGTTCGTGCCGAGCTCCTCGAATTGCAGCGGCGCGTCCGGCGCGAGGGCGGCTTCGGGATCGACGACGGCCGGCAGCGGGTCGTACTCCACGATCACCGCTTCGACTGCGTCCACGGCCGCGGTCCGGGTCTCGGCCAGCACCGCGGCGACACAGTCGCCCACGAAGCGCACCTTGCCCTCGGCGAGCGGCGGACGCTTGCACGCGTCGTTGAGCGTCATCAGCCCTTCGTAGGGCGGCAGCTGCAGATCGGCGGCCGTGTACACCGCGACCACACCGGGCATCGCGCGGGCGTCGTCCGCGTCGATCGAAAGGATGCGCGCGTGCGCGTACGTCGAGCGCACGAACACGAGATGCAGCGCACCCGCGATCGGCAGGTCGTCGACGAACTGCGCGTCACCGACGAGCAGATCGGGATCTTCGACACGGCGGACCGCGGTGCCGAGAATGGAGCCGGGCATCGCCCGACCCTAGCGACCTCGTTCAGACGCGGCGCCGGCCCGCACCATCGTTGGCACGGGCCGGAGTGCGATAAGGCAACGGGATAGTCAAACCGCCGCCGCCGTGAGTGTCACTTGCCTTTGCCGTGCTCGACGCCCGAGCTGCCTTGGCCGTTGTCGGAGCCGTTGCCTTGGCTCTGGCCGTGATTCACGCTTGTCGGGGGCGTGTTCTCGTGACCGTTGTTGCCGGGCTTGCCGGGGTTCCCCGGGGCCGTCGTGGTCGTGGTCGGGCAGGGCTTGTCCTGCGACTTCCCGTCCGACGCAACGGCGGACACGGCGCGGCCGTGCGCACAGCCCTCGAGACTGGGATCATGCGCGACCTTCGACACGTCCGCACCGTGGTTGTCCTTGGTGGTCGGCGACGAGCCGTTGCCGTTCGTGGTTGTCGTGTGCCCGTTGTTGTTCTTGTCGTGCTTGCCGTGCGAATGCGCGGGGTTGCCGACCCCGATGTGCGACACCGCGTCTTGCACCGGTGCGGGAAGCGCGCCCGCGACGGCGAGGCCGCTGGTCGCGGCGACGACCGCCGCCGTCGCGGCGCCGACCTTGGCGATGAGCGAAGAACGCATTCGTTCGAACCTCCGAGCTGAAAGGGGGGCGACCGGCTCGGGGGCTCCGATCCACGCCGCGAGCGCGGCGCCGACTACCGGCGGGGTCGAGGCGTATATGGCCCGCATGTCGCTGATCGTCTCGGCGACCCGAGGATCGACGTCGGCACCGGTGCCCGCGATGAGGGCGTCAGCGGCGGCGTCGTCGAAGTCGTGCGGGTTATCCATCTCACTGCCGTCAACGTCGTCCGGGCTCATTGCGGTACCCCCTCCTCCGAGGAAAGGGCCCGGCGCAGGGCCGCCAGCCCCCGCCGCTGGAGCGCCTTCACGGCCTCGTAGCCCTTCCCGACCACGGCCGCGGTCTCTTCGACGGAGAGGTCGCCGACGACGCGCAGCAACAACACGTCGCGCTGTTCGGGCGAGAGGAGGGCCAGGAGCGTGTGCACGCGCTCGTGCGCGAGGCGGGCGACGACGTCGACCTCGACGTCACCCCCGGCGGGATCGGCCGCGGCCGCAAGGGACACCTCGACCACCCGGCGGCGACGGCGGCGCGACTCGTCGATCGCCGCGTTGTGCGCGATCGAGAAGAGCCACGACCGGAACCGTTCGCCGTCACCCTGGAACGTGTGCAGCGTCCGGAATGCACGCACGAACACGTCGTTGGCCACACCTTCGGGATCGCCCACACCGCGCGCCCGTAGATAGCCCGCGACCGCGGGGCCGGTCGCGCGAAAGAGCTCGTCGAAGCCTTGGTCGCTTCCGGCCCGCGCCTGGTCGAGCGCGCCGTCCAGGCTGCGCCGCGATGTGCTCACCTGGCCTTATCGGAGGCCTATGGGACCCGCTGGAGGGTTCGAGCCGCCCTGCGGAGCGATGCGCGAGACTCCCGGCTGTGGCACGGGCCGACCGGCGGGTCGCAGGGCCGGCCGAGGCGGTGAGCAACGGCCGGAGCTGGTGGGCATCGACGGCGGATCACCGCACGTGGCTGCGCCGGTACCACGGCAGTGCGCACCGCGAGCTCGCCGTCGAGGGACACCCGCGACCGCGCGCATTCCGACCGACGGTTCTCGTACTGCGCGCCGGAAACGGAGGCCCCGTTTCGCCTCCCGAAGCGCGCCCCGGACGGTTCCCGAGATGTCGTACGACGCGCGCCAATCACGCCGCTCCGGTTCTGAGCGTGGCACGACGAACACGCGCGCCCTCGCGTCTCGAAGCGGGTGAACGGGTCTTTTCGTCGCACGCCCGCCGTATGTCGCGCATCGTCACGACGTCGCCGCGCAGACGCGTGACTGAACCTTGGGCGCGCGCAGTGCGAGTCGAGGGAGCTTTGTTCGGCTTGGCAAAGACAACCAGGTCGCGGCGTCCGACGATGTCGACATTTGGTTGTCCCTGTGACAAGTCGCTTGGGATCAGCAGCAGGGAGCCGTGATGGAGCGGCCGCGAGATGCGATCACCACGCCTGCACGATCCGTGCGCGGCGCGCGCCGCGACGTGGGTGATCCTGGAAAGATGGCGACATCGCGCGGCCGCGCATTTACCGCGCGTACGGAAGGGTGGTCGATGTGCCTTCAGAGGACGTGATGGTGACGGGGCCGACAATCGCCGCCGACCGTGACGATCGGTGGCTCGGCGTGACACGCTCGCTCTTTACACGCAACGGACTGATTACCGACGCAACCTGGACGATTCCGGAACAGCATTCCCTCAATTTTTCGACAACCTTTGTCGCGCAGCGCGTCTCGGAAGGCGCGGCTCGCAGGTCGGCTGTTGCTCGAAGCGTCGCCGGGCGCGTGCAATGAGCGAGCGCGAGCGGTTCGACTTTGCGTTCGACTCGCGGTTTCTGCCCTTCCTGTTCGGAATGGGCGTCACGCCCGGTACCGCACTCGTCGTGCTGACTGCGCACGATCGGTTGCTGGCACGTTTTGGTCCATGGCGAGTGCTCACGCCGTTGGAGAACGTGCGCGAAGTGTGCCTGACCGGGCCATACCAATGGTTCAAGGCGATCGGCCCGCGCATGTCGTTCGCGGATCGGGGCGTCACGTTCGGCACGACGACGGCCGGCGGTGTGTGCGTGCTGTTCCACGACCCGGTGCCCGCGTTCGACCCGTTCGGCGTGCTGCGTCACCCGGGGCTGACGGTGACGGTCTCGGATCCGCCGCGTCTGGCAGAGGCGTTGCGGCGGCGGACTACGTGAACGTGTAGGTCGCGATCGTCCCGGGCGGGATCGTGACGAGCCAGCTGCCGGTGTTCGTGCGCGCCGGTGACGAACCTCGCTTCATGTCGTCGCGCGCGTCGGTGAAGGTGGCGGTTGCCCCCGTCGGCGCCCGCGTGCCGTTCGGGAGCGCGATGCCGAGGGTCTGCGCGTCCTTGCGTTCGTTCCATGCAACGACGATCCACCGGTCGCCGTCGGCGAACGCGAGCATGCGCACACCCTTGGGCGCGCCGGTCACCGCGTGACGCACCGCGCCCGGTCGCACGTAGCGGCTGAACTGGCCGAGCACCGAGAAGCGCTTGGTAGGAAAGGTCTGGGTGACACCGCTGGTCGCGTAATGCTCGTCGTAATAGAGGAGACCGTCGTTGAAGCCCTTGGTGTTCTTGCGCGTCGGGCACTGCGGGTCGGCCTTGGGCGCGCAGCCGAGCACGGGTGAGAGCGCGGTCCACCAGTACCAGGCGCTGTCGCCGGCGATCGTGAGATCGTCGAAGATCTGGTCGGCGAGCCAGAAGCCCTGGGTCATCGTCGGGTCGTACTGCGCGCCGAAGCTCGTGGCGACGCCGCCCGAGCCCTTGTAGCAGCAGATCTCGGTCATCCAGGTGGGCTTGCCGAAGCGCGTGGCGACAGGAGGCACGAGCTTGCGCAGGGCCTCGTTCGGAAAGTCGTAGGTGTGGTGCGCGATCGCTGCGACGTAGTCCTTGGTGCCGGGAACGGCGAGCCATTGCGGTGCCTCGGTGGAGAGGATCGCATCGGCGGTGGTCTCGTCGGCGATGACCTTGGTGTAGGGCGCTTGGGCGGCGAGTGCCTTGCCGAGTGCTTGGACGACGGTGGCACGTTGCGCGATCGGGACGGACATGCCTTCCTGCCCGCAGTCGCCGAAGTTGTTGTCGGGCTCGTTCATCGGGCTGACGTATTGCAGCGTGACGTGTACGTCGTCGTGGAGATGCTTGACGACGTCGACGAGGTATTGCGCGTACTCGTCTTCCATCCCCGGCTTGAGCGAACCTCCGCACGCCTTGCCGGACGTGGTGAAGCGCGGCGGCGCGCTGTTGACGAAGCCGGTGAGAATTGGCACGTGCGCGTCGGCGGCGGCGTGCAGAAAGGCGAGGCCGGCGGTGTCGTCGGCGACTTCCTTGGGCGCGCGGGCCGGCGTCTTCACACCCGCGCCACCACCGCCGATGTTGTAGCGGTAGGCGGAGAGGTTGATGCCGTCGGCGCCGAAGAGCTTGTCGGCGACGAGCTTCTGGGTCTCCGCCGGGAACTTCGCAAGGTCGTTCGGCCACCACGCCCCCGAAGCGCCGAATCCGTCGATGCGTTGCGCGGCGGTTGGGCTGATCTTTGGAACCGTGAGCCCCGCGGGCGTCGCAATGGTTGTAGGAGTCGGGGTCGCCCGCTGCGGCAGGTTGCTCGTCGACGACGAACAGCCGGCAGCCAACGCGACGACACCGAGAATGAGCGCAAGGGCGCGACGCACGACGCCGATCGTAAGTGACCGTTAGCCTCGGACGGTGGACGAAACGCTCTTGCGGCCCATGACCGACGACGAGTTCACGCCATGGCGCCCACGCCGACGTCGAACGCGGCCAGGATTTCAGTGCGTGTGTACCGCGCGTGGACGGCGAGTGGTGCGTCAGCGATGCCCAGCGGCGCGTGCAGGTGGTCGACCCGCTCCGGAAGGATGCTGAGAAGCTCAAACAGCTCGCGCCGCACCTGTGGATGATCCCAGAGTTCCGCGAGACCAGCGGCGAGCGAGGCAGACGTCTTCAGGGTCGTGATGGAGCCGATCAACATGCGCGCGAAACGCCTCTCGCGATCGCTCATGGCGCTCGGATTGGGCGCGCTGCTTTGTTCGATGAGCGACCTGTAGGCGTCGAGCCTCTCACGGTCGTCGACGTGCAGGAGCCTTCCAACGGCACGAAGGAGCGTCTCTTCGTGCGGACCTGCATCGTCGGTTGGCAAGCCGACCGCTCGACGGAGTTCGCTCCAACTGTGGTTGCTTGCGTAGACATCCTCAAGCTCGAGCCCAGTCTCCTCGAGGTACGTGGTGAGCGAGACATCGCCGAGCGATCGAAGTTCTTCGCGCCTTGCCTTCCAGTCAGATGGGATGGCCTCACGGATGCTTCGCAACACGATCTCGCGCGCCACAGGATCAAGTTCCATGTGGCACCCCGCCGGCAAAAATGGAAAGTCGCTCTCAACCTGGCGCTCGACGTCACGTCGGCTGCCGCCGAGCAGGGCGCGAAGTCGTCGATCGAATCGGAACTCGCGGCGATGATTGCCGACGAAGTCGAGCACGGTGCAGAGCGCTTTCCCGCGAGCGCGCCTCAGGCCGCGGCCAAGTTGCTGCAGGAAGAGGGTCGGGCTCTCGGTTGGGCGCAGCAGCAGCAGGGTGTCGACGTTTGGAACGTCGACACCCTCGTTGAACAGGTCAACGGTGAAGACGACCTTCACCCGTCCCGCTTCAAGATCGCGCAACGCTCCCGTTCGCTCGTCTATTGGGCTGTTGCCCCAGACCGCTACGGCAGGGATCCCGACCGCGCGGAACTGCTCCGCCATGAAGCGAGCGTGTGCGACCGTGACGCAGAAGCCCAGAGCCTTGATTGCGTGCGGATCGCCCGTCTTGAGGCGCAGTTGCTCCACCACCCTTCGCGCCCACGCGTGATCCGCGGTCAAGACGTTGGTCAAGGCAGTCAAGTCGTAGCCGGTACCCCGCTTCCAAGGCACCCCGCTGAGATCGGTTCCGTCGTGTACCCCGAAGTACGAGAAGGGAACGAGGTACTGCTGGTCGATCGCGTCCCAGACCCGGAGCTCGGCGGCGATCCGTCCGTCGAAGAAGTGGAGGATGTCGAGATCGTCGGATCGCTCGGGAGTGGCCGTCATTCCGAGCAGCTCGCGCGGCGCCACCTTCTCAAGGAGGGCCTGATAAGAGGGCGCGGCGGCGTGGTGGAACTCGTCGACGATCACGACGTCGAAGTACGCAGGACCGATCGACTCGAGCCCGGAGCGGTTGAGGCTCTGTATCGACGCGAAGACGTGTTCGAATCGTGAAGGTCTCTTCCCGCCGACCCAGAACTCCCCGAAGCTCGCGTCACGCAGGGCGTGCGCGAAGGTCGCGCGGCTCTGCTCGAGGATTTCCTCGCGATGTGCGACGAATAGGAGCCGATGCCGCGGCAACCGTTCTCGAAGACGCGCGTAGTCGACCGCCGCCATAACGGTCTTACCGGTACCAGTCGCGGCGACGAGCAGGTTCCGGTGTCGCCCGATCGTGCGCGCAAGCTCCACCTGCTCCAGCAGCCGCTCCTGGAATGGAAGCAGCACGATCTCGACCGGACTTAGTAGAAGCGACTGCTCGGGATCAGTAACGGCCGTCCGTTCGCGGAACTCTTCACGATCGAACGGAACGAGGTCACCGCTCGCCCAGTACGACTCGAAGACCGCAGTCATCTTCGCCACGACGTCGGGGTTTCTCATGCCAGACACGCGGACGTTCCACTCGAGTCCGCTGACCATCGCCGAGTGAGTCAGGTTGGATGATCCGATATAGGCAGTTGAGTAGCCGCTCCTGCGATGAAACTGCCAGGCCTTTGCATGCAACCGCGTTGACGCCGTGTCGTATGAGACCTTTATCGTGGCTCCGAGAGATTCCAGTTCCTCAAGCGCCCGTAACTCTGTACTGTTCGTGTAGGTGGTCGTAACGACTCGCAGCGACTTGCCGTGCTGACAGTGACGACGAAGTGCCTCAAGCAAAGGACGAATGCCGCTCCACCGAACGAACGCCATGACGACGTCGATCGCGTCAGAGGAGTGAATCTCGGCGCGAAGCTCGTGACCCACCGCCGGCTCCCCGCGTGAGTTGGTCAGGAGCGTCGTGTCGAGCAGAGGCGTCAACGGGGTTTCGAGCGCCTCGGCTGTTCCGTCAGGCTTGCGACGCAGGATCGCGGACAACACGCGTGCGGGGTCGAGTGGAATGTCGACGTCACGATCGATCGCCTCGCTCATTTGCGACAGTAGATAGATGAGCTTCTCGATGATGTTCGCGCCGGCTTGGGCCCGACCTTGCTCGGGAAGCGCCTCGATCGCACGCGTCACGACTGTCGCAATGTGCCGCGACAAGCGGTCTGCGGCCTCGGCGTCGGCGAGCGCTCTTACCTCAGGGCTCACCGCCGAAACCACGACGTCGGCGAGCAGCTTGTCGAGCGCGCCAGTAAGTAGCGCCTCGTAGAGCCCCGGCTCGAGTTCGTGCTCCACCACGCAAGAGTCTGGCCCAGACCTCCCGCGATCTCGCGCCCCGGTAGGTATTCCCATTTTGGCGTTGCACGGACATGAAGCGGGCCGAAGTTGCACATGGCGCCCGGCTTCCATGCCGCTCCGCAACTATGGGTCACTTCTCATCCGGCAGGGCGAGCCCGTCAAGGGCGCCCAGGCTCGGCTCAGCCATGTGTCCGCGGCTGAGCCCCTCGACCCCACTCTCACCTCTGACACCTCGCTCGGATACCAAAGGAGTCGTTCACGCGATGCTCAATATCTCGCAGCCCAACCGTGGCCCCCGGTCGTCGCGATCTAGGTTCCCGCAGGCCAGAACTGGTCAGGCAGCGAGTCGGCTGCCGGAGTATGGACACAATGGCATCGACGTGCTGCAACAGCCATGGCGCGGTGGGTCCGCCGGACAGTCAGTCGGCGCTGTCTCAGCGCTGGGGCATGATTCGAGGCTTGGCCGAACCTACCGAACTCGACACTGTCGCTCGCCTGGGGCGAGGCACCATCATCGACTCGTCTACCGGCGCGCCGTCGCAGTGGACGGTTGCCCCACGAGTCACGATCGACACGGGGCTACGCGATTCCGCGGAAGCGCTCGACGTGCTGCATCGCTGCTGGTCGGAGCGGATTCCTGTTGTCGTCGAGCTTTGCTGCGACGTCGACGAGCTGCGGGCGCCGGAAACCGAACCTGCGCCGCCCTATCAACTCTCGCCGCGGTTTGAGTTCGGTCGGGAGCGGCTCTACTTCCTTGCTCGCGCCAATAACTACGACAATCGCTCCGAGAAGATGATTTGGGGGCCCGCCGTAGAGGCCCTGCGGCTTGGCGCCACTCCGTCGGACGTGGCCGATGTTGTCTTGCCCGACGGCACTCATGTTTGGTGTGACGGCGGGCCGCGTGCCGGCTCGCTTGAGCTTCCTGCCGGTCAAGCGCTCGTGCATCGCAACACGCTCGAGCAGCGGCTGCTTACGCCAGACAAACAGGCCGACACGCACGCTGAACTTGCTGTCGATCAACTCGACGCCGTCCTCCACGACTCTGGGCCTGCACGCGTCATCGCTCCCGCCGGCTCTGGCAAGACCCGCGTGCTCACGGAGCGGTTGCGTCTGCTCGTCGCGCGGAACTGGAGCACCTCTTCCATCACCGCCGTGGCTTACAACGTGCGGGCCAAGGACACAATGCGCGCCCGGCTCTCTGATCTGCCGCCGGGCGCGCTCAACCGTATTCGCACACTTCACTCCCTCGGCAACGACATCCTTCGGCGCGGCAACGGCAAATCCACGCTGATCGACGAGTGGGACATGCGACGGCGCATCGAGGCGCTGGTGCCCGTGAAACCTCGTGCCAACACCGACGTCTATGCCCCTTATCTCGAAGCCCTTGGCGAGGTGCGACTCGGACTCGTCGACCCGCACCTTGTCGAAGCGAGGCGCGATGACGTCGCGGGCTTCGGCAACATGTTCGACGAGTACCGCGACAAGCTCCACGCGGACGGTTGCATCGACTACGACGAGCAGATCTACGGCGCCATCGAAGTACTGCTTCGCAACGTCGAGGTCCGGCGTGAGATCCAGGGGGAATGCCGGCACCTGCTCGTCGACGAGTTCCAGGACCTCACGCCCGCACAACTGCTCATGCTGCGCCTCGTCTCCGCGCCCGCCTACGACGTGTTCGGTGTCGGCGACGACGACCAGGTCATCTACGGCTACGCGGGCGCCGACCCCGAGTTCCTCATCAACTACGACCGATACTTCCCGGGCGGCACGCATCACGCGCTCGCCACCAACTACCGCTGCCCGGAACCGGTCGTCGTCGCGAGTCGCAACCTGCTCTCCTACAACCGCGCCCGCATCGACAAGGAGATCGTCGCCGCCAAGACCGACGGCGAGCTCACGATCGCCACCACCCAACCCGAATGGCTCGCGCTCGCCGCCATCGAGCAGGCGACCACATGGCTCAACGGCGGCGCCCAACCCGAAGACATCGCCGTGCTCTCCCGCGTCAACGCGTCGCTGCTGCCCGTGCAGCTCCTCTTCCGCGAAGCCAACGTGCCGTGCTGGACGCCCGTCAGCGTCGCGGTGCTCAACCGCACCGGCACGCGCACCGCGCTCGCCTACCTCCGTCTGGCCCTCGCCGCCGGCACCAACACCGAGCTCGCGGGCAACGACGTCGCGACCGCGGCTCGTCGTCCGAGCCGTTCGATCCGGCGCGAGGTGCTGCAACGCTTCGAACGGAAACGGCAATGGCGTCTGCCGCAGCTGCGCGGCGAAGCCCGCGGCCTCAACGCCACGGCGGCCGACAAGTTCGACGCCTTCTGCGACGACCTCGAAGCACTCGGCCGCGCGCACAACAAGGGAGCGACGACCGCCGACCTCCTCACGCGCATCCGCGACGACATCGGGCTCGGTGCTGCCCTCGCCACGCTCGACCTCTCGGGCAAGGGCCCCGACGCGAGCCATCGCGACGACCTCAACGCGCTCATCGCCGTCGCGACCCTTCAACCGGATCCCGCGGCCTTCGAGCCGTGGATGCGCACGCGACTGCGCGCCGCCAACGAACCCGCCCGCGACGACGGCGTCGCGATCTCGACCGTGCATCGCGTCAAGGGCATGGAGTGGCCGTACGTCGTCGTGCTCGGCGCGCACGAAGGGCTGATGCCGCACGCGCTCGCCGACGACCTCGAAGAGGAGCGCCGCATCTTCCACGTCGCGATCACACGTGGCGACACTGCGGTGCACGTCGTCGCCGACGCGAAGTCGCCGGCGCCGTTCCTCGAGCAGGTCCGCTCCCCCGCGCCCGCCAACTACGCGGCACCGGTCCGGCGCGCACCGGAGAAGAAGCCGCCACTCCCCATCGCCGCCGCGACCGACGCGCTGCCCGAGCTCGTCGGCGCGCTCAAGGCATGGCGCAAGCAGCGCGCCACGGCTGACGGTGTTCCCGCGTTCATCGTGCTCAGCGACACGCACCTGGCGGGCATCGCGACGAACGCGCCGACGTCGCTCGACGAGCTCGCGCGTTGCCCCGGCATCGGCCCGACGAAGCTCGAGCGCTACGGCGACGAGATCATCGCCGTGATCGCCGACACACGTTGAACGCTTGCCGCGAGTCGGCCGGCGATCTCATCAACCGGGCGCGGGCGGTCCGCCAACAGCTCGAAGAACCCCCGATGGGTCGGTGCGCGCCGTCCCGGCCGAAGTATTTCCAGCCGGCATCGCTCGAGTGCTGCTACAAACCAGTCCATGCCAACGCCCGAGCAACTGGCGGCTTCGTACGCCGCGGCGTGGACCGAGCGGGACGAGGCGAAGCGGCGCGAGCTGCTCGAGTCTTGCTGCGGGCCGGGGATTCGGTTCTTGCAGCAAGGATTCGAGCACGAGGTCGTCGGGATTGACGCTCTGTCGGACACGATTGCCGAGTTCCAAACCGGCTGGCCCGATGGCGTCGACGTGCGCGTCGAGCTGACGACGCCGGTCGACTCGCATCACGGCTTCGGGCGGGGCGGTTTCGTGTGGATCTTCGGGGAGGACCGGGGCTACGGCACCGACTTCGTCGAGCTCGGCGACGACGGAAAGATGAAGACGATCGTCGTCTTCGGCGATCCCGGCCCTCCGCCGTCAGCGGCCGGCTGACGCAGAGGTATCAGCCGGCGCTGCCGGAGTAGCCGCGCAACGTGCAACCAGAAAGCGGTGCATGGGAGTGATCAAGGCGTCGGCACCGGTGCGTATCTGCGACAACGGCGGGTGGACCGACACGTGGTTCGGCGGGCCGGGACGAGTCTTGAACATCGCCGTGAACCCGGGAGTTGAAGTCTCGGTTCGCGCCACGCCAGGTCCCGACCAGGTGGTGCTCGACGTCGTGGACTTCGGCGACCGGTATTCGATCGTCCCGGGTACATCACGGACAACGCGCCACCCGCTGCTGGAGGCCGCGATCGACGCGTTCCCACCCCCCGCCGGCCGACCGGTGGAGGTCAGCGTCCGTTCTGCGGTTCCGGCTGGTTGCGGCGCGGGTACCTCCGCGGCGGTGGCGGTTGCGCTGCTGGGCGCGTTGGCGGCCGCGCGCGCCGAGCAATGGTCACGACGCGATGTCGCGTACGCCGCGCATCGGCTCGAGGTCGACGTCCTGGGCGCCGAGAGCGGGATCCAGGATCAGCTGAGCGCGGCGTTCGGCGGCATCAACTACCTGGAAATCGAACCGTACCCGGAGGCCGCGGTGCAGACCCTGCCGGCTTGGGAGGAACTCGGACCCCTGCTCACGCTGATCTTTCTCGGCCGTGCCCACGACTCCTCGAGCGTGCACCGCCAGGTCATCGACGGGTGTCGCGGGTCACCGGTGTTCTCGAGGCTGCGGAACGCGGCGGTTGCGGCTCGCGATGCCGTCCTCGCCCAGGATCTCAACGCCTTCGGCCACGCGATGATCGCCAACACCGACGCGCAAGCGTCCCTGCACTCTGAACTCGTCGGCGTGGACGCAACACGCGTGATCGAGATCGCGGCGGCGCAACGGGCGATCGGGTGGAAGGTCAATGGTGCCGGCGGCAACGGCGGCTCGGTCACAATCTTGCACGCCAATCGACAAGCCAAGGATGCGTTCGAGCACCACGTCGCCGGCCCGGACGCGCACTACCGGGTGCTCCCGATTAACCTCAGCACCGAAGCGCTCAAAGTCACTGGCACCATCGAGCCTTGACCCTGCGAACGACTGGGTCCCGGCGTTTGTCGTCAGCCACTGTCGGGGCGGCAAGACCGACATAGGCTCGTTGGCTGTGGCGCTCTGGGACGACGAGCTCGAGGCACTTCGACCACGGCTTCGGGAAGAGGCAGCGACATTCATCGCGTCGGTCCCGTGGCAAGAAACCGACGTGGCAACACTGCCCGTCGAGGACCGGGTCGCCGCCCTGCGCGGCAACCAACTGGGGGGTGCGCCCTCCGACCGGGCAGAGGACCGCACGATCGCGGGACCCGCCGGGCCGATCCGGCTGCGCGTGTTCCCCCATGAGCGGCCCGCAGGCGTCCTCTTCCATATCCATGGTGGCGCGTGGATGGCGGGTTCACCCGAGATGATGGATCAGCTCCACGAGATCATCGTCGACGCTTGCGATCTCGCAGTGGTGAGCGTCGACTATCGCCTTGCGCCGGAGCACCCATACCCCGCGGGCCCGGACGACTGTGAGACCGCCGCCTGCTGGTTGCTCGACCACGCGGCCGACGAGTTCGGCGCCGACCGATTGCTGATCGGCGGCGAGTCGGCCGGCGCGCACCTCGCCGCGGTCACCTTGCGGCGCATGAGGGACAAGCACCAGGCCGCCGATCGTTTCCTCGGTGCGAATCTCGTGTTCGGTGCGTACGATCTCTCTCGCACTCCCAGTCAGCGCGGCGTGGGAATCGCGACGGGAACCGACATTCTCGATGGCAGTGGCTTCCCGATCGACTTCTTCCTGCCCGGGATGTCCGACGAGCAACGCCGCGAGCCTGACGTGTCGCCGCTCTATGGGGACCTTCGCGGCATGCCGCCTGCGCTGTTTTGCGTCGGCACCCACGACCACCTCCTCGACGACACCCTCTTCATGGCGGCGCGCTGGGAAATCGCCGGCAATCGGACTGAGATGCTCGTGTACCCGGAGACGCCGCACGGGTGCATTGCCTTACCGTCGGTCGCCACGCACTTCTTCCCGCGCCTCTTCAACTTCTTTCGCGAGTGCCTCGAGACGCCAATACCCGCCAGACCGCGCTAGCGAGCACGCTCTCGGCGCGTCTCGTTTCGTGCCGCGCACGAACCGGCATTGCATCGAGGCGAAAAACAGCAACGGAGGCTCTGATGAATACGACGATGCTGCGGCCCGGCACTCCAGCCGACGCGGAGGCGTGTGGGGAAGTCTGCTTCGCTGCCTTCAGCGCGATCGCCGCCGCGCATGGCTTCCCGAGCGACTTCCCGTCGAATGAAATGGCGATCGGACTGATGTCGATGCTGCTCGGTCATCCGGGGTGGTATTCGGTGGTCGCGGAGCGCGATGGGCGGGTTGTGGGTTCCAACTTCTTGGATGTGCGGTCGAGCGTGTTCGGCGTCGGTCCGATCAGTGTCGCACCGACCGGGCAAGACAACAGTGTCGGTCGTGCGCTGATGCAAGACGTGCTCGACGTCAGCGCGCAACGCGGCGCGCCCGGCGTCCGTCTAGTCCAATCGGGATATCACAACCGGTCGTTCGCGCTCTACGCGAAGTTGGGCTTCGACGCGCAGGCAACCCTGGCGTGCCTGCAGGGACCACCGATCGGCGTATTGCTCCCCGGCCGTGAGGTACGCCCCGCGCTCGATGCCGACGTGTCGGCATGCAACGGATTGTCGCGACGGGTGCACGGCCACGATCGCTCGGGAGAACTGCGCGACGCGATTTCCCAAGGCGCCGCACTCGTCGTCGAATACGACGGCCGTCTCACGGGTTACTCGACCGGGATCGCATTCTTCGCGCACACGGTCGGTGAAACCACCGACGACGTCAAAGCACTGATCGGCTCTGCCGACCAGTTCGCCGGTCCCGGCATCCTCGTTCCCGCCGAGAATCACGAACTCTTGCGGTGGTGTCTCACGAACGGGCTGCACGTCACCCAACTCATGACGCTCATGACGCTCGGCCTGTACAAACGACCGACCGGCGCATACCTCCCATCAGTCCTGTACTGACCAACTGCTGTCGCACCGCTTCCGCCGGGTCCGTCCCTGCATGCGACCGTTGGCGGCCGCTGTCACACCCGTCTGACACAATGCGTTCTGCATCAAGAGCGGCGGTGACGAGGTGTCGCCGCCCGGCAACCGAGGCCTACTGAACGCCCACGGTGCCCGCCCGCTCCGGCGGGGATGCGGCCAACACGGCACACACAAGTTCGGTCTGCGAGCTCCCTGCTCCAGATCGCGAGAGGGAGCGCAATGTCGTCGCGTACCAGGTACATCGCACCGAAGCGTGTCGAAGAGGCGTTCGGTCCCCACGCGGCCGACGCGTACCTCGCGGTCGTCGTGTCCGTCGTCGGTGATCGCTTACAAATTCGGTTGTTGCGCGGTGAGGAGCGCGAGATCGTTCCGCGTGACGCCCCGGTGGTCGCCAGCACGCTCGAGCAGCATGACATCACGCGCGTCCACGGCCGCCCGTTGCTCCTCGTGAATGAGTTTCGGTGCCTCGTCGCGATCGCGACAGGACCCGCGGAACCGCCCGAGCGACTCGAAGTATCGGCGCACTTCGTGCGACTCGGAGAGCACGGCGCGGTCGAGATGATCGGATCAGGCGACCTTCAGCCGAGCTGGTTGCTCTTCGAGATCGAGCGCGGGGACGCGGAGACGCCCCGCCAGTAACGTCGACGCGAATGGGGACCGCAAAATATGAAGTCACGGCGCGTTCTGCCGCGCCGCCGGAGCGACTGTTCGAACTGATCACCGACGCGCCGGGGTGGCCGCTTTGCGCAGGGCCACTCATCGCGCACGGCAGCTGGGAGCAGGAAGGCACTCCCCGGCCGGGTGGGGTGGGTGCGATTCGCAAGATCGGACGGTGGCCGCAGTTCGGGCGCGAGCAGGTTGTCCGCCACGACCCGCCCGGACTCCACGCGTAGAAGCCGCTCCCCATCGCTGCCGCGACCGACGCGCTGCCCGAGCTCGTCGCCGCGCTCAAGGCGTGGCGCAAGCAGCGCGCGACCGCCAGCGGGGTTCCCGCGTTCATAGTGCTCAGCGACACGCACCTGGCGGGCATCGCGACGAACGCGCCGACGTCGCTCGACGAGCTCGCGCGTTGCCCCGGCGTCGGCCCGACGAAGCTCGAGCGCTACGGCGACGAGATCATCGCCGTGATCGCCGACACGGGTTGAATGTCACACCCGGGCGCGACAATCGCCACATGGCCGAGCCGCTTCCATCAGCGACTGTCATCGCGGACATCGTGCACGATGAGCGTGAGCTCCTGTTTCGACACGCAGATTCCCTCGATACCAAAGCCGGCGTGGTCCTCGGTACGGCGACTGCGACCGTCGCGTTCGCAGCAACTCATCTGACCGGCTGGACGACTCCCGCCTCATCGGCGCCCTCATCGCCGCGACCATCTGTCTTCCAGTCTTCCGGCCGCAGCGCTTTCCGGTCTGGGAGGTTCGGGGACTACGGAACCGCTTCGTACATGCCGATCCGGTCTTCACGCGCATCAACGTCCTTGATACCGAGATCGTGATGGCCGAGCGCGCAACACAGGCACTGCACACGAGTGCTGTCCGCGTCGAATTGGCGCTTCGCCTGCTCTTTGTGGCCGTGACTCTGCTGGTCGGCGGTAGCCTGATCGAGTACTTCTGGAGGTGAGAAGATGCCTGAACCGAACGAACCGCCGCCCCAGGAGCAGAAGCCGGTGCAGCCTCCCACCGACCAACCGCCGCCATTCGATCCGCAACTCGATCTGATCGGCGACGCGGAGCGCGGACAGGGACCACCTCCGACGAAGCGCTGATCGAACAACGCCGCGCCTCCCCCACTAACGTCCGATCGCGATGGGGACCGCAAGCTACGAAGTCACCGCGCGTTCCGACGCGCCGCCCGAGCGACTGTTCGAGCTCATCAGCGACGCGCCGGGGTGGCCGCTTTGGGCGGGACCGCTCATCGCTCACGGCAGCTGGGAGCGGGAAGGCACTCCGCCGCCGGGTGGTGTCGGTGCGATTCGCAAGATCGGGCGGTGGCCGCAGTTCGGGCGCGAGCAGGTTGTGCGCCACGACCCGCCGGGCCACCACGCCTATGTGATCGTGGGCGGCCAGCCCGTCCGCAACTACCGCGCCGACGTCTACTTCCGGCGCGAGGGCGACGGCACCTTCATCAGCTGGGTTGCCACCTTCGAGCCGCTCATCCCGGGCACCGGCCGCCTGGTTGCGGCCGTGTACCGGCGGATCATCGGCGGCGTCGCCCGCCGGCTCGCGGCCTACGCCGAAGCGCACCCGAGCTGAGGCCGCCTCGACGCCCTCGACGTCGCGTTCTCAGCGAGCGCGCGCGGCGAGTGTCTGTGCCTGCCCGACCAGTTGACGGATCTGTTGTACCTGCATCGGGTCCGTCACGGGGATTTGCGTCTTGTGATAGAGGTCGCCGCTGTGCACTGAGACCTCGACGTATCCGGTCGTGGTCCGCTCCTTCGCGAGCAGAAACAGCAGCCCGATCAAACAGAAGATTGCAAACGCGATCGCACAGATGATCGCCCAGGTCGGGATCTTCGAATCGGTGCGCGACATGTCGGTCGCGATCCATTGCGATCCGGCGAGGGGTGCGTTGCCGTTCGGGGTGACCACGTAGTCGGCGGTGACGCCGATGTCGCCGATGGTCACGAGGAAGGCCGACGTCTTTGCTGGTGGTTGTGCCGCGACCGGCGGTTGCGGTGCGGGCGCCGACTCAGGCGGGTACCACTTGCCATCCGCCGCATACCACCAACCCGGTTCCTCCGGTTGATGGTCCATCGGCCCGCGCGCGGTACTTCCCACCATGCTTCCCCCCGTCTGCGCTACGCGCGGCCGCCTTCGGCCGCCGCCGCGAGGCGCTCGAGGGTTGCTTCCATCGTCTCGCGGTTGTGGCCGGCGCGGTCGTAGACGCCCATCATCGGACGGCTGATCATCTCCATGAGCTTCGGGCGGCGGTCGGTCCACGACTCGGTGACCCGCGTCCCGTCGTCGGCCGGCTCGAAGGTGTACTCCCACAGAGAGACGTCGACCGGGCCCGCCTTCACCTCGAACGCGAACGACTTGCCGGGCGCGGCCTCGACGACCTTGCACACCGTCGACCACTTCCGCCACCCGCTCTGGTTGCGGCCCTTGAACCGCGCCCCGACCACGGGCTGTTTGGGATCGCCGATCCACTCGCACCCGACCGTCTCGGGCGACCACTCCCCCATGCGCGTCACGTCGGACACCAGCGCCCACACGGCCTCGGGCGGTGCCGCGATCTGTCGTTCCACATGTACGTCGTCGCTCATGCGACCAACGCTAACCCCCGTGTCGCCGTTCGGCGAAGGTGCAGATCGGTGAGGATGCTCACGATCGCCGCCCAGAAGCACCACAGCGACACGAAGCCGCTGAGCGTCATCCACATCAGCACGGGGACCGCGACCAGGTTCAGCACGCCGAGCGCCGCGAGGTCGCGGTAGCTGGACGCAATCAGCGCCCCACATGTCGCAATCACATACAGCGCCGTGACCTGCCCGCCGCGCCCGACCGCATCGACCTGGTACTCGATGTGCCGGCCGTCGATCATCGCGTGAATCGCACCGCGGAACATTGCGAACGTCAGCGTGGAGCCGACCCCCAGCCCGAGCAAGCCGAACGCGGCGATGATTCGCCGGCGCTCGCGCAGGGGCTCGACGAGGCCGGCCGCGAGCGGGATCAGCATCGGCAGCGCACCGAACGCGAACAGGAGATACGTCCACACTGCGGTCCGTTCGAGCGCGTGGCTCACGCTCCCCTGCAGCCCCCACCAGACGAACGCCTCGGTCAGCTGGTGCACGCCGAACAGCAGCGGCAGCGCCGCGAGCGGGATCTGCTTCGGTTCACGTACGTGACGCAACGCGTCCGCGCCGACGGCGACGACGATGACTCCGACGAGTGCATCCGCCTCCGGCGCGAAGCACACCGAGTTACGTCGACCGGCAGAGCGCGAGCTGCGCGGGGGTCGGCCACTTCACGTTCGTCGCCCAACCCGCGCGCTCGAAGAGACGGATCACGCCGGCCGACAGGTCGATCTGGTGCGGCAGCGCGCCATGACGGGCCGACGACGGGTGCGCGTGGTGGAAGTTGTGCCACGACTCACCGAACGACAGCAGCGCGAGGGGCGCGAAGTTGCGGCTCTCGTCCTTCTGCGTCGCGGGCTGGCGACCGAACATGTGGCAGATGGAGTTCACGCTCCACGTCACGTGGTGGAGGATCATCATGCGGGCGAGGCCCGCCCAGAGCAACGCGGTGAACGCGCCGCTGAGCGCACCCGAGAGCGTCCAGCCCAGGAAGAACGGCGCCGCGAGCGACACCACCGCGAACAGCGGGAAGAGGCGACTGATCATCTTCGTGTCGGCGTCGCGCAGTAGGTCGGGCGCGTAACGCTCGGCCGCCGTCGCGTCACCCTTGAACAGCCAGCCGACGTGCGCGTGCGCGAAGCCGCGGAGCTGGCCGCCCACACCGGTGCCGTAGCCATGCGGCGAATGCGGGTCACCCGGCTTGTCACTGAACATGTGGTGCTTGCGGTGCGCGGCGACCCAGCCGACGACCGACCCTTCGACCGCGAGCGAACCCGCGGAAGCAAGCACGATTCTCAGCCAGCGCGGCGCACGGAAGCTGCGATGCGTGAACAGACGGTGATAGCCGACGGTGACGCCGAGGGTCGTCACGAGGTAGAACGCGGCGGCGAGGATGATGTCGCGCAAGTGCACCGCGCGTCCCCAGAGCAACGGCACCGCGATAGCGAGTGCGACCGCGGGCCCGATCACGAGCAGCCCGGTGACGGCGCGCCCGACGATGAGGCCGGCGCGGCTCGGGCTCGGAGTTGGATCCGGTTCTGGGGGGCGCGCGGCGACGTGAGCGGCCCTGTCGAGCAGTTGGGTCATCAGGCCCTTCCCTGGTCCGCACCGGTGGTGCAATCTTCCGTGCTGCTACCGAGGTCCTGGGAGGCACACACGTCGCCATGGCGGCGAGGTATTTCTAGAATACGTCACCCGGAGACCTACCGCGTCCGGCCGCCCCCTGAACGTCGGATTCCGTTGTGTTGCTCTTTAGAGGGTCCTGCGACGGCGCCCGGTCGCTGGCTTTACGTGCCGCCCTTGACGGGCCATCCGGTCGCTTTGAGCCATTCGAAGAGCCATCGTTCATACGCGTGGGCCTCTTCGGCGGTGCGCAGAAATGGCTGATCTGCAGTGAGATCGAGACGGAGGTGCACGCCGTACTTGCGCACAACTCGACTTGGGCGGATGCCGCTCTTGTGTTGGGCGAAGCGCTCTTCGGGGCTGTAGTGACTCTGGCCGACGTATATCCACGGGAGGTCGCTGCCGCGCGACCCGACCTCGTCGTCGAGCTCGATTGCGTACGCTTGATACTTCCCCGCAGTCAGACCGCGGGCGTCGGCGTCTTCGGCTGCGCTGGTGAACGCACGCAACGCCTTCACCACGTCTCGATACATGCTCGGCACTTCGTGCGGCGACATGACTCGCGGCTCGTTGACACATACGAACATCATCGTGCGATACGGCGCGCCAGCGCGCGAGATGAGGTCACAGCCCGCGAGTTGCAGTGACGCGCGACCGCAATTCGGGCACGCGAGTCCGAGTTCGTTCTCGAGTGTCCAGCCGCGCTGGTTCCCACGCCAAGACGACGTCGCCACCTCGATGCCGAGCTCAGCATCAAGCATCTCGGCAAGTGACCGGCCACGAGACCTCGTGATCTCGACGTGCTCGTCGTATCGGCGGCACACCTCCCATTGACCGAAGCAGCCCACCACCCGCTGCTCGCAACGACTGAGTTCGAAGACCGCGTGTTGTCTGAATTGTCGTCCGAGCCGTCGCGCCTCCTTGCGAGCAAGAGGGACGACAGCGAAGCTCTCTTCGCACCCACCGTTCTCTCGCGATCGGCGCTTCGCGTTCAGGATCGTCACATCCTGTCCGGACAAGATCGCTCGCAGCTCACGATTTCGCCGACGGTTCTCCTTCAACGCCAGCTGCTGGTTGCGCGGGTTCCAAGACGTCAGTACGAACACGGGCGCCGGCAGACGCTCTATCGCGACTGCGGCCGTCACCCAATCGTCCTCGATCTCGATGTCGATCTCCGTCGCGAGGTAGGCGCGACGCAGAACCTGCGGGGCGTGCTGAGCGACGGGCGCTGGGATGGGGGGCGACCCTCGCCGTTTCTGCTCTCCGGACCATCTCCGCTTCGCCTAGTCGTCCCTGCTGAACGCATTGCCGATGATGCGGCGAAAGCTCAAGTCAAGAAGGTTCCTATGAGTGACGACTGTGCCCGCGATCTCGATGTCCATTTGCTCGGGGGCTTCGCCGAACTCAGCTCGAAGGTGGTGTGGCAGCGTCTCGAACTCGGTTCGCAAATGAGTTGGCAGTGCCTCGGCTTCTCGCGTAGAAGCGAGGCGTAGCCACGCGCGAAGCTCAGTCGAGACGCTCCGCCACGTCGCAGCGTCGAGGCCGAGCTCCGACAGGAGGTCTTCGTCCATCGCTTTTGATCGGCTGGCACTTCGGGGGCCTTTACGGCACAGAACCAGCGGGCAATGCCCGTCCTACTTGCCAGTTGCAGCCTTGCTCAGAGCGGGAGGTCGAAGGCGTCGAGCGTCTCGATCGCGGCGATCGAACGCTGCAACATCCCTCCTGTGAGCGCCATGTGACGCGGGTCTTCGATGGTCAATGCTCCCGCTGCCACGACCGGGTACACGAACCCGAACATCGTGGCGTAGCGGTACATCTCCCACGCCCAGGCATGATCGGGCTGCACGCCGAAGCTCGCGAGCTCGTCGAGATACATGGAGAACAGGCGCTGCTGGTCCTCCGGATCCTTGACGTTCACGCTCTGGCTCACGAAGTACGCGACATCGCGCGGCGCGACGCTGCGGTCGATCAGCTGCCAGTCGACCGCGATCACATCGCCGGCGGGCGTGAGGAACAGGTTGTCGAGCCGCCAGTCGGCGTGCGAGAGCACATGCGGGCCGTCGCACAGCTTGGCGAACAACGGCGCGATGCGCGCCGCATACGCATTGCCGAACTCGACGACCTGGTCGGTCATCTGGTCGGGGAAGAACTCCTGGACGCGCGGCCACGCGGTCTCGTACGCGAACGCGACGGCACCGGGATAGGGGTCGTCGCACAGGCGCAGCAGGAACGGGCAGTCCCCGAGCGTCGGATCGTCCCAGAACGCGGCGTGCAGCTTGGCGAGCGTGCGCAACGCCGGCCCGGTCGCGTCCACCGCGCATCCCGCGAGCTGATCTTGCATCGTGCCGCGCAACGACACGTCCTCGAGGAGCAGCACCGTGTCCTGCGTGGTGCCGTCGTGCTCGGCGTAATAGCACTGCGGATGCCCGATCGGCGTGCGTTCCGAGAGCTGCGTGTAGAACCCGACCTCGCGGCCGTACATGTTGAGAATCGTCGCGACGAAGCGACCCTCGTCGGTCGGCGCCGCCAGCTTGGCGATCATCGTCGGCGGCTCGCCGGCGCCGGCAAGTGTCAGCCGGAACAACGTGCCGATGAGTCCGACGCCGACGCCGATCGGCTCGCCGCGCACCGCCCTGATGTGCCTGCCGAGCACGTCACTCAACCATTCGGGTGTCAGGTCGTCGAGCTTCTTGGGGATGGTCATCTCACACCTGCCAGCAGCCATTCGGTCATGCGCCTGGGCGCTTCGGTCAACATCGGGAACAGCGCGTTCCGCTTCGGGAGACGGACGTGCCGCCGCTCCCGTTCGATGGCCTCGACGAGCGCGTCGACGACGGCGTGCATGTCGAGATCGAACGACACTCGCAGCCGGGCGAGACGCGCCAGTGCGCGCTCCGTCGGTGCATGCCCGCGCAGGCTGTCGATCATCGAGCCCTCGACCGGGCCGATCTCGGCGAGCGTCGTCGTGACGTCGGTGCCCTTCAGCTCGGCACGCAGCCCGGCGGTGAAGTGGCTCAGTCCCGCCTTGGAGCTCGAGTACGGCAGGACGCCCGGCAACGCGTTCGTGCCCGCGAGCGACGAGATGTTCACGATGTGGCCGCCGCCGCGGGACTGCATCCCAGGGAGGATGGCGCGACACAGCAGGATCGGTGCGAGCAGGTTCACCTTGATGAGCTGCTCGATCTGGTCGGTCGGCAGCTCGGTGAGCGCGCCGGTGAGGTCGAGGCCCGCGTTGTTGACGAGCACGTCGACCGGGCCGTCGGCGTGGATGCGCGCGACGAGCGGCGCAATCGCGGAGGCATCCGCGAGGTCCGCCGCGTACGCGTCGCCGCCCAGGTCGGCCGCGAGCTTCTCGAGCGCTTCCCGGGAGCGGGCGACGAGCGCAACACGCGATCCGCGCTTCGCGCACTCGGTCGCCAGCGCCGCGCCGATGCCACGCGACGCGCCGGTGACGACGACCCGGGCCCCGCTCAGGTTCATTGCGCGACGGCCGCGGCGGCGCGGTCGCGTTCGATCGCGTTGAGCTCGCTGTACTCCACGCTCGTGTCGACGTAGTCCTCGTACTCGATCACGCCCATCTCGGTGAACCGCTCCCGCAACCAGCCGTCCCGGCCGTCGAGCAGGCCGAGCTTCTTGCAGTTCGGCACGATCTTGGCGAACAGCATCCGCTGGAAGAGGATCTCCTCCTCGCTGTTCTGGCGGATGAAGTACGGCACCATCGCCCGGGCCGACACGCCGAGCCGCTCCCACACCTCCTGGTGCAGGAACCGGTCACGCATGCGCAACGCGGCTTCGTACACGAACTCCTGCCGCTCCCGCCGCTCGGCACCGGAGATGCCGGCGTAGGCCTCCTGCAACGACAGCACGCCGAACGCGACATGGCGCGCCTCGTCGCTCATCACGTAGCGAATGAGCTGCCGGAGCAGCGGTTCGGTGGTCGTCTGGTACATGGCGCCGAACGCGGCGAGCGCCAGCCCTTCGATCATGATCTGCATGCCGAGGTACGTGATGTCCCAACGGGAGTCGGCGAGCACGTCGTCGATGAGAGACCCGAGGTGCACGTTGATCGGGTAGCGCGTCGCCATCTTCTCGTCGAGATAGCGCCCGAACACCTCGACGTGCCGGGCCTCGTCCATCACCTGCGTCGACGCGTAGTACTTGGCGTCGATCCACGGCACGGTCTCGACGATGCGGGCCGTGCACAGCAACGCGCCCTGCTCACCGTGGAGGAACTGGCTCGTGCGGTGCGCGAGGTTTTCCATCGCGTACTGCACGAGCTCCTTCTCACCCCACTTCGCGACCGGCGACCCGGGTTCGTCGACGAGCGCGCGCACGTACTGCATGCGCCGGTCGTTCTGCGAGAGCTCGACGGCCGTGCGCTCGGGATCGACGTCGATCGACCAGTCGAGATCCTTCGAACCGTTCCACTGCGAGACCTTGGCCTTCTCGTAGAGCTTGTCGAGCGCCGGCCGGGCGCCCTTGGCGTAGTCCCAGGTGAACGTCGCGTCGAACGCGGAGCTCACACCGTGCGTGATCGCGTTCTCGTCGGTGTTGACCTGCGAGAGGATCGCCTCGAGGTCGTCGTGTGCTCGTACTTCCCGCATGCGGGAATGCTCGCGCGGTCGCGCGCAGGTGTCGATCGGCGGACGTCCGGCACGCAGGACATTCGCCGCGTAAGGCGGGATGGATCAATCTGATAGGTCGAGGAAGTCGAGGATCTCGGGGAGGGCCTTCGCCTCCTGGGCGAAGAAGGCGTGGCCGCCTTCGTAGACCCGCAGCTCGCCGTGCGGGACGTGCGCGGCGATGAACTCGCCGTTCGCCGGTGGCGCGATGCCGTCGTAGCGGCCGGACGCCACCAGGGTCGGGCACGTGATGCAGTGGAGGCGGTCGCACACGTCGTGTCCGGCGCGCGCTTGGAGTTGCTCGGCCTCACCGCGGAGCTGGTCCTTGGTCTTGGCGCCACTTCTGCGTGCCGCCATCATCTCCACGAGCCCGCGGTCGCCGGCATGCTCGTCGAGCCATGCCGCGTCGAAGCGCGTGTCGAGCAGCCGGACGGCGTGCGCGGCGCGTTCGGCTTCCGGCAACCGCTCGAGCTCGTGCAGCGGATACGACCCGCCGCCCGCGCCTCCCGGCGAGGTGCAGCACAGCACGAGCCGCTCGACGCGCTCGGGTGCGGTCACCGCGAGCTCCTGCGCGACCATGCCGCCGAAGCTGACGCCGAAGACGCGGCAACGATCCCAGCCGAGGTGATCGAGCAGCGCGGTCGCGTCGGCGGCGTAGTCGGCCATCGTGTACGGCCCGGGCGGGATCGACGTGCGGCCGAGCCCACGCTGGTCGTGCGCGGCCACGTCGAAGCGAGCGGCAAACGGCTTGATCAGCAGCGCGCTTGTCGCCAGCGTCGACCCGGACCCGTTGAGGAACAGCAGCCGCGGCCCGTCGCCCGAGCGCTCGTAGTAGAGGTCGATCCCGTTCGCGGCGACGGCCGGCACGACGCGGAGGCTATGCGCAGGTGTCGTGGCGAGTGACGTTGGTCACCGGAGCTCGGGGATCCTCAGGGATCGGTTCGGTGGGGACGAAACGTTTCCTGCTGCACGAAGAGCAGCGTGGACGAAGCGTTGATCTGTCACCTGCAAGATGGTCGCCTCGGTGATGGGGAGCTAGTGGCGAACCCGGCGTCCTTCCGGCTCACGACGGAGTGGAAGAGGGTTTGTCATGGATGGGTTCGCCGTTATGGCGCCTCAGGGTCGGATCCGCATCTGGCGGGGCGCGACCGGTGGCACCGGCCGTACCTGGGCCGCGCTGGCCGTCACGCTCGCGGTGCTCGCGGCCGCGGTCGTGACACCGGGCGCAGTTGCGACCCGAGCCAAGACTGTGTCGGACCGCCTTGTCCACGTCATCGTGACCGGCGTACCCGGCGCCGCGAGCAACGCCTCCCAGGTCGTACAGAGCGCGGGCGGAAAAGTGTTGCACGCGTTGCCGATCGTGCACGGCTTCGACGCCGTGATCCCGGCATCCGCAGTGGGGCTGGTCGCGGCGGTCAATGGTGTCCGCAGCGTCACCCCCGACGTCGGCGTGCACCTCAACGCCACACCGCTTCCCGACCCGAACACCTGGCCGGGCGCGGCGCCGTACAGCCCGAGGGCCTATCCGGGGTCGTTGTACAACGTCGCCCGTGAGATCAACGCCGACAACATGTGGAGCGACGGCTACACCGGCCGGGGTGTCGGCGTCGCGTTGATCGACTCCGGCGTGGCGCCGGTGCCGGACATCGCCGCCAACCTGGTCAACGGTCCCGACCTGTCGCTCGACGCGACCGGCGGTGCCAACGACGGCATCGACGCCTTCGGGCACGGCACCCACATGGCCGGCATCATCGCCGGTCACGAACCGGGCGTACGGACCGGCGACGGCCAGGCGGCCGAGGTCGGGGCGGGACGCTTCCTCGGGATCGCGCCCGACGCCAAGGTCGTCAGCGTGAAGGTCGCGACCGCCGACGGTTCGGTGGACGTCTCGCAGGTGATCGCCGGTATCGACTGGGTCGTCCAGCACCGCAACGACCCCGGCATGAACATCCGGGTCCTGAACCTCTCCTTCGGGACCGACGGCGTGCAGGACTACCTGCTCGACCCGCTCACCTACGCCGCGGAAGTCGCCTGGCGGGCGGGCATCGTCGTCGTGGTCGCGGCCGGCAACAACGGCATCGACCACCCCCAGCTCAACAACCCCGCTTATGACCCGTTCGTCATCGCGGTCGGCGCCCAGGACCAGAACGCCACCGTCGACCCCGGCAATGACGTCATCGCCGACTTCTCGAGCCGCGGCAACAGCCAGCGCCGGCCAGACCTCGTGACCCCCGGCCGCTCGATCGTC
>JBBQXS010000009.1:0-113026 GCA_038209365.1 Acidimicrobiia bacterium | reverse complement strand
ACGTAGAGGTCACGGCGGTGAATTGATCCTGGGGCCAGGCGGGTATTAGACCCCTGACCTGGACTTTCGCGGTGGAGACGATGGGACTCGAACCCACGACCCCCTGCTTGCAAAGCAGGTGCTCTAGCCAGCTGAGCTACGTCCCCGAGAGCCAATGATCGTAGCGGCCCACGGGCGCCGATTCGCCGACGTCGACGTAGAATCGCCGCACATGCGGATCCTGCTGGTGTCCGATCTGCACTACACACTGCGGCAGCTCGACTGGGTGGCGTCGGTTGCGGGTGACTACGAGGTCGTCGTCCTGGCCGGCGACCATCTCGACATCGCGTCGATCGTCGAGCCCGACGCGCAGATCGCGGTCGTGCTCGAGTACCTCTCGCGCATGGCGGCGAAGACCACCGTCATCGCGAGCTCGGGCAACCACGATCTCAACGCGCGCAACGAGCATGACGAGCGTGCGGCGTCGTGGTTGGCCGCGGCGCGCGAGGCCGGTGTCTTCGTCGACGGGACGCGTCTCGTGACCGAACGCGTGGTCGTGTCGGTGTGTCCGTGGTGGGACGGGCCGCGCACCTGCGAGGCGGTCGACCGTCAGCTCGCGGAAGACGCGACGTTGGTGGACGATCGATTGTGGATCTGGGTGTACCACGCGCCCCCTGACGGGTCGCCGACGAGCTGGACCGGCAAACGGCACTATGGCGACGAAGAGCTCGTCGCGTGGATCGAGCGCCACCGGCCGGGCATCGTGCTGTGCGGGCACGTCCACCAGTCACCCTTCGAATCGGACGGCGGCTGGATCGATCGGATCGGCTCGACGTTGGTCTTGAACGCGGGGCGGCAACGGGGTCCGGTGCCCGCATTCATCGACCTCGACACCGACGTGGGACTCGTGTCGTGGCGCTCGGTCGACGGCGTGGAGGAGAGATCCTTCGCCGCGGGCTAGTACTCCGGGTCCGGATCCCGTTCGGAGCCGAGCTCGCTGCGTGCACCCGAACCCCGCATCAGGCTGCCGAGCACGACGTCGACCATTCCGAGGCCGCCTTCGTGATCGGCGTACTGCTGCTTGATGTCGGCGAGGTACGTCGTCATGACGTGGAGGCGCGCCGCCAGCAGACGCGCGAGGGCGAGCGGGAGCCGCGGCTCGTCTTCGAGCATCGCCGGCGCGTTCTCGATGACCGCCAGCACGGATCGTTCGCTCGCAACGACGTCGGCGGTTGCCGCGACGCCGAGCAGCAACGACATCTCACCGACGCACGCGCCGGGCTCGCTCACGGTCGCGATCGGCATCCCATCCTTCTCGATCCGAAGTGCGCCTTCGAGGAGGACATACAGCGCACGTACCGCGTCGCCGTCGACGAGCAGCACTTCGCCCTGTTCCACCGAGCGGCGCGGAAGCCCGCGGGCGAGCAAGAGCAACTCCTCCACACCGCGCAGTGTCCCACGCGCGGACGACGCGCGTCGGTTCCGCGAGCCGTCTTACGGTCTGCTGACAGAACTCCTATCGCCGGCCGTCGGTTCGTGATACGGCGCCGTCGGGCACTCCTTCGACGCGAATCACGTGCCGCATCCGCGGCGTCATCGTCACACGTACGACTTGCCCCTCGTGCACGTCGGCGGCGTAGTAGCGCAACGCACGAATTTCGTCGCCCTTGCCATCGTCCACCGCGGTGTACCCCGACGGCTCCCAGACGCGATCGTCGCCGTTCTGCTCGTAGTGCCAGGGGACGCGTACGACGTACCCTTCGAACGTCTCCGTCTGTCGGAGGTCGGGCAGCGCGCGCCTCATCATCACGACCCGCCGTACGACGTGTACGAGGACGAACACGAGCGGCACGGAGAGCAGCGCGGCGATCGGGATGATCAGCCAGCGCCCGTTGCCGCCGCGCTCGTCACCGACATCTCCCGCGATGTCGATGAGCGGCGGGACGAGCTCGCGTGCGGCCACGACACCGAGGGCGAGTGCACCCGTGAGCACGAGTGCCGAGAAGAGCGCGGCGCGGCCGGGCGACTCGCCATATCCGAACCGGTGCGGGTACTTGATACGCACCTGGCGCCACAGGCCGCGGTACGGGCTCCAGCCTTCGTCGTCGCGGGTCGGGCCGATCGGCAACGCGGCGTCGGTGCCGTGCGCGACCCCGAGCGCGACGCCGTACGCGAGGAGACGATCCCAGATGGCAACGCCCGCGGGCGGCGCATCTTGGAAGGACTCGTCGTGGCGAAGAAAGTTGCGCACCCCGAGCCAGCGCGCGGCCGCGGCCGAACCGGCGGGCGTCTCCCGCCAGGCGCGCAGCTTGGCACCGCCGATCGACAGCGCGACGAGCCATATCGCCGCCGCGACCGCGAACCCGCTACCGGCGTCAAACTTCTTGCCCGCCGCTCGTTCGGCCGTGCCGTACAACTCGAAGCCGACGCCGGCGATCGCGAACGGCACCGCAAGCGTGGCGGCGAGCAATACCGCCTGTGCGGGAGTGAAGCGCCGGCGCGCGAGCCCGAGGTCACGTGCGTGGGCGACGACGTCGCCCTGGAATTTCTTCCACCACTGTTCGGCGTTCTTGCCGTATCCCAACGACAGCTCGTTCGCGGGCACGCTCCGGTTCTTCGCGCGTCCCTGTACGAGCTCGAGCACTTTCTTGTCGCATGCGTTCGTCGTGCCGTCTCCCTCGCCGCGCAACCGCACGAGGTTCTGGCCGTCGCCGATCTGGTCCAACGTGAGGTAGCGGCGCGCCGCAAGATCGACGAGTGTCGCCGACAGGGCCGAGGTCGTGATCTTGCACCGATTGACCAGGAAGTTCGTGATGGCGGGCGGCTCCGGCCCGAGCTCCATCGTCTCGGGCCCCGGATCAGGCAGGCGCGGCCTCGTTGCGCTCGCGAGTACGGCGAACAGCACTCCCCAGGCGGCGAGGACCCCCGCCGCGAGGACCAGCCACGGCACGGCATCCGCATGCTCGACCGCAAGCATCCCGACCCCGGATGGCACGAGCCCGGCCGCGGAGTAGTGCACGCGCGGACCGTATTAGAGGCGTGCCGAAAGCGCCAAGCCCCGGGACGCGTCGAAGGGGCGCGCCGGAGCGGAAATGTCCGTCGTCAGCTGCGTGTGCCGGCCGGGTTGCGCTGGTAGGACGCAGAACGACCGCCCCGCCGACCGCTCGCTTTTGCCCGGGCCTTGCGCGGCGCGGCCGATGGCGCGCGCTTGCGCGCCGGGGCGCGACCGCCACGCGCCGACTTCTCGGCAGCCATCTCGTCGCCGACGACGCGCAGTGTCTCCCGGTCGATCTTGCGCTTCAGCTCGGGGAAGATCTCCTTCTCTTCCTCCTTCACGTGATGCTTGATACCGGCCTTCAGCATCTCGACCACGGCGCCGAAGCCCGGCTCGTCGACGAGCGCGCGCAGCTGCGTGAGCCCCTCGCGTACCAAGCCGTGCTCGACTTCGGCTTCCTTGGCCTCTTCCTCGCCGACGGCGCGGGCGACGAGCGGATACACGAGCTGCTCCTCGATCCGCATGTGGAGGGTGAGGGCCCGCTCGACCTTGTCGACGTTGCCGCGCCGGCGCGGGCCGGGTTTACTGTCACCGAGCTTGGTCAGCAGCTCCTCGACCTCGCGGTGATCCCGCTTCAGCATTGCAATCGGATCGTTCACCGTTCCTCCAACTCGTGTGGGCAGTGCGCCGGACATACCCGAGCGCGTGTCCGCCGACACGTCGCGGTCCGGCGCAAGACGGCGGCTCGGAACGCGCGTCGACGAGCTCGTGCTCGAGATCGGCGGAGATCGCCGAGCCCTCACACCCCCGAGCGGGCCGGAGCCTCCGGTTCGGATCGGACGTCCGGTGCTCGTGCGCAATCGCCGCGGGTCGCGAACAACCGTCCGATCAGCGGGAGCTCGAAGAACGATTCCGCGCGCGCCACCGCGAGCGACGCGCCGAGCAGGTGCTCCGGCGAGTCGTAGCACGCGAAGCGCGCATGCCATTCCGGCTGGAACTTCTCGTTGAACGTCCACAGTGACTCGATCTGCAGCGAGTCGCTCATGCGCTCCAGGAACCATTTCTGGGCGCGGTGCATCAACCGATCGCCGGTCTCGTTCGCGAGCACCGCCCGGAACGTGGCGAAGTTCAGCGCCATCCCGACGAAACCCTCGTTGCGCAGATGACCGATCGTCTCGACGACGATGAACTCGGTGAGCCCGTTCGGCACTCCGGGCGCTTCCGAGCGGCGCATGAGATCGAGCGACCACCCGCGGATCGCGCGGGCGGGCACGAATTGGCAGAAGCCGGCCGGGTGCCGGTGCTCGTCGAACGCGACCGCGAGCAGCAAACCCCGGTCGTCGGATTCGAATGCGCGACCGAGCGTCATGGAGAAACCCCGCTCGACGTCGCCGCGCCGGCTCTCGCTCATGAGCGCCCGCAGCTGGTCTCGCAGCTGCGCGTCGAGTTGCGCCGGGTCGAAGAACTCGACGACATATCCCGCTTTCGCGACCCGGCCGGCGGATTGCCGCAGGCTCTTGTTCTGTTTGCCGTCGAGGCTGAACCGGCGTACGTCGATGACCGCTTCGTCACCGATGTAGAGGGCGTGCATACCGCTCGCGCGGTACACAGGCACCCAATCGCCGCTCGCGCCCATCACCGCGACCGGCCAGCCGTGTTCGTCGGCGAACTCGCGGAACGCGCCCCAGGCCTCGGTGCGCTGGCCGACCGGGCCGACCGGGTCGGGCGAGACGAGCGCGATCCCGTTGTGGACCTTGTACGACACCAGCGTGTCGCGGAAGCCGAACCATTCCTTGTCGTCGCGCAGTGCGAAGTACGAAAGCGAGTCGCCGCCGTATCGCTCGACGAGGAACCGCGCCCGCTCCCTCGACATCGGCCGGAACGACGTCACCCGGGGTGCGACCGCGGGACGGAACAGGAGCCAGCAGAACGTGAGCGCGATGCCGATCCCGACGCCGAGCATGGCCGGTGTCATGAGGCGATCGATGCGGGGCGGGAGGTCGACGCTCTGGACGCCCACGAGCCGTTCGGTGACGGCCTGCGAGATCTCGGCGAGAGACAAATTCGGGCGTCGCAGCGCCACGCCGACGGTGCCGCCGGCGATGGCGACGGCGATACCGACGAGCAATGCGCTCAGGGCACGGCGCGCAGACGACGGGTTGCCGGGCGCATTGAAGTCGTCGTGGTGCACGAACAAGAACGCGCCGACCGCGAGCGCGACGAGCGCTTCTTCGACGTCGAGACCCTTGACCACGTGTCCGACGACGCTGACGAGCAGCAGTGAGATGGCAAGCATCCACGCGTGCCGTTGCCCGCGTCGCACACCACGGGCGAGCAGCAAGAGGCCGAGGCCGGAGACGGCCACGATCGCGGTCGCCGCTTCGGGCACTTCGATCGGCGTGAACCGGCCGAGTGCGTTGAGGCGCGACGCGAGCGGCAACGTCACCGCCGACACCACGTTGAACACGCCGGCAATGGCGATCGCGGCGGCGGCGATCCGTCGGGTCCGGCGACGGGTCGCCGTGGCGTCGCCGTAGGACGGCCAGGTCACCGTGCCGGGATGCCTCGCAACCTCGACCGGCGGCCACACCGTCCGTTCTTGCCGGCGCGTGGCGAGCCGTTCGAGCTGCGTTTGCTCCGGGAGCTCGCGCACGCCGTGCAACAGTCGCACGTGCAGCGCGGCGCCCGCCTCGAGATCGAGCCACGAGCACCGCAGCCGGGCTCCGTAGACGGGTGGCATACCTGCCCGCGTCCGCAGCCGCTCGACGACTCGGCCTGCACCCCCGCAGTTCGCGTAGAACGCCCCGCCGCCGAGATCGGTGAGCTCGGGCCGCCGCGTGTGGGCAGTCACGAGCCCCGAGTCCCCCGCGGCCGCGAGCGCGACCGCCGCACCGCGCGCGGCGTCGTTGCTGCGCGCGGTGCGTGCCCACCATGACACCGAGCTCAGCGCGTCGCGCAGCTGCGCGACGACGAACGCGAGGGCGATCACGACCAGCGCGAGCTCGATCGCGAAGCCGCCCGCCAGGAGACGGAAGACGTGTGCCAGTGAATCGTTGTGGTGTGCGGACCAGACGGCGACCGGGAAGAACAACGCGAGCAACGCGAGTACGGGAAGCGTGAGCCATACCGCGCGACGGAACAGCCGCCGGTACGCGAATCGCGACGCGACGAGCGAACCCATGTCGGCCGGGTCGGCGTCGTCGATGCCTTGCAGCCACGTCGCCGCATGCGACGGGTCGCCGCTCGTCGCGAGCATCGGAAGGACCTCGCGCTCGAGGTGCTGCGCGAGCGGATGATCGTGGGGATCGCGCGGGTCGGCGAATGCGGCGGACGGGTCGAGACGCTGGCCGGGCTCGACTCGTACGACGTGTAGCCCTTCGCCGGTATCGATCTCCAGCACGCAGCTCAGCGCGGTCTCCCACCCGTTCTCCTGCATGGCGGCCGACAAGCGACCGTCGTGCGCGAGGGCCGCATCGCGCGTTCCGGGCAGGAACACAACCCGGCGCTCCGGCGCGCCCAGGAACGAGTTGAGCGCGGCGCCGAGACGGGGATGTGCCGCCAGCGGCCCGTCGAGATCGGGGCGACCGTCGCACAACAGATCGAACATGTCACCGGCGAACACGATGACCGCCGGGCCGCGACACTCTTCGATCGCACGCGCAATGGCGCGGCTCGCCTCACGAGAGACGTCACTGCCGCCCGGCACCATGCGCAGGTCCGAGAAGACGAGGACGCGCCCGCCGCGCGTCACCGGGATCGTGAGCACATCGGCAATGGGCGGGAACTGCGCTGCGCGCGCAGCCGGGCCGTCGTCGCCGACCGACGGCACGTGCGCGCCGGGCGGGTCGTCGTTCATCGTCATGGACCGTAATCCGCTCCTCGAGGCCCGACCGTACGCCCATCGAGCACACCGAACACCCCATCATCCCCTTCGCTCGGCCGGCCGGCCGCCGAGGCAAGGATTCCCATATCACCGGCCCGCTCCCGGCCCTCGGTGGCCGGCCTGGAGTCCGTCCGTCGTACGCTCCGACCATGACATCGATCCTGATCGTGGAGGACGACGCCGCGATTGCCACGCCGCTGGTGCGCGCGATCGAGCGCGAGGGCTTTGCCGTGCAGCACGTCACCAGCGGCAACGACGCGCTGGCCGCGCCGCGCGATGACGTCGACCTCGTGCTCCTGGACCTCACGTTGCCCGACATCGACGGGCTCGACGTGTGCCGGTCGATGCGCGAACGTGACAACTGGTTGCCGATCGTCATTCTCACTGCGCGCTCGGAGGAGTCCGACGTCGTCACCGGTCTCGACGCGGGCGCGGACGACTACGTGACCAAGCCGTTCCGCCTCGCGGAACTTCTTGCGCGAATGCGCGTGCGCCTGCGGCTCGCGACGCCGCGGCCGGCGACGGTGCAGGAGGTCCGCGTCGATCCCTCGGCGCACCGTGCGTGGCAGAACGAAGCCGAGCTCGACCTCACTCCCAAGGAGTTCGATCTTCTCGCCCTCCTGGTCACGGATGCCGGACGCGTCGTGTCACGCCAGCGCATCATGCACGAGGTGTGGGACGAGCACTACTACGGGTCGACGCGAACGCTCGACATGCACATCTCGTCGCTGCGGAAGAAGCTGGGCGACGACCCGACGCAGCCGCGTTTCATCAGCACGGTACGCGGCGTCGGCTTCCGCTTCGAAACTGGCTGAGACGACGGGATGCGGCGGCGGCTGCTGACGTCGACGCTCACGATCGTCATCGCGACGGTCGCGCTCTTCGGAATCCCCCTTGCGTTCGTGCTCGACCGCGTCGTGCACGACGAGGCACAGTCGCAGCTCGATCGGGATGCCACGCGCGTCGCGCGAGAGCTCGGCAAGGGTGACACTCTGGCGCACGCGCCCGAGGTCCTCGCGTCCGAGCTGCAGCGTCTCGTTCCCTCGGACGACCGTGTCGTCCTGCACTGGCCGGGGGGTCGCACGCTCGCGACCAGGGAGCCCGAGCGCACCGCGCTCCTCGCCACGGCGGTCGGCCCGAACGGCACCGAGGTGTCCGTGCAGGCGCCGGTCGACGACGTGGATGCGCGCGTCGCCAGGGCGCTTCTGGTGGTCGGGTTGGTCGCGGCCGTCGCGCTCGGCGGAGCATTGCTGCTGTCGTTCGTGCAGAGCGCCCAGCTCGCACGACCGCTCGCCCGATTGGCTCGATCGGCGAACCGGCTCGGCATCGGGGACTTCTCGCTCTCGACACCCCGGAGCGGCGTGCAGGAGATCGACGACATCGCCGATGCGCTCGATCGCAGCGCCGCGCGCATCGACCGCTTGCTCCTCGCCGAGCGCAGCTTCTCGGCCCACGCGAGCCATCAGCTCCGATCCGCGCTCACCGGCCTGCAGTTGCGCATCGAAGAGCTGCTCACGAGCTCCGATCCGCAGGTACGGGAAGAGGCCGAGGCCGCGCTCGAGCAGAGCACCCGGCTCAACACGACGATCGACGATCTGCTCGCGCTCGCCCGCACCGGACGCCCGGGGATCGTCACCCTTTTCGACCTCGCCGACCTCGTCCGTCAGCACACCGACGATGTCAGGCCGATCGTCGCGCGCGAGGGCCGTCAGATCGTCGTCGACGCCGCACACGATGTCCCGGCCGTGGCCGCGGTCGGCGCCATCGGTCAGGTGGTCGACATCTTGCTGTCGAACGCGGCGCGTCACGGACACGGCACGATCAAGGTGCGCGTGAACGCGGACGAGCGTCGCGCACGCATCGACGTCGAAGACGACGGGCCGGGCATCGACCCCGCCGCGGTCGCCACGTTGTTCGAATCGCACCTGCGCCCGGACGGACACGGCATCGGCCTGGCGTTGGCGCGCACGTTGATCACCACCGAAGGCGGGACGATCGTGCTGGTGCGAGCGCGGCCCCCGCTCTTCCGCGTCGAGTTGCCGCGCGCTTGACCGACACGACGCTGTCGCTACCGAACCGCCCTCACGCGACCGCGACGCCCTCGAACGCCGCCGCGCGCACGCCGCGTTGCGCGAGCTCGGCGAGGAACGGCACCGGCGTGACCAACGACGCGAGTCCGTGCACGCCGGGCCGGTGCAGGCTCGGCTCGAGCGCGCCTCCGAGCCGGGCGGCCGTGACCGCGAGGACGGTGCCCGCCGCGACGGCGGTGCGTTCGACGACGCCGTAGACGACGCAATCGAGCGTTCCGTCGCGGCGTCCCCACACGTCGACCCGGGCGGCGCCCCACTCGCCCTCGTCGCCGAACTGCCTGCGGAACCTCGCCCGCTTGGGCGGCTCGCCGACCTGCAGACTGAGACGCGGCACTGCACCGAAGGCGTCGACGAGCAGCGCGGTGCTCCCCGTGACGGTGCGGCAATCGCGGCCGCCGATCGGCTCCGGGAACCACACCAGGTTGTCGCCGTGGGGGTGCTCTTCGCGCCACGAGCCGTCGTGCCACGTGTGAACGAGCGCGCGTCGTTCGTGTCGAACGGTGTCGACGCAGGCCGGTCCGCCCCAACCCGTACGAGCGACCCGGATCTCGTCGACCTTCTCGAACATCGTCGCGGCGTGAGACGCCAACACGTCGGCAAGGCCCGGCGCGAGACCGCAGCCGACGGCAATCGTGACCTCCGCGCTCTTCGCGTTCGGCGAGAGCGCGCGTAGCTGTTCGATCGCGTCGTGCTCGTCGTCACTCGATGCAACCGGAACGCCCGCCGCGATCGCCGCCGACACGACGGTGTGATCGACCCCGCCGGGGAGCGCGGTCGCGACGACGTCGACGTCTGAAGGAATTGGATCGCCGGGCGCGAAATCGATCGCGCCGGCGTCGGGGCCGAGCGCATCGGCGACTTCGGTGAGTTGGGTGTCGTCGCGATCGGCGAGCAACAAGCGGTCGATACCTGGGGTGTCGATGAGCTGGCGCGCGGCGCGTGTGCCGACTGCACCCACGCCGACGACGAGTGCGATCGTCATCAGCGGAAGTCTGGGCCCTCGAGCTCGCGCCAGCCTCCGCTCGTCGGTGGCACACCACCCTTGCCGCGCAACTTCGCGATCGCGCCGATGAGACCCGCGACGCCGAGGACGACGAGCAGTCGCCGAAAGGCCTTCACGAGCCGGAGTGTATCGAGCAGGCATTGTGGTCGTGCGTGCCTACGCCGTAGCCTGCCGCCGTGGCGACGTGGGGCCGCCAGGTCATCTCCATCTCTCTCTTGGGCTTTGCCGCGTGCAGCAGCAGCGGCACCCCGAAGGCAACCCTGCCTCGCTCCGCGCCGCCGACCACGCCTGCGCGCCAGGCGACCACGACGACGACCACGATCCCGCTCTACAGCTTCGACGACTCCGTCCCGCCCCCGAAGCTCGTCAACACCGGCACCAACTACAAGGAGATCCTGCAGTCGCTCCTCGACTACGCCAACTGGACGGTGGCGCATCGAGTGGACCCTTCGCTTGCCTCCAACTTCACCGCGCCGAGCTCGGCGATCGACGCCGGATATCGCCATGACCTCGGCGTCTTGCGTGACGACAAGAAGCGCGGATACGAGATTCGCAACGGGGACAATCAAATCCGCATTGTCTCGCAGACACCGACTGTGTTCTCGGCGCGCGTGAACGAGCACATCGTCACGCAGAAGATCGTCGATCCCTCGGGAAGAGTGACCAGCCAGCGTCGAATGTCCGCGCCGACCACGGCATATCAGTACGTCGTCGTGCGTGTCGGAGATCGCTGGTACCTCGCCAGCGTGTCGGAAGTCAACGAGGACGTCCGCCTGTGAAGCGATTCGTCACGCTCACTGCCGCGTTCTTGAGCCTCGCGGCTGGAACCGCGCGTGCGGAGGTTTCCGGCAGCGGCTCGCTCGGCCAACCCGGCGAGGTGCAGGTGGGCTTGACGTATTCGAATCCAGGTTCGAGCACGGCAAACGCGGGGGCGACACCATTGGTTTCGTACGTCTCGTATCGAGTCATTCCGGAACGGGCGACGATTGGAAGCCTGGCAGGGTGGTGCGTGGTGCCCGGGAACCCACGCGGCGGTTCCGAGTATCACATCGTCGGCACCGCTCCCAACGGCGCGGTCGTCGCCGACTACCGCGTGTGCGTACCGATCCAGCCCGTCGGCGTCGCTCCCACGGTCGCGCTGCCGCAACCGCCGACACTCGCCGAGACCTGGCGGGCCGCGCGCCTCCCGGCACCCACAATCCTCACCGACCCCGCCACCCGTGGCATCACCGGACTCGACACGCGAATCTGGACCACCGGACCGAACACCAAAACCATCGCTGCAGCCATCCGCGGCTACCGCATCGTCGGCACCGCCACCCTCGACCACTACACGATCAGCGTCGACGGCGGCCCCACCCGAGACGCCGGAAGCGGCCACTACACCTTCGAGACCAAGGGCCCGCACACGATCTCCATCGGCGCGGTATGGCGCGCCACCGCAACACTCACCGGGCCCGACCTCATCGCACCCGTCGTCCTGCCCGACATCGGCACCGCAACACTGACCACCACCCGCGCGTACGCCGTCAACGAAATCCGCTCCGTCCTGCAACCCTGAACGTTGCCGTGGCTCGGCTAAGCCCAGCAGTAGCCGTTGTAGGCGTACGACGCACTGAAGTCGCCTGAGACTGCCGGCCGGATGATCGACTGGCCGATGAAGCCGTTGTACTGAGTGACCCACTGCACGGTGACCTCGGCCTTGTAGTAGCCGTGGCTCCCCAGGCTCCAGCTCGCCGGCCCGAACGAAACGGCTCCGTAGTTCAAGCGGGTCCAGTTGTACCCGAGGCTCTGGAAGCCCACCTGGGTCCAGCCGGTGTTGGTCCACTTGAACAGCGTGACGGACGCGCCCACCTTTTGGATTCCACCGACGACGCTGGCCCAAGTCTGGACACCCTCAACCGAGATCGATGGGGAGCTGTAGTTGTTGTTGCAGTGGATGTAGTGGGTGCCCTCGTAGACCTGGCCCGGAGTCCCCGACATCGTGACCGTCGCTGCGCTCGCCGACGTCATCGGTAGGCAGGTGGCGACGACCGCCACGCATGCAAGGGCAAGAACGAGGCGCACTGCGCGGGTTCTCGTCTTCATCGTGTACCTCCAGGGTGGACCAATACACGATGCGCTGCGCCTGCGATCGAGACCGTGTCGAGGGACACACATTGAATGTGCGCCACGAGACATTCGTGGTTGCGCGGTGATGCCGGATGCCTCGCTTCGGCGCCAGCGGGTGAGTCAGCGGGCCTTGCGGCGGAGTGTCTCGACGTCGCGCACCTCGATACGACCACGACCTATGCCGAGCACTCCGTTCTGCTCCGCCTCGCGCAGGATGCGGTTGGCGGTCGGGCGCGTCGTGCCGGCGAGTTGCGCGAGATCCTCTTGCGTCAGAGGTATCTCGACCGGCGGGTCCTCGCCGTACATCTCGCTGAGCTCGAGAAGGCGTCGCCACAGTCGCTTCTCGACCGGGAGATAAAGGGCCTCGACCAGCGCCGCGGACAGACGCCTCACCTCGGCGACCAGTGCGTGCACGAGCACGCCCTCGGCATGCGGATGCTCGACGCGCAGCGTTTGGAAGTGACTCACATGTAGCGCGAGGGTCTCCACCGGGTCGAGCGCGACAATGGTGGCGTTGCGCGGTCCGGGCGACAGGATTGCAAGCTCGCCGAAGAAGTCTCCGGGTTGGAAGACGCGCACCGTCGCAACGTCGCCGAGCGGGGTTGTCGCTCGGGCCGCAAGATGTCCCTTGGCGACAAGATGCAGTGAGTCGCCGGGATCACCCTCGTGGAAGAGCACCTCGCCCTTCGCGAACCGCCGTCGCACCGCGAGCGACAGCAGTATCCGGCGATCGTCTTCGGGCACGACGTCGAGGAGTGGCCAGCGCACGCCCAAGTCTCCCAAATTTCTCCGCGGGGAGAGGCGTTTGCGCGCCTTGCCGGCAATCCCTTCTGGCCGAGCGACGGCCTCACGCGTCAAGATCGCTCATCTCAATACGGGGGTTGGGACATGCCGTACGACGCATTCATCTCGTATAGCCACAGCGCGGACGGGAGGCTGGCGCCCGCCGTGCAAACAGGGTTACAGCGCCTGGCCCGGCCGTGGTACAAGCGTCGGGCGCTGCGAATCTTCAGAGATGAAACCGGATTGTCGGTGAACCCGCATCTGTGGGGCTCGATCGAGAAGGCGCTCGACGAGTCGCGTTTCTTCGTGCTGATTGCATCGCCGACGGCCGCGGCATCGCAGTGGGTGAATCGGGAGGTCGAGCACTGGCTGACAACGAAGTCGGCCGAGACCATTCTGCCCGTGCTGACTGACGGTGCTTTTGCGTGGGACACGAGCAAACGCGACTTCGACGCGGCGGCATCGACGGCGCTTCCGCCGGCGCTCCTCGGTGCGTACGCAGACGAGCCTCGATTCCTCGACCTGCGATGGGCACGCGACGAGACCCAGCTCGATCTCCGCCACAGCGCGTTCCGCTCGCAGATGGCGACGCTCGCCGCCCCCATCCACGGCGTCGCCCGCGATGACCTCGAAGGCGAAGACATCCGTCTGCACCGCCGCGCTCTGCGCTTCGCCTGGAGCGCGGCGTTCGTCCTCGTCCTGCTCACGCTCGGTACCGCGCTCGCGTCGGTGCTCGCGGTACGAAACGCGGACGCGGCGACCCAACGGGAACGAGAGCGCGTGAGGGCGCAGGAAACCGCGGACCAAGCCACTCGCCGAGCGCAAAGCGCCGAGGTGCTGGCCGAACGAGCGGAGCGCGACCAGCGCCGTGCGCAGACAGGAAAGGCGAGCGCGGAGAAGGCTCAGCGGCGAGCCGAGTCGAGCCGTCAGCGCGCTGAGACGGCGCGCCGGCTCGCAGCCACGCAAGCCGAGCAGCAACGCATCGCCGCCGAGCAACAGCGCATCGAGGCTGAAGCCGCCCGCATCGCGGCCGAAGCGGCCGGGGCCGACGCGAGTGTGCTCCGGGCGCAGTCCGACGTCCTGACTACGGAGAACGAGCAGGCGAAGCAGGAGCTGGCGACTGCCGAAGCGGCAGTGACGGTCGCCCAGAACCGGGCGGAAGACGCCCTGGGGCAAGCGCAAGACGCGCTCGGTCAGGCGCAGACTGCGCTCGTATCGGCCCGAGACGCCGCCGCCGTCGCGCATATCAAGACCTTGGAGGCAAAGTCCATCGATCTCGCGCTTCTGGCCACCGAGCCGGATCGGCTGCATGGCAACCTGCAAGAGGCGCTGCTGCTCGGTCGTGAGGCTGCGCGGCTCGACAAACAGGCTGGTTCGCGAAGCCCCACAGTGCGCGGGGCGCTCCTCACGCTCGGGCTCGAGACGAGTCGCGGCCTGCGGCGGTTCCTCGAAGTGCCGGACACCTCGGAGGTCGGAGGTCCGTTTGACTCCTTCGTGGTCACGCGTCACGGCCGCGCTGCCTACGGCGCGCCGGCGACGAACCACATCCTGATATTCGACTCCGGCTCGTCTCGGCCGACCCACGACATCGATGCGGGCGGCCCGGTACTCGATCTCGCGCTCGGGGCCAACAACGACGTGCTCGTCGCGCACACGCTGCACGGTGTCTCTGACGAAGTACGCATGTGGAACCTCGGCAACGACGACCTCGGAGAGGTGCTGTGCACGCGTAATTGTCAGCTCGCGGTCGGGCCAGGTGGTCGGACCTTCGCGGTTTCGGGGGTCGAGACGAACCTGTTCGTCGACGGCACCGACCCGAGCAATCGCTTCCCGTTCGACGGGACGCTCGGCGTCGGTACGACCGACGGCAACCCGCCCCCGCCGCCCGGCGGCACACCAGGCCCTCCGACTGTCGCCGCGATCACGGGGCCAGCGGCCCAGGCACCGCCCGATCCCGGCTCGGGCTCATCGACCGTGTCGCCGTTCAGCAGCCAGGGTCGGTGGGCCCTCGGGCGCTCGTCCGGGCCCGACAAAGGCCTGATCCTTTGGGACCTCGACAACCGCGCGACCCGGATCGCGCTCGACACGCTTGTGGCGCGACACGTCAGCCGCGCGGCATTCGACGCCTCCGGCAATGTGCTCGGGGTGGCATTGGACGGCACATCGTTCGCGCGAATCGACCTGCGTGACTCCCCCGTCGTCGGCCCTATTACCGACACCGGGAGGACTGTCAAGGCGATCGCCGCCTCCTCGGACGGAGCAATCGCCGCAGCGACCGATGATGGCCGGGTCGTGTATGTGGGCGCGTCGAGCTGGGTGTGGAGCCCGGATGTCCCGACACCCGTCACGACGCTCGCCTTCAGCCCGCAAGGCAAGGTGCTCTCGGTGGGCAGCGACCAGGTTCACGCCCTGACGCTGCTCGACACGACCGACGCGGACCTCAGCGACTCGACACGGATCGTGGCCAGCCTGCCGGGCGCCAGCCGCGCCTGGTTCAGCACCGACGAGACCGTTGCGTTCCTCGAAACCGTCGATCTCGACCAGCCGGGCGCCGGCAGCCCGACCGCGTTGACCGTGCTCGCGCTGGCGCGCCCGGCGAACGGCCCCATCGCCCGTGTCGCGCCCGCCGTCATCCAGGTCTTCAAGGGCCACTACCGAGAGTTCGAGCCCACCGTCGACGGGTCAATCCTGGTCGGCCTGGGCGATCGAGTGGACGTGTTCCGGCTGGATTCGGGCGCGTGGATCATCGCAAGCGGGGGACTCCCGATCAGCAACATCACGTCACGAACCTGGGGAACGCTCGCCGGTTCCGCCGGGCTGCTCGGTCTGGTTGCAGTTGACGGCGACGGCAGTGTCTTCGCGGTGGCCCGGGACGGGTTCGGGGCGCTGTGGGATGCGAAAGACTTCGCGCCGGGGATTGGCGTGGCCGCACCACCGCCGAACCCGCAACCCCCGCCCTTCGCTGTGCCTTCGGTGACGTCGCCCGACCTCCATTTCGTCGCGCGCAGCACGGGCGAGGGCGTCGAACTCCTCGACCGGGCGAGCGGGCGGGTCGAGCGGACGCTCGCGCAGCCTGACAACGAGCTCGTCACGGGGATCCGCTTCTCACCGTCCGGCTCCTACGTGCTCGCCTGCACGGGCACGCCACAGGTGTGCGAGCACACCGCGGTATGGCGCACGTCGGACGGCACGCTCGTCGCGAGACTCGGCGGCGTGGCCGTCATGAGCGGGGATGACAGCACGGTCGGACAATGGGACGCCTCGACCGGTCGGATCAACGTGTTCACCGCAGCCGGCCTCGGAGGGAACGCGACACCATTTCGCAGCATCGCCTTCACCACCTTCGCACCCGAGGAACCCACTGCGCTCACGCTCGACGGCGACGGGCGCCGGATCGCCATCACCAACGGCTTCATACACTTCGTATGGAACACGGCCGACGGCATCGCGGTGGGTCGCGGTCTCGGCAAGCTTCCCGGTCCTGATAGAGGTGCAACTGTAAGGGCGGTCCTCAGCGCCGATGGACGCACGCTCGCGGTACAGGACCGCGATGGGTCACTCCAGCTTTGGGATCTCGGCGCGCGGCCCGCGCTGCGCGGTCAGCTTCTGGCGACGCTCCACTCCTCGGAGTTGGCTCTGAGCGCGGACGGCTCCTTGCTCGCGACGGACGACCCTGTGCGAGTGTGGGACACGAAGTCGCTCCGGCAGATCGGGCCGACGTTGCTCGACTCGGACGCATCAGCGATGCAATTCGTTCCGGGTCTGGGAGCGCTCGTCGTCGGCCTCGGCGGCGGAGCGGAGGCGGCCGAGCTCTTTACAGTCGACCGTGACCGACTGCTCGACAACACCTGCCGACTCGCCGGGCGCAACCTCACCAAGGAGGAGTGGACGGCATTCGGCATCCCGCTCCCCGTCCAGACGGCGTGTCCGTTGGCCGGCGGTGACCATTCTTGACAGGTTGCCGTCGCGAGCATCGTCGATCAGCCCTTGCGACTCGCGGGAATTGCGATGGCCCGCTCCACTGCGGAGCGGGCCATCGTCCTGCCAAGGGCGTCGGTCACCAGACGAGTGCGCAACCCCTCCCGTAGGAGTTCTTGTGGGCATTGCTCCAGGTTGCCTGCATCGGGTACACGTAACCGCTGAGCGTCACGTTTCCACGCACGAGTGTGCACTTGTCGGCGTTCTCCTCGCCCGACACCTTGTCGCGCCAGCCCTGAATCGCAGGGTCCGTGACGCTTTCCGCGTACTCGTGACCGGCGACGACCGACACCGCGTCGTATGGGTGTGATGCGAAGCCGTTGACGTTGTTCCATGAGCCGCAGGTGTTGTCGAACTGGTACGGCAGCGACGTCACCGTCACCCACCGTGTGCTGTCGACGAGCGAGTAGTAGTGCCACGCGCAGGCGCTGTGGTCGAGGCTGTACTGGTCGAAGTGCCCGGGCGGCAGCACGACGACGTATTGCGCGTTGTACGAAAAGTCGCCGAATGCCCGCGCCGCGCGTGCTCCCTCCGCCTGGATCTGCGCCATCGTTGGGTGTGCCGGCACGGAGCTCGTGTCGTACCAGTAGCCGCCGTACACGCTTGACGGGTTGCCGGCAGCCGCGCCCGTGCACGTCGCTGTGCCCGAGTAGCAGCCCTGGCGGTACTGGGTCAGCACCTTGCCGTACTGCGTGCCACCGACGTCATCGAAGAAATTGAGCAACCGGCCCCGATAAGTCGCTGTACTTGCCGACCAATTTCCCCAAAACACGGTGTACACCACGGGCTTGGTCTGCACGACCTTGTTCTGCACGTTGATGAGGTTGTTGGGGTCGTTGGTCTGTTCGGTCGCGGTCGTTCCGGAACTCACCTCGTCTTCCTCGATCTCGAAGGCGTCGGGGTGCGTTCCGTGCGTCGGCCGCTTCGGCGCATCGTGGCCGTCGCGGCGGCCTGCGACATTGACGCCCGAGCGGGAACGGTCCCGTCCCGCGTCCTCATCTCGTGCCGACGCGCGAGCACTGGGGTCGGCTTTGATGGCACTGGGCTGCGCATCGCGTTGAAGTTTCGACGCAGTGGTTGCAGCTTTTGGTGCCTTCGCGGGTTCCGCGTGCCCCGAGGCCACGGCTCCGGCCAAGGCGAGAGTTACGACAGCGAACGTCGCAGCCCTTTTGAGAGTCCGGCGAGTAGGCATTGCATCCCCTTGGTATGAGCCGGCGTACATCGCCGGACGCACCGAGGATGCGCCGATGACCGTGAGGACTCCGTGGCGCGGCGCACACGACGAACGTGCGCAAGCCGACACAGGCGTTCCGGGAGATCAGGCGGGACGGTTGTTGTTGTGGGGCTAGCTGGAATCGAACCAGCGACCTCATCCTTATCAGGGATGCGCTCTAACCGGCTGAGCTATAGCCCCGGAACAGCGGGCGATGATAGCGGGCGCGGCTGCTGACGCCGCAGACGCGGCGCGCAGCACGAACGCAACGCTACTTATCGAGCTCTTCCTGTTCGACGACAGTGACTTCCACGCCGCCGAGCAGCTCGGAGAAGAGGTTGTAGAACGCGGCGGCGAGCACGGTGAGCACCGTGAGGATGCAGACCACGACCAAGCCGATGAGCGTCGCGGCGCGCAGCACCTGCCACGAGAGAAGACGGAAGTCCTTGTTGTCGACGAGCTCGCCGATGAACTTCTCGATGTTGCCGATCGCGCCGGCCGCGGACGCGATCCACCACAACATCATCCCCGAGACCAGCAACACGATCAGCGTCGCGAAGTAGAAGCAGATCGCCACCTTGAGCACGGACCACAGGTCGACCGCGCGAATCGTCTGGACGTAGCGGCGCTCGTAGACCTGGCGCGGCGTCGACGGACGGCGTCGGGCCTTCCGTCTCCGAGACGTACGACCGTCGGGCGATGCCGGAACACTCTCGAGCACCGCCTTGGCGCGCGCCATGGATCAGGTCTCCTCGTCCCCCGCGCCGTTCTCGATCTCTTCGCCGTTCGTCTCGGCCTCGAGTACCGGCGCCACGGCCACCACGGTATCGCCTACGTCCAGGCGGGCGACGCGCACCCCGGTTGCGTCCCGGCCCTGCTCGGAGATCTCGTCGACGCCCATGCGCACGATGTTGCCCGCCGACGAGAACACGAGGATCTCCGTGCCGGAGTCCACGATGAACGCGGACACCACCCGGCCACGGGCCTCGGTGACGCGCATCCCGCGCACGCCCTGACCCCCGCGCCCCTGCCGGTTGAACGCGGCGAGCAACGTGCGCTTTCCGTGACCACTCGACGACACGAACAGGAGCACACCGTCGTCGCGCGCGACGTCGCTGCTCACCACGCCGTCGTCGGTCGAACGCAGCTTCATCCCGCGCACACCCGCGGTGGCGCGGCCCATCGGCCGTACGTCCTCTTCGGAGAACCGGATCGTCATGCCTTGCTGCGACACCATGAAGATGTCGTCGGTGCCGTTGGTCTGGATGACGCGCACGAGCTCGTCGCCGTCGTTGAGGTTGATCGCGATCAACCCCGTGCGCAGCGACGAGTCGTACTCGGCCATGCGTGTCTTCTTCACCATGCCGTTGCGTGTCGCGAAGAAAAGGTACGCGCCGTCCTCGTAGGTGCGGGTGTCGATCACCGCCTCGATGTGCTCGTCGGGTTGCAACGCCACGAGGTTCACCAAGGCGGTCCCACGCGCGGTCCGATCCTTCATCGGGATCTCGTGGGCGCGCAGCCGGTACACGCGGCCGCGATTCGAGAAGAACAACAGGTACGAGTGCGCGCTCGTGGTCAGCAAGTGCTCGACGTAGTCCTCGTCACGCAGATTCCCGCCCCGCACGCCCTTCCCGCCCCGGCTCTGGGTGCGGAACTGATCGACGGGCACCGTCTTCACGTAGCCGGTGTGCGACAGCACGACCACGAGCTCCTCGTCCTCGATGAGATCGAGATCGGCGAGGTCGCCCGGGTCGGTCATGATCTGCGTGCGTCGCTCGTCGCCGTACTTCTGCCGGATGGTGCCCAGCTCGTCCTTGATGACGCCGCGCAGCTTCGTGTCGTCACCGAGGATCGACTCGAGCTCGGCGATCGTGGCGCGCAGCTCCTCGAACTCGTCGTGCAGCTTCTGACGCTCGAGCGCCGCGAGGCGGCGGAGCTGCATGTCGAGGATGTGTGTCGCCTGCGTATCGGTGAACTCGAAGGGCGCTAGGGCCAGTGCGTGGCGCGCCACGTCGGCTGACTCCGAGCCTCGAATCAAGTTGATGATCGCGTCGATCATGTCGAGCGCCTTCAGCAGACCCTCGACAATGTGCGCGCGGTCGCGCGCCTTCGCCAGCCGGTATTCGCTCCGCCGGGTCACGACCTCGATCTGGTGGGCGACATAGACCGCGAGCGCGGCGCGCAGGTCGAGGACGCGCGGCACGCCGTCGACCAGGGCGAGCACGTTCGCGGCGAAGTTCGTCTGCATCGGCGTGTGCTTGTAGAGCTGATTCAGCACCACCTGCGCGTTCGCGTCGCGTTTGAGCTCCACGACGAGGCGCGTCGTGTCACCCGCCGACTCGTTCCGCACGTCGCGGATGCCTTCGATGCGTCGCTCGTTGACGAGGTCGGCGATCTTCGTGCCGATCACCTCGACCGACGTCTGGTACGGGACCTCGGTGACGACGATGCGCTGACCCCCGCGAGCGTCCTCGGCGATGTCGGCCACCGCGCGCATGCGAACCGAGCCCCGGCCCGTACGCAGGTACTCGACGATGCCGGCACGTCCGAGGATCGTCGCGCCGGTCGGGAAGTCCGGGCCGTGCACGAACTGCATGAGGTCCTCGACGGTCGCTTCCGGGTTGTCGATGAGGTGGATGGTCGCGTCGATGACCTCGGTGAGGTTGTGCGGCGGGATGTTCGTCGCCATGCCGACCGCGATGCCGCCGCCGCCGTTCACGAGAAGGTTCGGGAACCGCGAGGGCAACACTGTGGGCTGCTGGTGCTGCCCGTCGTAGGTGCTGTCGAAGTCGACGGTGCCTTCGTCGATCTCTCCGAGCAACTCCATCGCAAGCGGCGCGAGGCGTGCTTCGGTGTACCGCTGGGCGGCAGGCCGGTCGTTGGGGTCGGGCGACCCGAAGTTTACGTGGCCGTCGATGAGCGGGTAGCGCAGCGAGAAGTCCTGTGCCATCCGTGCCAGCGCGTCGTAGATGGCCGAGTCGCCGTGCGGGTGGTAGATGGCCATGACGTGGCCGACCGCGTTCGCGGACTTGCGATGCTGGCGATCGGGCCGCATGCCCTGGTCGTACATGCCGTACAAGATCCGTCGCTGCACCGGCTTGAGCCCGTCGCGCGCGTCCGGCAGGGCCCGCGACGTGATGACCGACATCGCGTAGTCCAAGAAGGAGCGTTCCATCTCCTCTTGGATCTCGATGGGATCGATGTTCGACAGCGTGGGTTCGTCGGGCATTCCTGCGTTCGCTCCTCGCGATCAGATGTCCAGGAAACGGACGTCCTTGGCGTTCTCCTGGATGAAGCCGCGTCGCCTGTCGACGTCGTCGCCCATGAGGGTGGAGAACATCTCGTCGGCGATCGCCGCGTCCTCCACCGACACCTGGAGCAGCGTGCGACTCGCCGGGTCCATCGTGGTCTCGGCGAGCTGTTGCCAGTCCATCTCGCCGAGGCCCTTGAACCGGCTGATCTCGATCTTCCGGTCGGGATGCTCGGCTTCGAACGCGGCGAGTGCGGCATCGTCCTTCAAGTAGGTGCGGTCGTCCTTGCCCAGCTTGGCGCCGTACAGCGGCGGTTGCGCGATGTACACGTAGCCCGAGCGCACCACCTCGGGGAGCTGGCGGTAGAAGAACGTCAGCAGCAACGTGCGGATGTGTGCGCCATCGACGTCGGCGTCGGCCAGCAGGATGATCTTGTGGTAGCGCAGCTTGCTGATGTCGAACTCTTCGCCGATGCCGGCACCGACCGCGCTGATGAGCGCCTGGATCTCCTCGTTGCGGAGCATGCGATCGAGGCGCGAACGCTCGACGTTCAGGATCTTGCCGCGGATGGGCAGGATCGCCTGGAACTGCGGGTTGCGTGCCTTCTTCGCACTGCCGCCCGCACTGTCGCCTTCGACGATGAAGATCTCCGCTTCCTCGGGGTTCCTCGACGAGCAGTCGGCGAGCTTGCCGGGCATGGACGCCGACTCGAGCAGCGTCTTGCGCCGTGACGCGTTGCGGGCCTCCCGTGCCGCCATTCGGGCCCGGGCAGCCTGCAGTGACTTGGTCACGATGGCCTTGCCCTCGCTGGGGTGCTCCTCGAGCCAGTCCTTCAACTTCTCGTTGGTCACCCGCTCGAGGAACGACCGGATCTCGGTGTTGCCGAGCTTGGTCTTGGTCTGGCCCTCGAACTGGGGGTTGCGGAGCTTCACCGACACGATCGCGGTGAGCCCCTCGCGAATGTCCTCGCCGAGAAAATTCTCGTCCTTCTCCTTGAGATGGCCCTTGTCACGCGCGTAGCGGTTCACGACGTTGGTGAGGGCCTTCTTGAAGCCCTCCTCGTGCATCCCGCCCTCAGTCGTGCCGATGTTGTTCGCGAACGAGTGCAGGCCCTCGTAGTAGCCCGTGTTCCATTGCAGCGCGATCTCGACCTCGCCGTTGTCGTACGCATCGGCGATGTCGATGACCCGTGCGAACAACGGCTCCTTCGACGCGTTGAGGTGTGCGACGAAGTCGACGATGCCGCCTTCGTATTGGAACACCTGCTGGGTCGGTTCCTCGCCGCGTTCGTCGCGGAACACGATCTCGAGACCCTTGTTGAGGAAGGCCATCTCCCGCAGCCGCTCCAGCAGCGTCTGGGCGCGGAATTCGAGCTCTTCCATGATCGTCGGGTCCGGCCAGAACGTCACCGACGTGCCCGTCGCCTCCGAGTCACCGACCCGACGCAACGGGGACTCCGGCTCGCCGCCGTGCAGGAACGTTTGTGCGTAGCGACCGCCGTCGCGCTGGATCTCCAGCTCGAGGCGGCGTGACAACGCGTTGACCACCGACACGCCGACACCGTGGAGTCCACCGGAGATCTTGTAGCCGTCGCCGCCGAACTTCCCCCCGGCGTGGAGCATCGTGAGCACGATCTCGGCCGCAGATTTGTCCGGGTACTCAGGGTGAGGATCGACGGGGATCCCGCGTCCGTCGTCGACGACGCGCACGCCGCCGTCGGCGAGCAGCGTCACGTCGATACGGGTCGCGTATCCCGCGAGCGCCTCGTCGACCGAGTTGTCGACGACCTCGTACACCAGGTGGTGGAGCCCTGACGGGCCCGTCGAGCCGATGTACATACCGGGGCGCTCGCGCACCGGCTGCAGGCCCTTCAGAATCGAGATGTCCTTGGCGCCGTACGCCACGCGCGCGAGTCCTTTTGAAGCGTGCTGCAACACCCCGGTCCGGCACGCGAAATACCTGGTCAGCGGGGGTGTTTTCGGTAGGTGCAGTCTACCAGAAGAGGGACGTTCAAATCGTTCTTCGCGGCGCCGTCACGACGACTCTCACAGTGGTCACAAAGCCCTCCCGGCAGCGTTCGTTCGCATGCCGTCGAAGGTCGCCCATGAGGTATCGCACACGGGTCGCCCACGCCGGCCCGTCGACCTCGATCGTGCATTCTCCGTCGCGCACCGATCGCACCCGCGCGTGCTGCGCGACGTCGTTTCCGACGAGCTCGGACCACAGCCCGATGAGCACGTCGAGGTCGTTGGTCGTGGGGAGCCCGAGCTCCTTGCCGACAGCCGCGAGCGCGTCTCGCAACGGCACCGGATCTTCCCCCGTCACGTGGCGGCACCTTCGATACGACCCTCGTGAATACGCAACCGGCGCTCGGCGACGACATCGGGGGGAACGACCCCGGCGGTCGTCAACAGTGTTTGGCCGGCGGGAAGGTTGTGCACGAGCGCGGTGCCCCGTGCGGCGTCGAGCTCGCTGAACACGTCGTCGAGCAGGAGCACCGGCACGGCACCGGTCAGCGCGCCGACAACCTCGTGTCCGGCCAGCCGCAACGCGAGCGCGAGCGTGCGCTGTTCACCCTGGGACGCTTGATGACGCGCGTCGAGGCCACCGATCGTCAGGCGCCACTCGTCACGGTGGGGGCCGACGAGCGTCAACCCGCGTTCGATCTCTGCGCGCCGCCGCGCCGCGATCGCGTCGCGCAATCCGGCCTCCACGGCGTCGCTGTCCGACGCATCCAAGGGAGCGTCCGACCATTCCGCGTCGTAGGTCGCATGCACGTCGCCGGTGCCGTCGGCGAGCACGCCGTAACCATGTGCGATCGCGGGCAGGAGGCGTTCCACGAGCCGCAGACGACCGCGCGTGAGCTCGGCGGCCGCGTGCACGAGCTGTTCGTCGAATACGTCGAGCGTGACACGCGCTTCTTCGTCACGCACACCGGCGCGTAACAGCGCATTGCGTTGCTTCAGCACCCGTTCGAAGTCGCCGCGCGCCGCGTCGTAGCGCGGCGACAGCATCGCCAGCAGCTCATCGAGGTACTCGCGCCGCTCGGCCGGGCCGCCTTTGACCAGCGCGAGGTCGTCCGGTGAGAACACCGTGACGCGCAGCAAGCCATGCAGATCCCGGGCGCGCGCCACCGGCTGGCGATTGCACAGGATCCGGTTGCGGCCCGCGACCCGTATCTCGGCCTCGAGCAACTGGTGCCGCTCTCCAGACCGGACTTCCGCACGCACGACCGCTTGCTCGGCGCCGGCGCGCACCAACAGCGCGTCGGCGACCCCACGAAAGGATCGTGTACGCGCCACCCAGCCCACGGCTTCGAGCAGACTGCTCTTGCCCTGCCCGTTCGCGCCGTAGAGCACCGTGAGACCGGGCGTCAGCTCGATGTCGACGGCGTGAAAGCCGCGGAAATCGGTCAGCCACAAGTGCCCGACGCTCGTCGCCGGGAGGGCTTCGGCGGCCGCGCGCATCGCAACCAGGCCGGGGCTCAGGACGTACGCACAGGCATCAGCAAGTACAAGAAGTCGCCGGCGTCGGCCGAGTGCAAGGTGGCCGGTTTCAACGGATCGATCGTCTCCAGCGCGACCTCGGCGGACTCGACCGCGTCGACACCCTCGCGTAGGAACACCGGATTGAACGCGGCCGTGAGCTCACCTCCCTCGAACTTGGCGTCGAGCGTCTCTTGCGCGTTGCCGACGTCCTGGGCCGACATCGAGAGCTCCAGCCCTTCTGCGCTCATCGCCAGCCGCACTGCCGCGTTGTCTCGGTTCTGTCCCACGATCTGCACCCGATCCAACGCGTCGAGCAACGCTTCGCGCGCGACCGTGAGCCGGTTGGGGTAGCCGCTCGGGATCAACTGCTCGTAGTTCGGGAAGTCACCTTCGATGAGGCGGGCGGTGACCTCGGCGCGTGAGGTGCGGAACACCACGTCGCGTTCCCGCAACACGACCTCGATCTCACCGTCGCCGGCGAGACGCTGCACCTCGGCGAGACCCTTGGCCGCGACGAGCACCCGCTGGCCCTCTTTGAGCATGCTCACGCCGCTCAGGTCGCGTACGGCCAGCCGGTACGAGTCGGTCGCGACGAGTCGCAGACCTCCCCCATGTGCGGTGAGCAACACACCGGTGAGGATCGGGCGCAGATCGTCCTTGGACGCCGCGCGTACGACCTGGCGGAGCGCCGCCGCGAACGCCGACGCGTCGACCTTGACTCCTTCACCGTCAGGCGACGCCAACCGCGGGTAGTCCTCGGCCGGCTTCAATCGCAAGGACGTCGAGAAGCGACCGGCGGTGATCACCGCTTCGTCACCGGTGACCGTCACCGTTACCGAACCCTGTTCGAGTCGCCGCACGATCTCACCGAGGAGCTTGGGTACGACCGCGACGCCCGTCTCTTCCACTTCCGCGGGGACTCGCACACGGTTGGTGATCTCGAGGTCGGAGCCGATCAGCTCGAGCCCGTCCTCGGTTGCCGTCACGCGGAGATCCTGGAGTACCGGCAACGCGCCGCTCCGACTCGCGACAGTTCGCTGTGCGGTCGCGACAGCATCGGCAAGAGTGTCACGCTCGCACCGGAACTTCACACCGTCCTCCTCGACACCGTCATGTTGCAATTCTTCTTGGTCTTAGTAGTAGGGGCTGTGGATTGTGGAGAACCGGCGATCGGTGCTGGTCGCGACGCCGATGGGCATGCACCGCGGTTTCCATCGTTGTGCACAGGCTCTCGCCCGGCGCACGCTCCGGGCGAGACACGTCCCCGGCTCGACGAAAGATCTCCTCGTCTGTCCACAGCCTTATCCACTCGCTCCGTGCTTGATACGGCTTATCAGCTCGTTGACCTGCTCGAACACCACGCGTTTCTCTGCCATCTGCGCCCGGATCTTCTCGCAGGCATGCATCACGGTGGTGTGGTCGCGGCCCCCGAACTCCTCGGCGATCTTCGGATAGCTGTAGTCGGTCAGCTCCCGGAAGACGTACATGCCGATCTGGCGCGCGGTCACGAGGGGCCGGCGCCTGCTCTTGCCGCACAGGTCGTCGATGGTCCAGCCGAACATCTTGGCGGTTTCTTCCAGAATCACCTGGGGGGTGATGATGCGTGGCCGCGAGGCGGGCAGGAGGTCGGCGAGCACCTCCTTGGCGACGTCGTCGGTGAGAGGGACGCGGTGCAGGCTGGAATACGCGGCCACCCGGATCAGTGACCCTTCGAGCTCGCGCACGTTGTCGACGACGTTGTCGGCGATGAAGGCCAGCACGTCGTTCGGAATTCCGTCGAGGTGCTCCGCTTCGGCCTTCTTGCGGAGGATGGCAAGGCGCGTCTCGAATTCCGGCGGCTGGACGTCGGTGATCAAGCCCCACTCGAAGCGGCTGCGCAGCCGGTCCTCGATTGTTGCAATGGACTTGGGTGGCCGGTCCGACGAGATGACGATCTGGCTCCCACGGCCGTGCAGGTCGTTGAACGTGTAGAAGAACTCCTCCTGGAGCTGCTCGGTGCGCTCGAGGAATTGGATGTCGTCGACGAGCAGCACGTCGACTTCGCGATACCGGCGTTTGAACGCGGGCATGCCCTTGGAGCGCATGGCGTCAACGAACTCGTTCATCATCGTCTCGGTGGAGACGTACCGAACGCGCTTGCTCGAGAACAATGCGCGGACGTGGTGACCGATGGCATGCAGCAGATGCGTCTTGCCGAGGCCGGCCGCGCCGTAGATGAACAGGGGGTTGTACGAGCGAGCGGGACTCTCGGCCACCGAAAGCGCAGCCGCGTGCGCGAAACGGTTGGACGCGCCGATCACGAATTGGTCGAAGCTGTACCTGGGATGCAACTGGGTCGTCGGCCACGGCGTGGCGGTGTCCAGGTCGGGAGGACGGGGCCGTTCTTCGGTCAGGCGCGCCAGCGGCGGCGGAGGCGTGAAATCGTCGGCCGGATGCTCGAGCCGGGCCTCGGTCGTGACCATGAGGTCGATGCGGTGCGGCACACCGGTGAGTGCTTGCACGGCGTCGGCGAGGAGTCCCAGGTAGCTGGTGCGGATGCGATCGACGGCCACGGAGCTGGGGACGGAGAGCAGGAGCGTGTCTTCGCTGGCGTCTTGGCCGTGCACACCTTGGAACCATGTGTTCCATGTGGCCTCGGAGAGCTGGGCCCGCACCGCCGCCGCGACTCTTGCCCAGAGGTCATCTGCCGCTGGAGTACCCACGGTCGACTCCCCGATTGTTCGCCGAAGCCCGTTGTCCACAGGGCTTTCCACATGTGTGGAGAAGCTGACCCGGGGGCCCGCCGCTCCTCGGCCAATAGCGGGGAAGTGCTCCCGGAACCGGGGCCGGCCGGCTGCGCGGGAAGCGGCACGCTAGCGCGCTGTGCACAAGCCAACAAGCAACCTCTCCCAGCCCGCGCCCGCATTGCCGGGCGCGCGCGTCGGGCATACACTGCCCCGTCCAGCCGCGCGCGCAGACGTCAAATCCTGCGGCGCGCTCGCCCCTGGGCCCCCTACCTCGGCCCGGGCGTTCGAGGAGGCCATGCGTGAAGAGGACGTTCCAGCCGAACAACCGGAAGCGAAAGAAGACTCACGGCTTCCGGCTCCGGATGCGCACCCGCGGCGGTCGAGCGGTCATCGGCCGTCGGCGCGGCAAGGGTCGCTCCAATCTCTCAGCCTGATCTGGTCCGTTCGTGACCGCGCAATGTTCCGGGCGATCGCTCATGGGCGTCGCCGCCGATCCGGGGCCCTCCAGGTGAGTGCCGCCGTGCTTTCCACGCGTCACGAGCCGCCGCGGATCGCGTTCGCGGTCGGCCGGCCGGTCGGGAATGCGGTCGTGCGCAACCGCGTGCGGCGTCGGCTCCGTGCCGCAGTGCGCGAACAGTACGAGTTGCTCCAACCGGGGTGGGGTTATCTGGTGTCCGCGGCTCCGGCGGCCGCGACTGCGACGTATCGCGAGCTGTCGGACGCGCTCCGCGCGGTTCTCCGGGCGCATTCGGGGGGAATGTCATGAAGCGGTCGCTTGCGAGCCGGGGCTTGCTTCGAATCCTCGACCTCTACCAGCGGGTGACGGTTGACCGAGCGTCACCGTGCCGGTTCGTTCCGTCATGCTCCACCTACGCCCGCGAGGCCGTCGAGTGCCACGGCGGTGCGCGCGGTGCGTGGCTCACGGTGCGCCGGTTGAGCCGCTGCCATCCATTCGGCGGTCAAGGGTTCGATCCGGTGCCGGCGCCGCGCCACGCCCCCTCGCCCAACGAGAGGCAGCCGTGCTAGCAGGGAGCCCGTTCGATCCGCTGTATCGGGCAATCGGTTGGCTGCTCGCGCTGCTGTACTCCATCCCCCCGCACAATCTCGGCATCGCGATCATCGTGCTCACGCTGATCGTGATGGCGGTGCAATTCCCGCTGATCGCCAAGCAGACGCGTTCGATGATCCAGATGCAGCGCGTCCAGCCGGAGATCAAGAAGATCCAGCAGAAATACAAGGACGACCGCGCGAAGCAGAACGAGGAGCTGCTGAAGTTCTACCAAGAGAACAAGATCAATCCCCTCGCCGGCTGTCTGCCGCTGCTCCTCATCTTGCCGATCGGCATCGCGGTGTTCGGGACGTTCCGCGACCCGGGCGTCCAGGCCCACATCCCGCGCACGGGCACGTTCAACCGGCTGTACGTCGACCTCTGTGGGAGCGCAAGCACGACGCCGACGGCCTGCAAGGACGCGATCAAGCAGCACACGCCGAGTGCGATGCACTTCCTCGGTCTCGAGCTCAATCTCTCGACGGCGGACGCCCTGAAGGACGGTGTCCTCCACGCGCTGCCCTGGCTGATCCTGCTCGCGTTCGTCGTGTTCACGGGCTGGTACCAGGTCCGCCAGACACAGGCCCGGCAACTGCGCCAGGGCGCCCCGATCAACAAGCAGATGCAGACGATCACCCGCGTGATGCCACTGTTCTTCGGGTTCATCTCCTACCGTCTCAATGCCGCGACGACCCTGTACTTCGTTGTCTCGAACGGTTGGCGCATCGGCCAGCAGCATTTCGTGCTCAACAAGATGTACGACGAAGAGCACCCGGGCGAGGCGGCCAAGAAGGCAAAACCCAAACCCGCGATCGAGGCGAGCGAGGGCGACGCGAAGCCACCTCCCGCACCGCCTCCCCAACCCCGTCGCGGGGGCGGCAAGAGCGGCGGAGCGTCCGGGGGCGGGACCGGCAACCGCCCTCCCGCGAACGCCGCCCGCCGCAAGAAGAAACGAAAGCGCTGACACATGGATTGGATCGAAGTCACGGCGCGTACGGTCGACGACGCCAAGGAGCTCGCCCTCGACCGACTGGGAGTGGTCGAAGACGAGCTGGAGTTCGAAGTGCTGGACGAGCCCCGGGGCGGTCTGTTCCGCCGCTCGGAAGCGAGAATCCGCGCCCGGGTGAAGCCGTTGTCCCGAGAGAAGCCGGCCGATCGCCGCCGCCGCCGGCCCCGCAGCGAACGGCAAGGCCCCCGGGGCTCGGGCGGCGGCCGCGGTCGCACCCCCACTGCCGTTGCCGATGACGACGACGACCCGGCAAGCAACTCGCCGGCCAATGGTGCCGGGACCGACCGTCAGCGCTCGCGTCGACGTCGTGGCCGGGGCGGGGGCGGTGTTCCCGCGAGCAGTGGCGACGGGAGCGGTCGGGGCGGGAGCAGCAGTGGCGGTGGGGCGAGTGGCGAGGGGCGCAGCCGTGCTCCCGCGCCGCGTACGAAGACGCGCGTCGACGAGGACCAGGAGGCGGAAGTGGACGTCGAGACAATGCCGGTCGAGGAGCAGGCGGCGCACGCGGCAGAGTTCGCGGGCGAGCTCGTCCGCGTGATGGGCTTCGAGGGAACCGTCCAGACGGAGATCGGTGACGATGACGTGACCGTTCGCATCGAAGGCGAGAACCTCGGTGTCCTGGTCGGGCCGCGGGGCGTCACGTTGCACGCGCTCGAGGAAGTTGTCCGTGCGGCGGTGCAGCATCATGCCGGCGGGCACAGTGCCCGGGTTCACGTAGACGTCGCCGGCTACCGGGAACGCCGGCGGGAGGCGCTCGCGGCATTTGCGACGAAGGTTGCCGCCGAGGTGAAAGCGGCGGGTACGGCACGGTCGCTGGAGCCCATGGCGTCGCCCGACCGCAAGGTCGTGCACGACGTCGTTGCCGAGATCGAGGGTGTGAGCACCGCGTCCGAGGGCGAGGACCCGCGCCGTCGGGTCGTGATCCGCCCCGAGTGAGCGGCGAGGAGGAGCCGCTCTATGCGGTCCTCACACGCGCCCGAACCCTCGGGTTCCTCGGTCCGGGGACGATCGAGAGCCATCTGACCCATGCTGCCGGCTTCGCAGCAGTGGCCGTTCGCCAACTCGGGCATCCTCCGGCGTCGATGCTCGACCTGGGCTCCGGGGCCGGCATTCCCGGGCTGGTGCTGGCAGAGCGGTGGCCCGATGTTCGGTCAGTACTGGTCGAGAGTGGCCACCGCCGGTGCGAGCACCTCCGGAAGGAGATCGACAGTCTCGGGTGGACTCCGCGTATCGAGGTGCTCGAGGAGCGCGCCGAGCTGACCGCCCGCCGTTCGGAGCTTCGGGAGCAGGTGGAGTTGGTGACGGCCCGCAGCTTCGCGACGCCGGCGGCGACCGCGGAGATCGCGGCCGGGCTCGTCGCGCCGGGTGGGCTGCTCGTGGTGAGCGAGCCCCCCCAGCCGGACCCGGCCCGCTGGCCGGTCACGGAGCTCCGAGCGCTCGGGTTCGGAGCACCGCGCTACGAGGCGGTCACCGCCGCGCACTTTGCGTGTTTCGTGAAGACGGGGAGTGCACCGGCCGACGCACCTCGCGGTGTGGGACGACCGGCGAAGCGCCCGCTGTGGTGACGTTTCACGTGGAACATCGGCCAGAAACGCCGGCCCGAGCCGGTGGCCGAAACATTGGCCGAAACATTGGCGCGAAACGGGGCGCAAAACATGGTGCGGCCTGTTGCATTGGATTACGCCAGTAGTACGATGCGCCGCGCCCAGCGGTCGCCCCCTCGTCGAGCTCTCTTTCTGCCTCGCACCACGCCGTGTCGAGGTGGACGTAAGGCATCTGACGGCGAGACGTCGACCGGGCGAGATGGCGCTCGCGCAAGTCCTCGGACGCCGAGCAGTGTGAGCGCCATGGCGAGCGGCAACAGCGGGAGGACGCGATGCCGAGCAAGGACCGCACGATGGTGGGCACGACCGCGCCGGACAGGTCACCCGACGACGTGGGATCCGAGGGCGAGGTCCGCGTCGAGCACGACGACCCCGCGCCGCCGGAGCAGGCGCCTGAAGTCCTCGTCGAGACCGCGCCTCCTCTGGAAACGCTGGCCGCAATCCGCGCCAAGGGCGGCGAGGCCCCCGAGCCAATCGTGTTACCACGGGTGATCTCGATCGCCAACCAGAAGGGGGGCGTCGGCAAGACGACGACGGCGGTGAACCTCGGCGCCGCGCTCGCCGAGCTGGGTTTCCGCGTCCTGGTGATCGACCTCGACCCCCAGGGAAACGCGACGACGGGAATGGGCATCAGTCACCGCAACGTCGCGGGGTCGATCTACGACGTGATCATGAACGACGCGTCGATCGATGACTGCGTCGAGCCGACCAGCGTCCGGAACCTCTTCGTGGTGCCGGCGACCATCGACCTCGCCGGCGCCGAGATCGAGCTCGTGCCCGCGTTCTCTCGAGAGTTGAAACTTCGCCGCGCCCTTGCCAACGTGCGCGATGACTACGATTTCACGTTGATCGACTGCCCGCCGTCGCTCGGCTTGTTGACCGTCAACGGGCTGGCCGCGTCGGACGACATCCTCGTCCCGATCCAATGCGAGTACTACGCGCTCGAGGGTCTCGGGCAGCTGTTGCGAAACGTCGCGCTCGTCAAGACGAACCTCAACCCCGGCCTCGACGTCCGCGGGATCGTGCTCACGATGTACGACGCGCGCACGAAGCTCGCCGAGCAGGTCGAGCGGGAGGTGCGCGCCCACTTCGGCAGCAAGGTGTATCGCACGGTCGTCCCGCGTACGGTGCGCATCTCCGAAGCGCCCTCGTTCGGACAGCCGGTCACAGTGTTCGACGCCTCGTCTCGCGGGTCGCTGGCCTATCGCGAGCTGGCCAAGGAGGTGAGCCGTGGCGCGACCCGGCGGGTTGGGTAGAGGCCTCGGCGCGCTGATTCCGGCTGGGGTTGCCGAAGCCATCGGCGGTCTCGAGGACCTGCCGATCTCGTCGATCCGGCCGAACCCTCAACAGCCGCGCGAGCATTTCGACGAGGAGTCGCTCGCCGCCCTCGCCGAATCGATCCGCGAGGTCGGGGTGCTCCAACCGGTGCTCGTCCGTGCCGCGGGCGACGGCTACGAGCTGATCGCCGGCGAGCGACGCTGGCGCGCGGCGCGGCGGGTCGGGCTGCAGACCATCCCCTCGATCGTTCGGGTCGCCGACGATGCCGCGATGCTCCAGCAGGCGATCGTCGAGAACGTGCAGCGCGAGCAGCTCAACCCGCTCGAGGAAGCCGCCGCGTACCAGCAGCTGATCGAGGACTTCTCGTTCACCCACGACGAGGTCGCGACCCGGGTCGGGAAGAGTCGAGCGACGATCACCAACACGCTGCGGCTGTTGCAGTTGCCGCCCACGATCCAGCGTTACCTCAAGGAGGGCACGCTGCGAATGGGACATGCCCGGGCGCTCCTCGGAACCCCGGACCGCGGCTTCCAGGAGCAGCTGGCGCGGCGGGCGGTGGGAGAGGACCTCTCGGTGCGTGAAGTCGAGGAGACGATCCGCCGGCGCGAGGACGCCCCGGACGCGCGTACGGCGGCGAAGGAACCGGCCGGCACGCGGATGCGGCCGCCCGGGCTGCTCGAGCTCGAGGAGCTCCTCGGTGACTACCTCGACACCCGGGTCCGTATCTCGACGGGCCCGCGTCACGGTCGGGTCCAGATCGACTTCGCGAATCTCGAAGACCTCGAGCGCATCTACCGCGCGATGACACAGGGCTCGCAGTCGCACGTCGAGGCGTAACTCGAGGGCTCGCTCGGAGCGACGCGTCTCGGCGCAGCGAGGACTGCGGTGCTCAGGTTTGTGCGTCGACCGGTTCGTCGACGCCCCGGCGCACCCCGTCGACGATTGCCCCCGCGACCCGGTGGAGCTGGCGCGCGAGCGCGGCCATGCCCGCGGCGTCGCCGCGGGGCACGAGCTCACAGACGACGGCCGCCATACGGGTCTCCCGCAGCAGCCGGTAGGTGCGGCCGATGGGCTCGTCGACCGCGGGGAGGACCGTTCGCAACGAGGCAGTGAGCTGGTCCGCCAGGTAGTGCCCACCCTCGGACCGGAACGTCTTGTTGGCGAAGAACGCGCAACGCGCTCCCGGTTCGTCGCCGGTCGTCAACGCGACGAATGCCTCCGCCCCGAACCGGTTGGCGGTCGCGGCGACAAACGACGGATCCTCGCCCGACGTGTCGAGGACGACCGTGCCGCTGCGGCGAAGGTCGGTCGCGACCGCACCGGTGAGCGCGCCCAGGCCGAGGTCACCGGCGACGAACACGCGCAGACCGTCGAGGTGGCGAGGCGGTCGCCGGCGCAGCGCCTCACGCTCACGCACAGTGGCAACAGAACCACCGGCGAGCGATCCGAGCCGTCCCAGGGCGCCGAGTGTCGCGGGCCCGCATACCTTGTCGGCGGCGAGCCCCGCGTCGCGTTGGAACGCGCCGATCGCGGCTTCGGTCGCCGGGCCGAGGATCCCGTCCTCGCGACCGGCGTCGAACCCGAGCGCGTTGAGGCGGTGCTGCAGCGCGGCCACGTCGTCGCCGCGCAGCATGGGTTGGCACAGGTACAGCAAGCGGTCCCCGGGCGCGAAGCCGCTCTCGATGAGCGCGCCCCACGTCTCCGGCCCGCAGATGCCGTCGACGCGTAAGCCGCGTTGCTCTTGAAACGCGCGGACGGCTTCCTCGGTGTCGGTGTCGAACCGACCCTGGATCACGATGCGCGCGCCGCGTGCCGCAAGACGTTGCTGAAGGTCCCGCACCGCATCACCGCGGTCGCCGGCTCGGAGCAACGGCGAGGTGTTCAACGGAGGATTGAGGGTCGGTCGCTCAAGCGATGAACTCGGCGAGCTCCTCGAGCAGCTGCGCCTTGCCCTTGGCACCGACGAGCCGCTTCTTCACCTCGCCGTCGACGAAGATCAGCAGTGTCGGGATGCTCATGACGTCGTAGCGACGAGCGACGTTGGGGTTGTCGTCGACATTGAGCTTCACGATCTGGATCCGGCCGGTGTGCTCGGAAGCGATGTCCGCGAGCACCGGCGTGATCATCTTGCACGGCCCGCACCACTCGGCCCAGAAGTCGACGAGCACCGGGGTGTCGGCGCCGCCGATCGACTCGTCGAACGTGGCATCCGAGACCGTCATAATTCCATCAGACACTGAGGGTCCTTTCTCTACCCGGCCGAGCCTTGCACGTCGTGGAGGGCTTCGAGGTAGTGCTCGGCCTCGAGCGCGGCCATGCAACCCGTTCCGGCGGCGGTGACCGCTTGACGGTACACGTGATCCTGGACGTCCCCGGCCGCGAACACGCCAACGACGGAGGTCTCGGTCGTGCCGGGCTTGGTGACGACATAGCCGCCGGCGTCGAGCTCGAGCTGTCCGGCGAACAGCTTGGTATTGGGTTCATGGCCGATCGCGACGAACGCACCGCTGACCGCGAGGTCACTACTGGCGCCGGTCTCGATGTCGCGGAGCCGAAGCCCCTCGACGCGACCGTCGCCCAAGAAGTCCTCGACGACGCTGCTCCAACGGAACTCGATCTTGGGGTTCGCGAACGCGCGGTCCTGCATGATCTTCGAGGCGCGCAGTTCCTTGCGACGATGCACGAGCGTCACCTTGTCGGCGAAGCGCGTGAGGAAGTTCGCTTCTTCCAATGCCGAGTCGCCACCACCGACGACCGCGATCGTCTGGCCGCGGAAGAAGAAACCATCGCACGTCGCACACGTCGATACGCCATGGCCAAGCAAACGGGTCTCCGATTCCAGACCGAGCATGCGCGCCTGGGCGCCCGTCGACACGATGACCGACGTTCCCGCGTACTCGGTGTTGCCGACGTACGCGCGAAATGGCGGCGACGACAAGTCGACGCGATCGGCGTCCGCGGTCACGAATTCGGCGCCGAAACGTTCGGCCTGCTCGCGGAATTTCCCCATGAGATCCGGACCGAGGACCCCGTCGGGGAAGCCCGGATAGTTCTCGACGTCGGTAGTGAGCATCAGCTGGCCGCCGGCCTGCAGGCCCTCGATGACGAGCGGATGCAAATTCGCCCGCGCCGTGTATACGGCGGCCGTGAGGCCCGCCGGGCCCGATCCGATGATGAGAACTTCCCGCGCGCTCATGCCTGTGCTTCTCGCTCGTGGCCGGCCCGGACCGTCAAGGATTGCGCTTGCTCCAGAGGAACGCGCCGAGGAGCACGAAGATTCCGCCCATCGTGCACCAGGCCGCCCACACATAGCCCTGCTCGAGCAATACGAGGCCGCGGAACGCGCCGATCGCGCTCAGCACCAACGCCGGACCGAGGATGACGCCGGCCAGCAGTCCGTACACGACCACGCGCGTGATTGCCTGCGCCGGCTCCACCGTGCGTTCGCGCACGAGCGCGATCGATCGGTCGATGGCATCTGCGGCGTCGCTGGTCCAGTCGCTCATCTGATCCTCGGGTGTTCCCCAGCCGGGCAGCGTACATGCCGGTGGTTCGTCGGCCTCGGGGCGCGAAGGACCCGGCCGGACCGGAGCCGGAGCCTCGGCGCCCTCGTCAGCGCGACGGCGTGGGCAGCGTCTGGCTGGCCACGAGCCGGCAATCAGCGCTCAGCACGACGACGATGTCGGCGGCGCCCTTGCGGAACACGTACACCTGCACCTGCGTGCCCGAGAGGGTCGCGAGACCGCGCCACGTCGGAGCGCCAACGCCGCTGATCTGCTCCGCGGTGGGCTCGCACGCCGCCGCGGCCGCCGGGCCGGCGGCTGCATCGAAGCCGGCGCCCCGCTTCATGGCCGCGGCCGGCGCGCCCTCCGTTCGCTGCGCCGCCTGTGCGCTCGCGCGAGCGACGAGCGTAGGAACGTCGGCGACCGCGCCGAGATCGACCGATCCCCCTCCGCCCGGAGTTGTCGCGCCTTGCGCCTTCGGTGTCAGCGCGCTTGCGTGCTCGTCCGGCGCGGACGCGGCGTTCTTGCCCGCCGACCCGTTGTCGTGCTGCATCAGGAATGCGAGACCCGCGATCACCGCGATCGCCGCCGCGAGCCCGCCCGCGATCGTGCTGAGACGCCGGAGCCGATGGATGCGGGTCTGCCCGACTTCGTGTTCCGCGGCCGCCGCCTTGACAGCTTTCGCGCGCACGCGCGCGACGACCAGCTCGTCGACGACCGGCAGCTCGGCCAGCACGTCGCGCGCGGCGCCGAGCGCGGCTCGACGCGTGACCAGACCGGGGACCTGCATGGCAAGTCGGTCGCGCGCCGCGGCAGGATCGAGGCCGAGATCGCGGGCGGCCGCGTCGAACTCACCGTCGAGCTCGGCGGAGAGGAGCTCGTCGACCTGATCGGCGGTGAAGGGGGGTGTGTCGTTCATGGCGTTCGGGGGCTTTGATGGTCCGAAGTGACGTCCCGGTTCCCGAGAATGTCGGCGAGCGCGGCGCGTCCACGGGCGATCCGGGAGCGCACCGTGCCGGGAGGCACCTCGAGCACTTCGGCGATCTCGGCATAATCCATGCCCACGAGGTCGCGCAGCGCGACCGCGGCCCGGTACTCGGGGCTGAGCTGCGCGAGCGCGGCGTCGATGTCGAGCCGGTCCGCGAGCTGGCTGTCGGCCGGGAGGCCGTCGCGGCCATGGTCCACGATCGTCTCGGTCGGGCGAGGACGGCGGTGACGACGTCGTGCCTCGTCGAGTGCCGCGTTGGTGGCCACGCGGTAGCACCACGTCGAGAAGCGCGACCGGCCGTCGAACATGTGGATCTTCCGCGCGATCGACAGCAGCGCTTCCTGCATGGCGTCGAGGGCGTCATCAGGATGGCCGAGGACCCGGCGGCACACCCCGTGGACGAGCGGGGCGTGGCGGCGCAAGAGCTCGTCGAGGGCCGAGGCGTCACCGCGCGCGGCCCGCGCTGCGAGGGCGTTGTCGTCGTGAGGCTCGCCCCGCACGACGCCGATCAGCCGGGCTGTTGTATGTAAGCGACGCCCAGGACTCGCGGTCCTGTGTGCACGCCGATCACAGGCCCGATCGCGCCGACGACGACCTCGGCACCAGGCACCTTCGGCTCGAGCATCGCCACGAACTCGTCGACGTCGGGCGCCATCGCGTGCAGCACGCTGATCGCCTCGACGCGACCTTCCGGGATGCGGTCGATGATGAACTGCAGCGCCTTGGAGCGTGTGCGCACGCGGCCGGCGGGCTCGACCGCACCGTCGATCACGGAGATCACCGGCTTGATCGAGAGCATCGAACCGAGCAACGCCTGCGCGCCACCGATGCGGCCACCCTTGCGCAGGTACTCGAGAGTGTCGAGCGCGGCGAACACGTGCTGACGGTCGCGTCGATCCTCGACCTCGCGCACGATCTCGTCGATCCGCGCACCGTCTCGCGCGCGCCGCGCCGCGTACACCGCGAGGTTGCCGATGCCCATGGACGCGCTCTTCGAGTCGATGATCTCCACGGGCGTCTGGCCCTCGAGTGCCTTGGCGGCGAGCTTCGCGGACTGCATCGTCGCCGAGAGGCTCGCCGAGAGATTGATGCACACGATGCCGTCGGGGCCGTCGTCGGCCAGGCGGCGGAAGGTCTCCTCGAAGGCTCCGACCGACGGCGCCGCGGTCTCGGGCAGCACCGACGAGGCCTTCAGCTCACGCCAGAACCCCTCGGTGCTCAGCTCTTTGCGATCCACGTACTCCCGCTCGCCGAACCGAATCGTCAGCGGCACGACCTCGATGCCGAGCTCGGCGCATGCCGCCTCGGGAAGGTCGCAGGCGCTGTCGGTGACGATTCGTACGGACATGGCTCTCCTCACGCAACGATCGGTCGTCGGGATGCGATTCCGTTGGACTCCGCCGCGACCTTCATGGTGACACGTCTTCGGCATCTTTCGTGCGCCGCCGCACGAGCCCGACCACCGCGCCGAGCTCATCGGACCGCAACAGCACGAGGACGCCGAGGTATGCGAGCGCGCCCGCAGCTCCCGCGACCGCGGTGGCGACGAGTGCCCGGCCGGCCGAGCCCGAGCCGATCGCGCTCGCGAGCGGAATCGCGACGATCGCGAGCGCGGCCCCCGCGAGGGCGGCCCGCGCCGTCGCCGCGCGCACTCCCGCGTCGGGCACCTGACCGACGCGCCGGCGCAGGGCGGCGAGCGCGGTGAACGCCGAGACGACGTACGCGACGCTCCAGGCCAGCGCCAACCCCTGGACCCCGAGTGACGGGAAGAGCACGAGTGCCAGGCAGACGTTGATGGCGTTCTCCGTGCAGTTGAGGATGAACGGCGTGCGAGTGTCGTGCAACGCGTAGAACCCTCGCATCGCGTAGAGGTAGACCGAGAACGGCACGAGGCTGAGCGCGAACAGCTGCAGGGTGTCGCCCGTGACATGGGCACTGTGCTCGCTGAACCTGCCGCCGACGGTCAGTACGCCCACGATCGGCTGCGCCAGGACGGCGAACAGGACCGAGGCCGGCAGCGCCAACACGATGAGGTAGCGCAGCCCGAGGTTGAAGTCGCGCCGAAGGCCGGGCTTGTCGCCGGCTGCGGCGCGTCGTGCGAGCTCGGGGGTCATCGTCGTCATCAGTGAGACGGTGAGCAGACCGTACGGGAGGACATAGAACGTGAACGCGTAGACGTAGGCGGTCACGTCGCCCTTCTCGCCGGTCTTCGCCAGCACGAGCACGAAGAGCTGCGCGATCTGATTCGTCGCGACGTAGCCCAGCGTCCAGCCCGAGAGCCGCACCATGGTGCGTACGCCCGCGTCTCGCCAGGCGAACACCGGGCGTAGGTGGATGCCGGCGCGGCGCACCGCGGGCACCAGCACGAGCGCCATCGCGACGATGCCGGCGGTCGTGCCGAGGCCGAGCAGCAACAGCAGGCTTCGCTCGTCGCGCAGCCGGGTCGCATCGGTCCAGCTGCCGTGCGAGGTGCGCGACGCGAACACGGCCAGCACGGCGACGACGACGACGTTGTTCAGCACGGGCGCGTATGCCGCGGCGACGAATCGCCGGTGCGCATTGAGCAGCGCCGTTTCCAGCGCGGTAAGGCCGTAGAAGACCATCTGCGGCAAGAAGCACAGTGTCAGCACCGTGATGACGTGTACCTGCGCGTCTCGCTCCGCGCCGCCGGCGTTGATCGAGAACAGGCGGGCGATGAGCGGTGTGCACGCCATGGCCACGAGCGTGAAGACCGCGAGGACCGTCAACGTGATGGTGAAGACGGCCGACGTCGATCGCTCGTCGTGCGCTTCGGCGTGCCGCACGAAGATCGGCACGATCGTGGCCGACAAGATTCCGCCGAGCAGCAACTCGTAGACGATGTTCGGCGTCGTGTTGGCGAGGTTGTACGCGTCGGCGAGGCTCCCGCCTCCGACCGCCCACGCGAGCGCGCCGACGCGCAACAGCCCGGTGAGACGCGACAACAGTGTGCCGGTCGCGACTGCGGCGCTCGATCGCGCGAGCCCGGCGCGCCCGTCGTGAGTTGTCGTGCCCGGATCGCTCACGTCACGGCGGGAACCGCCCGCCGGCGGGCGCGGCGCGTGCGACGGTAGTGATTCGCCCACCATCCCGCGAGGAACACGAGTGCGCCGATGGTCAGCGCCAGTGCGAACCCTCCGAACACCGCCGACCGCACGGTGACGCGCGTCTCCTGGCCGAATCGGAGCTGATCGTCGACGGAGGTCAGCACGATGGTCATCGGGAAGGTCCCCGACGCGCGTGCCTCGACCACGAACGGATCCCGAAGGGTCGTCCGGCCCGGCGGCAGGTCGATCACCGGCTCGGGACCGAGGGGGAACAAGAGCTTCGGGCTGTCGAGGTGGACCTTCACCCTGACGCTGTGCGTCAACTTGTTCTCGAAGGTGATCGGCACCTTGGCTCGGCGCGACGTCAGCGTGACGCGCTTGGCGTCGGCGGTCACCGCATTCGTGAACGCGGTGACCGCCGTATCGATCCGTGCGAGCTCGGCGCGCGCGCGGTCGGGTGTGATCGCGGTCGAAAGGGCGTACAGCAACGCCTGCTCACCGTTGACGACGACGGGATCGGTCGGGCCGGAGACCGCTGCGTACGCGTCGAGCTCTCTCCGCGCGTCGATGTACTCGGAGAACGTGAGCGGCGCCGCCGGAGGCGTGCCCTGGGCAAGGCGTCGCGCGGCGTCGACGCCGTCGACCCGTTCGGTGGAGATCCGGGCGAAGAGGTCGTCGAGGGTGACCGGCCGGACCAACGGAAAGCCGCGGAGAGCCTCCACGAGAGTGGTGAGGGTCGCAAGGTCGGGGCGCCACGAAGCCGGCTCGGCCAGGACGATGCCGCGCGGGATCGCCGGGGTCTCGTATGCGATCTCCGCGAGCGCGGCGACGACGCGCTGCGCCTTGAGCGCGCTCGAATCCGGCCCCTCGAGCAGCTTTTCGACGAATGGTGCCGTCGCGACGCCGCGCGAGGCTCCCCCCGCCGTCGCCAGGGTGAAGGCTTGCGAGGGCGTGAACGGGTGCTTCACCGGTTGGAGCGCCGCGTCGCGCACGGCGACCCGCGTCACGGCCATGGTGCGCAGTCGATCGACGGCCGCGTCGTCGGCGGGATCGACGAAGGAAGCCTGTGAGCCGTCGGAGGGCGCGGCGCCCAACACGTCGTGCAACACGTTGCCGCCCTTCCGCACGAGGTCGGGGAGCTTGTCTCCGAATCCGGCCGCCTCGAGCGCGGGGATGTCGACCGGCACGTAGGGGGTGGGAAGGAGCTCGGCGGTCGACCGCCGCGCCGCGGCGCGCACGCGTGCGAGCCCGCGGGCCAGGCCCCGATCCTTCTCGGCGAGCTGGGACCACGTCTCGACGGTCTCGGGACCGATCGTCAATGACAGCGGAAGGCCGTTGCTCCTCCCGAGCAGCGTGGCGATGCGGTCGAGCCGCCCGCCCGGCTGCATCTGCGCGGCGATCGCAGGATCGATCGTGCCGTCAGGCAGCCGCGCCGGGTTGGCGACGAGCGGCCAGATCTGCGACACCATGAGTGGTTCGGCAATGGGTTTCGGGGCGTCGTCGACGACGACGAGCCAGGTGATGAACGAGCTCGTCGGGATCCCGGTGTTCGTGTTCGTCAACGAGACCTCGACCGGATACACGCCGTGTTGGCGGATCGCTATCGTCGGCGTGACACCGGAGCCGGCGAGCCCGATCGTCACCGCGAGGTCGCCGCCGAGACGAGGCAGGCTCGCCACTGGCAGGGTCAGCGTGTTCAGCCCGCCACCGGCATCGCCGGTCGCGATCACGTCGTCGAACGACGTGCGTGTCTCCATCGACCGGTGGACTTGAATCAGGAGCGCCGCGCTCGGCCGGGCGACGAGCGCCTTGTCGTCGATCCCGAGCAGCATCGTGAACTCGCTCCCGAGCTTGACCCACGTGTCCTGGTACGCCAGGTGCACGCCCACCGGCGCGCCCTTCTCGGGCGGTATCGGCGGCACCTGGGCGGGCGCCGGGCCCGGTGCGAGCATCACGGCGAGGACGGCCGTCGCGAGTGCGACCCGGACAAGTGCTTTCACAGGTCACGTCCCAGCACACACAGGCCGACCGGAAGCCGCGTGAAGCCGGCGCGGAGGTACAGGTCGAGCGCCCGCGTGTTGTCCTCTTGCGTGTTGACCAGCGCGCGTGTCGCGCCGTGCATCTGGAGCCACCGCAAGCCGTCATGCAGGAGCGCGCGTCCCAGGCCGCGGCCCTCGCCGTCCGGACCGACCGCGAGGCGCTGGACGTAACCGGTCGCCCCGGCGCGGCCGAAGAGCCCGTAGCCGAAGACGAGGTCCTTGCGCGACGCAACGCGCGTATGGACACGAGGCGTCGCGCGCATCGCCTCGCGCAGCGCCAGATCGTCGAACCGCCAGAACTCGTCGAACGACGCCGCGTCGACTTCCACGATCGCCTCACGGTCGGCCCGAGTGGCCCTTCTCGTCAACCGGCTCGGGCGCGAGAGCTCGTCGAGCGCGTGTTCGAGCAAGTGGAGGCGCCCGCGTACCGCGAAGCCGCTTTCGACGAGCCACACACTCGTGCCCGGCCCGACCGCGTTGGTCAGGACCTGCCGGTAGCCGTTGTCACGAAGGCGATCGAGCAACCGCTCGAGCGTGCGCGGCGACGGCGCGTCCACACCCCGGACGGCGATCATCGCGATGTCGGGACGCCCGTGCCACGTCGCGACCCGCACGACGCCGCCGCGAAACCGGTACGAATGCGCTTTCGCCTGCGCTTTCACCGGAGGCGAGCGTAGCGAGACGGGTACATTCCGGCAGTGCTCCTCGTCGCGACGGATCCTCGCTTCGAAGCACACGAGCCGGGCCGCGGTCACCCGGAACGACCGGTGCGCCTTCGCGCGGTCCTCGACGGCCTCTACAACGGGGCGACCCGCGACGCGATCCGCCTGCTCGAACCGCGCGCCGCGACGCGCGAAGACCTCGAGCGTGTGCACACCGATGCGTACCTCGACCAGCTTCGGAGCTTCTGTGAGGCGGGAGGCGGCCCGCTCGACCCCGATACGGCGGTGTCGGCGGCGTCCTGGGAAGCCGCGTCGTACGCCGCCGGGGCCGGACTGGCCGCCGTCGACGCCCTCGAGCGGGGCGAGGGAGACGCAGCCTTTTGTGCGGTGCGACCGCCGGGGCATCACGCGGTCCCGTCGAGGGCGATGGGATTCTGCCTCCTGAACAACGTCGCGGTCACGGCCGCGTCGCTCCGCGACCGCGGCGAACGCGTGCTGATCGTGGACTGGGACGCGCACCACGGCAACGGCACGCAGGACATGTTCTGGGCGGACCCGAACGTGCTCTACGTCTCGATGCACCAGTGGCCCCTCTATCCGGGTACCGGCCGGCTCGACGATCTCGGCGCCGGCCCGGGCCTGGGCACGACGGTGAACTTCCCGCTGCCGGCCGGCGCGACAGGTGACGTCTTCCTGGCGGCGCTCGACGCGGCCGCACCACTCGTGGAGCGGTTCAACCCCACCTGGGTGCTCGTCTCGGCCGGGTACGACGCGCACCGTGCCGACCCGCTCACCGGGCTCGCGCTGTCGTCCGGCGACTACGCCGCGCTCACCGAGGCCGTCCTCGAGCTCGGCCCCGCCCGCCACACGATCGTGTTCCTCGAGGGCGGCTACGACCTCGACGCCCTGCGCACATCGGTGGAGGCAACGGTCTCCACGCTGCTCGGAGTGCCGGTACGGCCGGAGCCGCCGACGGTGGGCGGGCCCGGACACACCATCGTCCACGCGGCACGTGATCTGCACATCCGGCCCTGACCGCGGCGAATCCCTGGAGCCGGACCCTCCAGACGGACGCTCGTTCTGCCGATCGAGAACCGGTAACCGGGGGAGACGCAGGCGATGTCGACCGGAGGGGCGGCGCAACCCGAGTCGACCGAAACCGGGAGACCGCAGGGAGACCGCACGTGTTGGATCTCGATCAGTTGCTGCGCCAGGCCGTCGAGCGTGGCGCTTCCGACGTGCACATCAAGGTCGGTTCGCCGCCGTACATCCGCGTCGACGGACGGCTCGAGCGGACGGATCACGCGACGGTGTCTCCGGTCGAGACCGAACGCATCGCGTTCGCGGTCATGCCGAAGCAACGCGCCGAGGAGTTCATCGGGTCGTCGGAGGCCGACTTCGCGTACTCCGTGTCCGGTCTCGGCCGCTTCCGCGTGAACGTCATGCGCCAGCGCGGCTCGGTCGGCCTGGTGTTGCGTCGCGTGCAGAGCGACATCCCGTCCTTCGAGAGCCTCGGGTTGCCGCCGGCGGTCAAGAAGCTCACCGATCATCAACGGGGTCTGATCCTCGTGACCGGCCCCACCGGTTCGGGCAAGACCACGACGCTGGGCACGATGATCGACTCCATCAACGAGCGCTTCAACAAGCACATCGTGACCATCGAGGACCCGATCGAGATCCTGCACGCCGACAAGTCCTCGATCGTGAACCAACGCGAGGTCGGTACGGACACCGCCGACTTCAATGCCGCGCTCAGGCGAGTGCTGCGCCAGGACCCGGACGTGATCCTGGTCGGTGAGATGCGTGACGTGGAGACGGTGAAGACGGCGCTCACGGCCGCAGAGACAGGTCACCTCGTGTTCTCGACGCTCCACACGATCAGCGCGACCGACTCGATCAACCGCATCATCGACTTCTTCCCACCGCACGAGCAGCGGCAGGTGCGCATGTCGCTCGCAGCGTCCTTGCGGGGCATCGTGAGCCAGCGCCTGGTCGAGAAGCGGACCGGCGGCCGCGTGCCCGCCGTCGAGGTGTTGGTCGCGACCGGACGCGTCTTCGACAAGATCGTGACGCCCGAGGAGACCCACGAGATCGAGCAGATCATCGCCGAGGGCGAGTACTACGGCATGCAGACCTTCGATCAGAGCCTGCTCGGCCTCTACCGGCAGGGCTTGATCGACCTCCGTGAGGCGCTCGCAGCCTCGACCACGCCGCACGACCTCCGCCTGATGATCGAGCAGTACACGATGGAAGAAGCGGCCGAGAAGGCCGCAGCGACTTCCTGACTTCGGGAACCGAACCGAGGCGTGCGCGCTGTAGCCGCAAGAATGAGCGGTCGTGACCGCCGTTCCGCCGCGCCTCGAGCGCTTCTTCGAGCCTGATTCGCCGACGCAGCAACTCGCGGCGCGTCTCGCCAAAGGAGGTCACCGCGCCTATCTCGTCGGGGGAAGTGTGCGCGACTCGCTGCTCGACCGCGAGATCGGCGACGTCGACATCGCGACCGAAGCCCGACCCGACGCGATCGAAGCCGCGCTCCGCCCCTGGGCGGATGCAGTGTGGATGCAGGGCCAACGGTTCGGCACGATCGGCTGCGAGAAGGACGGCGAGCGATTCGAGGTCACGACCTTCCGCGCCGACGTGTACCGACCCGAGAGCCGGAAGCCCGAGGTGACGTTCTCCGACGACATCGTGACAGATCTGTCGCGGCGCGACTTCACAGTGAACGCGATGGCCATCGCGCTCGACGACCCCACGCTCGTCGATCCGTTCGACGGGCTGCCCGATCTTGCCGCGCGCCGGTTGCGCACCCCGCTGTCGCCCGAGGTGTCCTTCGACGACGACCCGTTGCGCATGCTGCGCGCGGCACGTTTCGTGGCGACGCTCGGCTTCGCACCGGTACCGGAGATCATCGCCGCGATCGGCGACATGCGGGAACGGCTCTCGATCGTGAGCGCAGAACGTGTGCGTGACGAGCTGTCGAAGTTGCTGCTCGCCGAGGATCCGTCGCCGGGACTGTGGTTGATCGCCCGGACGCGCCTCGCTGACGAATTCCTGCCCGAGCTCAACGCGATGCAGCTCGAACAGGACCCCATCCACCGTCACAAGGATGTGTTGGCGCACACCATCGCAGTCGTCGCCAAGACTTCACCGCGCCTGAAGTTGCGGCTGGCCGCGCTGATGCACGACGTCGGCAAACCGCGCACGCGCGGTTTCGGACCGCAAGGCGTGACGTTTCATCATCACGAGGTCGTGGGCGCGCGCATCGCACGGGAGCGGCTGACCGCGTTGCGATACCCGACAGAGGTGATCGCTGACGTCACGAAGCTCGTCGAGCTCCATTTGCGTTTCCACACCTACGCGATGGGATGGACCGACAGCGCGGTGCGCCGGTACGTGCGCGATGCCGGCGATCTGCTCGACGACCTGAACGAGCTGACGCGGTCGGACTGCACGACGCGCGACGCGCGCAAGGCCGACGCACTCGCGCGCCGCATGGACGAGCTGGAAGCGCGCATCGCCGAGCTGCGTGAGCAGGAGGAGCTGGCGAGGATCAAGCCGCCGCTCGACGGTCGCCAGGTGATGGAGTTCCTCGGCGTGGCACCGGGCCCGATCGTCGGCCGGGCACTGACGTTCCTGCTCGACCTGCGCCTCGACGAAGGGCCGCTGAGCGACGCCGACGCGTACGCGCGGCTCGCCTGGTGGGCGAAGGAGCAGGGGATCGACATCGAGCCTGGAGCGCAGGGGACGTCGTACTAGACACCTTCCTTGCGCGCGCGCCAGACGACGACCGCGGGCACCTGTGGTCCGGGGTCCGTGCTGTGCGCCGGTTCGGGCTCGATGAGCGCGTCAACGCGGTAACCGGCGCGATGCAACGACGCGAACACGTCGGCCATCGTGTGCGGGAACACGCGGATCCGCTCGTCGTCGCGCGTCACTTCGGCGGGCTGTGCATCGAAGTAGGAGCGACGGACCTCGAGCACCCCCAGCGGCAGCGCACCCGGGGCGGCGCCCTCCCGTCCGACCGCGAGTGCCATCGGGTGCTCGATGGAGAACACGAATGGCGCGCCGGGGCGGAGGACGCGGTGCACCTGGCGGAAGAGCCGATCGATGTCGTCGACCTCGCCGAGCACGCAGGCTGCGAACGCGATGTCGATCGAGTCCGCGCGCAAGAAGGCGAGATCGGCGACGTCGCCCTCGTGCCATTCGACCCGCGCCTCCGCAACATCGGCGAGCTTGCGCCCGAGGGCGAGCTGCGCCGCCGATCGATCGAGCGCGATGACGTGGGCGCCGCTCTTCGAGAACGCGATGGCATTCTCGCCGCTTCCGCACCCGAGATCCAGCACGCGCTTGCCCTTCGCGTCACCGCACAGCCGCAGCTCGGCTTCGGTCGGTGCGCCGGGTGCATACGTGACGTGGTCAACGTCCGCCGCCCCGCCGCGCCGGGCCGCGATGCGATCCCAAACTTCGGTGTTGGTCACGGCCGCATTATGAACCGAGCTACGAACCGGCGGCGAACTCCTCGACCATCCGGTGCGCTTCGTCGTCGTGGTATTGCACGGGCGGTGACTTCATGAAGTAGGCCGAGGGGCCGAGCAGCGGGCCACCGATGCCACGGTCGAGCGCAAGCTTGGCGCAACGCACGGCGTCGATGATCACGCCCGCCGAGTTCGGCGAGTCCCACACTTCGAGCTTCAGCTCGACATTGAGGGGGACATCTCCGAAGTTGCGGCCTTCGAGCCGGATGTAGGCCCATTTCCGGTCGTTGAGCCAGGGCACGTGATCCGAAGGGCCGATGTGCACGTGCTCGCTGCTGATCCCCTGGTCGATCTGACTGGTGACCGACTGCGTCTTGCTGATCTTCTTGGACAGCAAGCGCTCACGCTCGAGCATGTTCTTGAAGTCCATGTTGCCGCCGAAGTTCAGCTGGTACGTGTTGTCGATCGCCAAGCCTCGGTCCTCGAACAGCCGAGCGAGCAGGCGGTGCGTGATCGTCGCGCCGACCTGGCTCTTGATGTCGTCGCCGATGATCGGCACGCCCGCCACCTCGAACTTCTTGGCCCACTCGGGATTGCTCGCGATGAACACCGGGATCGCGTTCACGAACCCGACGCCGGCGTCGAGCGCGGCCTGCGCGTAATGACGCTGCGCGTTCTCGGATCCGACCGGGAGGTAGCTCACGAGCACGTCGGCCCGCGCGTCACGCAGTGCCTGCGCGACACCCACCGGCTCGGCAGGGCTCTCCTCGACGACCTCGCGATAGAACTGTCCGAGCCCGTCGAGCGTCGGGCCGCGCTGCACGAGGACGCCCAGCTCGGGGACCTCGGCGAACTTGATCGTGTTGTTGATGCTCGTGAAGATGGCCTTGCCGAGATCGAGACCGACCTTGTCGGCGTCGACGTCGAACGCGGCGACGAACTCGACGTCGCCCACGTGGTAGCCCCCGAGGTCCACGTGCATCAGTCCGGGGACTCGCTCCGAGGGGTCGGCGTCACGGTAGAACTGCACGCCTTGCACGAGGCTGCTCGCGCAGTTGCCGATGCCGGCGATCGCAACGCGGACCTTCTTGCGGGGAGAAGTGGGGGAAGTCATGCGGAAACTCCTTCGGGACGGTCGCCGAGCTGTTCTGCGCGCTCTTGCGCAATGAGCTCGTCGATCCATTCGAGATCGTGTTGGGTGGAGGTCGCCCGGTGCTCCTGGAGCGCCCGGGTGTAACGGTCGATCGCTCGGGTTGCAGGCTTGCGCTCGGTGGCGAGGAGTTGGGTGAGCTGCGCCCGGCGGCGCTCCAGAAACGCGAGGCGCGCGGCAGGCTCGAGGTAGCGACAGAACGACAGCTTCAGCGCGAAGGCCCGGTCGTCGTCGCCGGCCTCGTCGGTGAGCAACTCGGCGAACAGCGCACGGCCGCGATCGGTGATCCGATACGCCTTGCGGGTGCGGCGGGTCGGGCGCACGCGCCGCCGCTGCCGGGCAGCCGCGAGGTCGCCGGTGAGTGAGCCCGTCGGGACGAATCCTGCGCCCGCCGCCCCGGCGGTTTCGTCGACCTCTTCGATCTCGCCCCCCCGCTCGAGGCGGCGCAGCGCCGGGTACAAGGATCCGAACGAGATCCCCCAAAGTGGGCCGAGCGTCTCCGACAGGCGCTTCTTCAGCTCGTAGCCGTGCCGCGGCTGCTCGGCGAGCAGACCCAGGACGGCCAGTTCCAACATGTGTCACACGATATATCGAATCGATATATCGTGCAAGCAGTTTCCGTGGCATATGCAGGGATTTCGCCCACGCATGCAGGAGCCTGGAGAACGCTCGTGTCGCGCGCGTGAACTGCGCGCGCCGCGGATGAGTGCAACGACCTGCGCCTCTACACTTCCGCCACGATGCATCGCGTCACCGACTACGCGTTGGCCCGCCGTGCAGTGTTGCGCGACTTCCGCCGCGGCGCGCTCACGCGTCTGGAGGTGTGCGACGCGCATCCCGAGCTCATGCGGGCGGCGCAGTGCATCGGCAGTGACCTCGCCGACGAGTGCCCGGTCTGTGGCGCAACGAACCTGCGGCTGGTGTCGTACGTATACGGCGACAAGCTGAAGCAGGCGAACGGCCGCGCGATCAGCAACGAGGCCGAGCTGCGGAAGCTCGGCGCGTCGTGCGACGAGTTCGCTTGCTACGACGTCGAGGTCTGCGTCGAGTGCCGCTGGAACCATCTCCGCCGGCAGTCGCTCCACGGCCGCCTCCACGCCAGCTGACCGCTTGCGTCGTGCCGGACGAAGCAGAGGTCGCGCGTCGAGGTGACGTCGTGACCCTTCGGTCGCTCGCACGCGATCTGCGCGCACTCGGGGTGCCCGAGGGCGCGACCGTGATCGTGCATTCGTCGCTCTCGCGACTCGGGTGGGTCGCGGGCGGCGCACAGGCCGTCGTGGAAGCCCTCCGACAGGTCGTCGGCCCGGGGGGAACGCTCGTGATGCCGGCCCACTCGGGTCATCTCAGTGAGCCGAGCCTCTGGAAGCACCCGCCGGTGCCGGAGGCCTGGTGGTCCGTGATTCGGGCCGAGACCACGCCCTTCGATCCGCAGGTCACGCCGACGCGGGAGATGGGCGCCATCGTCGAGTGCTTCCGGCATGTTCCCGGCGTCGTCCGGAGTGCGCACCCACGCCATTCCTTCGTCGCGCTCGGCCCGCTCGCCGGCGCGATCGTTGCCGACCACCGCCTCGACTCGGGTCTTGGTGAGCATTCGCCGCTCGCGCACTGCTATGACCGTGACGCGCTGGTGCTCCTGCTCGGCGTCGGCCACAACAACAACACGTCATTGCATCTCGCGGAGGCGCGCGCGGACGTCATGCGCAAGACAATTTGGAACGGCTCGCCGATGCTCGCCGACGGGCGACGGCAGTGGGTCGTGTACGAGGAAGACGAGATCGACAGCAGCGACTTCGACAAGATCGGCGCCGCGTTCGCGGCGACCGGCCAGGAACAGACAGGACATGCCGGAGGCGGGACGGCCCAGCGGATGTCGCAGCGCGCGATCGTGGACTTCGCCGTCGCGTGGATGAACGCCAACCGCACGTAACGGTCAACTCGCGTCGTAGGGCTCTTCGCCGACCGGCTCGCACGGGTACTGCGACGCGCACGAGATGCACCACGGCTCCGGTTCGGGAACGACCGTGTGCGACGGCGGGTGCTCCCAGGTCTCCGGCACGACATAGACGCGTCGCACGATCACGAGCTCCTCGTCGACGAACCCGCAGTTCTCACATGCTCGTCCGGTCACGAGCGTGATTCTGACGCCGATCGCCCGAGTGCGTCAGGGCCGTTGTTTGGGTACCCTTGCGGTGCCGCCGGGAGCCGAGGGTGCCCTGGACGGTGGAGGATCGTCGAGATGACCGCTCGCGCAGCGCGCCGTGTCACGGCGCCCGACGTTGCCGCTCACAAAGGCGAGGGCGCCGATACCACACCGCTTGTGATGGTCACCGCGTATGACGCGCCGTCGGCACGTACGGTCGACGCCGCCGGAGTCGACATCATCCTCGTCGGCGACTCGGTCGCGATGGTCGTGCTGGGCTACGAAGACACGCTGCAGGTCACCACCGACGACATGGCGCACCACGTCGGCGCGGTCGCGCGGACGCGACCTCGGGCACTCGTGGTCGCCGACCTTCCATGGATGAGCTATCACGTGAGCACGGAGGAGACCGTGCACAACGGGGCGCGCCTCATCCGTGCCGGTGCAGGCGCCGTGAAGCTCGAAGGCGGGCGCAAGCGCGTCGACGCGGTGCGCGCCATCATCGACGCCGAGATCCCGGTGATGGGCCACATCGGGCTCACCCCCCAGTCGATCCACGCGCTCGGCGGGTTCAAGGTGCAGGGCAAGGGACTCGAGGCGGCCAAGGCGCTCGCCGACGATGCGGTCGCGCTCGCCGACGCCGGGGTGTTCGCGATCGTGCTCGAGTGCGTGCCGGACGGTGTGGCGCGGATCATCACCGAATCGGTCGCTGTTCCGACGATCGGAATCGGCGCCGGCCGGCACTGTGACGGGCAGGTGCTCGTGTGGCACGACCTGCTCGGCTTCTCGACGACCGCGCGGCGCGCCCCGAAGTTCGTCCGGCAGTACGCAACGCTGGAAGACGACGCAACCGCGGCGATCGCCCGCTTCTGTGCGGACGTGCGGGCCGGCGCGTATCCGGCGAGCGCGGAGACATACCACATGACCGATCAGATGGCCGACGCGCTCGGCCTGTACGGCGGGACCACCGCCGAGCCCGAGCTCGCGCAGTAGTACGTCGACGTGTCGTCACGCGCCCGGAAGGTCACCGCGTCGGTGGTCGCCGGCGCGGCGCTGCTCGTCGCGTGTGGGAGTGGTGGCGGCCGGGACCGTGGGCGCGTGCACATCGAATCGACGCGTGCGGCCGACGCGCCGTTCGGCGACTTCGGGGAGACGCGCCTCGCGCTCGGCGATCGCTGCCTGCGCGTGCTCGTCGCGATGACCCAGGGCCAGCGCGTGCGGGGATTGCGTGACGTGCAATCACTGGCGCCCTATGACGGCATGATCTTCGTGTTCGAGAGCGATACGAGCGCACGGTTCACGATGGCGAACACCCCCCTCCCGCTCGATGTCTCCTTCTTCGACGCGGATGGCAAGCCGGTCGACCAGCAGCGCATGACGCCGTGTCCGACCGGGAGCGACGCGACCTGCCCGATCTACGCGAGCACGCGCCGCTACCGCTATGCGCTCGAGCGCGTCGCGGGCGCGGCGAGCGGCGGCGGGCTCGCCGCGTGCGGCGCATGACGCACCTCCGGCACCAACCCGTCCCGACGGAAGGTTGCGATGAGCCTGGTCACTGTCGCACCCCCCGTGTAGCGTCCTCCCCGATAGGACACGTCGAGTGATCTGCTAGCTTTCACCGGTTCACAACCGAGATCCTGCCCCCACGGCGGCTTCGGCCGGGCAACGGGGCCCGCAGCAATCGGGCTGCGGTCCGAAGGAGGTACCGGCCATGCCGACGCCGGCAATGCGGCCGTACGAAGTGATGATCATCCTCGACGCGGACCTGGACGAGGAGACGATCCGGGCAGCCGTCGAGCGGTGGCTCCAATTGATCGAGTCGCGTGGCGCCCAACGGGGTCACGTCGATTACTGGGGCAAGCGCCGTCTCGCTTACGAGATAAAGCGCAAGCCGGAGGGCTACTACGTCGTGGCCCAGGCTCGTGCGGAACCGCAAGCGATGGACGAGCTGCATCGGGTGCTCTCCCTGGCCGACGAAGTCATCCGCCACATGGTGCTCCGCATCCCCGAGAAGGTCTACGGGCCTCCGAGGGCTGCGGGAAGTGCGCCGGCGGCGGAACACGCGTAGGGAGAAAGCGAACATGGCAACGGATTCGAACAGCATCACGATCTCAGGGAACATCACGCGTGAGCCGGAGATGCGCTACACGCCGAGCGGGGTCTCGAAGGTGACCTTCGGCGTCGCGGTGAATCGCTCGTGGCGCAACCAGCAGACCCAGGAATGGGAAGAGCAGACGAGCTTCTTCAACGTGGTCGCGTGGCGTCAGCTCGCCGAGAACGTCAGCGCGTCGCTGACCAAGGGTTCGCGTGTCGTGGTGAGCGGCCGCCTCGAACAGCGCAGCTGGGAGACCGAGTCGGGCGAGAAGCGCTCAATCGTCGAGGTCGTCGCGGACGACGTCGCGCCGAGCTTGCGCTTCGCCACGGCCGAGGTCCACAAGGTGGAACGGAGTGGCCCAGGTGGCGGCGGCCCCGCTGATGGCGGGGCCAAGCGCGCCCCTGCACCCACCCCCGCCGGCGCGGGCACCGGCGGCTACGACGAGTTCGGCGAAGAGCCGTTCTAGCGAGACCCCGCTCGCGCGACCCCGTTCTCCCGAAATCCGTTCTCCCGATACCAGCGAGTCAGAGGCGAAATGGCACAGCGCAGAGAGAAGAAGGGCGCGCCGTCCAAGGATCGGCGCCCCATCAAGAAGAAGACCTCGATCCTCACGACCGAGAACATCGATTGGGTCGACTACAAGGACGTGAACCTGCTGCGGCGGTTCATGTCCGAGCGGGCGAAGATCCGCGCCCGGCGTGTCACCGGGAACAGCCAGCAGCAACAGGTCGCGGTGGCGCGCGCGATCCGCGTGGCGCGCGAGATGGCGCTCCTCCCGTACAGCGTGCGGCAGGTGACGCAACGGTCGAAGGGGCGGCGCGATCGCGACCGTGGTGACCGTGACGACCGCGAGATGCGTCCCGATCCCCAGCCGCCGCGGTCGATGAGCGTGGCGCCCGACGAGCTCGTAGGTGTCGACGAGGAATTGGTCGACGTGGCGGCCGACGCGGAGGACGAGGAGGAATGAAGGTCGTCCTCCGGGCCGACGTCGACAATCTCGGCAACAAGGGCGACATCGTCGACGTCGCCGACGGCTATGCCCGCAACTACCTTGTGCCTCGCGGCTTGGCGTTGAAGGCATCGTCCGGGAGCCAGAAGCAGGCCGATGCGATGCGGCGCAATCGCGAAGTCCGCGATTCGCGCGACCGCGAGGCCGCGCAGGCGCTCGCGGCCCAGTTCGAGGGCCGCACGATCACGATCAAGGCGCGGGCCGGCGCCGAAGGCAAGCTGTTCGGGTCGGTCACCTCGGTCGACGTCGCCGAGGCCGTCCAGAAACAGACCGGCGCCGAGATCGACCGGCGGAAGATCAACCTCGACGAGCCCCTGAAGGAGCTCGGCGGGGTCGACCTCCAGGTCCGGCTGCACACCGACGTGCTCGCGAATCTTCATGTCGAGGTCGAAGCGGCGAGCTGAACGCTCCCTCCACACCGTCGTCCACAGCCGTTGTCCACAGTCTGTGGACCACTCGCGTCCGGGGCATCCGCGTGGGTGGCGCACCGAGCCGTCACAATCCACAACCATGTGGACGGGCAGCGTAGGGATCCACAACAAAGACACACGGTTGTACCTCTTACGCCCCACAGGCCCGACGCGCGACGCTCGTGGGCCGGTGCGGACGGGATAGGGGAATCGTGGCTCAGTCGATCGATGTCGATCTTGTGGAGACGACGCGCCGCCGGAATTCCGGCGGCCGCATCCCGCCGCACAGCCTGGAGGCCGAGGAGTCGCTGCTCGGGGCGATGATGCTCTCGCGCGAGGCGATCACCGCCGCGATCGAGGCGCATCTCGAGCCGGCCGACTTCTACAAGCCGGCACACGGCGCCATCTACGAGTCGGCGTTCGCGCTGCACAGCCGCGGTGAGCCCGTCGATCCGGTCACGGTCGCCGAGGAGCTGCGACGGGCGTCCCAGCTCGACCAGCTCGGCGGTCGCACGACGCTGTTGCGCATCCAGGCGTCGACTCCCGCGTCGGCGAACGCCGCGCACTACGCCCAGATCGTCGGCGAGCTCGCCGTGTTGCGCCGGCTGATCGAGACCGCGGGCGAGATCCAGGAAATGGCATACGCGGCGGAGGATGCCGTCGACGAGACGCTCGATCGCGCCGAGGCGGCAATCTTCGAGGTCGCCGAGAAGCGCGTCACGGACTCGCTCGTGCCGCTGTATCCGGCGCTCGAACAGACGATGAACCAGCTCGAGGCGCTCTACGACCGCGAGAGCGACATCGTGGGCACCGCGACCGGGTACCACGACCTCGATGCCATCCTGCTGGGCCTGCAGCCGTCGACGCTCTCGATCGTCGCCGCCCGACCCGGCCAGGGCAAGACGTCCTTCGCCCTCGGGCTCGCCCAGCATGTGTCCGTCCATGGTCGCAAACCGGTCATGTTCTTCTCCATGGAGATGGGCTACCTCGAGCTCACCAAGCGCCTGCTCGCGGCCGAGGCCCGCGTGCCCTCGCGCAAGCTGCAGACGGGTCGCCTCGGTGAGCACGAGTGGCCCCGCGTCAACCAGGCCGTGGGACGACTCGCCGAAGCACCGTTCTTCATCGACGACAACCCGCACTGCACGGTCATGGAGATGCGCGCCAAGGCCCGCCGCATCAAGGCCCGCTTCGGCGATCTGGGCCTGATCGTGGTCGACTACCTGCAACTCATGACGTCGCACAACAAGCGGATCGAGAGCCGGCAGGTCGAGGTCTCCGAGCTGTCGCGCGGCCTGAAGATCCTCGCCCGTGAGCTCGAAGCGCCGGTCGTGTGCCTCTCACAGCTGAACCGGCAACTCGAATACCGCCAAGACAAGCGCCCGATGCTCGCCGACCTGCGCGAGTCCGGTTGTCTGACCGGGGACGCGTGCGTCACGCTCGCCGACGGCACGGTCGCGACGATCGGCGACCTCTACGCGCGCGACGCCGAAGACGTCGACGTGCTCACGCTCGACGAGCACCTGCAACTCGTACCAGGCCGGATGTCGCGTGTCTTTGCGAGTGGCACGAAGCCCGTCTTCGAGCTTCGACTGGCGTCCGGTCGGACCGTCACCGCGAGCGGCAACCATCCGGTCCTCACGCTCGACGGTTGGGTCCACCTCGAAGACTTGCGTGTCGGCACGCATGTCGCGGCGTCACGATTCGGCGGCCCCGAGGTCGACGTGCTGCGCGACACGGTGCCGCGCGAGATCTGGGACTACATCGAGCGCAAGGGACTCCTCGTCAACGGTTCTCTGCGCGCGCACGACCTCGTCGAGCGGCTGGGCGAAGCCGAGGGCGGCAGCTTCCGCGTCTACGAGCAGGGCGTGTCCCGCGCGTTGATGCGGCGCATCGCCGATGCCCTCCCGGACCAGTTCCTCGCCGATCTGGGCACGAGCGACGTGCTCTGGGACGATGTGGTCGCGATCCAGCCGAACGGTGAGGCGCCGGTGTTCGACGCGACGGTGCCCGGCACCCAGAACTTCGTGGCGAACGACATCGTCGTGCACAACAGCATCGAACAAGATGCCGACGTCGTCATGTTCATCTACCGCGACGAGTACTACAACCCGGAGTCCGAGCAGCGCGGGCTCGCCGAGATCATCGTTGCCAAGCACCGCAACGGCCCGGTCGGCCAGGCAAGGCTCGTCTTCCACGCCGATTACACGACATTCGAGAACGCCGCCCGAGAGTAGTTAGTCGAAGACCGCGGTGCGGCGTCCGTAGACGATGACGCGGTGCTCGAGGTGCAGGCGTACGGCCTCGGCCAGCACGACGGCTTCCACATCGCGACCCCGACGCTCCAGTCTCGAGGGGTCGTCGCGATGTGACACCGGCATCACCTGCTGGGCGATGATCGGCCCCTCGTCCAGTGCGGGCGTGACGTAGTGCGCGGTCGCGCCGATGACCTTGACGCCACGCTCGTGCGCCTGTGCGTACGGACGCGCGCCCGCGAACGACGGCAGGAAGGAGTGATGGATGTTGATCATGCGGCCCGCCCAGCGCTCCACCAGCCACGGCGGCAGGATGCGCATGTACCGGGCGAGCACCACCAGGTCCGGGGCGCATTCTTCGAGCAGTGCACCCAGTGCGCGCTCTTGTTCCTCGCGCTTGGCGTCGTCGATCGGGAGTACGTGGAACGCCAGGCCGAACCGCGATACCAGCTGCACGTTCGCGTCGTGACTCGACGCGACCAGCGCGACGACACCGGGCAGCTCTCCGAGCGCGAAGCGAACGAGGAGATCGCCGAGACAGTGGCCTTGACGCGACACGAGTATCGCGACCCGGGGTCGATCGCCGAGGTCGTGCACTTGCCAGTCCATCTGGAAGCGCTGAGCGATCGGCGCGAACGCGGCGGCGAGATCGGCGCGGGAGCGCGCCACGTCGAATTCGATGCGCTGAAGGAACAGGCCCGCCTCGGGGTCGGAGTGCTGGTCGGCCTCGACGATGTTCCCGCCCGCATCCGCGACGTACGCCCCGACGGTCGCGACGATGCCCGGCTGGTCCGGGCACTTCAGCAGCAGGACGGCGCGCACAGGGTCTCGATCGGCCTGAAGCTCACGGCCAACAGCGCAGAACCCGGCTCAAAAGAGCGTGAGTCCGGGACCAACACCGTCACGCAAGGTGTCGAGATCGATCTCGATCCAGGTCACGCCCTTGCTCTCCGCGTAGACCTTCGCCTGGGGCTTGATCTGCTGCGCGACCAGCATCCCCACGGTGGGCGCGAACCGCGGATCGCGGTCGAGCCGCTCCTGGTATCGCAGCAGTTGCTCGACGCCTGCGATCTCACCGACGCGTTTCACCTCGACAACCACGGTGCGGCCGTCCGCGTCGCAGCAGAGCAGGTCGACCGGTCCGATGTCGGTCGGGTACTCGCGGCGTACGAGCGTGAGGTCGTGGCGCAACGCAGCGACGCGGGCGGCGATCAGCCGTTGCAACTCGGCTTCGACGCCGTCCTTTTCGAGCCCGGGGTCATCGCCCAGGGAGATCGTCGTGTCGTGGAACACGTCGAGGAGCTCGATCCGCAGCGTCTCGCCCTTCGCGTTTCGCGCGACGATCTCGTCGTCGGACGCGTTGATCGTGCACGGCGGGCTCATCCAGTTCAGTGGCTTGTACGCCCGCGCGTCGGAGTGGACCGCGACCGAGCCGTCGGCCTTGCACACGATGAGTCGGATCGCCGGCTCGAGCCGCGCCCCGAGGCGGCCCTCGTAGCTCACCGCGCAGCGTGCAACGACCAGCCGCATGGAGCGAGTCTGCCATGGGCGGGCCTGCCGGCCGCCTACCCTGGGTGTGGTGCGAGCAGGCATCGGGCGGCGGATCGATCGGCGCGTCGCGTGCGCTGCGTTCGGGCTCGCAGTGGTCGCGTTGGCGTCCGTGGCGGCGCTCTCGGGGATGTCCGAGCCAGTCCTCGCCCGCCGAGATCCGGCCGCCGCGCTGGAGCTGTTCAAGCTGCTCCGCGCGGGTGAGCGCTCCGATTACATCGTCGACTTCACGTTCACGCGTGTCCGTTCCAGTGACGGGCAACGCCTTACGTCGTCGACCACCGGGGCACGGTACGGACGCGCGCTGCTGACACGCGGCGGCGGCTCGCTGACCGTCGAGCTCCCCACCCTCGTCTACGACTGTCAGCGAGTCGAGCGCCGGTCCTCGTGCACGAAGCGCCCGCAGTCCGGATCGATCTCGCCGTCGGAGGCGGTCGGCGTGGAGATCCTGCTGGGCGCGTACGACGCGGTTCGTCTCGGAGACGCAACGCTTGCCGGCGAACGGGCGCGGTGCTTCCGGATCAGGGCCCGTTCACCCCGCGACGAAGTGCCCGGTCTTGGTCGCGAGACGGTTCTCTGCCTCGCCGCCGACGGCGTCCCGCTGCGAACGCGCGTCGTGCGCGCGCTGTCGACGGACGAGCGCGAGGCCACGCGTGTACGCCGCAACATCGACGACGCGGCACTCGCCGCGCTCCTTGCCGGCTTCGACACGGCTGCGCCCAAGCTCTCCCGGTAGCCTCCCGGTGTGCTCTCCGAGAGCTTCTACGACGGCGTCATGCGTGAGCTGGTGTTTGCGCTCGGCGCAGCGTTGTTCGTCGCAAACGTCTTCGCGTTGTACCGCCGTCGTCTCGACAGCCAAGCCGCGGTCCAACGAACCGTTGCACGCAACCGGGCCGGCAGTCCCGTACGCGGTTACAAGCGCACGGAAGAGCACACGGATCTTCCGCAGGCGCCGCTCGCCCGGACCGTGGCGTACGTCGTCATCGGCTTCGTCGTGATGATCGCCGGTCTCGGGGCGATGCTCAACAAGTAGCAGGCGCAACGTGCAGGCCTGGGTGGTGCATCGAGCGGGTCCGGTCGACACGCATCCGCTCGCGCTCGTGGAACGGCCCGATCCCGAACCGGGGCCGGGACAGGTTCGCCTGCGCATCGATGTCTGCGGCGTCTGCCGCACCGACCTGCACTTGGCCGAAGGCGATCTTCCGCCCCTCCGCCCCGACGTGGTGCCCGGTCACGAGATCGTCGGCCGCGTGGACGCGCAAGGACCGGGCGCGACGCGTTTCGACATCGGCGCCCGCGTGGGGATCGCGTGGCTGCGCCACACGTGCGGTGTGTGCGCGTACTGCCGCCGGGGCGACGAGAACCTCTGCGTCGCTCCCCGGTTCACGGGGTGGGACGACGACGGCGGTTACGCCGGATACGCGGTCGTCGACGAGAAATTCGCGTACCGCTTGCCTGAGGGCTTCCCCGACGAGCAGGCCGCGCCACTCCTTTGCTCCGGCATCATCGGCTACCGCGCGCTGCGCCGCAGCGGGCTGCGCCCGGGTGGCCGGCTCGGCATCTACGGCTTCGGGGCCTCCGCGCACCTCGCGGCGCAGATCGCGCTCGATCGTGACGCGACCGTGCACGTGCTGACGCGGTCCGCCGATGCTCGCCGGCTCGCGCTCGACCTCGGCTGCGCGAGCGCCGGGGATGCGTTCGACGCCCCGCCGGAGCCGCTCGACGCGGCAGTCCTGTTCGCCCCGGTCGGCGATCTCGTGCCCGTCGCCATGCGTGCACTCGACCGCGGCGGCACGTTGTCTGTCGCCGGCATCCACCTCAGCGATGTCCCCGGGCTCGTGTATGCCGACGAGCTCTTCGAGGAGAAGACGCTCACGAGCACGACGGCGAACACCCGCCGCGACGGCGAGGAGCTCCTCGACCTTGCGACGCGCGTGCCGTTGCACGTCTATACCGTTTCCTACGAGTTCGACGCGGCCCCGCAGGCGCTGGGTGACCTTGCGCACGATCGCATCACCGGGGCGGCGGTGCTGAGGGTGCGGTCCGCTTAGCCGCGCCGCTCTTCCTCGCCCATGTGCCGTGCGATGTCGCGCACCACGTGGTGCTCCCTGGCGTCGCGGTCGGCGACGATGCCCACGGGATGGCCGTCGCGCTCCACGATGTCGATGCGGCGCGGATTCGTCGTGCTGAGCGTATCCCGGGCCTTTTCGGACAAGGGCGCCGCGACGGTGGTCCCGCGCTCGGCCGCGAGAGGTTCCTCGGGCCGCCTCGCCGCGAACGAACCGGCGATGATCCACCCGGCGGTGGCGCCGGCCACGATGCCGACGCATTCGACGAGCACCGCGCCCACGAACAATGACAGGTCGCCGACGCCGATGATCGCGACCGGCAACGCGACCAGAAACCCGATGAGGCCGCCGACCGCGATGCCGAGGAGCGAGGCGCGCGTCATCTCGTTGCTCAGGGAACGGCTGCCGGGACCGGCGGCGGTGCCCACGGTCTCGGAGCGCATCTCGCCCTCGATCGACGAGAGATGGTCGCGGTCGTCGGCCAGGCGCACCTGTGCGACGTCGACACCGGAACGTTCGAGCGCGCGGACCGCGCGGCGCGCCTCGTCTTCGGTGTCGTACACGGCAACGAGTCGCATTTCGTCACGAAGAGTCATGACGCGCGCCTTCCCCCGCTCGCGAATTTGGAAACGTCAGGCGGACGCCGCGGGCCGGCGGTCGCCCCAGGGCTTGGCCTGTTCGAGCTGCGCAGCGAGGCGCAACAGCACGTCCTCCCGTCCGTACGCCGCGACGAGTTGCACGCCGATCGGGAGGCCGTCCGCGTTCCAGTGCAGCGGCAGCGAGATTGCGGGCTGTCCGGTCGCGTCGAAGGGTGCGGTGAACGCGGCCAGCCGGCCCATGCGCGCCCCGACATTCGGGTCGGGGTTCGTCGGCGCGAGCTCGCCCAGCGGTACCGGCGGCTCGGGGCACGTCGGCACCACGAGCACGTCGTGGTCCGTCCACCACGTCGCAACGCGGCGCGCCCACGCTTGCATGTCCTCGAGTCCCGCGAAGTAGTCGACGGCGGAGACCTGTGCGCCCATTTGCACGAAGAACTGGTTCATGGGCTCGAGCTCGTGCGTGATGTCGTGGCCCAGGCGCGCGCTCCATCGGGCGACGTCGCGCGCGATCCCGGCGGTCATCGCCAACAGGAAACCGCCGCTGTAGCCCGCGTCGAGCGCGCTGATCTCGGCGGGCTCTACGTCGTGACCAAGCTCTGCGAGCAGCTGCGCGGTTGCGGTCACGGCAGAGATCGCGTCGTTGCCGGACTCCTCGCCCTCGGGTGTCACCGTCCGGAAGCCGACGCGGAGACGGCCGGGGGCGGCACCGACCTCGTCGACGTACGGCCGCGCTTGCGGCGGTGCGGTGTATGGGTCGCCGGTGGCCATCCCCGCCACCGCGTCGAGCACGGCCGCGGTGTCACGAACCGAACGGGTCAGGACGAATTCGTGTGTGAGCGGTCCCCAGAACTCTCCGAAGTCCGGTCCGAGCGTCGTGCGCGCCCGCGTCGGCTTGAGGCCGACGATGCCGCAGTTGCCCGCCGGGAACCGAATCGAGCCGCCCATGTCGTTGCCGTGGGCGACGGGCACCATGCCGGACGCCACCGCGGCGGCGGAACCGCCGCTCGAGCCGCCGGGACTCCGTGAGATGTCCCACGGATTGTGCGTCGCGCCGTACGCGAGCGGTTCGGTCGTGACGCTCGACGCCAGCTCGGGAGTATTGGTCTTTCCGACGAACACGAATCCCGCCGCCCGAAATCGCTGTGCAAGCCACGTGTCATTCGGCTCGACCCACTGCGCGTCCTTCAGCGCGCGCATGCCGGCGTGGAACGGGTCGCCGGCTGTGTGGCACACCGCGTCTTTCACGAGGAACGGCACGCCCGCGAACGGCCCCGGGCCCGCGTCCGACGCTTCCGTGCGTGCCCGCTCGAACCGTTCGTGGATCACCGCGTTGAGCTGCGGGTTCAGCCGCTCGATGCAGTCGATTGCGGCGTCGACGAGCTCGCGAGCGCTCAGCTTCCCGAGCGCGACCAGCTCGGCTTGGACGGTGGCATCCAGAAACGCGACGTCGTTGCTCACATGGCTCCCTCGCTTGCGCCATCCTGGCTTCGCTGCCTCCGAACGTGTCGGCCCGTCGGCCCGTAGAGTACGAGCCGTGCAATCTGATGTCCTCTGCCGCCGCGCGCGCTCGGTCGCGGCGCGCCTCGAGCCGGTGATCGGCCAGGTCTTCTTCTCGCCCGAGTGTCACAAGGCCTACGTCGAGCTCGGCTTCGCTCCGAGCCCGGGGAGCTTCGGCAACAACGTCGCCGCGCCCGACGGGCCCGCGTACTGCACGAGCCGCGGTTCACTCCTCGGCCAGGTCGAGCCGCACGTCGTCGCCGCGGCATTCGGGGTGTTCAAGCCGACGATGATCGCCGACGGCGTGCGATTCGGGTGGACGCGCACCGATGCACCGACGATCTTCGCGGCGCGGCGCACCGGGGCGGTCGCCCAGCTCGAGCGGGTGTTGGGCGAAGCAGACGCGCGTGTGTCGCGCGCGGCATCGTTGCTCGAGCGCGCGGCAGACGCGTGCGCGGAGCCCGGCCGCCCGCTGTTCGCGGGCCTTCGGTCACAATGGGACGACCCGCAGGATCCGTGGACGCGCCTGTTCCACCTCGGCGACATGCTGCGCGAGTGTCGCGGTGACGCCCATGTCTGCGCGTGGACGTCGGCCGGGCTCGACGCGATCGAGATCGGCCTCCTGACCGAGGCGTACATCGGCCTGCCGTTGCGCACGTACATCCGAACCCGGGGCTGGAACGACGCCGAGCTCGATGCGGCGGTGGGGCGGCTGGAGGAGCGCGACCTCCTCGCGAACGACACGCTCACCGAAGCGGGCCGTCGCGAGCGAGAAGCGATCGAGGTTGCGACCGACAAGCAGATGCGGCCGGCCATCGACGCGCTCGGCGACGACATCGAGGAGCTGTGCAGCATCCTCGGGCCGTGGGGGAGCGCGATGCGGGATGCCGGCGGCTACGTGGGAGGTCCCGTCGACCTATGGCCGAACCGCGGGTAGTCGACGCTCCCGAACGGGAGCGATACGAGCTGATCGTCGACGGCGACGTTGCCGGGTTCGTCACCTATCACCGCGAGCAGGGCGCGATCACGTTCGTGCACACCCAGATCGAAGACGACTACGAAGGTCGAGGTCTCGGCAGCACCCTGGCGGCAGGTGTCCTCGACGATGCCCGGGCCATGGGACTCCGCGTGAAGCCCGTGTGCCCGTTCCTCCAGAGCTACGTCGAGGAACACCCGGAGTACGCCGATCTGATTGCGCCCGATTTCGATCGGTGAGGCCGTCGTAGGCTGCCACGCCATGCTCGGGGAGGACGTGACGTCCGACATCGGCCGTGTCGCGGGTGGTGCTCCTCTCACGCTCGTCGTCCCGCTCTACAACGAAGCCGACCGGCTCGCGCGCTGCGCTGCCGAGCTGATGCAGTTCATCTCCGCCCAGGCTCCCGGCAGCACGCTGCTGTTCGTCGACGACGGGAGTGAGGACGGGACTGCCCAGCTCGCACGTGCATTCGTCGCATCGCAGCCGGTCGGGCTCGCGAAATTGTTGCGTCGACCTCACCGGGGCAAAGGCGCAACGGTGCAAGCGGGTCTGGAAACCGCGACCACACCGCTCGCGGCGTTCTGCGATCTCGACCTCTCCACGCCGGCCCGTGATCTCGCGCGCATCGTCGACGCGGCTCGCCGTGCCCCGATCGTCGCGATCGGCTCGCGCGACGTCGCGGCCTCGACGATCACGCGCCATCAAGGCGCCATTCGGGAGTTTCTCGGCCGTGCGTACAACCGCGCGGTACAGGTTGCGGTCGCGCCCGGCATCCTCGACACGCAATGCGGCGCGAAAGCTGCTCGGACGGAGTTGTGGCACCAAGTGCTGCCCTGGTGCAACGAGCAAGGCTTCGCATGGGACGTCGAGGTCATCGGGATCGCGCAGCAGCTCGACATCCCGGTCCAGGAGATCGCCATCGAATGGCACCACGATGACGGGTCGCGGGTGCACGTCCTGCGCGACGGCATCGGGATGCTTCGGGCGCTGCCGCGCATCCGGGCGCGCGTTCGGACGGCACGTGTCGCGCGCTCGAGGATCGATCTGGACGACACACGGGCCGAAGCGTCGAGCGGGGTTTTCGACGACGACAACGCCGCGGTGCTCGCCGCGGCGGACGGCGCGCACTGGTGGTTCCGCAGCAAGGCCGCGTTCGTGGCGGCAGCGCTGCGCCGCTGGCGGCCGCCGCCGGGATGGCTCCTCGATCTCGGCGCGGGATCGGGCGGGGTCACCGTGCTGCTCGGCTGGCCGCCCGAGCGCACCCTGCTCGTCGACGGCAGCGACCGCCTCGTGTCCGAAGCGAAACGGCGCTATTCGTTCGGCGTCCTCCAGGCCGACGTGGCGCGGGTCCCGTTGCCGGACGCGACTGCGTCCGTCGTCTGCCTCCTCGACGTCATCGAGCACTTGGAAGCGCCGCGTGTCGCGCTCGCGGAGTCGCGGCGCGCGATGAGGCCGGACGGTCTTCTGATCGTGAACGTCCCCGCGCATCCCCGGCTCTGGAGCACGAGCGACGAGGTGCTCGGTCACCAGCGTCGGTACACCGCGGCCGGGTTGCGGGCGGAGATCGAGGCTTCTGGCTTCGACGTGTTGTTCCTGTCGCACATCTTCAGCTGGCTCGTGCTGCCGCTTTGGGCGACCAGAGCTCGTCGCGCTGCGAACCCGAGGCTCGGCCTCGGCATGACATCTCCTGTGATCGATCGAGCTGCCCTCTTTCTCACACGCATCGAGCAGGCGCTCGTCCGGCGCGTGTCGCTTCCGGTCGGGACCTCAATCCTGTGCGTCGCGACGCCGAGGCGTTGAACCGGCCCACAGGCGCGAGAGCGACACCGCGGCGCCGATCGCGAAGAAGGGAAACACGGGGATCTTGTAGCGGGGATCGCCGAACAGCAGGAACGGCACCAACGCTGCCTGCGCGCCCGCCAGCAAGAGACAGAGCCGTTGCGCGCGGCCCGGTGGCTTGCGCCGCAGGAACGCAGGCAACGCGAGCAACGCGAGTGCGAGCACCACGAAGTAGTAGGCGTCGGACACGCTCTCGAACACGCCGACCAGGCGCGAGCCGTGAAGTGGATGACCGCGATCCAGCGCGATCCCTTCGAATGTGTCGTGGTCGTCGCGATAGCCGAAGTAGCCGCGCCAGAACCACAGGCGAGCTTCCTCGAGGGGGTGGTGCAGGACGAATCTCACCGCGGTCTTGGTGTTCTCCCGATTCCGGACCACCTCTCGCCGGGGGAGCGGAATCCCTTCGTACGGATCCAGGCAGTATTTCGCCGCGATCTCGTACTGCCCGGACGCGTCGGGATGGCGCGAGTCGCACAGCGCATCACCGATGCCCGTCGAGAACACGGTGGAGTGCATCACGATGGTGTTGCGTACGAGCCACGGCGCGACCACAACAATCAGGACCGTCGCCGCGATCGCCGCCTGCACGAGCGCTCGGCGCCAGGTTCCCCCCGCCACGACCCAGCAGACGACGAGGACGGGGAGAAGCATCAACACGGTGGGTCGGACGAGCGCGGCCACACCGAGCACCGCACCGAACGCGACCACGCGACGCCATGAGACAATGCCGCGAGGCCACGGCCGCACGATGACGGCGAGCGCGGCGACGGACAGGAAGATGAACACGGTCTCGTACTGCGCCTGGGCGGTATAGGACACGAGGTTCGGCCAGACGGCCATGACGGCGGCCGTGAGCACGGCGACGCGGCTCCCGAAGACGCGGCGCGCGAGCTCGCTCGCGAGGATCACGCTGCCGACACCGAGCAGGGCTTGGAAGATCCCGACCGCCATCGGGAGATTGTCGGGAATCGGTGTGTGAAGGACGATCCAGAACAGCGCGGCGAGCGTGCCGGGATACCCGATCGGATAGAACGCCGTTTGCGGGAGATCATGCACAGGGACGTATTGGAGTGCCCCGATGATGCTCCGGTAGCCCTGACCGCGGGCGATCGTCTCTCCGTGAAACATGTATGCGACGGGGTCGCCCGCGACCGGCGGCCGCGCGGCGACGATCACCCAAGCCAGCCGCACGGCGAGTGCGATGAGCACGATCGCGATGAGGTACCGCCGTTGCCGACGCGAGTAGGCCGCGTTCCACCAGACCCGCGCTCGGCGCCGGACAGGACTCGTCACGATGGCAAGGGACTCGGGTCCTCGACGCGTCGGTTTGTCGGCGCGACGGGTCACCGGTGTTGCAGCGTAAGACCGGAAACGGCGGCTGCGGGCGAGGAGCACGAGGAGCGCGGCACTGAGGAACGAGATCGCGAACCCGACGAGGTTGACGGCGGTAGGCCCGTGCGAGACACGAAGCGTGTGCTCGCCGGGCGCCACACGGGCGGCGAGCAGTCCTTGCACGTTGATTGTCCGGGCCGCGCCGTCCACGCGATAGAAGTCGTAGTACAGGACAGGGAACACGACCGTGCTCGGCGCGTCGACCCTCACGGTCGCGTACACGTCACCGTGCTTGCGCTCCCAGTGCAGCACGTGTCCGGCGCCGCGCACCTCCGGAGCGGAGATGAGATGGGGGCCGACGTCGTAAGGGTCTATGCCGTTCGGCAGATACTCGCCCTGCACGGTGAACCCTCGGTCGCCGTTCGCCGCGATGCTTGCAACGATGCCGCTTTCATCGGTCTGCAAGTACGCAGCTTCCCTCTGGAACCGGGGCACTGTAACAGCGACCAACGTGCACGTGGCCACGACCGAGTAGCGCACCCAACGGGGAAAGAACCGCGTCGCGGCCAGCACGCCGACCACGAGCGCGGCGAGCAGGGCGATCGGTCCCATGAGACGCCACGGATACTGGATGTATCCGAACACCTTCGGCAGACGCCGTAGGAAGAATCCGGGATGTAAGACGAACGCGAGGTACAGGACGTAGGCGACGAGCGCGACGGTGACGAGCCAGGTCACGAGCGGGTGGCCCGGGGGAGCGCGCCCTCGCCGTACACCTGCGACGACCACCGCCGCGTACCACGCCACCAGGAGCGCCACCATCAGGTAGCTCCCCGTGCCGACCTCGAACGTGAGACCGCAGTAGTAGTGCGGGCACACGCCGTTCGGATACCTCCACGTCTCGTCCGGGCCTCTCCACCCGTTGTTCCATCGGCCCGTGAGGTTGCGGGGCGAGACGCGTTGGCTGTCGACGAACGCGCGGTCGGCCGCGAGGAGGTGCGGGTCGTGCGCGCGCACCGCGGGAAGGAGGTGCTGCTGCGGCAGGACGTACCACGCCGAGAGTCCCGCGCCGAGCGCGAGTCCCACTGCGAGAAGCGTGGCGGTGCGCCAGCCACGCCAGCGCAACGCGAGCAGAGCCACCAGGCCGAACACGGGGAGGAAGTACAGCGAGAGCACCGTGTGCGTGAGCAGCAATCCCGCCCATGCCGCCGGCAGGTACCAGACGAGGCGACGCCGGGTGAAGGTTGCCCACGCGCCTGCGACCACGAGCGGCATCCATACGAACGACCAAGACTCCGCGAAGGCGCCGCGCACGAACACGTCCACGAAGCGGTAGGGAAACGAGATGTAGAGCAGCGCGCTCGCGAGAGCGACTCGTCGATCAGCGTTGATGACGAGGAGACACCAGTACATCGCCCAGCCGGACAGGATCGCCGAGAGCAGCAGCGCGACGTTGACGCCCCACACGATGTCGCCGAAGAGGAACGCGAGCGCAACGGCCACCATGTACGCGAAAGGCGGGTAGAGGCTCGGGAACGCGGATCCTGCGCCTCGTACGGCGTCGGGGAAGACCTGCGGCAGCCAATTTCCGTTGCGGAGCTCCTGCTGGTACTCGTGCACGCGGCGATAGGTCTCGGCACCCTCGTGCGTCATGAGCGGCCGGGAAGACAACACTCCCGCATACAGGAAGCACGCGACGACGGTGACGATGCACAGCATCGCGGCATGCGAGCGCGCCGCGACCGCCATCTTCGACAGCATCGTGCTACCGCCGGGCCGAGCCGGACGGCTCGCGTGCTCCGACGCGCGGTCGGTGAGCAAGCCGGAGCACGGGTCGTTCCACCAGGAAGAAGCTGGCGCTCGCAACGAGCACGGTGACGCCGTACGCAAGCACGAGGGCGCCGATCGCATACAGCACGCCATGGTGGTTCAGCGCGTCCGGCGTTGCGATGTGCGCGGTGATGCGCGCGTGCCAGAGGTAGATCCCGTAGCTGACGAGGCCGAGATATGCGATGGGCGCCGCACTGAGCGCTCGTCGCAGGGTTCCGTCGCGCTGGTTGCCGAAGACCGCCGGCAGGACCAGGAGGAGCGCGATCGGGATCTTCAGCGCGCGGTCCCACATGAGCTCGCTCGGCGTCGACGCCAGGAAGTTGTACGGGCGCCACGCGAGGTAGACGAAAAGTGCCAACGCGATCGTCCACGACGCCGCCGGAAAGCGGCCGAGCGCCCTGGTGCGCGCGGCCAGTCGTTCGTCTCGGCCGCTCGCGGCGCTCAGCACGGCGAGGAGCATGCCCGCCCCGAGCGCACCGAGACCGGGAGGAAGGACGCCCATCGCAGGAGGCGGAGCGCCGAAGAAGACCCAGGCGCTGCTCAGGTATCCGATGACGATGAGCGTGAGTGCACCCGCGATCTCGACGTGGAACGAGGAGCTCCTCCGTGAGGCAGCGCGCATGAAGAGCGCCCACAGCGGCGCGAACGCATAGAAGCTCAACTCGATCACGAGCGTCCATGACTGAGCGATCCCAAGACCGCCGATGTCGTGAAAGTAGGTGTTCGTGAGCGTCGCGTGCTTGAGCAGGCCCGACGTGCCGTTGATGTCGATGTCTCCGAGCAGACGCAGCAGGAACAGGGCGAGCAAGTACGCGGGGAAGATGCGGAGAACTCGCCGGAGCGCGTAATTCCAGAGACTGCCGGCGTGCCTGCCCGCCAGATTTGCGCTCACGAACGGTCGATAGATCAGGAAACCCGAGAGCACGAAGAAGATCTCGACGCCGATGTTGAAGTGCACGATGTATCGCCCGCCGTGGCGCGCGATCCATTCGGATGCGAGCGAGCCGTGGAACACGAAGACCAACGTCACGGCGAACGCACGCAGGCCGTCGAGGCACGGGTATCGGTCGTGACCCTTTGCCCCCTCGGCCTTCATGTCCCGCGCACGCTACGGCAGACCGACCCGGGTTCCAAGGCGAAGCGTCTCGGGGGAGAGTCTCACATCAGGCCCATGCCGAGGGCGCCGAGACCGGGAAGCTCTTCGGGCATGACGCGACGGTCGAGGATGTACAGCACGTAGCGTTCGGCGTCGAAGCGGCGATAGCCGACGTGTTTGCTCGCGAGGGCCGGCGCGAAGTAGCGGTCTCCCGGCCCGTCACGCACGAACGCGTACCCCGGTGATGCGCTGTCTCGCACCGAGGAGAGATACGGCGGGTACCTGGTGCCGATCCCCTCGATCGGCGTCGCGATCACGCGCTCTTGTGCCAGGAACGTGAGGCGGTAGGCGAAGTTGTACGGCGCGAAGAGATCGCGGACGTGGTGACGATCGATAGCAGCAAGGAGCGAAGAGAGGTCCCACGGCATGAACAAATCGCGCGGCGCCCGTTCTGCAAGGTGCACGAATGACAGTGATCCGGTGACGGACAGGACCCCGAACAGCACGACACCCGCGACCTGGAGGCGAATCGCGACGAGCGCGCGCGCCAGGAGCAGCGAGACGATCGGAGCGAGGAAGAAGAGGTAACGCGGCTCGGTCGAGGCGAACGGCTGGAATGGCTGCGCGGCGTAGATGAAGGGGAACAGCGCGGCAACCAGCATCGGCAGCTCGGTGCCGGCCGGCCGACGGATGCACAACCACACTGTGCACAACACGAAGGCCGCGAGCAGCACGACGTACGCAACGACGGCCAGGCCGGGCACGATCCACCTGCTGTGCGCCGTCGTGATGGATGCGCTGAGACCGGCCGGCGTCGGCTCACGTAACCCGAGCGCGACCGGCAGCGACGTGCGGAAGAACGCGTGCAGATTGTCGACGTACGAGCTGGTGTTGTGCCCTGCGTCCAACGACCGCCCACCCGACCCGACATTGTGGTACAGCCACGGCAGGGCGCCGACGATCACGGCCGCGGCCGACACTCCTGCGTACCGGAGGAGCCGCCAGTTCCGTAGGAGCAGCCACAACATCGCGGGGAGCGCGAAGTACGCGATGTGCGGACTTGCCCAGATACCGAGGCCGATGGCGAAACCGAACAGCGTGGCGTTGCGCGCCGACGGGTGCTCCGCGAGTTGCAGCCCGACAAGCAGCACTGCCAGACCGATGACGACCTGCGCTTCGTAGAAACCGCGAGGCTTGATCGACCACCACACGTACACGCCCGGGAAGATCCAGAACACGATCGCCGCGAGCCGCGCCGCGGGCTCGCCGACCGTGCGCCGGCCCACACGCCAGACGAGCCAGCTCGCAACCGCGGTCAAGGCAACCGGAACGAGGCGCAGCGCCCACTCGCGCGCTCCCGCGAGCGCAACGACCGGCGCCGCGATGAGCTGTTCGTGGGTGCCGCCATACTCCTGTCCCCAGAAGAAGGCCCAGAACTTTCCGTGCGCGGCGTTGCGCGCCATGAGCCCGACGATCGCTTCGTCGACGTCCAATCGCGCGAACGGACCGACGATCATCCAGAGACGCAGGCCGAGACCGAGAAACGCTGCGGCGAGAAGGAGCAACGTCCCGGGGTCGGTGAATCGCGCCCACGAGGGCCGCGACCGATCGCCAGGCACCCCGGGAACATAACCGCCGCGGCGGCGCGTGTAGCGGTGCACGAAGGAGAGCGGGCGACGGGAATCGAACCCGCGTTCTCAGCTTGGGAAGCTGATGTTCTGCCGCTGAACTACGCCCGCGAGCGCCACGGGACGCTAGCAGGGGGTCCCGCAGGCATCCGCCGGGATCGTCGAGCCGATGCGGGAGAATCTCGCGATGGCGTACCTCCCCCAGCGTGACCCCACCGAGGTCATCGGTCGCCGAATCTCCGCCTTCGTCATCGACACGCTGCTCGTGACTGCAGTGAGCATCGCGCTCTTCGCGGCGCTGAGGAGCAACTCCTACACGCGCGCGCCAAGCGCCGCGTGCCAGAAGTTGCGCGACCTGGGAATCTCCGACGACCCGTGCGTCCAGCTCGGCTCGCACGCGTACACGTGGACCGGCGGCCGCTTCGCGCTCGCGATCGCGCTCGCTGTGCTCGCGGGTTTCGTCAATCACGCGCTCCTGGAGGGCATGACGGGTGCGAGTGTCGGCAAGATGGTGCTCGGCCTGCGCGTCGTGGACGGCGGCGGCCGGGTGTGCGGCGTCGGCCGTGCGATCGTGCGTTGGCTGTTCCTGGTCGTCGATCAGTTCTTCTGCTTCCTCGTCGGGCTGATCGTCGTGCTCGCCACGCATCCGCACCGGCGGGTCGGCGACATGGTCGCGGGCACGTACGTCGTGTCGAGCGCCGACGCCGGCCGGCCGGTCGTGCCGCCGGCCGCGGTGCCGCCGTACGCGTACGCGGGTCAGGGCGGGTGGACGCCGCCGGCACCGGGCACACCGGCGTGGGGCGCGCCGCCGCCGCAACCGACGTGGGGCGCGCAACCGCGCGCGTGGGGCACGGAACCGCCGCCGCCCGCACCGCCGTCCTGGGGCACACCGCCGCCGCCCGCACCATCACCGCCCCCGCCCCCGCCCGAGACCGCGCCCGAGGAACCCGGGCGCAGAGGCGAATCGTGGTGGGACAAGGCGCTCGGCGACGAGACCAGGCCCGACGAGGAGTAACCCGTCAGTCGCCGACGGCGCCGCTGGTGGGTGCCTTGCCGGCGTCGTGGTCGATGGCCTCCCAGAGGATCTCCGCGATGTCCTGCACCCGGACTTCCTCGTCCTTGCCCTCGCCCTTCACGCCGTCGTCGAACATCACGTAGCAGAAGGGGCACGCAACGGCGATACGCGACGCGCCGGTCGCGATCGCTTCCTGGCTGCGCTCGGTGTTCACCTTCTTGCCGATGTTCTCTTCCATCCACATGCGCGAACCGCCGGCTCCGCAGCACATGCCGCGCGTCCCGTTGCGCGGCATCTCGACGAGATCGATGCCGGCGAGCGACCCGACGACGCGTCGCGGCGCCAGGTACACATCGTTGTGCCGGCCGAGGTAGCAGGAGTCGTGGTACGTGACGCGCTCGGCGAGTGATGCGCCGTCGAGTGAGAGACGGCCGTCGCGGACGAGCTGGTCGAGCAGCTGTGAGTGGTGGATGACCTCGTAGTTGCCGTCGAGCTGCGGGTAGTCGTTCTTCAACACGTTGAAGCAGTGCGGGCATTGCGTGATGATCTTCTTGACGCCCATGCCATTGAGCGTCTCGATGTTCTGCATCGCGAGCATCTGGAAGATGTACTCGTTCCCGGCGCGGCGGGCCTGGTCACCGTTGCACATCTCGCTCGGCCCGAGAATCGCGAAGTCGATCCCGGCACGCTGGAGCAACTTGGCGAGCGAACGCGAGGTCTTCTTGTTGCGGTCGTCGAAGCTGCCCGCGCAGCCGACGAAATAGAGGTATTCGTGGGCGAACGCGCCGCCGGGCTCGACGATGTCGACGCCTTCAAGTGACGACGCCCAATCGCCGCGCTCACCCTGGTTCAGGCCGTAGGCGTTGCCGGCGTTCTCCATCGAGCGGAACGTGTTGCCGAGCTCGTTGGGGAAGTCGCTCTCCATCAGCGTCAGATAGCGGCGCATGTCGAGGATCTTGTCCAGGATCTCGATGTTGACCGGGCAGATCTCGTCGCATGCCTTGCAGGTCGTGCACGCCCAGAGCTCTTCGGACGTGATCCGTGCGAACACGGTGTCGGCCTCGATCTGGATCTCGGGATCGACCCCCACCGGCGGGGACACCTGCGGATCACCGGTGGCCGCCATCACCTCGCCGACCTTCAGCACGATCTCGCGCGGGTCGAGGGGCTTGCCGGTGTTGTGGGCGGGGCACACCGACGTGCAACGCCCGCAGATCGTGCACGCGTCGGTGTCGAACAGCTGCTTCCAGGTGAAGTCCTCGATCTTCACCGCGCCGAAACTCTCGAGCTCGGTCTCCATGAGGTTCGGCATCGGCTTCATCGCGCCCTTCGGGCGCGGCCGGTCGCGCAGATACATGTTCATCGGGGACGTGAACATGTGACGCAGCTTGGTCGTGGGGATCATCACCAAGAACCCGAGGAACGCGACGACGTGGAGCACCCACAACCACTTGTGGGCGTTCGTCAGCGTGTCGAACGACCAGCTGTCGACGAGGTTCGAGATCGGGTAGCCGACGAACGACCATTTCTCGAAAGCGGGTTGGCGCTCGAACGCGATGCGAACGCCCTCGACGAGGAACCCGGTGACCCCGATCAGGAACAGCGATCCGAGGATCAGCGCATCTTCGGGCTTGGTCTTGATGCGGATGCGATACGGGCGCTGCACGTAGCGACGCACGACGGCCCAGCCGACCCCGATCAGGAAGATGACCCCGGCGAGGTCGGCGCCCATCGAGTAGGCGAGATACACGTTGCCGTGGAGGAATTTGAACCGGTCGGGCATCTGGTGATCGGTCTCGCTGATCACCGTCGCGACGAACAAGAAGATGAAACCGAAGTAGAGCAACGAGTGCATCAGCCCGGCGGCGGGGTCGCGCAGCAGCGTTTGCATCCATACGCCACTGCGGAAGTCGCGCAGGCGACGGTCGGCGTTCTTGCGATTCGTCCGCCGGTCGTCGGGTCCTCCGCGCTCGTAGTTACGGACGCGCAGGGATGCCAGCCAGGCGACGACCAACAACATCGTGGCGATCGAGGCGTAGAACGCGACGACGACGGGATCGGGAACGTTCGTGAACACCTCGCGTTGCACGGTCGAGGTGTCGTGCCACTGTGTGATCACGGGGATGAGCCCGCTCGCGATCACGAACAGTGCAAGAAGGATTCCGGTGCCGAGCACCAGCTGCGAGGGCTTGGGCAATTTCCGCGGCGTAGGCAGTCGCATCGCGCCGAAATCTACAAGCCGATCATCATCCGGGCTGCATGGTGCGGCGACCGGAGCAGCCGGAAGCTGCGGAGGAAGCTCGCCGCATTTCGCGCAGCCTCCACCGCGAGCGCAGCGAGCCCCTCAGCAAGCGAAATGCAAAGACTTATTGCACGCTACGGGCGTCGGCTTCGCGGAGGCGGTGGGCCATGCCGGCGAGGAGCTTGCGGGCGAAGCCGGGAACCTCGTCGATCAGCCCCGCGAACTCACGCTGGCCGAGCACGACGAGCTCCATGTCGCTGTCGGCGACGACCGTGGCATTGCGTGGCGCCTTCTCGAGCAGGGCCAGCTCGCCGAAAGCCGAGCCCGGCCCGATGTTTGCGACCTTCCGGCCCTGACGGGTCACCCGGGCCTCGCCGTCGAGGATCACGAAGAACTCGTGGCCGGTCTCCCCCTCTGAGACCAGGGTCTTGCCCGCCGGCACCCGCACGTCCTCCGCGCGCCGGGCAACCAGCTGGAGGTCCTTTCGGGAGCACGCCGCGAACAGCGGAACCTGCTGGAGGTGATCGATGAATGCGTCTCGCCTCGCCATGGGCCGGAAAGTTATCCCCACCAGCCCCGGAGCGCACGCGAACGCCCCATGACCCGCGAATTCCCCCCGATCAGGAATCTGACAAGACCATTGTCAAGTTATACTGTCGCAACCCGCTCAAGTTCTCTCTCATAGGAAGCCCAAGGAGGCCAGCTATGTCCAAGGCCGTCGGCATCGACCTCGGCACCACCAACTCCGTCGTCTCGGTGCTCGAGGCCGGCGAGCCCGTCGTGATCCCCAACGCCGAGGGCAGTCGCACGACCCCCTCGGTCGTGGCGTTCAGCAAGACCGGCGAGGTGCTCGTCGGGGAAGTGGCGAAGCGCCAGGCGATCACGAACCCCGATCGCACGATCCGCTCCGTCAAGCGTCACATGGGCACCAAGTGGTCGATCGACATCGACGCCAAGGCCTATACCGCGCAGGAGATCAGCGCCCGCATCCTGCAGAAGCTGAAGCGCGACGCCGAGGGTTACCTCGGCGAGGGTGTCGCCCAGGCCGTCATCACCGTTCCCGCGTACTTCGACGACGCCCAGCGCCAGGCGACGAAGGAAGCCGGCGAGATCGCCGGGCTCGAAGTGCTGCGGATCATCAACGAGCCGACCGCGGCCGCGCTCGCGTACGGGCTCGACAAGGAAGGCAAGGACCAAACGATCCTCGTGTACGACCTCGGCGGCGGCACCTTCGACGTGTCCGTGCTCGAGATCGGCGACGGCGTGTTCGAGGTCAAGTCGACGTCGGGCAACACGCATCTCGGCGGTGACGACTGGGACCAGCGCGTCATCGACTGGATGGTCACGGAGTTCAAGAACGCGCACGGCGTGGACCTGTCGATCGACAAGATGGCGATCCAACGCCTGAAGGAAGCCGCCGAGAAGGCGAAGATCGAGCTTTCGAACCTCCAGGAGACCACGATCAACCTGCCGTTCATCACGGCAACCAGTGACGGTCCTCTCCACCTCGAGATGTCGCTCACGCGTGGTCGTTTCCAGGAGATGACGCGCGATCTGCTCGAGGCGTGCCGCGGCCCGTTCGAGCAGGCGATCCGCGACGCCGGCCTCGACAAGTCGAAGATCGACCACGTCATCCTCGTCGGCGGCTCGACGCGCATGCCCGCCGTCGTCGACCTGGTCCACGAGCTCACCGGCAAGGAGCCGCACAAGGGCGTCAACCCGGACGAGGCCGTCGCCGCGGGCGCGTCGATCCAGGCCGGAGTGTTGAAGGGTGACGTCAAGGACATCCTCCTGCTCGACGTCACTCCGTTGTCGCTCGGCATCGAGACCAAGGGTCAGATCATGACCAAGCTCATCGAGCGCAACACGACGATCCCCGTGAAGCGCTCGGAGACGTTCACGACCGCCGACGACAGCCAACCGTCGGTCGAGATCAAGGTGCTGCAGGGCGAGAGCGAGATGGCGTACCGCAACAAGCCGCTCGGCACGTTCACGCTGACGGGCTTGCCGCCCGCGCCGCGCGGCGTGCCGCAGATCGAGGTCACTTTCGACATCGACGCCAACGGCATCGTGCACGTGTCCGCGAAGGACCTCGGCACGGGCAAGGAGCAGTCGATGGTGATCTCGGGCGGCACCGCGCTCGGCAAGGACGACATCAACCAGATGATCAAGGACGCCGAGGCACACGCCGAGGAGGACCGCCGCAAGCACGAGGAAGCCGAGACGCGCAACACCGCCGACCAGCTCGCGTGGCAGACCGAGAACCTGCTGAAGGAGCAGGGCGACAAGGTCCCGGCCGACGACCGTCAGAAGATCGAGGACGCGCTGAAGCGCCTGAAGGACGCGCTCGCGGGCGCGGAAATCGATGCGGTGAAGTCGGCCCACGAGGCGTTGCTCACGGCGAGCAACGAGTTCACCCGCAAGCTGTACGAGAACGTGCAGGCGCAGCAGTCGGCTGCGGGCGGGGCCGGTGGGCCGGGTGCAGGCCAGCAGCCGTCCGACGACGAGGTCGCGGACGCCGAGATCATCGACGACGATCAGCAGAGCGCATAACCAATGGGCGACCCGAGCTCGACCCATCAGAACGGCCCCGCACCGGATCCTGCAGTGCGGGATCCGGCCGAGGCCGAGGCGGCACAGCTCGCGAACGACCTCGACGCGTTCCAGCGCGAGCGCGACGAGCTGCTCGACACCACGCGGCGGCTGCAGGCGGACTTCGAGAACTACCGCAAGCGTGTGCTGCGCGAGCAGACCGCGCTCGTGGAACGCGCGACCGAGGCGCTGCTCGAACAGCTGCTCCCCGTGCTCGACAGTTTCGAGCTCGCGGTGCACAACCTCGAGGCCGGTGACGTCGACGAGAAGGTGCGCAAGGGAATCGAGCTCGCGTTCGCGGAGTTGGTCGGCGTGCTGGAGCGCGCCGGCCTCGAGCGGATCGACGCACACGGTGCGGCGTTCGACCCGAACGAGCACGAGGCGGTGATGCAGGACGAAGGCGACGGTGAGCCGCACGTCGGCGGCGTGCTGCGCACCGGCTGGCGGTTGAGCGGCCGGGTCCTGCGGCCGGCGATGGTGAAGGTCACCAGGAACTAGGCCCACGAGGAAATAGGCCCACCAGGAAATTAGGTACGAGAGACAGAGGAACGAGTGTCCGCGCAGCGTGAGTGGTTCGAAAAGGATTACTACTCCGTGCTCGGCGTGCCGCAAGGCGCGACCGACAAGGACATCTCACGCGCCTACAAGAAGCTCGCGAAGCAGTTCCACCCGGACGCCAACTCGGGAAACAAGGATGCCGAGGAGCGGTTCAAGGAGATCTCCGCGGCGCACGACGTGCTCGGCGACACGTCCAAGCGCGCCGAGTACGACGAGGTGCGGCGCATGGTCGCCTCGGGTGTGGGTCCCGGCGGATACGGCGGCTTCGGCCCCGGTGGCCCCGGCGCAGGCGATCAGACGTTCAACTTCGAAGGCAACATCGGCGACCTCGGCGGCCTGTTCGGCAACCTCTTCGGCTCGCGTCGGCAGCGCCGCGCGGCCAGCCCGCGGCGCGGACACGATCTCGAGACCGAGTTGCACCTGTCGTTCGACGACGCGGTGCGCGGGCCCACATCAACGGTGCGGTTCCGTGCCGACGCGACGTGCGCGACGTGCGCGGGTTCCGGCGCCGCGCCCGGTTCCACGCCCGAGACGTGTCCCGAATGCCACGGCAGCGGCACGATCGCGGTGGACCAAGGTCCGTTCTCGTTCTCGCAGGTTTGCCCGAACTGTGGCGGGCCGGGGCAGGTCATCCCCACGCCGTGCCCGAACTGCAAGGGTCGCGGTGTCGAGATGCGCGCGCGCGAGGTCAAGGTACGCGTTCCGGCCGGCGTCGCCGACGGACAGCGCATCCGTGTGAAGGGGCGTGGTGCCGCGGGCGCGAACGGCGGTCCACCCGGCGACCTCCATGTCGTGGTGCACGTGAGCACGCATCCGCTGTTCGGGCGCAGCGGCAACGACCTCACGTTGCGGCTGCCCGTCACGATCCCGGAAGCCGCGCTCGGCGCCGACGTCAAGGTCCCGACGCTCGACGGGCAGGTGACGGTGCGCATTCCCGCCGGGACGCCGTCCGGCAAGGTGCTGCGGGTGCGGGGGCACGGGATGAACGGCGGCCGCGACAAGGCCGGCGACCTCCTCGTCACCGTCGACGTGCAGGTGCCGGCGAAGCTCAACACAGAGCAGCGGGATGCGCTCGAGGCGCTCGCGGCCGCCGTGGACGAGGACCCGCGTGCGGCGCTGTTCGCGGCGGCGCAGACGCAACACCGGAAGGACGACGATGGAACCTGACAGCAGGGCGCTGTACGTCATCTCGGTCGCGGCCGAGCTCGCAGGCGTGCACCCGCAGACGCTGCGGATCTACGAGCGAAAGGGTCTGCTCGCGCCCGCGCGCACGAGCGGCCGCAGCCGTCGCTATTCGGAGCGCGACATCGCGTTGCTGCGCCGCATCCAAGAGTTGACGAACGACGGTGTGTCGCTCGCGGGAGTGCACAAGGTGCTCGCGCTCGAAGACGAGCTGGGCGAGGCACATGATCGCATCGCGCAGCTCGAACGACGTCTCGACGCCCTCGTCCGGGAGATGGATGAGCGGGTCGCGGCCGCGCACCGCGAGTACAAGCGCGAGCTGGTGCCGTTGCGCAGCGCGGTGCTTTCGCGGTTCCCGTCGACCCGGTAACCAGAAACGAGATTGGTCATGCCCATAGACCCGAGCCGCTTCACACGCAAGACCCAAGAGGCATTCGCCGCCGCGCAAGCCTTGGCGCGCGACGCCGGGAACACGGAGATCGCACCGGAACACCTCCTGCGCGCGTTGCTCGATCAGCCCGAGGGCATCGTGTCGGGTGTCGTCGAGCGCATCGGCATCGACGTCGGCGGGGTGCGACGCAAGGTCGACGAGGTGTTGGAGCAACTGCCGCGTGTCAGCGGCGCGACTGTTCGCGACGCGCAACTGGGCGCGAGCACCTATCGGGTGCTCGAGAACGCCGACACGGAACGGGAGGGGCTCAGCGACGAGTACCTGTCGACCGAGCACATTCTCCTGGCGATGGCCGAGGTGCCGGGTGGGGTCGGCGACCTGCTGCGCAGCTTCGGCGTGACACGGGCGGCGGCGTTGGAGGCCCTGCGCGAGGTGCGCGGGTCCCACCGCGTCACGAGCGACAATCCCGAAGAGCAGTACCAGGCGCTCGAGAAATACGGCCGCGACCTGACCGACGCCGCGCGCAAGGGCAAGATCGACCCCGTCATCGGCCGCGACGAAGAGATCCGGCGCATCATCCAGGTGCTCTCGCGGCGCACGAAGAACAACCCGGTGCTCATCGGCGAGCCCGGCGTCGGCAAGACCGCGATCGTCGAGGGGCTCGCGCGCCGGATCGTCGAGGGCGACGTTCCCGAGGGCCTGCGCAACAAGCGCGTGATCGCACTCGACATCGGCTCGATGGTCGCAGGCTCGAAGTATCGCGGCGAGTTCGAAGAGCGCTTCAAGGCCGTGCTGAAGGAGATCAGTGACTCCGAGGGCGAGATCGTCACGTTCATCGACGAGCTACACACAATTGTGGGGGCCGGCGGCGCCGAAGGGGCGGTCGATGCCGGCAACATGATCAAGCCGATGCTCGCCAGGGGCGAGCTGCGCCTCATCGGCGCGACGACGCTCGACGAGTACCGCAAGTACATCGAGAAGGACGCCGCGTTGGAGCGGCGCTTCCAAACGGTCTTCGTCGGCGAGCCGTCGGTCGAGGACACGATCGCGATCCTTCGCGGTTTGAAGGAACGCTACGAGGTGCACCACGGCGTGCGTATCCAGGACGCGGCGCTGGTCGCTGCGGCCGTGCTCTCCGACCGCTACATCACCGGGCGTCAGCTCCCGGACAAGGCGATCGATCTCGTCGACGAAGCGGCCTCGCGGCTGAGGATCGAGATCGACTCGATGCCGTTCGAGATCGATGTCGTCGAGCGTCGCATCCGCCAGCTCGAGATCGAGCGTGCGGCATTGGCGAAGGAGACCGACGAGGCATCGCGCGGACGTCTCCACACGTTGGAGGCGGAGCTCCAGTCCTTGCGCGAGGAGCGTGACGGCATGGTCGCGCACTGGCAGTCCGAGAAGGATGCGATCGTCGCGATCCAAGACGCCAAGGAGCGGTTGGAGCAGGCGAAGCTGGATGCAGAGCGGGCCGAGCGCGACGGTGATCTCGAGCGGGCCGCCCAGCTGCGCTACGGGCACATCCCGATCGTCGACCGCGAGATCGAAGCCATGACCGAACGGCTGAACGAGCTCCAGCACGACGGCGCGATGCTGAAAGAAGAGGTCGACGAAGAAGACGTCGCGGAGATCGTCGCGAAATGGACGGGTGTGCCGGTCTCGCGACTGATGGAAGGTGAGCTCGCGAAGCTCGTGCGGCTCGAGGAGCACCTCCACGAGCGAGTCGTCGGCCAGGACCAGGCGGTCACCGCCGTGGCGAACGCGATCCGGCGGTCGCGTGCGGGATTGTCGGACCCGAACCGGCCCATCGGCTCGTTCTTGTTCCTCGGCCCGACGGGTGTCGGCAAGACGGAGCTGGCGCGCGCCCTCGCCGAGTTCCTGTTCGACGACGAGCGGGCGATGCTGCGCATCGACATGTCGGAGTACATGGAGAAGCATTCCGTGTCGCGTCTCGTCGGCGCGCCTCCGGGCTATGTCGGCTACGAGGAAGGCGGGCAGCTGACCGAGGCCGTGCGGCGACGTCCCTACGCCGTGATCCTGCTCGACGAGATCGAGAAGGCGCACCCCGACGTCTTCAACATCTTGTTGCAGCTCATGGACGACGGCCGTCTCACCGACGGCCAGGGTCGCACGGTCGACTTCACGAACTCCGTGGTGATCATGACGTCGAACCTCGGCGCGGGGGCGTCGGAGGAACACGTGCTGGCGGCGGTGCGCGGGCATTTCAAGCCCGAGTTCCTCAACCGGGTCGACGAGATCGTCGTCTTTCACCGCCTGTCGGAGCAGGACATCGAGCGCATCGTCGGCATGCAAGTGGACCTGTTGCGCACCCGCCTTGCAGCGCGCGGGCTCACCTTGGAGCTCACGCCGTCCGCACAGCAATGGATCGCGCAGACCGGCTACGACCCCGATTTCGGCGCACGGCCGCTGAAGCGCGTGCTACAGCGCGAGGTCGCCGACCCGATTGCGCTCGAGCTGCTGAAGGGCACGTACCAACAAGGCGACACGATCACAGTCGATGCTCGGCCCGACGGTGGCTTGGTGTTCGACCACGTCGTGACCGCGGACGTCGTGGCATAGGCCCGAAGGAATGCGTGAGACATTGCCGCGGGTGAGGGCGGCGGTGACGCCAGACTGATGCTCCGTGGCCGAAGATGCGGTACGCAAGGCGACCGAACAGTGGTTCGTCGGGCGCGGACTGCCGCATTTCATCGCCGACTACGAGGCCGCAAGGGACATCTGGACGCGAGCGATGCCTGCGCTCACGTTGCTGGTGCTGGTCGAGGTCGTAGTGCTCGCGCCGAGGCAGGACTTTCCGCTGTGGCTCAATGCGGTCGCGCTCGCCGGGGCGTTCGCGGCGTTGCTCGGCGCCTGGGCGCTCGTGAACCGTCGCCGTCGCCGCCCGCCCATGCAACGCCCCGACAGCCTCGGGCCGGTCGAGGTCGCGGCGTTCGTGCTCGGGCCCGCGCTGGTGCCGGTCATCGCCGGCGGGCAGGTGCGTCAGGCGCTCGGCGTCGCGTTGCTCAACGTGGCGCTGTTGGGGCTCATCTATGTCACGACGTCCTATGGCATCGTCGCGATCGTGCGGTGGGCGCTTCGTGTGCTCGGCCGCCAGATCGAGGCCGTCGTGTCCCTGGTTGCCCGCGCGTTGCCGCTCCTCGCGTTGCTCGTCACGTTCCTCTTCCTCACGAACGAGGTGTGGCAGACGGCCGGCGCGATCGTCGGCCCGACCTACTGGGTCGCCGTCGGTCTGTTCCCGGTTGTGGGCGTGGTGTTCCTCGTGGTGCGTCTCCCGCGCGACATCGGCGCGCTCAACGACTTCGGCGACACGCGCGACTTCCAGACGCTCGTCGCACCGACGCCGATCGGCTCCGTCGCGCAGCTCCCCGCCGACGGACGGGCACCTGCCCTCGGGCGGCGTGAGTGGGGCAACGTCGGGCTCGTCGCGCTTTTCAGCCAGGGCATCCAAATCTTGCTGGTCAGCATGCTGATCGGTGTGTTCTTCGTGTTGCTCGGCCTGTTGCTCGTCGATGCGGCGACGACACGCGAATGGGCGCACCAGGTCAACGTGCTCGCCACGCTCACCGTCGGTGAGCGCGATCTCGTCGTGACCGAGCAGTTGTTGCGCGTCGCCGGGTTCCTCACGGCCTTTTCGGGCCTCAACTTCACCGTGTATCTGCTCACCGACGAGACCTATCGCCGTGAGTTCCGCGACGAGGTCGTCGGTGATCTCCGCCAGGCGTTCGCAGTGCGCGCCGCCTACCTGCGCCACCTGGCGACCGCTGCGGTCGCGGCGCCGGCGCGCTGACCAGGGGCGGCCGTCAGCCCGCCGAAAGGTTGCGCGCCGCGTCCCGCAGTTCGCCTTTGGCGATCTTGCCGCCGGAAGCGCGCGGCAGCGCATCCACGACGACGAGATGCTCGGGCCAGAGCTCCTTGCCGACGCCGTGTTCGGCGAGGAAGGTGCACACGTCGTCGAGGGCGAGCGCGTCGACGTCCCGTCGCAGCTCGATGTACACGCACACCCGCTCGCCGAACGTCTCGTCGGGCATCGCGACCGCCGCGCAGAGGGCCACCGCGGGATGCGATGCGATCTCGCCCTCGACCTGCGCGGCGCTGATGTTCTTGCCGCCGCGGATGATGAAATCGGACGTGCGGCCCGTCACCGTGAGGTATCCGCCGGCGTCGATCTGGGCGAGGTCACCCATGCGCATCCATCCGTCCCGGGTCCACAGGCGCGCGTCGGCGTCGGGGTCATCCCAGTAACCGAGGCAAAGCGTCGGTCCCTTGGCGATCGGGACGCCCGGGCCCCCGGCGGCCGTCACGTCCTCGTCGGTGTCGGGGTGGAGCAGCCGGACGTGCATCTCGGGGATCACGCGTCCCGCGGTCCGCAAGCGACGCTCTTGTGGATCGTCGGGACTCGTGCACGACAGCGCGCCGGTCTCGTTGGAGCCGTAGAACTGCAGGACGAAGGCGCCGGTACGGTCCTCGAACTCACGCGCCCGGTCGTACGGCACCGGCTCGCCTCCCGTGAACAAGATGCGCAGGCTCGAGAGGTCGTGGCGTTCGAGCGCCGGGTCGTGCAGCATCATCACGAGCTGGGTCGACACCGCGGCAAGGATCGTGACCCGGTACCGCTCGATTGCAGCGATGATCGTTTCCGGTTCGAATCGCTCGCACACGACACACGGCGCACCGACGATCGCGGGCGTGAAGTGCGCGGTCCACAGCCCGAAGCCGAACGGCGCGGGGAGCGCGCTCATGCACACGTCGCCGGTACCGAATTTCGCAACGTTGTCCGCGAAGCGATGGAAGGCGAACCAGCGCGCCTGGTCGTGCATGACGATCTTCGGGAGGCCTGTGGTCCCCGACGTCGAGTTCAAGAACCACAGCTCGTCGGCCCCGATCGGGTGCTCGATGACCGGCGCCGACGCGACGGGCGGCTCGACGAGCAGGATGCGGGCGCCGGTCCGGTCGACGAGGTACGAGGTCTCGCGCTCGCCGGCCCGGGCGCCGATGCCGACCGCGACGAGGCCTGCCTTCTCGCAGGCGACCATTGCCGCGTGTACACCCGGGCCGTCCCGCAGCTTGAGCGCGACTCGCTCGCCGGGCACGTGGTCTCGAGCAAGCGTTGCCGACATCGCGGACGACCGCGCGTCGTACTCGCCCCACGTAATCGACTCCCCCGACATCGCTTCGACGAACGCGATGCCATCAGGATCGGAACGCGCGTTGCGAGCAACGATGCCCGCCACCGTGTTCACGGCAGAGGGTGCCGGAACAGCTCGGCGGCGTTGCGCCAGGTGATTTGCGCGGCTTCTTCGTCGGGCACGTCCTGGTCGCGCAGCTGACGCGCGAGCATCGCCTGCGTGTTCGGCCACGACGAATCCGCGTGGGGGTAGTCGGACTCGACGAGGATGTGATCGACGCCGATGCGGTGACGCAGCTGCATGCCCGCGTCGTCGTCGAGGGAACAGAACCAGAAATTGCGGCGCAGCACGTCGCTCGGCGACGCGTCGACGTCGCGCCAGGTCGGCAAGTACCCGAGCTGGTACCGGTAGCAATGGTCGAGCCGGTCGAGGATGCCGGCCACCCACCCGATGCCGCCTTCGGACAGGCAGATCTTGATGTCGGGGAACCGCACCGGCACCTTCGAGTACAGCCAGTCCACTGCGCTGTACATGCCGTACGCGCCGAACAGGACGGCGGGGATCTCGGGTGGCGCGTCCGCCGACGTGGTCGGCGACGTGCCCGACGAGCCGACGTGCAGGCAGAGCACGGTTTCGGTCTCCGCACACGCCGCGAACAACGGATCCCAGTAGCCGGAATGGATCGTCGGGAGCCCGAGCTTGTCGGGCGCTTCCGAGAACGTCGCGGCCCGGAAGCCGCGCTCGGCGTTGCGGTGGATCTCCGTGGCCGCGATCGCGGGATCGCGCAAGTACGTGATCTGGTTCGGGATGAACCGACCGGGGTGCGCGCCGCACCACGCCTCGAGGTGCCAGTCGTTGTACGCCCGCATTGCGGTCAGCGCGAGCTGGTCGTCGTTCGGCCAAAGCGTGAGGCGTTGGCCGACGAACCCCGGGAGGAACGACGGGAAGCAGAGCGACACGTCGACGCCGTCGATGTCCATGTCGCGGACACGCGCGTCGATGTCCCAGGCGCCGCGGCGCATCTCGTCGAAACGCGTCGGCTCGAACCCGTATTCGCTCGACGGTCGTCCGACGACCGCGTTGAAGCCGACGTTCGGCAGCACTTGGTCCTGCCAGACCCACGCCTCGCCGCCGTCATCCGTTGGGACGACGCGCGGTTCCTCGGCCGCGTACTTCTGGGGGAACCGGCCCGCGAACGCGTCGGGCGGTTCGACGACGTGATCGTCGACCGAGATGACGCGGTACACGCGCTCGCGCGGCTCGGGCTCCGGCAGCCAGGTGATCTCGGTGCGGCGGCCCCGCCCGCCACCGAAGTGCTCGTTCTGCTGGAGATCGTCGATCGACATGCCCATTACAGGGCTCCCTCGCTGCGCCATCCCCGGCTCCGCTGTGTCCGCACGCCGGTCATGTGAGGACTTCCGGTTCGTCTCGCAGCAGGAGCCGCACCGCGCCGTCCCAATACGCGCGCGGTGTGTTCTGGCGCAGCATCTGCTTCAACTCGGGCCGCATTCCGGCTGGCACCTCCGCGGGTTGGTGTCCGGCCGCAAGGGCGTCGTAGGTGAAGCGGCACATGCGCTCGAAGGTCGTCGCCTTGTAACACATCTCGGCGACGGTCGGCGCGGTGACGACGGCGCCGTGGTGCGCGAGCAGCGCGCCGGAAGCGTCGCCCATCTCGCGTGCGAGCCATTTGCCGCCGTCCGTGTCGTCGACGGCGCCGTACTCGTCGACGAACGCGAGCTCGCCGTCGAAGATGCAGGAGTTCTGGTGCACGATGCGAGGGAGCTCGCGCATCACCGCGAGCAGCGTGGCGTAGTACGGGTGGTTGTGCACGATCGCGGCGGCGTCGGAGCGGACCCGGTGCAGCTCGGTGTGAAGGAAGACCGCGGGCGTGACGTCCCAGCTCCCTTCGACGACGTCGCCGCCGGCGTCGAGCCGCAGCACGTCGGATGCACGCACCTCGTCCCACCACAGCCCCCACGGGTTGCACCACATCCCGCCGTCGTCGGTGGCGATCGTGATGTGACCCGACAAGTTCTCGCGCCATCCCTCACGGGCGAGGATGCGGAGCGCGCACGCCAGCTGTTGTTGCACGGTCAGCTCGCGGCCGATGCCGGGCCCCGGACGAGGTTCGCGCATTACATGGCTCCCTCGCTGCGCCGTCCGTGGCTTCGCTGCGTCCGCACCGGTGACATGGCTCCCTCGCTGCGCCGTCCCTGGCTTCGCTGCGTCCGCATCTGTGTCAACGTAGTCGCCGTGACGGTGTTGGTGATCGGGGCGGCCGGCGATCTCGGCGGCGGGGTGGCAGCTGCGCTGCGGGCGCGCGGCGTCGACGTGCGCGGACTGGCGAGGCGGCACGCCGAGGGTTGCGTGCGCGGCGACCTTGCCGATCCCACTTCGCTCGATGCCGCTTGCGCGGGGGTCAGCCGGTTGTTCCTCGTGTCGTCTCCGACGCGCGAGCAGGTGTCGCTCGAGACCAATGCAATCGAGGCGGCCGAGCGCGCCGGTCTGGAACGCATCGTCAAGGTCTCCAACATCCCGGTCCCCGGACTGGAGTCAGGTCTCCACGGCAACCATCGTGCGCTCGAGCGCCGGCTCGCGGGGTCGCCGGTCGCGTCGACCGTGCTCCAGCCCTCGTTCTTCACCAGCGTCGTCGACAAGCAGCGCGACCTCGTGGCCCGCGGCAAGCTCGTGCTGCCCACCGGTCCGGGGAAGATCGCGTGGATCGATCCGGCCGACATCGCCGCCGTCGCCGCCGTGGCGCTCATGCGCGACGACCTCGACGGCGCGTTGCATCTCACGGGACCGGACGCGCTCGACGGCGACGAGGTCGCGGCCCGACTCGGGGTGCGACGGCTGGATCCGCCGCTCGACCGGTGGCGCGACGCGGCCGTTGCAAGTGGGCTGGATCCCTGGCTCGCCGATTCCACGGTGCACCTCTACGAGGCGGTCGCGCGCGGCGCCCTCGCCGAGGTGACCGGCACCGTCCCCCGCGTCCTCAACCGTCCTGCCCGCGTTGCGTTTGGTCCGTCAGTGGCCGTAAACGGCCACTAGGCGACCAAACAGGGGGTGGGACGGGGCGACGTGCGGGTGGCGGCCCAGGATCATCGCGCTCGGGTACGGCGGCCAGCCGGGGTCGCCGGTGCGGGCGAACGCGGCCCACGCGTCGCGCATCGAGCGCGAGAGCGCGTGCGCGTCGGCATCGACGCCGGCGAACGCTTCCCATCCGTCGACGAAGTTGCCGAACGGGAAGGGGATGTCGATGCCGTGACACGCGCCGACGTCGGGGCCCTCCCACGTGAAGCAGTACGTGTACGCAGGTCCGTGCGGCGCGTGGGCGTCGAGCACCGCGCGGCACGGATCCTGCATCTCACGGTCGCCGAAGAACGCGCGCCAGATGCCGGCGCTGTCGGTCCCGGCGAGTTGCGCGGCATAGGCGTCGGCGACGCGTGCCGCGTGTAGGTCGTCGACGCGCAGGTAGCGCGCGATCCTCCGCACCAGCCGGTCGCGGGGAACCTCGGTACGATCGACGAACAGGGCCATCTCGTCGGCGGTGGTTCCCGCGATCAGCGCGACGCCGGCGGCCGCGCCCGCGCCCAGCGCGTCCACCGGCCGGACGGGCAGCACGTCGCCGTCGACCATCGGGTGGAACGGCATCATGCCGATCGGCTGCATCAGCGTGGAGAGCGTGCGGTTCTGCGCGTCGAGCAATGCGTCGATCGGCAGCGCGCGCAACGCGGCCGCGTCCGACACCGCGGCCTCCTTGCACATGGTCTCGGCGACGAGCGCGGCCCGCGCATCGTCGAACGTGGCGAATGTCGCGCCGCTCTGGACGATCGCGCCCGCGAGCAGGCCCCGAGCCATCGGCGACGCGAGCACGTGGAGCAGCAGACCGCCACCCGCCGACTCGCCGAAGCCGACGACCCGCGCAGGGTCGCCGCCCAAGGAGCCGATGTGCTCGCGCACCCACTCGAGCGCGCACAGCGCGTCGCGCACCCCGCAGTTCGCCACACCGCCGGCCGCGCGCATGTCGAGGAACCCGAGCGCGCCGAGGCGGGTGTTCACCGTCACGACCACGACAGACTGCTCGGTGGACAACAACGTGCCGTCGTACGCACCTTGCGACGACGCGCCGATGATGAACGAGCCGCCGGGGAACCATACGAGCACCGGATGCGTCCCGCCCGCTGCAGGTGCCCAGACGTTGAGGGTCAGGCACGCGTGCTCGTCGGTGTCGACGACCCGCATGCCGGGCACGATCTCGCCGAGCGGACTGTCGAGCGGCTGGGGTGCGGCCGGACCGAAGTGGTCGTAGGTGCGGGTCGGGTCGAACGCGACGGGCTGCGGCGCCGTAAAGCGTTCCGCACGCGCATACGGAACGCCGAGCCACCGACGAGTCGCCAAGACCACCATGCTACGGAGCAGGCTGTGGCGCGAGGCCGGTCGAGTACCATGTCCCCAACGTGAGACCCAACGCGGCCGTCACGCGGAGTGCTCCCGAGCGGAGTTGGCCCGAGCGGAGCTGGCAATGCCCGGTGTGGTGATCGTCGGCACGCAGTGGGGCGATGAGGGCAAGGGCCGCGTCACCGACTACCTGGCCAAGGAGTCGTCGATGTGCGTCCGCTACCAGGGCGGCCACAACGCGGGTCACACCCTGGTCGTCGACGGTGAGGTCTTCAAGCTCCAGCTCGTGCCGAGCGGCGTGCTCTACCCATGGGTGGTTCCGGTCATCGGCAACGGCGTCGTCGTCGATCCCGCCGTGCTGCTCGACGAGCTCGCGATGCTGGACTCGAAGCAGGTCGACACAAGCCAGCTCCGGCTCTCCGGCAACGCGCACCTGATCATGCCGTACCACCAGGAGCTCGACCGCGTGACCGAGCGGTACCTCGGCAAGAACAAGCTCGGCACGACCAAGCGCGGCATCGGGCCCGCGTATGCCGACAAGGCGCTGCGCGTCGGGCTTCGGGTGCAGGACCTGCTCGATCCGAAGATCTTCCGGGAGAAGCTCGACCTCGTGCTGCGCGAGAAGAACGGCGTGCTCGCAAAGGTGTACAACCGCTTGCCGATCGACGCCAAGGAGCTGTCGGAGCGCTATCTGCAGATGGTTCCCCGGCTCGAGCCCCTCATCGACGACACGGTGCACCTCGTGCACGAGGCCCTCGATGCGCAGCAGTGGGTGTTGTTCGAGGGCGCGCAGGCGACGTACCTCGACCTCGACCACGGCACGTATCCGTTCGTGACGTCGAGCAACCCGGTGGCGGGCGGCGTGTGCACCGGCGCCGGTGTCGGTCCGCTCGCAATCCAGCGCGTCGTGGGACTCGTCAAGGCCTACCAAACCCGGGTCGGGAGCGGTCCGTTCCCGACCGAGCTGTTCGAAGGCGACGCGGTGGGCGACCTGCTCGTCGATCGTGGCGGAGAGTTCGGCACCAACACCGGCCGGCGTCGCCGCACGGGCTGGCTCGATCTCGTGATGCTGAAGCACGCGGTGCGCCTCAACACGTGCACCGACCTCGCGCTCACGAAGCTCGACGTGCTGTCGCCGCTCGACGAGCTGAAGGTGTGCGTCGCGTACGAGGGTGAGGACGGTACGCGCTACGACCACGTGCCGTACCACCAGTCGGTGCTGCACAAGGTGCGGCCCGTGTACGAGACCTTGGCAGGATGGAGCGTCGACATCGAGCGGGCGGGGCGGCTCGAGGAGTTGCCGCCGCAAGCGCGCGACTACGTGAGGTTCGTCGAGGAGTTCGCCGGCGTCCACGTGAGCATCGTCGGTGTCGGACCTGCGCGCGACCAGACCATCGTGTTGCCCCGCGCCGCGTGAGCACGCTTGGAAACCGCGTGACTCGGGTCCTCGTGATCGGATCCGGCGGGCGGGAGCACGCGCTCGCGTGGGGTGTGGCGCGTTCGCCGCACGTCGACGAGGTCGTGTGCGCGCCGGGCAATCCGGGAATGGCGGCGCTCGGCGAGTGCCTTGCCGTGGCGGCGACCGATCCGACCGCAGTCGCCGAGCTGGCGGCGAAGGTCGACGCCGATCTCGTCGTCGTGGGACCCGAGGATCCGCTCGTCGCCGGCGTCGTCGACGCGGTGGAGGCCTCCGGCCGCCTTGCGTTCGGACCGCGGCGGGCGGCGGCCGCCCTCGAAGGTTCGAAGGCGTGGATGAAGGACGTGCTGGTCGCGGCCGGCGTCCCGACCGCGCGGCACGCCACGTTCACCGCGGGCGGCGAGGAGCGCGCCTTCGCGTTCCTCGAGACCCTGCCCGGGCTCTACGTCGTGAAGACCGACGGTCTGGCCGCGGGCAAGGGCGTGATCGTCACCGAGTCCATCAACGACGCGCGCGACGCGGTGAACGCGTACCTGTCGGGCGACGCGTTCGGCGCGGCCGGCCGTACGTGCGTGATCGAAGAGGGGATGACCGGACCGGAGCTTTCGCTGTTCGTGCTCTGTGATGGTCGCGACGCGGCGCTCTGTGCAACCGCGCAGGACCACAAGCGCGCGTTCGACGGCGACGAGGGACCGAACACCGGCGGCATGGGCGCGTACGCGCCGGTGCCGTTCGTCAGCGACGACCTGGTCGAGGACGTGATGGAGCGCGCGATCAGGCCGACGTTGCGCGAGCTGGCACGGCGCGGCGCCGAGTACCGCGGGGTCCTCTATTGCGGGCTCATGCTCACGCCCGATGGTGTGAAGGTGCTCGAGTACAACGTGCGCTTCGGCGACCCCGAATGCCAGGTCGTGGTGCCGCGGTTCTCGAGCGACCTGTACGTGCACCTGCGCGAGTCGGCCGTTGGACGGTTGGAGACCCCCGTCGCGATCGCCGATGTTGCGTCCGTGGGTGTCGTGCTCGCCACCGAGGGCTATCCGCCGTCACCGTTGCGCCGCGGCGACCTCATCGAGGGCCTGGACGCCGCCAATGGGCACGAGGGCGTGACGGTCTTCCACGCCGGGACCGGCACCGACGATGCCGGGCGTGTCGTCACCAACGGCGGGCGCGTGCTCACCGTGACCGCGACAGGCCGGAACGTGGAGGCCGCGCGCGACCGTGCGTACGCGGCGGCGGCGGAGATCTCCTGGCCGGGGGTCCACTACCGTCGCGACATCGCCGCCCAGGCCATCACGTGATCCCCCGTTACTCCCTCCCCGAGATCGCCGAGCTGTTCACCGACGACGCGCGCTTCGGTGCCTGGCTGGAGGTCGAAGTGCTCGCGGTCGACGCGTGGGCGCAGCTCGGCGTCGTGCCCGCGGACGACGCCCGCGCCGTGCGCGAGCGGGCCGGCTTCGACGTCGCCGCGATCCACGAGCGCGAGAAGGTGACCGACCACGACGTCGCCGCGTTCGTCGACGTCGTACAGGAACGCGTCGGACTGCCCGCCGCGGCGTGGGTGCACTACGGCCTCACGTCGAGCGACGTGGTCGACACCGCGCTCTCGCTCCAGATGACCCGTGCGCTCGACCGCATCCTCGGCGCCGCGGCCACGCTCGAGGCCGCGATCGCCAAGCGAGCCCGCGAATTCCGGGACACGCCGATGGTCGGCCGCACGCACGGCATCCACGCCGAGCCGACGACGCTCGGCGCCAAGCTCGCGTTGTGGGCGATGCAGGTGCGACGCGACCGCGGCCGGCTGGAACGTGCCCGTCGCACGATCGCAGTCGGCAAGCTCTCCGGCGCCGTCGGGACGTATTCGAACATCGATCCTGCCGTCGAGCGCGTTGTCTGCGAGCAGCTCGGTCTCCAGCCGGTACCCGCGACGCAGGTGCTCCCGCGCGATCGTCACGCCGAGGTGCTGTACGCGTGCGCCTCCGTCGGCGCGAGCATCGAGGCCTTCGCGCTGGAGATCCGGCTCCTCCAGCGCACCGAGGTGCGCGAGGTCGAGGAACCCTTCCGGGAGGGCGAGCAAAAGGGCTCGAGCGCGATGCCGCACAAGCGCAACCCGGTGAAGGCGGAGCAACTCTCCGGTCTCGCGCGTGTGTTGCGGGGCAACCTCCAGGCCGCGCTCGAGGATGTCGCCCTCTGGCACGAGCGCGACATCTCGCATTCCTCGGTGGAGCGGATCATCGTTCCCGACTCCTTGATGCTGGCGTACTACCAGCTCGTGAAGTTCACGGAGATCGTGCGGGGCATGCGGGTACATCCGGAGCGGATGCTCCGGAACCTCGACGCGTCGTTCGGCCTCGTGTTCAGCCAGCCGGTCCTGCTCGCGTTGGTGGAAGCGGGCATGTCGCGCGATGACGCGTATCGGGTCGTGCAGCGCAGCGCGATGCGCGCCTGGCAGGAGGAGCAGCCGTTCCGCGACCTGTTGCGCGCGGACCCGGAGGTCACGTCAGTGCTCGATGGCGCACGTATCGACGCGTGCTTCGACCTGAAGCGATCCCTCGCGAACATCAGCCGGGTCTTCGACGCCCTGGACGAGGATCCCGAGGCGAGCGGAAGTCAATGAGCGAGACCGCACTGCCGCACGTCTATTCCGGCAAGGTGCGAGAGCTCTACGCGGTGGAGCACGACGCGTTGTTGATGGTCGCGAGCGACCGGATATCGGTCTTCGACGTCGTCCTCCCCGACGAGATCCCCGACAAGGGTCGCGTGCTCACGGCGCTGTCGTCGTTCTGGTTCGGCCACACACGCGACATCGTCGCCAACCACGTGATCTCGTCCGATCCCACCGATTTTCCGCCGATGTCCGGAGAGGTCTCGGGCCGGGCCGTGCTCGTGCGTGCGACCCGACCGATCCGCCTCGAGTGCGTCGTGCGCGGCTACCTGTTCGGGCACGGATGGGAGGAGTACACCGAGCGCGGCACGGTCGGCGGCTTTGCGGCACCGGCGGGGTTGCGGCAGGCGGACCGCCTGCCGATGCCGTTGTTCACGCCGACGACCAAGGCCGAAACGGGCCACGATGTGTCCGTCACCGCCGACGAGGCAGCAAATCTCGTCGGCCGCGACGTGTACGAGCGGGTGAGGGACGTCTCCCTGCGTCTCTACGACGCCGGCGCCCGCCACGCCGAGAGCCGAGGTGTGATCCTCGCCGACACGAAGTTCGAGTTCGGCGACCTCGACGGCGACCTCCTCGTGATCGACGAGATGATGACTCCCGACTCGTCGCGCTATTGGCCGAAGGACGCGTATCGGGCGGGCACGTCGCCACCCTCGTTCGACAAGCAATACGTGCGCGACTACATGGACAGCACGGGCTGGGACCACGACCCGCCCGCGCCGCGCATGCCTGCGGAAGTGATCACGAACACGCGTGCCAAGTACATCGAGGCGTACGAGCTGATCTCCGGACTCGCGTTCGACGATTGGTACAGCCCGGACGACGACTGAGGCACCGGTAAACTCCGGCGCATGCCCGCGTTCCACGCGCATGTCGAGATCTCCCATCTTCCCGGGATCGCGGATCCTGCGGGCGCAACCGTCGAGAGGGCTCTTCCGGCGCTCGGCTACACGAACGTGTCGCAGGTCCACATCGGCAAGACGGTCCGGTTGATCGTCGACGCGCCCGACGCCGAGGCCGCCGGCGCGCAGGTGAAGGAGATGTGTGAGCGATTGCTCGCCAACCCCGTGATCGAGGCCTACTCGGTGACGATCTCGTGAGCACGCGCGTCGGTGTGGTCGTGTTCCCGGGCACGAACTGCGAGCTCGATGTCGCGTGGGCGGTCGAAGCGCTCGGCGGGTCGGCCGAGCTCCTGTGGCACGGCGACGCCTCGACCAAGGGCGTCGACGCGATCATCGTGCCGGGCGGGTTCGCGCACGGTGACTATCTCCGCACGGGCGCGATCGCGCGCTTCTCGCCGGTGATGAATGGCGTCACGGACCATGCGCAGGGCGGCGGCCCCGTCGTCGGCATCTGCAACGGCTTCCAGGTGCTGTGCGAGGCGCACCTGCTGCCGGGCGCGCTCCAGAAGAACGCGGGATTGAAGTTCGTCTGCGAAACGGTCGAGCTGCGCGTCGAGACGACGACGACCGCGCTCACCAACCGCGCGCGAGCGGGCGAAGTGCTCCGTATCCCGATCAACCACTTCGAGGGCAACTACGTGTGCGACGACGGCACGCTCGCACGGCTCCGAGCCGACGACCGCATCGTCTTCCGCTACCTGCGCAACCCGAACGGCAGCCTGGACGACATCGCCGGGATCTGCAACGAGACCCGCAACGTCGTCGGACTCATGCCGCACCCCGAGCGCGCGTCCGACACCCTGCTGGGCTCCGCGGACGGTGCGGTGCTGCTGAAATCCCTCCTCGCGGCTGCTGCGGATCGCGCGACGATTCCCGGGTGACGAAAGCCGCGAGCGGCTCCTACGCATTCGGTGACACGGATCTGGCCCGTGAGCGACTCGGGATCGTCGCCGACACCTTCGCCTCACCGACGCGTGCCTTGCTGCGTGATCTCCCGCCGGGCGGTCGCCGGTACGTGGTCGATCTGGGCTGCGGCCCCGGCTACACCACGGCGCTCTTGTGCGACGCGTTCCCACACGCGTTCGTCACCGGTCTCGACGCGTCCGACGCGATGGTGACCGAGGCGCGGGAGCGACTCCCCGAAGCGATGTTCGCCGTCGCCGACGTCACCACGCCGCTGCGACTGCCCGCCCACCTGGTCTACGCGCGACTTCTGCTGGGCCACCTTCGCGATCCTGGGAACGCGCTTGCACACTGGAGCAGGGCGTTGCTGGCGGGGGGTCTGCTCGTGTGCGAGGAACCGGTGCGCTATCGCGGTCATCACCCGGTCTTTGCCCGGTACGAGGTGGCGGTCACCGCGGCGGTTGCCGCACGGGGCGCCACCCTGTGGGCGGGTCCGGCGCTCGACGACGACCTGCCGGCGTGCGCACGACTCATCGACCGCGTCGTCGAGCATCCCGTTCCCGCCGCGCGGGCGGCCGCGATGTTCTGGCGGAACGCAGTGACGTGGGGCGGGGACGCCGAGCTCGTCGACGCACTCCGTCACATCGAACGTGACGGCGACGACGACATCGTGATGTGGGAGCTGCGTCAGACGGCCTGGATCAAGGACGCGTAGCGGTCCGGTCGCGTAACCCGCACATTTTCTCGTCGGGTATTTGGACCGGGTGTGGCCTCAAGTGCCGCGAGAGATGCCGGCCTTCTTCAACACTTCGGGCGTGACGCCGAACTCGCGCCAGGCGCCATACGTGATGCCCTTCCGGGCGGAATAGCTCTTGGCGACTTTCACGAAATCCTTCTCGAGAACCGCGAAGTCGGGGCCGCCTCCTTGCATCCCGGCGAGCTCCACCTCGAGGTCGCGCCGTTCCTGAAGCAGCGTGAGGCGGCTGAGCGCGCCCGCGTCCTTGAGCTCGGCTTCGACGATCCCCAGGCGTTTCTTCACGGAGTCCGCAGTACGTTTGCGGCCACGCTTGGGTTTGTGCGCCTCGAGCGCTTCGAGATAGCGGCCGACAAGCCGGGCGTGGTTTCTGCCTTCAGCGAGCGCCGCCTTGTGATCATCTGACATCGCTCGCTTCTTGGGCTTGGCCGGCATACTGATCCCCGTCTTTCGGTGATTGCGCTGCGTGCATATTGTCATGTTGGCCGCTCGGTAGTCTCGTCCGCGATGGCGGAGGCGCTCCACCGGCAACTCGGCATGACCGATGACGAGCTCGCGGCGGTGGTCGACGAGCTCGGGCGAGAGCCCACGCATCTCGAGCTTGCGATGTACTCGGTGATGTGGTCGGAGCACTGCTCGTACAAGTCTTCGCGCGCCTATCTCTCGCGATTTCCGACCGACGCACCCTGGGTGCTGGTAGGACCTGGTGAAGGCGCCGGCGTCGTCGACATCGGCGACGGCGTCGCGATCGCGGTGCGCATCGAGAGCCACAACCACCCGTCCGCGGTCGAGCCGTACCAGGGCGCGGCCACCGGCGTCGGCGGCATCATCCGCGACGTGTTCTCGATGGGGGCCCGGCCGATCGCCCTGATGGACGCGTTGCGTTTCGGCTCGCTCGACGACGCGCGCACGCGTTACCTGTTCGAGGGTGTCGTGTCGGGCATCTCCGGCTACGGCAACTCGGTCGGTGTGCCCACCGTCGGCGGGGAGGTCGTGTTCGACGACACGTACCGCGGGAACCCGCTCGTGAACGTGTTCTGCCTCGGCATCCTGCCCAAGGAGCGTCTCGTGCTCGCCCGGGCCGAGGGTCCGGGGAATCTCGCGGTGCTGCTGGGTTCGTCGACCGGCCGCGACGGCATCGGGGGCGCGAGCGTCCTGGCGTCCGCGAGCTTCGAAGAGGGCGACGACGCGAAACGACCGGCGGTGCAGGTCGGCGACCCGTTCGAGGAGAAGCGGCTCATCGAGGCCTGCCTCGAGCTGCTCGACGCCGGGCTCGCGGTCGGCGTGCAGGACCTGGGCGCGGCGGGGCTTTCGTGCGCGGCGTCGGAGACCGCGGCGAAGGCCGGCGCGGGCATGGACGTCGACGTCGCACGCGTCGCCAAGCGAGAGCCCGGCATGAACCCTGTCGAGATCATGACCTCGGAGAGCCAGGAACGGATGCTCGCGATCGTCGAGCCGCCCAAGCTCGATGCCGTGCTCGCGCTGGCACGGCGCTGGGAGATCCGCGCGACCGTCGTGGGCCGCGTCACCGATACCGCGCGTTTCCGCGTGTACGACGGACTGTTCGACGCGTTGGGCGTGCCGGGCGAGAACCCACCGGCCGCCTCCGGTGACGACGAGCCCGAGCTGTCGTCGGACGCACCGCCGATGGCCGACGTGCCGGTCGAGAGCCTCGGCGACGGACCGCTGTACCGGCGCCCCGCGGCGCGCCCGCGCGCGCAAGACGTGCTCCAGGCCGCCGACCCGGGTGCACAGCTGCGCGACAAGTTCCCGGCGGGCGCCGATCTGTCAGGTGAGCTGCTCGCGTTGCTCGCGACGCCGACGATCGCGGACAAGACCTGGGTCTCACGCCAGTACGACCATCAACTCTTCCTTCACACCGTCGTCGGTCCGGGCGGCGACGCCGCGGTGCTGCGTGTCAAGGACTCGGTGAAGGGCCTCGCGCTCGCAACCGACGGCAAGGCGCGTTTCTGCCGGCTCGACCCTCGGACCGGCGGTCGGTTGGTGGTGTGCGAAGCGGCCCGCAACGTCGCGTGCGGCGGCGCGCGGCCGATCGCGCTCGTCAATTGCCTGAACTTCGGCAACCCCGAGCACCCGGAAGTGATGTGGCAGTTCGCCGAGGTCGTGGACGGAATGAGCGAGGCGTGCGAGGCGCTCGGCATCCCCGTGATCGGCGGCAACGTCAGCTTCTACAACGCGTCGAACGACGAGGACATCGACCCGACCCCGGTGGTCGGTGTGCTCGGCCTCATCGACGAGCTGCGGTCGCGGCCGCCGGTCGCGGAGTGGCACGCGGGCGAGGACGTCGTCGTGATCGGCGCGGTGCGTCCCGAGCTCGGCGGTTCGGAATGGGCGGCGGTGGTGCACGGCCTCGACGGCGGCCTGCCGCCGGCCGCGGACCTCGAGGTCGCGCGGGTGACCCACGAGCTGATCGCCGACCTCGTGCGCGAGGGGGTCGTCGCCGGCGTGCACGACGTCAGCGACGGCGGGCTCGCGGTCGCACTGGCCGAGATGGCGATCAATGGCGGTGTCGGCGCGCGCGTCGACCTGACGGTCGAGGGCTGCACGCCCGCGGAAGCGTGCTTCGCGGAGCCGGCGTCGGTCGTGGTGTGCACCGCCGATCCCGCGCACACCGCCGGGGTGCTCGGGCGGGCCGCGGCAGCGGGCATCCCGGTGCGAGTGGTCGGGGAGACCGGCGGCGATCGACTCGTTGCAACGGAGGCCTTCGACGTCGGGGTCGCCGAAGCGGCCGAGGTCTGGCGCAACGCCATTCCCAACCTGCTCCGGCAAAAGTGACCAATCAGATTGGACGCTCAGCCCGCCTGAGGCGGGCTGACGCGCCAATCTGATTGGACGTTACGCGAGGTGTTGCCGCGCGAGGTACGTGACGACCTCGAGCGCGCACTCTTGTGGCGTCTTGCCGCTGGTGTCGATGCGCAGCTCGGGGTTGAGTGGCGCTTCGTAGGGGTCCGAGACGCCGGTGAACTCGGGGATCTCGCCGGTGCGCGCTCGTGCGTACAGCCCCTTGACGTCGCGAGCCTCACACTCCTCGAGCGAGGTGGCGACGTGGATCTCGACGAAGTGGTCGATCCAGCCCCTCACCTCGTCGCGCACCGAGCGATACGGCGAGATCGCCGCGGTCACCGACACCACGCCATTGCGCGTCAGCACCGCCGCGACCCAGCCGATGCGCCGGATGTTCTCGTCGCGATCGGTCTTCGAGAAGCCGAGTCCCTTCGACAGGTGCTCGCGCACCTCGTCGCCGTCGAGCAGCTCGACCTTGCGTCCTCGCGCACGCAGCGCCTCGACGACCTCGCCCGCGATCGTGCTCTTGCCGGCACCGGAAAGACCGGTGAACCACAAACAGCAGCCCGGCAGCTCCTCCTCCATGGGCGGGGAGGATACGGGAAGCTCTGCGCCGGGCCGGGCGTTGGAGCGGAGTCCGGCCCGATCGACATGGGATAATGGTCCTCTTGGACGCCGAGCTGAACGGTTCCTCGGATAGCGGTCCGAAAGACGCCTGCGGCGTCTTCGGTGTGTACGCCCCCGGCCAACCGGTGGCGCATTTGTCGTACCTCGGGCTCTACGCCTTGCAGCACCGAGGGCAGGAATCGGCGGGCATCGCGGCCAGCGACGGCGAGACGATCACCGTCATCAAGGACATGGGCCTCGTCACACAGGTGTTCGACGAGCGCCGCCTGGCGCCGCTCGACGGCCACCTGGCGATCGGCCATGTCCGCTACTCGACCACCGGCAGCAGTACGTGGCGCAACGCCCAACCCGTGTACCGCTCCGTTGCCGACGCCGGCTTCTCGCTCGGCCACAACGGCAACCTCACGAACACCGAGTCTCTCTCGCAGGACCTGGGCATGCTGCCCGGCGTCCTCACCTCCGACAGCGAGCTCATCGGCGAGCTCGTCGCGCGGGAGTACGCCGACGAGTTGCGTTCGGACGGTCGCGACCTCGAGCACGCGCTCGAGCGCGTGTTGCCCCGCCTCGACGGCGCGTTCTCGCTCGTGCTGATGGATGAGGCGCACCTGTTCGGCGTCCGCGACCGCCACGGGTTCCGGCCGCTCGTGCTCGGCAAGGGCGAAGGCGGTTGGGTGATCGCGAGCGAGACGTGCGCCCTCGACATCGTCGGGGCCCACTACGTGCGTGACGTGGAGCCGGGGGAGATGGTTGCGATCGACGCGACCGGCGTGCGCTCGATCCGGTTCGCGGACGCCGAGCCGAAGCTCTGCATCTTCGAGTTCGTGTACATCGCGCGACCGGACACGCAGCTGTACGGCCACAGCGTGCACGGTGTGCGCCAGCGCCTCGGGGAGGAGCTCGCGCGCCAGGCGCCCGCGGCGGCCGACATGGTGATGCCCGTCCCCGAATCAGGTGTCCCCGCCGCGCAGGGGTTCGCACGCGCCTCCGGTATCCCGTACGGCGACGGCTTCGTGAAGAACCGATATGTCGGTCGTACGTTCATCTCGCCGAGCCAGAAGGAGCGCGGCACCGGCGTCCGCCTGAAGCTCAACCCGCTGCGCGACAACATCAGGGACAAACGCTTGGTCGTGGTCGATGACTCGATCGTGCGCGGCACGACCACGCGCCAGACGATCGCGCTCTTGCGGGAAGCCGGCGCGACCGAGGTGCATTTCCGGGTGAGCTCGCCGCCGTATCGGTGGCCCTGCTTCTACGGGCTCGACACGGGCAAGCGTTCCGAGCTGCTCGCGGCCGATATGTCGGTGGGCGAGATCGCGGACTACCTCGCGGTCGACTCGCTCGCATATCTCGACCACGATCGCATGGTGGCAGCGACCGGTTCGCCGGCCGAGGCATTCTGCAGTGCGTGTTTCACCGGCAAGTATCCCGTGCCCGTGCCGGATCACGACACGAAGCACGCACTCGAAGTCGAGTCGCGGATGCTGCACGTTCCCGGTACCGTCGAACGCACGTGAGTGAACGCGACGACGAGAAGCTGACGTACGCCGCGGCGGGTGTCGACATCGCGGCCGGCGAGAAGGCCGTCGAGATGATCAAGGAACACGTGCGCTCAACGTTCCGGCCCGAGGTCGTCGGCGACATCGGCGGCTTCGGCGGGCTCTTCGCGCTCGATTGGAAGCGCTACCGCGAACCGCTGCTCGTCTCGTCGACCGACGGTGTGGGTACCAAGGCGTTGATCGCCCAGCTCGCAAACCGCCGCCACACGATCGGTATCGACTGCGTGGCGATGTCCGTCGACGACATCGCTGCCCTCGGTGCCGAGCCGCTGTTCTTCCTCGACTACATCTCGCTCGGCAAGCTCGTGCCCGAAGAAGTCGACGAACTCGTTGCTGGCGTTGCCGACGGCTGCCGACAGGCGCGCTGCGCGCTGCTCGGCGGCGAGATGTCGGAACACCCCGGCGTCATGGAACCGGGCGAGTTCGATCTCGTCGGCTTCGCGGTCGGTGTAGTCGAGCGCGACGCCACCCTTCCGCGCGACGTGCGCACGGGTGATCGCATCATCGGGTTGGCGAGCCCGGGACTGCGATGCAACGGCTACTCGCTCGCACGCGCCGCGTTGCTCGGGCGCGCCCACCGCGATCTCGACGGGCCGGCGTGGGAAGGGGCCCATCACTCACTGGCCGACGAGCTGCTCACGCCGAGCGTCATCTACGCGCCCGCGATGCGCGAGCTGGCGACCAGGGTTCCCGTGCACGCGTTCGCGCACGTGACGGGCGGCGGCATCACGGACAATCTCGTCCGCGTGCTCCCCGAGCGTTGCGACGCGGTGCTCGACCCGGCCGCGTGGGCGGTGCCGCGCATCTTCACCGAGATCCAGGAGGCGGGAGGCGTCTCGGACGCCGAGATGCGGCAGGTGTGCAACCTGGGCCTGGGGATGCTCGCCGTGGTGCCGGCTGAGGCCGAGCTGGGAGCGCTGGACGCGGTCCGGGCGGCCGGGCATGATGCTTGGGCAGTCGGCCAGGTGGTCGACGGCCACCGCCGGGTGCACCTGGGTTGAAAACCCGTAAAACTCCATGGGGAAGGCCAGGTGTATTGCGGCCAGCGATCGGGTACGAAGGCGTCCTTCGAGTGCTTTGTGACAGGACCGCCTGGTTGTCCTAGAATAGTGCTGAAGGCCCATGCGGGAGAGAACACACACGTAGCGTGTTCTGACGGCACGGGAAGTGGGAAGCCGTGACGAGCTCGGGTGGAGGATGCGCCGCACGTGTTGCAGTGTCTGCCTTCGTGCCCCTCGAGTCGGACGCGGGTGACATGGACGTCGGATACCGCCCGGACGTGGGGTACGAAGAGGAATTCCCTCGCACGTTCCGTGGATGATGTGCAAGCGAATCGACCCTGACATCAAGGTGGAGCCATGGAACCCCACGACGACGACGCCCTCCTCACCCCATCGGAAGTTGCGGCGATGTTTCGCGTGAACCCGAAGACCGTCACGCGCTGGGCGCGTGCGGGCAAGATCTCTGCAATTCGCACGCTCGGCGGCCACCGCCGATTCCGTGCGAGCGAGATTCGTACCTTCCTCGAACAGGTCGAGGAGAGCGATCGGATCTGACGCCCGCCCCGGCGTCACTCAGTCGTCCTCGACACAACCACGTTCTCGACACACGAACGCGGCGCCCGATGCTCCGGGCGCCGCGTTTCGCGTGTGCACGACGGTGGCCGGGACCGGCGTCGATCCGGTGACCTCGCGCTTTTCAGGCGCGCGCTCTGCCAACTGAGCTACCCGGCCGTGTTCTCGGGTCGACTTGGGCCTCCCCTGCAGAGCGGTCCTGACGGGATTTGAACCCGCGGCCTCCGCCTTGACAGGGCGGCGTGCACTCCAAACTGCACCACAGGACCTCGTGCCCCCAGGGGAGTTCGAATCCCCGTTACCGCCTTGAAAGGGCGGCGTCCTAGGCCACTAGACGATGGGGGCTCGTCTCCACTGGAGGGGAGCATCGTAGCAGCCGGATGCCCATTTCATACCGGGTGACCACGGCTTGCGCGCCCGTTCGTCGCTACGGTGACACCGTGCGCAAAGGGCTCGCGTGTTGCGTTTCGATGTGCGTGGTCGCGTGCCTCGGCGGGTGCAGCGCCGGCAGTTCGGGTGACGGCCAGAAGACCGCGCCCAGGGAGTCGCCGTGCCCGCTCGTCGCGCGGCTCGATGCGACCGCCGCAACGGTCGCGCGCGCCGACGTTTCCGATCCGGGCGCGTTCAAGCAGACGCTCGCCGCTGCGGTCGATCGGTATGTCGCGACGGTGCGCGCACTGAAGCGCGTGACGCCCGGCGACCTCAGGGCGGACCTCGACCGCATGGAGGCTGCCGTGCACCAGTACCGCTTCGAAGACGCGGCGAGCGCACGCGCGTCACTCGACGCGTTCGCGGCCGGCGCGTGCGGGAGCACGGTTCCCGGCGTGAACGCCGGCGCGAGCATCGGCTCGAACACGGTCGCGCCGACGACGACTCTCGGATCGTGAGCGTCAGCGCACGGTGCCGGACGCGTACGGAGCGCCCGATGGGTGCGGCGGGTGGCAAAAGCACGTGGTGGTGCGGCCCGTGGGCCTCTCGCACCCTGCACTCGCGCCACCATCCGCGGACGTACTACGATGCCTTGAACCAATTGGCAAATGAGAAATGAGTTGTTTCGTGGCACAAGGCACTGTGAAATTCTTCAACGCCGAAAAGGGTTACGGCTTCATCTCGCGCGAGCAAGGTGACGACGTCTTCGTTCACTTCTCGGCCATCCAAGGTGAGGGGTACAAAACCCTTCAGGAAGGTCAGCGTGTCGAGTTCGACACGGCGCAAGGCCGTAAAGGCGAAGAAGCGCAGAACGTCCGCGTGGTCTGACGACACGCGTACCCTGTTCAGGCCGCCGGCGCGATTCGTGCCGGCGGCCCGTTCGCGAGAGGGGTCGGCCGAGAGGGGTCGGATGAGACGGCCGCGAAGCGACCGTACGGAAGCGGAGCGTGACGTCGGCCTGCCCCGATGAGCGAGCTCGACGCGAGGCGGCTAGCGGACCAGGTGTGTGCACAGACCGGCCTCTCCGACTTCGGCGAGGACACCTGGACGGAAGGCCTGGAGCGTTTGGTCGACTCGCTCCTTCGAGATGCCCGGCTCAACGAGCTCGGTGCCGCGGTGGTCGAGGGTGAGCTCAGCAGCTATCTCGGTGACCGTCTGCGGATCGTCGCCGATCGGCGCGCGCACCCCGAGCGCGCGGATGCCGACGTCGTGCCGCCCATCGTGATCGTCGGCCAGGGTCGCACCGGCACGACGATCCTGTACGACCTGCTCGCGCAGGATCCCGCGACCCGTGTCCCGCGCACGTGGGAGGTCGATCGGCCGTGTCCGCCACCCGAGACGGCAACGTACGACACAGATCCCCGCATCGCAGAGGTCGACGCGACCCTCGACGGCATCGATCTCGTGTTGCCCGGTTTCCGCGCGATGCATCCAATGGGCGCGCGCCTGGCGCAGGAGTGTGTGCGGATCACTGCGGGCGATTTCCGAAGCATGATCTTCCCGACCCAGTACCGGGTGCCGTCGTACGCGCGATGGCTGCTCTACGAGGCCGACATGCGGCCCGCGTACCGGTGGCACCGCGTGTTCCTGCAGCACCTGCAGTCGAGTCATCGCGGACAGCGGTGGGTGCTGAAGTCGCCGGGGCACATCTGGTGTCTCGACGCGTTGCTCGCCGAATATCCCGACGCCCTGCTCGTGCAGACACATCGAGACCCGCTGCGCATCGTCGCGTCACTCGGTTCTTTGATCGCCAGGCTGCGGCAGTTGTCGAGCGACGAGACGTCGATCCCGTCTGCAGCGTCCGAGTTCGCCGACTACGTCGTCGAGGGCCTCGACCGATCGGTGACAGCGCGAGAAGACGGGACGGTGGATGCCGATCGCGTGGTCGACGTGCAGTTCGCCGCGTTCATGGCCGACCCCTTCACGACGATCCGCGAGGTGTACGCCCGCCTCGGTCTCGAGCTCGATGACGTCGCGGAGCGGCGTATGCGTGCGTTCCTTGCAGCCAACCCGCAGGACAAGTACGGCGGCCACCGCTACACGTTCGGGGACACCGGCCTGGACGAGGGTGCTCTGCGCGAACGGCTGCGTCGCTACCAGGAGTTCTTCGACGTCCCGAGCGAACCCGTCGTCTGATGCGCGCGCATTCGGTTGGTCCGCCGACCGCCCACGACACCGCGACGCAATACGATCTGACGTTCACGGGCCGCTGGCGCAACAGGCAGCGCGACGGACTTTTAATCCGCAGGTTCCGGGTTCGAGTCCCGGGCGGCCCACCGCGCACGATGTCAAGGGTGAGGTTGAGGTCGTAGCTGCTCCAGAGCATTGGTCCCGCTACGAGCCAGTCGTTCTCGTAGCCGATCGGTGTGCTGCTCGACCCAAGGACAGCCGCAAACAACCCGCCCGAGGTCAGGCAGCCCGCAAGAGCCGCCCGGTCGCAGCGTTGAGGAGTGAGCGCCACTCGTCGAGAAGCTCGACCATGGCCGCGTAGCCGCGCCATGCCGGTCGTCCATGCCGTGCGACGTGGCGCGTGTCGGGCTCGACGTCGATGCAGACGACCACCGGGATGGAGTTCTTCATCAACGCACCCACCCCACTGCCTCCGCGCTCGACGGCGGATGCTACGCCTTCGTGGTAAGAGTGACGCGTGGGAGACCTCGAGCCCAGTGCGTCGACCGGCGCGCCCGGCTCCACCGTCCGATTGCCGCGTTGGCATGCCGCACGAGATCGTTGCCGCCAGGTGCTGTGCGTCGGCGATTCGATGATGCGCGCGTTCGACGACAAATCGAATGTGGTCTCGGCGCGCAGCTGGATGGATCTCGTCACGACGGCGCTGGGCGCGGGGTCTGCGCAGGGCCCGGGCGACGGATTCCGCGGGCTGTGGCTCGATGAGTGGACACGCCGCGGCGACTGGAAGGAGCCAGCGTGGAGGGACCGCTTCGACGTCGCGCCCTTCGGATGGGGCGCGTACAACTCGGCAGGCGAGTGTGACGAACTGACTTGGACGAAGCGCAAGGACTCGATCGTCGCGGCGTTCGACGTGTATTGCTTCGATGTTCCGGGCCTCGGGAATTGGCAGTTCAGGGTCGACGAGGGGCCGTGGCGAAATGCCGGACCCTTCGAACCGATACACGAGACACGGCTGCGGCGCTTGGCAATCCGGGAACCGGTCCAGTCGCGCGTGCAAGTCAGAGGCTTCGACGGTACGGCACCGTGCATCGCTGCGGTTGCGGGAATTTGTGTGTACGCGGATCGGAGCGCATCGTCCGGCGACCTGGTGCACGATCTCGGCCTTGGTATGCAGTTCCTCTCGCACTTCTGTCGTTGGTCCGCGGGCGATCCGCTTGCGTTGCTCGACGAGCTACGACCCGACCTCGTCATTGCCGCCTTTTCCAACGACGTGCTCTTCGACGACGTCGCGACGTTCGAAAGGGGGCTTCGACGGCTCGCCGCGCGTGTTGCGCCCTTCGCCGACTTGTTCCTGATCAGCCCCTACGAGCAGCGTCCGCCTCGTCGCGTCCGGGACGCGACGACACGCGTCGGGTCGCGAGTCGTCGAGTCCGACGCGGCGAGATTCGTGCCGAGCGACGTGTCGTGCGTCGCTGCCGGCACCAACATCCCCAATGATCCTTCGACGTCGATCACGTCGGTCCAATCGAGTCGGGCGATCACGATCTCGGCACCGGCGACCGCGTCCTGTGCCGGGGGAGAGCTCGTCATCGGACGCGGTCGCGAGGTCGAGATCCAGGCGAAGTTCCGGCTGCTGACGCGGCGGGTCGCCGAGTCAGTCGGATGCGCGCACCTCGATCTCTACGACGCTTGGAGCGACTTGGGCGCGCACGGCTGGGAAGCCGCGACGGCGATGGGCCTGATGGTCGATCAGTACCACGCGTCCCCGCGTGGGCACCGAGACATCGCCGCACGCGTGCTCGACGTGCTCGGAGCATCGTGAGCTGCGAGGCACGTTCCCCTCAGTAGACGATCGGGATCTGGTCCCGCGGTGCGTAGTCCTGCCCGTCGGACGCGCTCATGGCGCCGTAGGTCGAAGGAGCGAGGAACCACGACTCGATCGCGTAACGGTCATGGGTCATGCCGGGATCGACGGCCGTTCGGTGAAGACAGAAGTGGTCGAAGAGCATTGCGTCGCCGGCCTCGAACACCGGCCGCACGACGGAGCCCGCCGCGGCCCTCTGTGCGACGGGCGGCCCGACGCTCCACGCGAAATACGCGCCCTCGGTGCCCGTCGGCAGGACATGGTCGAAGCGGCGACCGACAACATCCAGACCCGGCGCATTGTCACCGCAGTGGGTCAGCGTCAGCCACACGTTGAGCGATCGTATGCCCCCTCCCATGAACGCACCGTCCTGGTGCCAATCGCCGGTGTTCGCGTCCCGCGGCACCTTCCGCAGGCTCCACTTCTTTGCCAATGCCGCGGGGCGCTCACCGAAATAGTCCTGCGCGAGCCGACCGACGCCGCCGCGCTCGAACACCTCCACCAGGTCTGCCATCGCCGGAGGCGAGTCGACGGCGAGCACAGACCCGGACGCGCGCTTCAATGGACGATCGCTCGTTCGGTCGTGTCTGTAGGGCACGAACCACCCGCGGAGATCCGCCGGATCGCGTTGCGCGGCAACGGCATCGTAGGCGGCGAATGCTCTGTCGATGTCGACGACGAGTCGGTCGACGTCGCGGTCCTTCGCGAAGCCGCGCACAATCAACGAGCCGTGATGCACGATCGCGCTTCGAAGTCGTTCAGCCGTGAGGTGCTCGCTCGCGATTTCCGGGAGTCCGGAAGTGGGGAAGAGATCCGGGACGTTCTCCGGCCATGGAGGCAGATCGCTCGTCCACTGCGTTTGCCCGAACGCGTCGAAGCGAAGCTCGACGATCCGCTGCGCGATCCTTGCATCGCGTCGCCGGCGATTCGCTCGGGTCAACAACCGCAGCGCGTCGACCGCCTTGTCGTCGGCGACCAAGCGGTCCGCGGCGGCCAACATGCGGTTGGGATCACTGCCGAACCCCAGACGCCAGCTCGGCGGGACCGCCGCGGCACGTCGACGTGAAGAGAGTCGCATCACGTCCTCTCCGCGCTCATGAACCCAAAAGAGTAGATCCGGCGCAGTGCGCGTCGCAAAGTTCGGTCGCAGTTCCGTGCGAGGGTTGACCGCGGCGGCGGCGCGAAGCCAGGCTCGCGAGATGGACGTCCGTTCGATTGTCGACGTTGAGCCCGAGATCGAGCACAACGGCACGGTTCCGGTGTGGTACCTCGTGCAACCCCGCGAGATGAAACAACTCACCGGCGGCGGTTACCTCGAGCTCGTCAACGAGTTCGAGGTCGCGGCGGGTGGCGCCGTATTCCCGCACTCGCATCCCACGCACGAGTTCTACTTCGTCATGTCGGGCCGCGGTGTCATGACTGTCGACGGCGAGGACCGCGACGTGCAGCCCGGTGACCTCGTGTACATCCCGCCCGACAAGGTGCACAGCTTGGCGCCGACGGGCGGAGGCGCGATCCACTGCTTCTGTTTCGCGGTGGCGGTCAAGGACGCCCCGAGCATCGACTACACGTCCCACTGACTCGCACGCGTGCCGTCCCCGCCGAGGCGGCCACATGACGAAGGTTGTCGCCGCGTACTGACGACTCGGGCCGGGTTTGGACGCTCAGCCCGCCTGTGGCGGGCTGGCGGTCCAATCTGTTGGACATTTGCGCGTACGCACCGCCGGGACCCTTGACTTCCCACGCCGCCCTAGTCTACTTTGTCAATCGTCTTAGTTGAGTATGCCCGGTCGGAATGGTCGGCAAGGAGATTCAACGGTGCGTGACGCAACTTCTGCAGGAACTCTCACGCGGTGGATGCTCGACGCCGGGGTGCCGGCCTCAGACCTTTCTGCCCTGCTCGCGTCGAGCGTGGGTCTCGGCGCCGGGATGGAGATCATCGGCGCCCTTCCGCCGCCGCGCGCGACGACGCCGCCAGTGGCGCTTCGCCGTCTCGACCGCGCTGCCTAGCGGAGTGGTGGACCCGTCGACCGCTCGATGGTCGAGGTGCCGAACCACGAGCTGAATCGCATCGTCGGCCGGGATCCCGAGGCGCCGCGCGAGCGCGACCAGCTCGAGAGGATCAGTCCCCGCCGAAGGTGGCATCGATTGCCATCGTCATCCTTTGGACAGCCGAACGGGTGGATGGTGACGTGACGGCGAACAGGCGATAACCACCGGTGACGCGGTGCGGACCGCCATTGGGGAGTTCGACGCCGCACGGCGAGCCGGCAGGCGGGTTGTAGCGTCCGGCGACATGGATCGGCGGGAGTTCCTGCGCCTGAGCGCGATGGCCGGTGCGGCGGCGGTCTTGGCCCAGTGCAGCGGCGGCGGCTCCAAGGCGAAAGCCGGCCCGGCCACGACCACCACCTCGCCCCGCCCGGCGTCGGTGCTCGACGGCGCGCCGGCGGACAGCGGCATCGACACGGTGGTCGTCGCGATGATGGAGAACCGCTCCTTCGACAGCTATCTCGGATGGCTCGCGCGCGACCAGCGCTACCTCGAGCAAGGACGATCGCGCTACGGCGCCGGCTTCGCGATCGACGGCAACTCGTTTCAGAAGTTCCCCGGGCCCGGCGGGAAGTCCGTCGACACCTTCCGGCGCGCGCTGAGCAAGGACGCGCAGCCATGGCGCGGCTGCGGCCATCCCGACCCGGGCCACGGTTGGGACGCCGGGCGCGCCGAGCGCGACGGGGGCTTCCTCGCGGCGGGGAGCGGCAACGACGAGTTCGCGCTGTCGTACTTCGAGGGTGCCGACCTCCCGCTGTACGACCTGCTCGCACGCCGTTTCACCGTGTGCGACCGCTGGCACGCGTCGGTGCTCGGGCCGACCTACCCCAACCGCGAGTACCTGCTCTCGGGGCAATCCGGCGGTCACAAGGACAACTTCCTGCCGCTGGCGCAGGGCGGGTTCACGTGGCCCACCATCGTCGACCGGCTCGCCGCTGCGAACGTTCCCGTGGCCGAGTACTACAGCGACCTCCCGCCGCTCCTCCTGTGGGGCGAGCGTATGAATCCCCACCTGCGCAAGATCGACGAGTTCAAGGCCGACGCGGCCGCGGGCGAGCTGCCCAAGGTCGCGTTCGTGAGCCCGACCTTCACCGGCGACAACCGCACTGACGACCATCCGCACGGCGATCCCCGCGCCGCACAGAAGTTCGTGCTCGACGCGTTCACCGCGTTCGCCACGTCGCCGCAGTGGGAGCGCGGACTGTTCGTGCTCACCTACGACGAGTGGGGCGGGTTCTTCGACCACGTCGCACCCCCGATCCTGCCGGATGGGCGGGCGAGCAACAACGACGAGGACAACTTCGCGCAAGCCGGATTCCGTGTCCCGACGGTGCTCGCCTCCCCCTACGCACAGCCGGGCTATGTCGATCACACGCGTTATGACCACACCTCGGTCCTGCGGTTCATCGAGTGGCGGTTCCTGGGCGCCCCGGCGCGCGGTCCGGGCGCCGCCACCGACAAGTGGTTCCTCACGAAGCGCGATCGGAACGCCAACAATCTCGGCGAGACTCTCGTGCGTGGTCGGGGTGACCCGGAGCCGGGCTTCGACCTCGACGTCAAGATCGACGCGCCGGACGCACCATGCACGGCAGACGCGGCGTCGGCGGCGTACGGCGAGCTCTCACCGACACCGTTCGAGGTCGCGCTGCACCTGGGCTACTACGAGCGGGTCGGGTTCGCCGTCTGAGCGAGGCGGTCACTCCAATGCGTCTGCACCGACGAGCTCGCGGGCCTCGTCGGCACGGTCGAGCAAGAACCGCACGGTCGGCGCCCACCAGCACAACGCCTCGGTGATGGGCCGGCGGTTGAGCATCTGACGGTTCTCGGTCGCGGCCCGAAGGATCGCGGGCGCGATCCACGCGTACTTGGCCGCCATCGTCGATGCCATACCGAGTCGTACGAGCGCATGCGGTCCGTCCCAGCCCGAATCACGCAACCCCGATTCGTAGCCGCGTGCGACGAGCTCGTACAGCTCGTCGATGTGGCCGGGGTCGACGTGGAAGTCGAGCACACTGTCCGGCACGAGGTTGCCCGCGTCCTCGCCCAACGCGCCGATGCCGACAAACGACCAGTCGATCGCGACCGTCGTGTCGTCGCTGTTGCCGTCGGCAAAGAGGTTCGCGGGGTGGAGATCACGATGGCACAGGGTGCGGGGCAAGCCATCGAGCGCATCGAGCAGACGCGATTGGTCCGCCCGCATCGCGTGCAGGCGACCGATCGGTGGTTCTGCAAAGTCCCCGGCAAGGAGCGGATGGTCCCACGACGCGGATTGGCCGACGAGCCGGAAGTCGCCGTCGCGTTGACGCAGATACGTCCGCATCCAGTCCCGGCTCAACCAGGGCTCGTCGGGAAGCGGGTGCCCGGTCACGTACACGCCCTGGGTCCGGCCGAGATGACGCGCGGCCTGTTCGTAGCGCGCCAGTGGCCACTGCTGCCCCGGGACGCCGGAAAGATCCTCCAACCACAACGCGACGCTGCCGTCCGGCCGCGCGCCGACGAGGTTGCAGTGCGGCGCGCGCAGCCCTCCGGTCAGCGTTCCGAGCAATCCGGACTCGTATGCGAGCGCTTCGCGTCGCCAGTAGTACCAATGCGCCGGATCTTCACCAGACCGCCAGTTCTCGTGTCCGGCGCCGGAGTGTGCCGTGAGCTTCAACACCGCTGATCCGTCGCCCGCGCGCACGCGCCAGATGCCGATGCTCGCCGACGCGACAGGTTCGTACAGCTGCTCGACGGACACCTCGTCCATGCCCACGCCGAGGACGGCACGGACCTCTTCGTCGACAAGGACGAGACTCACATGCGTGCGTCTCCCTTCCGCCACACCGAAACGTGGTTCTCGCTGTAGCGGGTGAACGGTGCACGGCGCCAGTCTGCCCAACGGTGTTCGAACGCAAGGCCGACGTGCTTGGCCATCATGTCGAGCTCGGCCGGCCACGCGTAACGATGCACGACCGGGAACGACACCATGCGGCCGTCTTCGCCCAGCACGATCTGGGTGGTCGAAAGGAGTTGTCGCGTCGGATCGTGGTCCTCGATCACGAGGCCCGCCAGCCCGGTCGCGAGCCTCCGGCCGCGTACGCGCAAGCGGTCGTCATTGCCGGGCGGATCCGGTACCCATGCCTCGACGACGAAGCGGCCGCCGGGCTCCAGGTGACGCGCCGCGTTGGCGAAGCACTGCACTTGTGCGTCCTGGTCCGGAAGCGCATAGATCGTGTTGATCAGCAGCGCGACGACCGAGAACTCGCGGTCGACGCGCACCTCGGTGAAGTCACCGCACGACGTCGGAATACGCGCGCCGCCCGGCTTGGCTGCGAGGCGTTCGAGCATCACCGGCGAGCCGTCGACCCCGTGTACCTCCACGCCGCGCTCGCTCAGCGGAATCGCGATGCGGCCGGTACCGACGCCGAGCTCCAACACCGCGCCGCCATCGGCGAGCTCGGCCAGGAGCGCGACCGCGCCGTCCGTGTCGAATACGCCCGCGTAGATGTCGTCGTACCGGTCGCCGATCCGTGCGCCGTACTCACCGGCGTCGTGGTTCATTCGCTCAACCGAATCGGTTGACGAGCTCGCGGGCGTAGTAGTGCGGCCAGGGGTCGGCCGGCTGCGCGCTCGTGTACTGCTTGTCGAGATCCACGAGCACATAGACGAGCTCACTGCGAACCGGTGTCGTGCCGAGGATCGCGGGAAGCTCCGAGAGCTTCAACAACCAGTCCGCGTACCAAGACGCCCAGTCGTCGTCGGCGCCATCGGTGATGCGGTACACGCGGTGATGCGTCTCCGCGACCTCGTCGAGCAGCTTTGCGACTCGTTCGGTGTCGTCCACCGCGTCGACGCTACCCATCTCGAATGGTCCCGTGTAGCGTCGCACGCATGGCGGATGCAACGAGCGAGAGTCGAGCCGCGCTCGACGAGCTCCTCGACACGCTGCGAGAAGTGGCCGACCGCTTCGCGGGCGCGGAATGGGGGCTCACGACACCCGACGACACCGCGGGCGCGCTGCGATTGGTGTCGAATCTGCTCGAAGGCGGGCTCGTGGGCCATTTCGACGACGATCCGCGCCAGCCGGTGTTCCGTCAGATCGTGACGTCGACGCGCAAGAGCCTCGGCGACAACGCCGACGCAATCTATTTCGACGCCGCGGTCTCGTCGCAGTACTCGTACCGCGTGCGCGGGCAGACTGCGGGCGCGGTGTACGTGTCGTTCACGGTGGAGGCGGGCGCGGCGGACGGCGGGTTCCCGCAGCGCACCGCCGGCGTGTTGAACGACACGCAATTCGATATCGACGGTGACGGCCGCTTCGAGATCTACCTCGGTGGATCGCCGCGCGACCGCAACTGGATCGCGCTGGAACCGGATGCGTCGCAGATCACGACGCGTCACTACTGGGAACAGGAACGCTCGCCGGGTATCCCGCCGATCCCGGACGTCGCGCTCGAGATCGAGCTGCTCGACGACCTGCCGCCGCTGCCACCGCCGTCGGATGCGACGGTCGCGGCCGGGCTGCGGCGCGTCGAGCGCTATGTGCGCTCGCGCTCACTCGAGCAGACGAAGCCGGGCGAGGGCGACCAACCGGCGTTCGTCTCGCGCGAGCCGAACGCGTTCCCGCAGCCGGTGACCCCCGGCAATCACGCGCTCGCCGCGCTCGATGCCGCGTACAGCATGGCGCCGTACGTGCTCGGGCCCGACGAAGCGCTCGTGATCACCGGACGGTGGCCGGAATGCCGATGCGCGAACGTGTCGCTCTGGAACCGGCACCTGCAGACATACGACTACGCCCACCGCCAGGTGTCGTTGAATCGCGCCCAGACGAAGGTCGATGCCGACGGCTCGTTCCGTATGGTCATCGCGCACCGCGATCCGGGTGTGGCGAACTGGCTCGACACCGAGGGCCGCCCGTTCGGCATGGTGTTCTGGCGTTACTTCCTCCCCGTCGGCGAGATCGACACCCCCCAGGCGAAAGTCGTCGAGCTGACAGATTTGTAGGGGCGAGGGGCGTGGGTGGGGGGGGGGTTTTTCACCCCCCAAAACCCCCCAACCCCCACCTCCGCCCCCACCCCCTCAACCCCGTGGTTGGCGGGGCGGTTTGGGGGCGGGGGGGGGGTCCAAAACACCCCACCCCACACACGCCCCTCGCCCCTACAAATCTGTCAGCTCGACGACTTTCGCCTGGGGGGTGTCGATCTC